>JAQBGU010000083.1:0-44509 GCA_032128375.1 Deltaproteobacteria bacterium | reverse complement strand
CGGCAGCGCCAGGTCGGCCTGACTCGAGAGTGTTGCGGCCGGTGCGCTCAGGGTGGAATGAGTAGTGGAATGGGTAGTGGAATGGGTAGTGGAATGAGTACCGGAATGGGGTCGTGCCATAAGTCGAACTCATTTCTCGAGTTCCTCCCTGACGGAGTACAGCAACTGGCGCGCATCAACGATGTACACGTCGAGGTTGCGACGGTGATTCGCAACCAAACCGTCCGCCCTGCCGTCGAGAACAAGCAGCGGCTTCAAGACCGCAGCTTGACTCAGAGAAGCTTCAATCTGCACGAGCAGCTCGATCACGGTCTGGCGCTGTGCGAGTTCGTCTGCGTATTCGCGCATCACCGCGCGTGTCAGGTGCGCCATCACGTGCGCAAATCCCTGCGCCTTGTAGAAATGATCATCGGTCGCAAACACGGATACGTCTTGTTCGTAGAGCTTCGCGTGAGCCCCGCCCAGCAGATCGGTCCAGGCGCTGAACAGCCGGATCAGCTCGACGTTGCGACGATTGATCGGCTTGGAGGTCTGCGGGTTCGCGTTCAGCCCCGCGACATATCCGGTCAGGGCTTCCGAAGCGGAGGCGTAGCGCGACTCGGCACTCGGAAACCAGAATTTGAATTCGTCGTTTCTCAACTTCGTGTCGGCGTCTACGAGTGCGGGGTCGTATTCGGTAGCGGACACCTTGGTCAGATGATCCTTCAAGACCCTGACACTCTCGCGAAGTGCCTGGATGATCCCGATCTGACGGTTCGAATTATTGTCCGCCCACAGGCCGGGACCCCACAGCACGAAGTCGTTCGGACGCCAGCCGACCGGCCCCGCGAGCTCGCGGTCTATCAGAGCGATCAGCGTCGCAGCAAATATTTCTCCGGTCACCACTTTGCGGCCTGCGGGAAACTCCTGCTCCATATCGAATGGAAGCCGATTGTGACTCTTTTGGCTGTAGTGCAGCCAGACCGGAGTCAAAACCACGATTGCCAGAAGAGTCGGTGCGACGACCTTGAGTGCGATCTGCATGACCAGAAAGTAGGTCGTCGTTCTCGATTGTCGATGCAATCTTTGGCTTGCGGTGCAGGAAGAAAATTGCTGCAGACGAGTCCTCCGCGCGAGACAAGGCTGTGGCGCGCCAGAATAATCGCCAGCTCGGATGTTGTTGCGTCGCCAATCTGGCGAAATTCGCCCTAGCGCCGCGGTGAGGCCGCCTCGACCCAGGCGCCGAAATACGCCCGACGCGCAGCCGACAGGCCCGGCAGGCGGCTGAAGAATACGTCCTTCGCGTTGTGCCAATTTCCCTCGAGATCGATTGGGTCGACAAAGGCCTGCAGGTGCCGGCAGAAGCGCGCCACGTCGGGTCGCGTCGACGTACACGACAGAAGTCTCAGCCTCGTGATCGGCGACAGCGAAACCGGATCGAAACGCCCCCTGCCCTCTGAAACCCTGCGCGCGACCTCCTCGAGCTCGAGATACTCCTCGGGTGGATCTTGTACTGCCCTCATTTCGGCAATCACCTCGTTCGCCGACATCCCTACGAGTGTCCGATCCGGATCGCGGGAAAGCAGCTCGTCGAGCGCAATCCAATGCTGAATCCGAAGCAACCGGTCACTCCGGCGCAGCGAACCCGTTTCGATCCCGGCGATCCCGTGCCGCTCGAGCGCGGCGACCGCCGAACCCGCGTCTAGCCTTTCGACCGCAACACGTCGGCCGCGCGCCGAGCGGTAATCGTCGCCTACTTCGACAGCGGGCTCGACTGTCAGAACATGGGTCATTGCCCGACTGGCGCTCGCACCATCTTCCTCCAACACGTAGGTGCCACCGAATGCCGGCGAGAAGAACAGGGAGAGCGGGTGGCTCGATGACACGAACCGATCCGAAAGTGCTCCGAACTCGCGGACCCGATCCGCCAACTCGATCATCTCGACAATGAAGTCGTCATCGAGCCAGCGCTGCGAGCTCTCCAGAAATTCGACTTTCATTGTTTCGAGTTTGCGCGCCCCTCGAACGAGTCCGCCTGGTGTCCGGCAATGGATCTCAAACCTGGAGAGATCCGCGAGCTGCTCGACACTCGAAAAGTGGGTCGTAGATTGGCGGACCTCGCTGAGGATCGGCTCGCGACGCGTGATTGCGGCGATCTCGCGTTTCGCGTTCTGGGTGACTTCGCGGAACGCGTTTGTCGCGTAGCCGAGACTCGGGTGAACCAGCACTCCGCGGAGCTGCGACTCCGATACGATGATCGCGTGGGCGTGCAGGACGCCCTTACGCAGGTAGTGGGGCTCCTTCAGCTCCTGTGCGATTTCGGGGCTGTACCCCGCCGCATCGATGTGAAAGCGCGACCGCAGGTCCGAGCGGATCCCGAGTTCGTCGAGCGCGGACCGATAGCGACTCGCAAGCAGATCGTCGTCGATCCACATCAGATTGGCGAGTAAGGATCGAGGTAGTTCGGGCGCGCCGGGCATTCCCATCAAGGCTCGCGTTCGGATGCGTGCTTCGCTGCGCGTGTGTGAAGCCGGATTTCCGAGACTCGCCGCTCGAACTCCCGCCGCTCGGCGGCGTCGCCATAGCGCGCCTCGCTGTCCGCGTACCGGTTGATCTCCTGAATGACGATCTCAGGCGTGATTTCGCCTTGCAGCTCGCGAATCATCTCGAGGCGTTCGGCGTAGGGCCGACCGAAGAACGCGGCGTGCCTCTCGAGCCACTCATCGGGCAGGTCGAAGTCCATCATGCGAGATCGAACCGCATCGGAAACATTCTTGACGGCTCGGCCCGTGAAGCGCGGATCGCTCTTTCCGATGGCGTGAAGGTACTCGCCGAAATCTCGCCATGTGGAGAATCGTTTGCCTCCCCGCTTCTCGACTTCGCTCTCGAATACGGCGCGCAAAGTGTCAGACTTGGGTCTGTCGTGTTCGCTGTACTTCTGGTCGATCATCCGACGAACTTCCTGGGTAGCGCGCGGCTCATAGCCGTGGCCCAGTGGCATCTCCCAGCTCTCCCCGAGCAGGATGTGAAGCAGGTCCGTGAAGTCCTCCTGCGTTTGTGGGCCGTCTACCGTGAAGCGCGCCTGCGTTCGCTGCCGCAGCGCATCGTCGACCTTCTCAGGGTAGTTCGAGAACAGCCCAAACGATGCGTTACCGCGGACTACGGTATTGGCACCACCTAGTTCCTGCATGAAAACGCCAGTGACTTCGAGTTGCCCCGAAGACGCATTTCGGTCGCCGCGGTTGCCGCATACCTGATCGACGTCGTCTACCGTGCCGAAGCCCACGACCCTGCGGTCGAGAATGCTGCGGCAGAATCTCTTTGCGTTGTGTCCAGAGCGCCCCTGATAGTCGGAAATCTCGTCGACCGAGAAGTTCTCGTAGCGCAGCGGCAGTTGCGCCACGTCGCAGTATTGGGTCAAAAGCGAGACCACCATCTGAATCAGTGTGGTCTTTCCCGTGCCGGGGCTCCCGTCACCGATGAAACTGAAAACGAAGCCTCCGAGTTCAACGAAAGGGTTCTGGCCGAGTTCGAGGTCGTAGCACGCCAGTCGCTGCGCGATGCGACTCGCCTCGAGCTTGGCAATATGGTTGCCGACCACCTCTTCGGGGCGCCGCGTCTGGATCTCGATCGGGCCGACAACACGGTCTTCGGGGAACTCGAATCCCGAAACCACGACGTCATCCGCTTCAATCCGATACTCGTACCGGGTGAATGATTCGGTGTACTGAAGGTGGCTCGCGACCGCCTGCAGAGCCGAGACCTGCTCGCGTGCTGCCCCCCGCACGGCGCGGAGCAGTGACGCATCATCTCTCGCGTGAGAATCGATTGCGGCATAGAAATATTGAAGACTGCTTCTCAACGTCTGGGTCTTGCTGTGCAGTGGGTGAGGTTCTGGAGAGGTGAGGTCGTTTGCAGCATCGTCCGATTCTGTGTCTCTTGCGAGCATGGACAAGATGAACGAATTCAACGCGAATGCGCTGGCAGCCGAGCCGGTTTCAATTTTGGCCGCGAGTTCGGGTTCGGCCGATGCACTGAGCCGTCCGTGCTGGTTGTCGGCCTTCAGGCGGCTCAGCCCGGACGCATCCTCGTAGTAGTCGTAGATGGCCAGGTAGACCTGGATGGCGCGTCGGATCACACGCAGAACCCGATTCTCCACATCGGAGAACAGCGCATCGGTGGGCGCGATCGATTGGATGCGGTCGGCCAGGCGGAAGCTGGTCTCAGCGGGTCGTGGCGGGTCGAGACGCTGCAGCGGTCGCATGGCGATACGGCGCCCGCCAAGCTGGGCCGTCGGTTCCGGCTCGCTACGCGCGGTCTGGGCCCTATATGCGAACCCCTCGACTTCTCTCGTCGCCCGTTCGAGGTGCCTGCCGAGATCCGGCTGCGTCACGCTGACGGTATTTCTCGAGGGCATCTAGTGTCCTCTCCCGAAAGTTTGGCTAGAGCCTGGCGTGCCCATTCGGGCTTGGGGCATGCCGCGCGAGTGTGTGATGACACCGCCAAGACGAACGGCGGACAACGCAGACACAGGCTCGAAGCGGCGCGCGAATATCGCCGAGCTTCCGGTACGGGACACTAGGCCACCTCGTCCTCGGGGATCGCAATACATCTATGGTCTGGCAATGCTCCGTTCGCATGGATTTGCTGGGCGAGCCAGTCCGGTACCAGCAGATAGCGAGCTACCTGGCTCACGCCGCGAGCGGACAATTCGTGGTCTTTGGGTATCCAGAACACCTGGCGTGTCTTCCCCTTTGAAAACCAGCCGGCACCCACTTGCGTCTCACGCTCGGAGAGCAGCGTCTCGGTTTCCCAGCGCATCGCGTACGGGAGTCGGTCCGCAAACGATTCGAGAAGCTTTCCGATTTCGCCCTCGGTGCTGGTCAGCTGCGGTGCCCAATACGGACCGATGATCAAGCGCTTGACGATCTTCGGGCTGACACGGTCGATCTTGTAGTCGAGAGCGTTCGCAAAACCGAGCAGCCCGATCCGGCCCAACGCTCCGCTCTCGGCCACCGACCGGATTTCCGAAAACGCATCAGAATCCCCGCGGAGGCCATCTCCATCGACAGATTCGCCCGCATAGCTGAAGTAGAGCAGATACACGAAGGGTCGATTGAGCGCGCGGTCATATGTCGAAAACGACCAGAAGTAGTTGTTCGATTCGCCCACGCGCTCGAGCTTGCCGGGGGCAAACGCCCTGACCGTCTTTTCCGCGCCGAGCGATTCCAGATAGAGGCGTTGCATCAACTCGACCTGGAGCCGACGGGGGTGGACACCGTGCTCGACGATCTCGTCGAGCATGGCCCGCTTGATCTCACCGACCTTTCGCAACGAGGCGAGCTTCGCATCGCGAGTGTCGATATCGGCCGCCAGCGCGAGAAGGGTGCTGAAGTGAACGAATCCCGAATCGGTCGCGTCGATCTTCAACTCGACGGCTTCGGAGAAGAAGTGACGCAGCCCCAGTGCCTCGTAGGTCCCTGCCAGGCGCTCGAGGTAGTCGGCGACCGCGCAGCGCTCGTTTTCCGTAACGCTGGCTTGACTCTTCAGATTTTCGCCAAGCGCGAACAGGGCCCGCCGAATCTGCGAGAGATACACCCGCCTCCTGTCTTCCCCGAGCAGCGCGACGCAATTTTCGTCGATATTGAAATCGCGCCAGATTTCCGAAGTCTTCACTCTCTCTTCTCGGCGTCGAGAAACTGCCTGGCGACCTCCGCAAAACGGCGAGTGAACTCCGCGTCGGCTCTGGCCACATCAGCTTGCGTGACGCGGCGCTTTCCGACGTCGGAGAAGTGGCGCTCCAGCATGTCGGCGATCGCTCGATCCGACGCCGCTCCGACCTGCGCCATTGTCCGAGACGTCGCTTCGTCGACATTGGTTCCGATCTCATTGAGCGCGTGAGCGGATTCCTGTTGTGCGGCAGTCTTGATCGACTCCAGAGTCGCGGCGTACTGAACGATCCGATTCTCTGTCGAGATACGGAGCTTGTCGATCAAGATCCGCTGCGCAGCCTTCTGTCGCATCAGGCTGTCGAGTGCGATCTTGTGATTTTCGATGAACAATTCGTGGGTCTGGGCGTTCGAGAGCGATGTGTTGCGCTTTTCCGTGACAGCGTTCGCCCGATTGATCAACCCCTGCAGTTCCCGGTCAGCATCGGCACGCGCGCTTCCGGTCATTTCGGCCAACGCCTCGCGCTGTTCGCTGATTTGCGTGTTCAACTCGTCGAGTTCCCGATCCGCCGTTTCGAACGCTGTGGTCTCGGTCTTCCGCTCTTCCTGCTGCTTTTCGAGCATCGCGCCGACGCCGGCGTACTCGCGATTGAGTACCTCCGCGTGCTCTGTCAGCAGATTTCCAATCGACTGCGTTTGTGACACGAGGTCTTGAAGCTGGGTATCGATATCTGCGCGCTGGACACGACGCTCCCGCATCTGACGGGCGGAACGGCTCGAGAACACGCCCACAAATTTCTCGCGAAGCGTCATATCCTTCATGCTGTCAATGTCACCGCCGAGCGCGTTGGTCAGATCGTCGTAGCCCGCAATCAGCGTTCCCACGGTGTCTTGAAGCTTCGACTTCGCGTCGATGACATCGCTGAGCCGCACCTTTTCGATGTCGAGTGCAGCCCGCAATTCTTGATGGGATTCGGAGTTCGAAACCAACGCCTCGGTGCGTTGGAGCGCCTCCAGCACGGATTCTCCCGTGTCGCCCTGGACGACTTTTTCGTAGACTTCGCGGGTCCGCTCGCTCAATTGCCTGGATTGCCCTTGCGACATTTACATCCCCTTTCCGAGGCATCGCTTTCGACTTCGACCTCGACTTCGACCTCGGGCTCTTCCGCGCGCGCAGCCCGGAGTATACCCGCAGGCTGACACCCGGGTGAGATGCAGTCGAAGCCATGCAGTGCATGCGGTGGTTCAGGCGCGTGGGACTTCGAGAAATCCGGCGGGACGGGTGAAGTGATGAATACCGCTCACGAGTCCTTTCGTCCCGCGAGCATCGCGATGGGAATGTCGAACCCATAGCGCGCACCGGCGCGGATGCCGAGCCCGGTCCGAACCGGGTCGGGTGCGCGGTCGAACAGTGCGCGCAACTGCGAGCGCTCCAGCTCCGGAGTCCCCATCCGCTCTACCCATTCTTCGAAATCGAGCGGGACCGCCCAGGTTCCTTTGTATTCGGCGGAGAGTCGGGCCGTTTCGAACATCCCTTTCCATTGACTGACACTGTAGTTCCGCACGTGCGAGGGGTCACGAATCAGCTCGATGCAGTTGAGATAGGTGTCTTCGGCCGGGTCTTCGGGCGATACGCTGTCGACAACGAGTAGCCGCCCGCCGGGTCGCAACACACGGGCCATCTCCTCGACCGCCTTCTGGACGTCAGCGAAGT
Organism: Deltaproteobacteria bacterium; assembly: GCA_032128375.1. Lineage (GTDB taxonomy): Bacteria > Myxococcota_A > UBA9160 > UBA9160 > SMWR01 > JAJDAM01. The sequence continues at coordinate 37,147 of JAQBGU010000083.1, read as the reverse complement.
GGTGCGCACAAACGCGGCAGGTCACGAGATCGAACCGGTCGGAGTCATAGCGTAGGTTCATCGCATCGCCGAGTTCGAAATTCGCGTTGCTCGCGCCCTGCTGGACCGCGAGTTCGCGCGCCTGGTCCAACATGGCCTCGGTCATGTCCAGACCGATGACCGAAGCAACCTGCGGTGCAAACGCCAGCGCCGTGTGCCCCGTACCCGTCCCAACGTCGAGTACCTGCTCACGGCCGGTGAGTGTGACTGCCTTCAACATATTCTCGAGATCGGGGCTGCTCTGGTGATAGCGGCTGGTCGCGTAACGAGCTGCCGCAGCGCCGAATTGTCGCTGAATCGATTGACTTCTGTCCATGGCTGTCCTTTCATTATCTCGTTGTGGTTATCATTAACTATCGTTAACTATATGTGTTCCGCAACAAAATTCAATCTCTTCTGGAATGGCCATCAAAGTTCACCGAGTGGACTGCAGGAGCCAACGTGACCCAGCCAGGCCCCGACACCCTCGACGCGATTGCGGCGCTGCAGCGCGTCGCCGAACTCTTTTCGGAGCGCAGACTGCAACTGGCCCGCCAATCCGGCATCACCGAAACCCAGTGGCAGGTCCTCGAGGAGGTCGGCGAGGAGAGCTTCATGCCGTCCATGTTCGCCCGGCGTCGCTCCTGTACTCCCGCCGCGGTGTCGCGAACACTCAGGCAGCTACTCGAACGTGACCTCGTGCGCGCCAGCATCGGCGAATCGGATGGCCGGCAAAGGGTCTACCGCCTGACACCCAAAGGACGCCGAGCCATGCAGAATCTCGCGGAACGGCGCCAGCAGGCGATCGACTCCATCTGGGCCCCACTGCGCCGCAGCGACCTGCGAAGCTTCACCCGCCTGGTAAACGACCTGGCCGACCGACTGGAAGACTACACAGAAAAGCAGTAGCCCCGAGCGAGGCAATGGGCCGAACAACTTCGCGACGCCTCAGTCCACCGGGGTCATGAATGCGGTCGCGAGCTGCTTGACCACATCGCCCGTCGTGACGGGGCGCGTAGCGTCTTCGCTCGGCGGTTTACCGCCTTGGCTCTTCAGCGCCAGATCGACGTCGGGAGACTCCGCGCGCAGCGCGGCCACTGTGCACTTCTCCTTCGGCCGGTGCGAAAAGGCATCGAGCCGGAACTCCCGCATTGCGTTGCCGTGGGTCATTTTTGCGACCTCAGCGTCTGGAACACCGACGAGGCTGCGAGACAGAATCTCCGGGGCGGTCGGCCAGGTGGTGTCCGAGTGCGGGTAGTCGCATTCCCAGGTGATGGTATCGATGCCGACGGCGTGGCGGTTCTTGACGCCGATCGGATCTTCGATGAAGCATGTGATGATGTGCTCGCGAAACACATCGCTCGGTTGCTTGTCGCCGAAATCCTGGTGGGTCCAATGATGGTGATGCTGGTAGACGTAGTCGGCACGCTCGAGGAAGTAGGGAATCCAGCCGATTCCGCCCTCGGACAACGCAATCTTCAGGTCCGGATAGCGACGCAGCATCTTCGACCACAGCAGGTCGCCCGCGCAATTCACGATCGCGATGGGTTGGGTGGTGATCATCACGTCGACCGGTGCTTCTGGAGACGTGAAATTCATGCCCTTGCCCGACCCGATGTGGATGCAAACCACGGTGCGCTGATCGGCACACGCCTCCCAAAAGGGATTCCAGTAGTCGCTGTGGAGGCCGGGTAGATCCAGAGCTTCGGGCGCCTCGGAAAACGACATCGCATAGCAGCCCTTCTTGGCCACGCGGCGCACCTCGTCTGCCATCAACTTCACATCCCAGATCGGTGGGATTGCAAGCGGTATGAAGCGACCGGGGTAGGTCCCACACCACTCGTCGATGTGCCAATCGTTGTATGCCTGCAGCATCACGCGCGCCAGATCCTTGTTTTTGGACTGTTGGAACAGCTTGCCGCTGAAACCCGGAAACGACGGAAAGCACATAGACGCGAGCACGCCGTTTGCATTCATGTCTCGGATCCGCTCGTGAATGTCGTAGCAGCCGGTTCGCAGCTGGTCGAAGGAAGTCGGCTCCATCCCGTACTCTTCGGGCGGTCGACCGACAACCGCGTTCAGTCCGATGTTCGGAATCTGCGCACCTTGATAGACCCAGACGTCAGAGCCGTCCTTCTTGCGAACGATGTGCGGGGCGTCTGCTTTGTACTGCTGGGGAAGGTGCTGTTCGAACATTCCCGCCGGTTCGACTACGTGGTCGTCCACGCTGACGAGAATCAAATCTTCAGTCTTCACGAATTCTCCTTTTCCAGGTCGCTGCGAACCGGCGCAGAGCCACCGGTCACCGTCTGGAAGATTATCCGAGCACAGGTCTCGACGAGGTCTCGGCGCGTCACTCCCAATGGCTCGAGTTCCTTGTGGTAGGCAGCCAGGCGCTCCAGGATCGCAGCGAGCGCCGCGGCGGCCGCATAAGCGTGCACCTCGGGGCCGACCTGCCCCGCTTGCTTTGATTCTTCGATCTTTTGCGCCAACTGGTCCAGCACGGGGCGCAACGCCTCCCGGCGAACCTTCTGGAATTTTCGGTCGCCCTCGTCGGCGGCCAGGTTCCGGACCAACAGCACAGGGCGGTGCGCGTCCCAGTGTTGGATGAACGCGTCGGACAACGCGCGAGCGGTGTCGAGGCCGGCGCTCCCGTGCCAGGGACGGTCGATCAGATCGAGCATGGCGGGCATGTCTTCTGCCGCCCTCTCGGCGAGCTGCAGGATGGCATCGGAGACATCCTTGAAATACTGATAGAAGGTCGCTGGAGATGTGTCTGCGTTCCTGGCGATGTCGACGACTGCAACGTCCCGGACACTCTTCTGGCCCAGCAGTTCGAGCGTCGCCTGAAGCAGACGGTTGCGCGTACCGAGTGCGCGGGGGCCGAGCGGGCGACCGTTCTGGTCGACCGTGATGTGCCGAATGTGACTTGCCTCGGCCATCGCTTGCTCCGAAGAAATGGGAATTTCGCTTCCGTCCCACTCGAGTACCCGACTCCATCAGCGCCAGCAACTGCAACTGCTTCTCGACTTTTCCGCGTTCTGTGATTACACGCTTCCGGCTGCGCGCATTGCAGGATCTGACGGTATATCAGATTTCCTTCCTGGGCAATTGTAGAGCTCAGGATCGCGGCAGCTTCAATACCCGCTCGGCGATGATATTGCGCTGGATCTCCGAAGTTCCCGCATAGATCGTGGCGGCCCGCGACCAAAGCAACTCGTGGCTCCAATAGCCCGCATCGATCGCCCGCTCGTCCTCTCCCAACAGCAAGCCGTGCGGCCCGAGTATCTCGACCGCAAACGACTTGATCCGTTGATCGAGTTCGCTCCAGCCCAACTTCTGCAGCGATCCGGCCGGGCCCGGGTGACCGGTCCGCTGCATCGTCGCGGCATTGCGGTACGCGTTGATCTTCAGGTTCATCACTTCGATCGAGAACCTCGCCAGTTCCTGACGAACCAGCGGGTCGTCACAGGCGTTGCCTCCGCGATACGGGGTACGACGTGCCAACTGGATCAGCAACGCGAGTTCGGCTTCGAGTTTTGCGTGGGGCGCCGAGGACGCACGCTCGTGTGAGAGCGTATGCACGACCACGTCCCATCCCTTCCCGATTTCACCCACGACGTTCTCGACGGGAATGCGAACCCGATCGAAGAAGACTTCATTGAACCAGTTTTCACCGGTGATCTCGACGAGTGGCCGGACCTCGATACCGGGTGTCGTCATATCGAGCAGCACGAAAGTCAGGCCATCGTGTTTGCGGCTCACATCGGAATCGGTTCGAACGATCAATATACACCAGTCCGCGTACTGAGCGAAGCTCGTCCAGATCTTTTGCCCGGTAACGATGATTTCGCTGGCGGTGACTTCGCCGCGCGTCTTCAGGGAAGCCAGGTCTGAGCCGGCGTTGGGCTCGGAGAAACCCTGGCACCAGACCTCCTCGCCGGTGAGAATTTTGTTCAGGAATCGCTCGCGTTGCCACGGCTTGCCGCGATCGATCAGCACGGGCCCGGTGAGACTCTGCCCGACACTTATCGAAATCAGGTTGGGCGCCCAGGCGCGCGCGTATTCCTCCCCCCAGATGATCTGCTCCATCGTTGCGGCGTCGCGGCCCCCGTACTCCCTCGGCCACGAAAGACCCGCCCAACCGCCGTCATAGAGCTGGCGCTGCCATTTCTTCGCAAGGCTGAGATGCGCCATTCCGGTCTTGGGTTCCTGGTAGGAATGCGCCCCCCAACCGTCGGGAAGATTTTGCACGAGCCAGTCGCGAACCTGTTCGCGAAACGCAGTGTGCTCGGGTAGCTCGCTAAAATCCATCGGCCGTCAGCCGACCTTCTCTGTCGACCGCTCTTCTGCAAAGAACAAGTTGTTGGCGTTCTCGTACAGGAATTTGTCGAGCACACCCGGCCGCAGTTCGAGTTGGGCTGCCTCGCCCAGACAGCGTTCCATCTGAATCGCGGGGTGATCGGAAGCGAACATGATTTTGTGTCTTCCACGTGTATTCATAAACGAAATCAGCTCGGGAGGAAAATACTTCGGCAAGTAGGCGGAGGTCATCATGTAGAGGTTGTGATATTTGAGCATCAGCCGGCACGCTTCGCTCCACCACGGGTCGGCGCCGTGAGCCATGACGAGCTTCAGCTCCGGGAAGTGCAGGCAGACCTTGTCCAGGAGCATCGGGTGCTGACACTCACCGGGAGCCGGAGGCCCCGGGATACCTGTATTGATCGTAATCGGCAGGTCCAGCTCGACGCACTTCGTGTAGATCGGGTAGTAGATCGCGTCGTTCGGTGCGATATCGAGATAGAACGGGGTAATTCGGCACAACACAGCGTTGTGTTCATGGCTGAAGCTCTCTAGCGCGCGGACCGCTTGCATCCCGAGGGTGGGATCGATCTGGCAACCGAGAGCGAAGCGGTCGGGGCGTTTGGTGGCAAACGACAACACATGCTCCGATGGTTGCACGGCATCGGTCGTCAAGATGGCCTTCTCGACGCCGATGCGGTCCATGGTCTCGACCATCTCGTCGACCGAGTAGTCTCGAAAAAAGTCCTCACCCTGCTTGAAATAGTTGGCGGCAACTTCTTTGAGATAGGCGGGCCGCCCCATCGCGCCCATGTTCACGTTGACCCAACAGTCGATCGCGCGGTGGGTCACGAAACGGCGTCCTCGCTGAAGAACTGGCTCATCCAGCGACGATAGACGCCGAACTTCCCGTCTCCGTCGCACAACATCGGACGCGCGTAGTACTTCTTGTTCTCCCAGATGGTGCGATCCTCGTCGAACTGCCTCTCCAGATCTCGCACGATCGCGGCTCCGACACCGCGCGCCTTTTGGTCGTTTCCTTCAGCATTGATCGTGTAGGCGAAGCTGACGTCGGTGTACTCGTCGTCGATGGGTGTCGAGGTGTTTACCATCAGTGTTTCGATGATCCCTGACAGCTCCACCGTCTGGAACCCGGGTCCGAAATCCGTCGTGTCGATGCCACCTTGCGCGTCACCTTGGGGTGTCTTCAGCGTCATTTTCGACTGGCATCGAAGGATGTGCCCAGCTTGTTCGACCAGGGTCTCGGGGGTGGTGACGGTTCCGTGCACGTAGTGGAAATGGACCTGATCGACGGCGTTCTCATTCATGTCGAGCCAACGCGATCTGACCTTCCAGCGACGAATCTCGAGCGGCGTCCAACCGCCCGCTCCGATCTGCGGAAGATCGGGGATCTGGTATTGGGCAGCCGTTCCCTCCGCGTGGTGGTGCACCATCACCAGTCCGTTCTTCTCTACGCTCGGCCATGCCCGAATCCGCGCACCGGCTGGAATCCGTTTCGCATACGGGATGTCGGTACAAATCCCCTCTCCGTTCCACTTCCAAGCGTGAAACGGACAACGGATTCCATCGCCTTCGACCTTGCCCCCATATCCGATGTGAGCGCCCAGATGACGACAATGGGCGTCTAGTACGTGGGCTGTGCCTTTCTCGTCGCGAAACAACACGAGATCCTGTCCGAAGTAGTGCAGCGGGGCGACATCGCCGGGCTCGAGTTCGTGCGAATAGGCGACGCGAAACCAGCCGTTCGGATAGGCGGGGAAAGAAAAGCGGTCCGACATTTGCGACCTCCAAGGGCCAAGCTTGTTGTCGATGAGGCGGTGAAACGGGGCTGTTGTTCCGAATCTGACGGTGCATCAGATGCTATCTCGGATCGAGTTGTGCCGGAACCCCGACGGCAAAGCGATGGGGTCCGGCCACCTATCAGGGACTCATATACCAGCCGCCACTGATGTTGATGGTCTCCCCGGTAATGAACGATGAACGCGCTGAACAGAGAAAGGCAATCAATTCCGCCACGTCCTCGGGGTCGCCGATGCGGCGCAGCGGGGTTCTCTGGATCTCGGGTTCCATCCGATCCGCGTACTTTCGAACGAACTTCGACCAGATAATCCCCGTCGCGACCGCGTTGCAACGTACCCCACTGGGTCCCGCTTCGAAGGCCACACTGCGGGTCAGCGAATGGAGCGCTGCCTTCGAAGCCGCGTATGGCCCCTCGCGACCGCTTCCGAGATATCCGGCGACCGAAGTCACGTTGACGATCGAACCGAGGCCTCGACTCATCATGCCGGGCAGACTCTGCCGGATCAGATAGAAACAGGCGTTCAGATCGACATCCATAACGCGGTCCCAATCCGCGATATCGATGTCGACCACGTCGCCGAGCACGTTGAGGGCGGCATTGTTGACCAGGATGTCGACCTCGCCGAGCTCGGCTTGCGTCGACGCGAGGACCTCATCCACCCGCTCGCGATCGGCGATGTCACCGGGCATACCGAGTACCCGAGCGCCCGTCTCGGCCGCAATCCGCTCCGAGACCTGCTTGGTGCGCTTTGCGTGGCTATCGAAGATGACGACTGAAGCGCCGGCTTGGGCGAGTCGTAGTGCGGTCGCGCTTCCAATTCCGTCGCCGGCACCACCGGTAACCAGCGCGACGCGCCCAGACAACTCTTCGGTACCGGATGTAGCCGAGCCAGCGCCTGACATGCGTCCTCCTCGCGACGGCGGTCGCGTGACCTAATCTTTGCTGTTGTTGTCGGCGTTGTCGGCGTTGTTGTCAGCACTGCTCTCAACATCGTGTGTAGCGACGATACTCGAGTAACTCGATGCTGGACACGTTGCGCGCGGGATCGCCCGGCGCGGGTGATCGGGTCGGGGGCAAGCCTGGTGGAGCGACATTGAGAATCGGGATCTACACGTCAGCGGGCCCAGGTGCATCGCTTTCGGCACTATTGGCGCGCTTCGAGAAAATCAACGCCGCCGGTTTTCACACCGCCTGGCTGGGGCAGTTGTTCGACTACGACGCCCTCACAGTATTGGCATTGGCCGCGCGTTTGACCGATCGCGTCGAGCTCGGCAGCTGGGTGGTCCCGACGTACCCGCGGCACCCAGCGGCACTCGCACAACAGGCGCTGACAGTTCAGGTCGCCGCAACAGGACGGCTCGCTTTGGGGATCGGTGTGAGTCACCAGGCGGTGGTCACCGATCGCTTCGGGCTGGATTTCGCACATCCGGTTCGGCACGCGGCCGAGTACCTCGATATTCTTCGGCCGCTGTTGCACGGCGAGCCCGTAGATTACGCTGGAAGCGAATTCCGGACCGCACTGAAACTGGACATCGAGGCCCACACTGCAGCTCCTCCGCTGCTATTGGCCGCACTCGGGCCGAAGATGCTCGAATTGGCCGGGCGCTCAGCGGATGGAGCCGCGATCTGGTTGGGCGGTTCGCGCTACCTGGAAGAATTTGCGATCCCGCTCGTATTCGACGCCGCGCACCGCGCCAATCGTCCAGAACCGCGCATCGTGTGCGGCCTACCGGTTGCGATCACATCCGATACCGAATCAGGTCGACGTTCCGCGCATGAATTCACTCGACAGAGTTCGCGACTGCCTTCCTATCGGCGCGTGCTCGAAAGGCAAGGTCTGACTTCCGCGGCGGATCTTGCTCTGGTCGGAGACGAAATCGAAATTCTCGATGCGCTCGATCATCTGGCGGTGTTGGGAGTTTCCGACTTCCACGGGATCCTGTTTCCCGTCGAAGGCGACCCCGGCGCGGCCGACCGAACTTTCGAATTCCTCGCGAGACTCGCCCGCCTGAGTTGATCCTACGCAGCGTGCCGGGCGAAAATACGGGTCCGCTCGGAATCTGCCCGGTAGAGCGCCAGCTCCAGCGGGCAGGCGACAGCGGTGAAAAAATCACCCTAGTCCTTCGGCTCCAGCTTCAGTGCGATCGAGTTCATGCAATAGCGCTGTCCAGTCGGCGCGGGGCCATCCGGAAAAACATGTCCGAGGTGAGAGTCGCAGCGCCGGCAGAGAACCTCAGTGCGAGCCATACCGGCACTCATGTCGACTTCAGTTCGTACACTGTGCTCTCCGAGTGTTTCGAAGAAGCTCGGCCATCCCGAACCGGAATCGTATTTGGAACCAGAGTGGAACAACTCGTTGCCGCAACACACGCAGCGATAGGTGCCCGCGTCTTTGCAGTCGTTGTACTTTCCGGTGAAGGGTCGCTCGGTGGCTTTCAGGCGGCAAACCTCGAATTGCTCCGAGTCGAGTTGCTCGCGCCAACTGTCGTCGCTCTTTTCGACCTTTTCTGCGCGTTTCCTCTGGAGATCGTCAGCCGAATCACCGTTTGCCACAAAACCCTCCGCGTCGTCGAGTAGCGGGCCATTCTAGCCTGCCGGGGGGGATCTATCGGAAAAAACCGCTCTCGTCGAGGGCGCCGAGTTGCACACGAGTTGCATCCCCGAGGGGCCCAGGCACCAATGGGTCGGATTCGGGCCCGTCTTCGGATATTCTGACTGAATAACGCAGCCCCGCGCTGCGTCTTGATCTGATGATCATCAGCGCGTTTGACGTGACGGTCGCGAGCACGAAACGGAGACGAAGATGAACCGATTGATCCTGTCCGCAATCGCGAGCCTGGCGATGTTGCTGTCCCCGGCACCGGGAGCTAGCGCGGCAACCTCGGCCGAAGACGGCGCCTCGCAGCGCGCTGCCAACGGCAATTCCCTGGGTTGGGTCAACCAGCGAACCGGAGTCGTCGGGACCTTCACCGATGCGGCTGCGAGACCCAATGCATCCGGCCGCGAATGCCGCGAATATTCGTTCACCGCACAGATCGCGGGTAGCCAGCAGGAAATTTTCGGAGTCGCCTGCCGCGAGCCAGATGGAAGCTGGCAGGAGGCCAGCGAATCATTCGAACCTCAGCTGGAAGTCCGATCCGAGGCGCCCGTTCTGGAAAGTTACTCTACTGGCCCTCCCGAGCCGTCTTTTGCTTCTTATCCAAACGCTGGCTGGGATAATGGGTACTCCTATCAATATCCGCGGGTGGGCTTATCGGCCTCGTACTGCTTCGCAGGCCTCTGCTTCGGCAGTGGATATTCAACTGGATTCGATTATGGCTATGGCTATCCCTACTATGGCTATCCCTACTACGGCTATCCCTACTACGGCTACGGGTACTACGGCTACCCCTACTATGGCTACGGTCGTTATAGCTACCCCTACTATCGCTACCGGAACTACGGCTACGGCAACCACCGCAACTACGGCCACCGCAATTACGGCCACCGCAACTACGGCCACCGCAACTACAGCAACCACAACTACACCAACCACAACTACAGCAAACGCAACTACAGCAAACGCAACTACGGCAACCACAACTACGGCAACCACAACTACAGCAAACGCACCAGCAATCGCCAAAATGGCCAAGGCCGTCGGGGCGGGCAAGGGAGCCAGCGACGTAGCCGCTAGCCTCAGCTCTTGGGCGATTCGCTCATGTCGCCGAGTCGGCGGCCCAGGTTCGCTCGGCGGCGAGCCGCTTCGACGACCTCCGCTGGAACCGGCTCCATACGCCGCAACCCCATCCGCAGTACAGCGGGAAACGCGCGACGCAAGAAGGCCGCCGTCAGCAGTGGCAGGTTCCAGCGCGGGACGACCCGCTCGAACAACCGCTTTTCGATGACCTTGAAGATGGCCTTGGCAACGATATCCGGGGGGTAGAGCGGCCCATCATAGGCCACAGGCTCGTCTTCCTTCTGCCAGATCTCGGTGTCAATCGGACCGGGAACGACCAATGCCGCGTGAATGTTCGAACCTTCGAGATCGCTCCACAGACCTTCGGTAAAGCCATTCATCGCCGATTTTGATGCAATGTACAGGCTCTCCCGCGGAGCCGGCGCCTTGGTGACGAACGACGATACGTTGACGATCCACCCTTCCGCGCGTCGCAACATGTACGGTATGGCTGCGAGTGTCGTCCAGACACAGGAAAGGAAGTTCACTTGCATCACGCGCTCGGCCTCGTCGGATGACAGGTGATAGATCTGTTTGTGCTTCGAGACACCGGCGTTGTTGATCAGGAAATCGATCCGACCCAATCGATCGAAGGTAGTGTCGACTACGCTCTCCGCGAACGCGCGCTCGCCGAGATCACCCGCCTGGTAGATTGACTTGGGCGCATGCTCCTTACAGGCATCGACGAGCCGCGCCAGTTTCTCCTCTCGCCGAGCGACAGCGACCACAGTACAGCCACGTCGGGCGAATTCGGCGGCCGTCACGTAACCAATCCCTGACGATGCTCCAGTTACGATCGCGACTCGGCCTCGGTATTCGAGCCGTGCCACTCATACCTCCGGGAGGCTATCTCGACCGAATCCCTCGGCCCATTCGTAGCACTGGATCTCGATCATCAAAGGCAACTGGTATCGGACGTAGAAGCTGTGGAGCTTCAGGACTGTGTAGTCTTCCAGCTTGCTCTCGATGATTTCGACGCGCGCGTCCTGCTCCTGAAATTCTCGGGCCGCCTCCAGGCAGCGATTCAAATCATCCAGCGTCGAAACGGACATACCAAAATGGTCGCCTGGCGGGCAGCTCATCGGATCCTCGTCGGCCACCAGGAACACGAATTGCTCGTTGCTGTGTACACGTAGGACCATTCGCTTTCTGTCCTCGGTCATGGTGGGCATCTCGGTCCAGCCGAACACCTTGCCATAGAAACGCAGAATTTCGGTGCGTCCCAATTGTCCGAGCAAGTCGGCGGGTAGACTCATTGCCACGTGATTGAATACGGGGATCGGGGTAACAGAACTCTCACTCACGAGTCATTCTCCAATTTTGATCAAGCTCTTTTCAAGGCTTCACCAGTACTTTGCCGGCGATCTCGCCGGCAACCAGGCTCCGCATCGATGAGATCAGGCCTTCGAGCGGTACGTCTCTGCTGTCAGCCAGTTGGTCGACTGCAATCTTACCGGATGCCAATAGCTCGAGAGCCTCAGCAAAACCGCCTTCATCGTAGTTGTAGGCACCCGTGACGATCAGCTCATTGAGCAACACGCGGTTCGTGTCGAGCGACGGCTGTTCCATTCCGGTGCCCAGGATGACGAGCGTTCCGCCCTTCTTCAGCTGGGCCAGGGCGCCGCGCAACGCTGTCGGGTTGCCTGAACACTCAAACGCCACATGATGGGCGTTGTCGGCGATCGTGAACGGCATCGGCGGAATCTCGATGGCGTCGGGTTCGATCACACGCGTGGCTCCGATGCTGCGGGCGAGGTCTCGTCGCGATCGGGCGGGCTCACTCACGGTGATGTCGTCGATCCCTTTCGTGAGCAACGCGGCGAGTGTCAAAGCGCCGACCGGCCCAGCTCCGGTGATCAGCGCGCGTTGTCCGGCAACGATACCGCTTTGCGTGATGCCGTGAAGGGCGACGGCCAGCGGCTCACACAGAGCGGCGTCGCGCAGGCTCAATCCGTCCGGGATGCGCATCAACTGCGCCGCGGGCACGCGCTTGAACTCTGCGAACGCTCCCAGCTCCTCGTTCGAACCGGGCGTTCCTGACCCGTCGCAAAGCGATGGGCGATGTGCGAGACAGCCTTCACAACTTCCGCAGTAGGGATGCGGTCCACCAACAGCAGCATCTCCGATCTCCCAACCCGTCACTGCCGATCCAATGGCGACGACCTCGCCCGAGTACTCGTGGCCACCGATGGTGTTCGGTCTCCCCCAACCCTCCATCACCAGGTGCAAATCCGTACCGCAGACACCACAGTGGCTGATGCGCAGAAGTACATCATCGGCCGCCAGCGTTGGCGTGGACGTCGACTCGACATCGATCTTGCCGCGGCCGCGGTAGATGGCGACCTTCATACTCGGCGGTACTGACGCGGACAGGATCGAATCCGACAACAAGAATTCCTCGCTGACTCACTGGGCCGGTTCGTGCGTCCCAGCTTGTGCCCGGGACCATCATCGTGTCAAGGCGCAGAAGGTATCGCGGACGGAGGAGTACCCGCGCGTTCGACCTCGAGACTGGAGCCGAATCCTAAGATCTGCCTACCGGCAGGCAATCGGGCCTCGTTCTCTACGGGCGCAGCGAAACGTCGTAGGCAGCCGGGCCGGAACGGATGCCCTGGCCGAGCATGCTCTCGAGCCGATCGCGACAGCGCGCGTCTGTCTCGGCGCAACGTTGCCACGCCAGATGGAGCGAGCCGGCGCGGAATGGGGCAGCGTGGTGATAGTACTTCGGGTACAGCCGCGCGAGGTCGCTCGCCAGCTCAAAGCTCGGCGGGGCACCGGCTGTGGCGTCTGATCCGTAGAAAGCGGCAAGACCTTCGAGTACTCGAGGCGCGAGCGCGATCGCAAGACGCTGGTTCTGGCGCGCGCGAGCGAGGCTCGCACGCAACAATGGGTCGCCGGGCGATTCGTGCAGCCAGGCTGCAAACAGAGTGGCGCACCGGCTCAGGCTCAGGTCACAGCTGGCGCGCAGGTATTCGAGACGGGTCTCTGGCAATCCGTCCGAGAGCAGTCGCCCGCCCAATGCATTGCGCGCGCCGATCGCAGCGGCTTGTCGGCCGAGGCCTATCGGCACTTCGGCCGTCTGTTTGCGGTAGAAGCCGCGTGCCGCCACATCCGAGAGCACCGGGTGGACCAGCGTGTGCAGCTCGGGAGGGAGCGAAAGTGCTGCTACGACGCCCGGTGGCAATACCTCGTGTGCGATCAGCCGAGGAAACGACGTGAGCCCGATCGCCGAGAGCTGGCGTTTGAATCCGTCGCCGTCATAGCGCGCCCCGAGCCGCTCGATATCCGGCTCCAGATCAGTGTTCGCGAAACCGAGCAGGATCAGGTCGGAATCGCGCCCGTTCCAGACAGCGACCCGGCCAAACACTTCGCGGAAGGTTGCGAGGACGAGCGCAAGCGCCTCATCGTTGGTTTCGTAGACGTGGTACCACTGGGCGTAGACACCCCCCGGAGCAAGGTGGTCGCGGGCCGCCCGCAGAAATTCGATGGAATACAGGTTCTCGACGCCGCTGACCCATGGGTTGCTCGGTTCCGAAACGATCACGTCGTAGCGGCTCTGGTCGCGAAGCAGCGTCCGATACGCGTCGCTCTGAACGAGCCGGGTCTTCGGGTTCGCGAGAGCTCCGCGGTTGAGCGATTCGAACAGCGGCGCGGCCTCCACGACGCCCCGCGAAATCTCGGCGACTACAATCTCGCGTGTGCACTCGAGTGCGGCGAGTTCACCGACGGTCATCCCGGTGCCGTAGCCGATTACAAATGCGCGCTCGCAGCCGTCGCTGTGGAGCGCCGGAAGCAGCCCCAGCAGGCCGGTCGTCATATTGTCGTTCGGGATTTGGCCGTCGGATTTCCCGTTCACGATGATCTCGCGACCCACAGCGTTCGCTGTGACGGTCACGGTTGCCGAGGGGTCGTCTGTTGCAAAAATCACCGGTGCGCGGCGGAAGCGCTCAGAACCCGTGAAGTAGACGTCGGGTTCAGTCGCGATCTCCTCGGCGGAAATGCGACTTCGAAACAGACCCATCGCGAGTCGATCCGCGCGCCAAGCCGGTTGAAATGCGACGACGCCTAGCACACCGACGAGTGACAATGCCGCGACGCGGCCACGCGCGAGCCCCACCCGCGGCGTCAGCAATGCGGACCCGACGGCGAGTGCGACGACCGATAAGCGGTAGATGTGATGCAGGTCGAGCCAGAACAGCAGCAGATATCCGCCGAGCAGCGCACCGAGCAGCGAGCCGACGGTGTTCCACGCGTACAGGCGCCCGGCCGTGTGTCCGAGATCTTCCGCCTGTTCACGCAAGTGATGGAAGAGAAGCGGTAACAGCGCACCCGAGAGCGCGAGCGGGACGAGCGCGATCGCAAACACAGACAAGAACACGGCCGTGTAGTAGGGTGCAACCGCTGTGTCGAGACCGATTTTCGAATGCAGTACATAGGCCCAGAATCCCGAGTTCTCCATGTGTGGATAAAGCACGATGAGCAGCAGAGTCAGCGCCCACTGCGAGAGCGCAACCCAGGTCGGCCGGACCCGTGGCAGCGCCGCGACAGCGAAACTACCGATCGCGATCGAGAGCACGAAGATCGCGACGACGACCGCGAACGTGAAGGGGGATGCGCCAAGCGCGAGCGCGCCAAGTCGGTTCAGTGTCGTCTGCAGGCTCATCATCGCGAAGCCCGCAAGCAACGCAACGACCGCGTAGACCGCGAAACCGTCGACCGGGTGGCGGACTTCCTGTTCGGCCGTGTCTCGACTCACGATGGCGAGGCCGTGTCTTCGGAGCGCGACGAAAGAAAGCCCGGCGCCAAGGTTCACACAACCCATCGCCTGAATCGTGAGTTCGAGCCCGAGAGCTGGAATCAACGCGAATGCCGCGGCGATCGCGCCAACGAAGGCCCCCGCGGTGTTGAACGCGTACACCGCTGAGTGAAAGCGTGTAGCGTCCGCGACACCTCTGGAGAGTCCCTGCGTAAGCAGCGGGATGGTGCCGCCCATCAGCATGGTGGGAGGCAGGATCAACAAAGCGCTGAGCCCGACATCGAGTGCGAACGACACTGCCGGCGAAGCATGGGGTAATGCGAGCGAGAGCGCCTGAATCCCGGCGAACATTGGCGCGAACCCAAGCGCCAGTGCGCCAATCGCGCACTCTACGGCCCCATAGACCAACAGCGGCGAACCGCCGCGAGCGACAACGCGCGTCGACAGCGCGCCGAACAGCATGTAACCCGCCGACAATCCGCCGAGAAAGAGCGCGAGCACCGCGGCGGTAGCCTCGCTGTGCGAGCCGAGCAAGCTGGCGAGCAGCTTCTGCCAGGCGACCTGATAGACAAGCCCGCTCACACCCGTGAGCAGCGTCAGAAAGAGCGCAGTCCCCCGGATCATACACAGAGCATCGGCGTGCGAGCGCGATGCTTTACCCAGATCGGTCAAGGCGCTCTGCCGGCCTCGTCGTTACACCCAGACCGCAAACTTGCGACTCAAATCCATCGTCCGATCGGCCGATTGAATGGGAATCTCGCCCACGCCACAAAGAGCCGGCCAAGATGAAAAGCCTGGGTCAGTCTTCGCCGTAGCGGTAACCTTCGATGACCGCGCTTTCTGCTTCGAGCCGTTCGCGCGCTGCATCGACCAGTGGTGCCACCTGGATCTTCTGGTTGCCCGTGTATGAAAGCTCATCGCTTCCAAACGTCAGCACTCGCTTGGGAACCTTGTAAGCCGCCAGACGCTTGCGCAGAAATGTCCGGATCTCGGCTTCGTCCAGCGTCTCACCCGCCACTGGGACGGCGCACAATACGATCACCTCACCGAGCGTCGGATGCCCGACCCCAACCGGGATTCCCACCTTGATCTGCGGATGCCGTTCCAGGGCTTCCTGGATCTCGATCGGCGAGACATTCGCGCCTCCGGTCTTGATCAAGTTGGACAACCGGCCCGACCAGTGCAGGTAGCCGTCCGTGTCGAGCGAACCGCCGTCCTGGCTGCGATAGAACCCATCGCTGTCGAGGAAGAGTTCCGGCAGCACCTTGTGGTACCCGCGCATCAAGGTCACACCCTTGACGGCGATCTCACCTTCGGTTCCAGCAGGAAGGCGCGCGCCGGACTCGGGATCTACGATTCGCACGAGCATGCCGGGCAGCGGACGACCGTTCGTCGTGCTGCGGATCGCGATCGGAGCGTCGCATGCGATCATGCTGGAAATCGTGAACGTCTCACTCGCCCCATAAGACGCTCCGGCCCCATAGACGTCCTGCCCGATCCCCGCGAGTTTCGCGATTGGCGCCGAGAAATCGACCTTGCGAACCGATTCGAGGTTTCGTTGCGCGGCGGTCGGATGCTCTCCGAGTGCCTTCTGCTGGTGGGGCCAGGCATGGACGGCCGTCGCTCCCTCGGATTCGATCAGGTCGAGCGCTGCACCCGGTTCGAAAACCTCTTGCAGCAGCAAGCAGGCGCCGCTGGCCAACGCGGGTAGCAGCGACATTGCGATTCCGGCAGTCCAGAAGAACGGGTAGGTGGTGAACACGCGATCTTCCGCATCGAACAACATCAGCTCGGAAAACCGCCAACCCTGCAAGACACCCGCGCGCTGCAGATGAACAACACCCTTCGGCCGCGACGTCGTCCCTGACGTGTAGATGATGAGTGCATCATCTGAAGGCTCGACCTGGTCGCACAACGCGTCGATCAAGTCGTCGGATACGTCGTCGCCGAGCGCGATAAGATTGCCCCAGGCCAACACACCGCCGCGGTTCGCGTCGATCGAAAGACACGCCGCACCACGCAACTGCGGAAGCGAAGCACACCGCAGCCGACCCGGAGTTCCGCCTAGGATATCGGGATGACCCGCGACGAGATCAGCGAGAAACGCGTGGTTCAACAGCGCGGGCTGCATCAACAAGAAGGACGCATCACTGTGTCTGAGAATATGGTCGAATTCCTCACGGCTCGCGAAGGTATTCACCGGGACCAACACCGCGCCGATCATGCCGACCGCGAATGCGGCTTCGGCCCATTCCGGCCGGTTCGCCATCTGAACCGCCACTCGCGCGCCCTTGACGACGCCGGCTCCGACGAGTGCACGAGCCAGGCGCCGCGAGCGTGCTTCCAGCTCGCGGTAGGTAATCGTCTGCGCTTCGAACCGGATAGCCACCCGATCCGCATGACGAGTGGCGACACCCGCGAGAAATCGGCCGAAAGTCAGGTTGGGATCGTTGGTTTTCACGGTTACCCCTCGGCTATTCGACGGGCGGTCCATTTTCGCGCCACGCCGCAAAGTCTCCATCGAGATGCAGCAAGCCGTCGATACCTGTTAGCAGAGTCGCTTCGCCGAGACGCGGGCGCGGCCCAACCATGCCATGGAACACTGCAAGCGAGGCGGGCCGCCAGATGAAATCGATTGCATCCGCGCACTGAAAGCCGGTCTCCCTTTTGAATGTCTCGAGCGCGTCGATGCAAGCCTGGGGATCCTTGAAGCCGACTCGCCGTGCACCAACGAACTCGGCAGCGGTGTCCATCGCTCGAAGCGCGAGATGGAACGGGTCATTTTCCGTGTAAGGACCGGCGAGCGCGGGCTCGCGTCCAGCGTGCTCGGAACGGAGTACGTGGTCGTAACACAGAACATCGGAATAGCCGAGTTGTTCGGCAGCCTGGGCCCAATCGCGCACGACGACAGGATCGGCACCGATTTCAGTCGTAGGAAAAATGGCTCCGATTCTCATCATCACCCCCGCGCTGACGAAATGGATCCTACGGCGCCGGGAGCGTGAGTTCTGCCGTTCCGGTGGCCATCACAGCCTGGTCTTGGTTGGTCATCGTCACTTGGATGGTTGTAGCCGGCACGCCTGAGGCAGGGTCATGTCCGAGTTCGATTACCTCCCCATCGAGGTAGGTGATGTCGCCCGTGAGCGCCGGCGCGCGGTACTGCATGTTGCTGTACGCGATCACGCTCCATTCGCCTCCCCAGTTTGTGAGGTAGTCGATGATCCAGGCGCCCATCGATGCACCGTACCCGTAACCGCGTGGCATTCCGATCAACTGCGCATAGCGCGGCTGTACGTGGCCCCGCGACGGCCCCTTGTACAGGCCGTCGGCGTTGGACGGATCGATTTTCGCACCCTCCAGGTCTCTCGACATCTCCGGCAGCCAACCCGCGGTGATCGTCGAGCTCTCGCCGTACTCCACCGTCGCACCCCACACCTGCATCCCGTACGCACGCCACTCTGTGGTAAAGCTCGCAATCGAATGTGGACCGATGGGTCGCGTAGGCAACTTGTCACCGACCTTGACGAACAAGCGCTTGTCGTGACCCAGATCCAGGAAGCTCTGGTAGTAATCCATCTTCTTCTTTTCGAGTTCTTCGAGCTGCTGGTCGGACCAGGTCTTCTCCTCGTTGCCGGCGAACATGTCCAGCGCTCTGGCGTTTTCTGCCAGGTAGCGGACGGAAGTCGAGCGCTGCTTGCAAATCAACTCACCGCGCTGATTGATGTAGGTCGTGTCACCACGGGAGAACATCGTCGGACCCGCGAATTTCGTCTCGGCGACTTTGTAGTCGTACAGCATACGATCGTGGGTGACGCGATCTCCGGGCAAGATTCGCGGGCCAAAGAACCACCACTCGTCACCGCCGAAGATCATGTGTTGCCCGGGGATGACCCCCTGGATTGCAGGCCCGGCGCCGTGACTCGTATCCGTGCAGACCGCAAAAGACTGCGGCGCAACCATCTCCCCGAACCGGCTCTCGGCCGCGTAGTCTTCGTCGAAGTGCAGCGGGTTGGGGTTCTGCATTCCCTGAACCCAACGCCGAATATCGTTGGTCGCGACAGGGTCTTTGAAGCGACCTCCACCGAGCGGTTTGCCGATCCATTTGTCGACGTCGCTGGTGTCGAGTGGAATCATTCCATCGTCGCGGGCTTGGGGGTCGCTCAATTGGGAATCCTCTTGCGTGGGCCGAGTCATTCGCAGACCAGCAGCCGGCGCTGAATCTGACGGAGTGTCAGATGATTATGCCGTGACTGGTGCGGGTTTGTCCAGATAGGTGATTCGGGATCACCCGGAACGAGAGCCCGTGACCTTCTGCGGAGCCCGCAGTCAGAACGATCCGCGGCGGGAGGCCTCGGCCAAATTCTGAAGGTTGGCAGACGATTGCTCATTCTCTCGTGCGATCTCGCGCGACCGCACGCGGGCAGCATCGGGATCGACGTCGAGGGAAACCTCTCTGGATCTGGAAGTGAACGAAGTACACGAATCGGAAAAGTGACAGGGTTTGATGTGCCGCGCGCCCCAACGCCGCGCGAGCTTGCGATCGAATTACACATTCTTGATTCGGTGTACAAGTATCGATCGCGCTAGTGGACGGGCTACAGTCGCCAGCGAACAGCAAGTTCGGGCTGGGATCGAAGGATACGCCTCCACTCAAAGGGGAACGATGGCGAGCGTCGACTCCAATGACCGGAACGACGATCGGCCGCGTCGGCGCCGGCGAATATTGGTGTTACTCGTCGTTGGCGCCACGAGCTTGGCAGGACTCCTGGCTCTGACGATCGGATTTCGCAAGCCGATCGTGGAGTCGCTGCTGCTCGACGAACTCCGGCGGCGGACGGGCGAAACGGACACCGTCGCGGTCTCTTTGGACCGGCTCGATCGCGATCAGCTCGCGCTTCGCGGATTGCGAATCGGCGATGCGCTGCAGATCTCTCGGCTGGATGCGCGCTATTCGCCGACTGGTTTGTTCGCCAGCCGGTTCGACGCAATCAGTGTTTCTGGACTACGCCTGCGCGGCAGCTTGAACGCTTCGGGTATCTCATTCGGTCCACTCGATGCGATGATTGGCGCGCCGAGTAGCGACGCTTCGAACGGTCCGACCTCCGTGCCTGCTTTGCCTACGAACCGACTCGAACTGGACGATGCTCGCATCGAGCTGGTGACTCCCGAAGGGCCGCTCGTAGTCTCGCTGGACTCCCGCGTATCACAGAAGAGTCCGCGCCAATGGGAGGCGGCGGTCGAACTCGGCCTCGAGCATAGACTCGCCACTTTGAAGGCCGCGCTCACCGCGACGGGTGAGCCAGAAAAGTGGGCCGGCCAGATCTCGTTGGACGCGGCACTCTCGGGCGATTTCGGTCCGTCGGTCCACATCGGTGATTTCACGCTGTCCGCCCACCCAACGTTCGCGGTCGAGCGAGAACAGATCTCGATTCGCGCCGACGAGTGCGCAGAGCTTCGCATCGATCGGCTCGAGATAGCCGATGGCCCCCGCCTGACACGCTCGCTCGAACTCTGCGTCCGATCCGAATCCGTCTCGATCCACCGTGAGGGAGAATCTGCCGTGGACCTCGTCGCGTCGATCGAGCCGTTCTCTGTCGACTTCGGAGGCGGACTGGAGGTCTTCGGCGAAATGCCCGGGCTGAAAATCCAGGGTCGCCAAAACAGCGGTGGCGTGATATCCGGCTCATTGTCGGACGACCATGGGTACGTGGAACTACCGATGAAGATTGGAGCACGCGGCATCCACCTCGAAGCCAGCAGCTCTCCAGAATCGGAAGCCCGCTTGTCGACAGCCCCAGTATCGACTCCGCGTGCAGCGGTAACCAGGGCCGAACTCCGGATCGACAGCCTGTTCGACCCGCAGCAGCCCACTCGCTTCTCGGAGCTGAGCTTGAATGCAAGCCTCGTCGAAGTGGATGCTTCGGTCGGGGCCCCAATCGAATTCGCTCTCGAGATGGCAGATGCCGAGCGCAACGTCGTCATCGCGATCGCAGGCAAACACGAATCGAAGCTCGGAGCAGGACATGCATCGGTGCGGCTGCGACCGTTCGCATTCTGCCCGGGCGGCGCGGAGCTCACGAGTGTGTTGCCGATTCTGCGCGGCATGGTGAGTGGTGCACAGGGTTCGATCGAGGCGAAGGGTACACTCTCGTGGGCCCCTGAAGGCGCCCGCGGCAAGGTCGATATCGCGCTGCGCGATGTCAACGCCAAGACGGAGGCATTCGAGATCGAGCACCTCAATGCGGCTGTATCGCTGCTCGAATCGGGGACACCACCCGGGCAGCTTTTGAGCATTGGGCGAATCGGCTTCGGCCTGGAGCTGACGGGCGGGGAGGTAGTTTTCCAAATCCTGCCGGCCGGCCAGATCTTGCTCGAGTCGGCGGTTTGGGCGTTTGCTGGAGGTGAACTGAGCACGGCCGGCCAACTCGATCCTTTCGCCGCACAGCAGGCCCTGGTGTTCGATGTCGGCGGTGTAGACCTCGCGGCGCTGCTCAAACTCGTTGCGCTCGAGGGTCTCAGCGGGACGGGAATCCTCGAAGGTCGACTGCCGCTGTACCGCAACGGCGCTCAGATCGAAATCCGCGATGCCGAACTACACTCGGAACGCGACGGTGGGACCATTCAATACCAACCAGAGCCAGGAGCGGCCAGCCTCGGGGCCTCCGATGAACAGATCGGCGTCGTACTTCAAATCCTCGAGAATTTCCACTTCACCCACCTCTCGCTCGCGATCAACGGGGACGCTGCAGGTGAGGTCGTCGTAGCAATAGGCCTGGAGGGCTCGAACCCCGGCTACCAGGGAGGACAGCTGGTTCACTTCAATCTCTCTGTCGATTCCAGATTGTCGGACCTCATCACCAAGGGAGACGCTGCCTATCAGATCCCTCATCTGATCGAGGAACGGTTTCGCGCCTTCTCTGGGCCCAAAGTGAATTTGCCTGCATCCCCGTGCGTCCATCCCCTCGAAGCGCTGGACGACGGCACAACACAGAGATAGCCTCGCGACCATCCAAAGATGGGAGAAGAAGATGGGAGAAGACGGAACGGGATGAACTGGCGAAACGCCTGGATCGATATCTTCATCGCTGCGGCGCTCGCATCGTCTGCCTGCTCCCCCACGATCCAAGTGGCAACCCCGACCGAACCCATCACGATCAATCTCAACGTGAAGATTCAGCACGAGATCACTGTCAAGGTCGATAAGGATCTCGACGCGCTATTCAGCGAAGACAACGAACTGTTTTGAAATCACTCGGGGGGCTCCCGTCATGCAGCGGCTGATCCGAACACTGGGAATCTGTGCCACGTTGTACCTTTTTGCCTTACCCGCGATGGGAGACTCTCTCGAGGATGCGAAAGCCGCTGGCAAGCTCGGTGAAGGTGTCGACGGCTATCTCCATGTCGTCAACTCTGCCGCCGGGGCCGAAATGGCAGCGCTCGCGAGCAGCATCAACGAGAAGCGCAAGGAGAAATACCAGGGCATCGCGACCAAACAGGGCATACCCCTCAACGCAGTTGAGACCCAGGCCGGCACGAAACTCGTCGACCGGGCGTCAGCGGGACAGTACGTGATGACCTCCAACGGCGAGTGGACCAAGAAGTAGCGAGGAGCGAGTTGGCGAGCAGTCAGCTTCGCGTTAGCCACTTAGCCACGACTGATTCCGGCCGACAGTCTTTTCAGTCGACGCGCTCATCCAGCGCATTGGCACCCCGACGCAAGGCCCGGTCGAGATCTCGCATTCCGCGCCGCAACCAGATCGCGACTTTTTGCGTTCCCAGCTCGAGGTTGACCAGCTTGGTGACTTCCTTGTCGGTCATCTCGAGTTTTCGAATCGTCTGGATCTGGTCGCTAGCTGCATCCAGCTGGGCTTGATGATCTTTCAGCTCTGATCGCATGGCCTCGATGTCGGAAACCCACTGCGCGAGGTCATTCTGGCGCTGTGCCAGTGCGGCCGCGTCCTCCTTTTCCTTTGCGCGAGGTCGCTTTTCCTGTACCCCATTGCTGCGAACCAGAAGTTCGAGCGCTCGCCGAGCATTCCCGTGAACTCGTGTCGCCAATTCTTCTATCTGTGCCGTCACCGATTCCGATGTTGGTTCCGCGGAGTTCGTCGCCAGCTCCGATACAGTTTCTGTTGACTTTTCGTCCGCCGCGATCGAAGCACCCGCTAGGCAAAGCCCCGCGATGATTCCAAGCATAGAACCAACCGAAAAACCAAGCCGTGTTCGCATCAGCGTCCTCCCATTTTCTTTCAGCCGTCATCTCGGTTCGGTACCAACTTCAGTACCCCTTGCCGATGTTGTAAGTAATTCTCAGTTCCGCCCGTTCTCCGCCGTTTTCTTCTCGGCTGCCTCTCGTAGTTCTCTTTCTCGCTTACGCTCGGCCGGCGTCGGTTCGATCGGAAGCCCCTTCGCCCATGCCTTCGCTTTCATTGCGATCTCGTGCTCGCGACGAAATGCTTCGTGTTCTTCTTCGGTGCGAAGGCTCCGCTCCTTCGCCCGGTAGGCCTCGATCTCCTCTCCTGTCATCAAGTGGTCTGCGAAAATCAATTGCCTGTACCCTTTCTGACCGGCAGGCATGATCTCAGGGGGCTCATCGAGAAAAACTCCGCTGTTCCATGCGCGCTCCTTCATTCGCACAATGTGCCGTCGCCAGAATGCCAATTGGTCATCATAGGCAGCGTACGTCCGCATCTCTTCGCGAAACGCCAAGCGCTCTTGCTTGGTCATGATCTCCCAGGCATAGACGCGACCATAGCGCCAGGGAGCGCCGCCTCCGCTCGCGGCAAGCGAGAGCATCGCCGCCGCTGTTAGGACCGCTAGGATTGTTCGATTCACAGAAGCCCCTTTTTTGATTCCATCCTCGACCGCCAACTCAGCTATCTTGCCACATGCTTCGCATCGCGCCCGTCGTTGCAGGTTTCTTGCTGCTCGGTTGCATCAGCCAGGACCCGCATGCGGTCCCAGCCTACGAGATCCGGTCGAGACTGCGTGGAGTTTCCATCGGTCAATCAATCGCCCGAGTACACGAAATCGTCCGCGCAGACGCCGTTCGAATACCCGGCAATCCAGACGCAACCATCGCCTCACCTATTCGAATAATCGATTTCGGCGGCCCCGCTGGAGCAATCCGGGTCGAGGTCTATGTGGTCGAGGCCTGGCGGTCCGAAGGCTGCTCTGGTTTCGACTACCAGGACATTCCCGTTTCGTACGTGGACGGTCAGGTCGTATCGAAGCAATGGGACTACCTGGAATGGCGCTGGCACGATTGGGGGGGGGCACTCACTGACTTGCGAGAAGCGCAGGACCGCTTCGCGTGCCCGGCCGATCGGCCCACCAGGGCGAATTCATCGGCGTCGCCTGCACGTTAGAACTGGCGCTCTACCGCGCGGACTCCTAGGGCGTGGGCGTCTCGGGCGGATCAACCGACGGTTCGACCACCGGCTCGACCAACAACGTCAGCCCCTGGAGATTCACGACCCGGACCGCCGACCCAGCCGAGACCGGCCCCGCACCGGCTATTACCTCTGCATTCCACAGCTCCGATCCGACCATCACGTATCCCATCGGTTCCAACGCCTCGCGCGAAATTCCCACTGCACCCCTCAGCCGATCACTCGGCGAACCACCCTGCTCGTAACCGACCCGCATCACGGGAAACATCAAGATGTCCTTCAACACCCAAAGCGCGAAGAGCGTGCACGCCACCTCATTCGAAACTTCCCACCAGCGAACCGCGATTACCAACGCCAGTCCGAGTAGTATCAGATCCGGAATCTGGTAGAGCGTGTATCGGACGAGTACGCGACGGCCCAGACGCATCGGTGGTTAACTCCTACCGCCCAACCCCAACCCGTGGCGCGCAACCACGCCCCGCATCACTTCGGACGTGCCACCACCGATCGTCTCCCACATGCTCTGGCGCCACAGAAATTCCACGCGAGATCCTTCGACGATCGCCTCCGGCCCACCGAAGTCCAGCGCCGCCCGCGCGATCTTCTGACAGGCGACGGTGTGCACAATCTTATTGGCGGCAGCTTCCACTGCGCCAGACTGGCCGCGTTGCATCGCATCGAGCACCAGAAGTCCGTGGGCTTCGACTTCGCGCACCTGTACGACGAGGTCAGCCAGAACACGCCGGACGACGGGATCGCTTTCCAGTCCCGCCGCGATGACCCATTCGATCACCTCCTCGAGATCGCGTCGCACACGCTTGGGCGGAAACTGGATGTGGCGTTCATCGGCCAGCGCCTCGCCCATGATATTCCATGCGCCATCTTCGGGTCCGATTCTCTGATCGACAGGGACCTCGACCTGATCAAAGTGGACCTCGTTGAGTTGATCACCGTCGAGTGTAGGAATCGGCCTTACATCGATTCCAGGCGCGTGGATATCGACGATCATCAGCGACAAACCACGACTGCGACTCTCGAGGGTTCCAGTCCGACACAACAGCCACAAATAGTCCATGTCTTGCGCATACGACTGCCAGCATTTCTGGCCGGTCACGATGTACCGATCGCCTTCCCGTTCTGCGCGCGTGCGCAGACCGGCTAGATCCGAGCCCGCTTCCGGCTCGGAATACGCAAGAGAAAAATGCAACTCTCCGCTTCGAATCGGAGGCAACCATCGTTCCCGCTGTGCCTCGCTTCCGTACCTCGCGATGGTCTTCGCGACGATCCCGGATGCCAGCGGATTTCGGGCCGCTCGCGCGTAGGCGACCTCGTCCCACAAGATGTATTCGTAGGCGATCGGTGCGCTGACGGGGCTGGGTTCCCCTTTCCAACCGATCGACAGCCAACCGTGTCTCCCCATCGCACGAAACAAGTTCTTCACCTGTTCCCACTTGTGGCCCTGGCCGAAAAAGGCGTCGAGATCACGGTAGTCGGACAGAAACTCGACCACGACGTTTCGGAACGACTCTTGATCGTCCGTGAAATCAAAATTCACTTGTCGCCACCTTGACGCGCGTTGGGATCAGGGTCCCACACCGGCTCGCGTTTTGCCGCGAATGCTCGTGGGCCTTCGGCGAAATCTGGGTGGCCCCAGTGGATGCGCAGCAGACTCCAAGCATACTCGAGCGCATCCGAATACCCTCGCTCCCGGGCCGCCCAGACCGCTTGCTTCGACAGTGCCATTGCCTGCGGCGAATTTTTCAGCATCGAGCGTGCCATCTCGAGCGCAGCAGCCATGAGATCCGCAGGCGTCGCCACAATCTCGTCGACCAGACCGAGCTGGTGGGCGCGCTCGGCGGGCATCCGGTAGTCGCGACCGACGAGCGTCATGCGAAGCGCAGCACCCAACGGCAGGCGGGTCGCAAGCCCGACGTTTTCGACCGCGCCAACCATTCCCACGTTGACGTGTGTATCCATGAAACTGGCGTTGCGCGAAGCGATCACGATATCTGAGTCCACAACGAAGTGATGCCCGCCGCCGATGCACAGGCCATTGACGCAGCAGATCACCGGCTTCCATACCCGGTTCTGGTAAGGCGACCAGTGGATCGCATCGGCGAGCGGACGGTTGGCGAATACTTCGGCCGAGTCGGAGGCGTCACTCTCGCCCATGTCGAAGCCGGTGCAGAAGTGCCGTTCGCCTGCTGCGGTCAGAATCGCCACCCGCACATCGTGGCTCTCTCGGACATCCGCCCAGATTGCCCGCATTACGTGCTGCATGGGCGGAGTCAACGAATTTCCGCGATCGGGTCGATTCAGCGTAATCGTCGCAATACCGTCGCGCTTTTGGTAGATCACGCCATCGAGCGTTC
The DNA here is from genome assembly GCA_032128375.1 of Deltaproteobacteria bacterium. Lineage (GTDB taxonomy): Bacteria > Myxococcota_A > UBA9160 > UBA9160 > SMWR01 > JAJDAM01. The sequence goes on along the minus strand of JAQBGU010000083.1, from coordinate 10,767 downwards.
TGTCGAGATCTACTGCGCGGTGGTGGCTTTTGGGGGATTCGAAATTTTCGGCCATGAAGTTCCTCTGATGACGGGGGTCAGACACCGAAGTGTTCGAGTACAACCCGACGTGCTGCATCCTCGCCAGGCCGTTGTGAGACCAGTTGGCGAATTCGGCGGGTGATGTGGAAGATCGGTCCCGCGAGAGCAATTCCAATCGCACCGAAGAGCTGATGGCACACCGATATCGATTGGATCGAAGCGGCAGCGGCCGACAATCGCGCAGTGCTCGCGGTGGCGCGCACCCGCGCATTGGGAATAGCGCTCTTCCCTCGCGCGATGGGCGCGTCGAATCGAAAGGCTGCCTCGCGAGCGAGAGCCTGTGCCGCCGAGATGTGCATTTCGCAGTCTGCCAGCGGATGGGCAACGGCCTGGAATTCTCCGATCGACTTCCCGAACTGCCTTCGGGTGCGCGCATGTTCGCTGGTGACCGCGACAAGTTGGCGCGCCGCCGCTGCGAGGTAGGCAGCCAGCGCGATCTCGTAGAGCGCGATCCCGCGAGCCACGCCGCTCAGTTCCCGCTCGCGTACCAATTCGACTCGCCCCCAGGGTTCGCCGCCCAATGTCGTCACCGCTTCAATCGGGCCCGCTGGCCTGGCCTTGAACGCGCGGTCGCCGTCGAGTTCTACGAACAGAGATGCGTCGTTGGCCCAAGGCATCAGCGGCGGCTCTCCGATTGACACCGAAATGCGTCCTGACGCCAATGCGACGCGCTCATCCGCATCGAAGAGCTGGGTCGCCATGAATGTGTGGACCAGGGGCCCCGGGAACACTGCACCACCGAGCGCTTCGCAAGCCGCGACCATTTCGACCGCCTCGCCGTCTCCCTCTGGCGTAGCCAGCGCGAGGACTCCAAGCTCTGCCAGTTCGGACCACAGTGCGCGCGGAAGACTTTCGAGCGGCTGCTTGGCCGCTTCTTCTGGAAACCGGTCTCGACAGAACTGACCGACTCCGTCCGCGATCGCCTGCTGGGCATCGTCGAACTCCAGATCGATCATCAACGATTCTGGACCCATCGCGCTTGTGCGACGGCGCGGCGGTGACCGGACACACCGTCGAGTTCTACACGCAACGCCTGCAATCGCATGCTCCAGACGTGGAGGTCGTGCTCACGCGTGAAACCCATCGCTCCGGTCAACTGATGGGTCTCTGCAAACACGCGCCCGGCTGCAGCCGTTGCGCAAGCCGCCGCGGTCGCGGCGCGCTGTTGCACCGCGGCGTGCTCCGCCGCACCGGCTTCCTCGACCCCCCCCTCGGTTTCATCCTGATAGGCCGCTTCGTAGGCGAGCCAGCGACTTCCCTCGACAAGGACCGCGCACTCGGCGAGTCGGTGTTGGACTGCCTGAAAGGACCCGATCGCGCGGCCGAACTGGCGGCGACGTTTGACGAATTCCACTGTGGTATCGAGCGCAGCGCTCATCGTTCCAACGGTCTCGACTGCAATCGCGAGCCGCCACCAGCGAACCAACTGCGCACCCGAACCAGGACCCAGGACTTCGCCCCGTCCCAGTACATCGCCCGACACGCACGCCATCGGGTACCCGTAATTGGATGCGGTCGGCTCGGTGTCGCCGGACTCGAGCGTGACGATACGTGCCTGTTCGCCATCGAGGACCAGCAGTGTTCGCGCGTGACCCGCAAATCGAACTGGCCCCGACTGATCCGGACGGGACTGATCGGCGCGGGCAAGCGCAACAGGTCCCGGAAGGCTGCGCCCCGTGAGGCCAGGAGCGACGAGTGTGGCCGCTGCGATGGCCATCACACCGCCGGCCCTCGCGACGGCCTCCGCCACGAGTGCGGCCTCTAGAAATCCAGTCTCGTCGCCGAGGGCGACGTCCAAAAACCCCGCCTCGCGCAGTACCGCTTCCAGGCTGTGGTCGTATTCCGCCTTGCATGCAAGTTCGATCGCTCGAGAAGCGCCCGCGTGCTGATCGAGCAGTGCCGCGACCGAATCGAGTATCGCGCGTTGATCACCGTTGAGTTCGAAGTCCATTGACTTTCTATTCTCTGCTTTTCTACTTTCTCTGCTGCGTCCGGACGCCGGCTAATCTCGCGGTAGGCCCAGAAATCGGGCCGCGACGAGATTCAAGTTTACCTCGGTCGTCCCGACAGCGACGCCGGCTGTCATCGCGAGCCGAAAATGCGAATCTGCGAACGACCCGTATGCGAGCCCATCGCTTCCGTAGATTTCCATTGCGAGATCAGCCACGGCGCGTTCAGCGAGTGTTCCCGCAACACGCGCAACGTTGGTATCGGCGGTGGGTGGACTGCCGTGCGCCCGCAGGTCGATCACCCGGTAGGTCAGAACCCGTGACGCCTCGCACACGGCGCGCGCTTCTCCGAGTTTCTCGAGAGTCTGCGGGTCGCTCAGCAGTCCATGCTCGCCGGCGTATTTTGCCAACGCATCGAGCATGCGTGCCGCCCGGGCGTATCTCGCCGCCCCGACCCGTTCGTATTGCAGAGAGTACGCAACGACGTCCCAGCCGTCGTGTTCAGGACCGAGCCGGCATCTGACCGGGACGCGCACGTCGGAAAAGAATACTTCGTGGAAGTAGCGATCGCCGACCACCGACGGTATTTCCCGAACCTCGATTCCGGCCAGGTCCATCGGAACCAACAAGATCGAAATGCCGCGGTGGCGCTTCGACTCGGGATCCGTTCGAACCAGTAGGAAGCAATACTGGGCGTGGTTGACATACGATGTCCAGATCTTGGTGCCATTGACGACGTAGTCGTCACCGTCGCGGATCGCCATCGTCCGCAGCGCGACCAGGTCGGAGCCGGCCTCAGGTTCCGAGAAGCCCTGGCACCACAACACATCGCCGCGTGAGATCGATGGCAGGTGAGTCGCCTTCTGCTCATCGGTACCGTACTGCATGATCGTCGGTCCGATCCAGTTCACGTTCATGTACTGGGGGCCGCGCGGTTCGCCGGCCGCCCACATTTCTTCACCGAGGATCGCGTGTCGCCAGGGCGGGGCGTCGCTGCCACCAAACTCGGCGGGCCAGCTTTGCGTCAGCCAGCCCCGATCGGCGAGCCGTGCACAGAACCGGCGAGAAAACGCCGCCTGGTCGTCGCTGCCCGGGCCGCCCCTGGAAATCTCTTCCCAATTCTCCGGGAGGTGCTCTGCCATGAAGCGGAGTAGATCATCCCGGAAATCGGCATCTTCAGCGGACCAGTGAAATTCCATTGTGCGGCTCCTGCATGGCTCGCACGCGACGGTACTCAGGCGTCAGAGGCCAGGCAACGCACGAAGTAGTGCTTCGGGGTTCGAATCATCGCGGATCATCCCTTCACCAGACCAGACCCGTGCCACGCATAGTCTGTTTCGTGCCTCGCGCGGCCGCGTCGACAGTGTTCTCGCTGGCCGCGAAGGCGCGCTGTGGGGTTCGACCGGATCGGCCGGATCTGTCTGCGTCCGATCGATCGCGGACGCTTTTCATTCGGTCCTCGTTGGTGTAGAAGGGTTCATGCCCTTCCCTGATTACTCTCCGCGTATTCCCGACTTCATCCGATCCCGGCTTGAATCCTACGCCGATCGTCCGCTGGTGTTACTGGGAGACAAACGCCTCAGCTACCGCGAGGTCGCCAACGAATCTGCCAAGCTCGCTCGAGGCCTGCTGGCGTCCGGCGCGGGGAAGGGGACGCGAATCGGCCTGTTGATGCCCAACGGACCGGACTGGATCGTCGCATGGCTCGCCGCGACGCGGATCGGCGCAGTACTGGTCCCACTCAATACGTTCTACATGCCGAACGAGCTCGGCTGGGTAATGCATCACGCAGATGTCCACACCCTGCTGACATCGGCGCGATTCTTGAACAACGACTATCTCCAGCGGCTCGAGTCCTTCGCACCTGGCCTCGCCCGGCAAACACACGAGATCTTCGTGCCTGAGCTTCCATTGCTGCGGCAGGTATTCGTCTGGGGCGAGTGCGACCGAGCCTGGACGAAGACCGCAAGCGCGCTTTTCGGCTCCGCAGACGCCAGCTCACATATCGACGGAACTTTTCTCGAAGCCGTCGAGTCGTGCGTTACCCCGGCTGACCCCATGGTCGTGATCTACAGCTCGGGCAGTACCGCCGACCCGAAGGGTGCCATCCATTCGCACGGCGCGATCGTGCGCCACGCTTTCAACCTGAACTCCTTTCGAGATCTCAACTCGGAAGATCGCGTTTTTTCGCCGATGCCGTTTTTCTGGGTCGGCGGCTTCGTGTTCACGCTGATGTCGGCGATGCACGCCGGTGCGTTCATGCTGTGCGAGGAGGTCTTCGAACCGGGTGAGACGCTCGCGCTGCTCGAGCGAGAGCGCGCAACAGTCGTTGCCGGCTGGCCCCACTACTCGAAGGCCATGATCGAACATCCGAGTTTCGTCGAGCGCGATCTTTCATCCATCCGAAGCGGGAACCTGTACGACGTGCTGCCCGAAACCGTGCGGCCGAAGGACCCGGAGTTGCGGTCGAACTCGCTCGGCATGACCGAGACCGGTGGACCCCACACAATCGACCGGATGGACGTCGACCTCCCCGAGTCGCTGCGCGGTTCGTTTGGCCACTCGCTGCCCGGTCTCACGCTCAAGATTGTCGACCCCGCCAGCGGCGAAGCCCTGGCGCCCGAGACCGAAGGTGAAATCTGCGTTCGCGGCTACAGCGTTATGCAGGGTCTCCACAAGATCGAGCGGGAACAGACGTTCGACGCCAGCGGCTTCTATCATACAGGTGACGCGGGCCACGTTGACACTGACGGTGTGTTGTTCTTCAAGGCGCGGCTCGGAGACATGATCAAGACAGCGGGCGCGAACGTCACGCCCCGCGAAGTCGAGGTCGTGATGGAGAGCATCGACACAGTCAAGTCCGCGTTCGTCGTCGGCTTGCCCGATCCGGTGCGCGGCCAGAACGTCGCGGCCGCGGTCGTCTTGAAGCAGGGGAAGAAGGCGAGCGAGGACGACTTGCGGACGGCCGTGCGCGCTGAACTATCGGCCTACAAAGTACCGCGTCGAATCTTTTTCTACCGAGACGGCGAACTCCCGTTCACCGACAGCGGAAAAATCGACAAACGCAGACTCACGGAAATGCTGACGGCCCGCGTCGAAATTGAGAGCGATAACTGATCGCTCGATCGCGCTCGCTGCGCAGCCGTTGCAGGTCCGATGGGGCGGTCGGCCGCGAGCGCGCCTGCACCGCCCCTCTCTCGCTTGAATCGGCGGATCGTTCGCGGTAGGTTCGATCATCATGACTTCTCGATGAAATTGCCTTCGGGTGCACGGGGCGGTTCAAACACAACTTCCGCCCAGAACCGTTTCATACCCGGTTCGCGTATCGCTGCGCTCGAGCCCATGCACGCGATTTTGAGAATTGCAGCAGCGACAGCGTCATCGAACGCAGCTGCGGGAGAAGTACATGCCGAACTGCACCCTGAAGAACTCTGCCGAGAAATGCGCGACGCAAACTGAGACCATCTACGATCACCCCCTTTACTATGACATCCTGTTCAGCTGGGACCGAACCCAGGAAGCCGATTTTTACGAATCAGCGTTTCGACGCTTCGAAATAGGCAAGCGAGAGGATCTCTTGGAGGTCGCCTGCGGGACCGGTCAGGTAGCGCGGGTGCTGGCACAGCGGGGCTGGAAACTTACCGGACTCGACAACCGCGAACCGATGCTCGCGTTTCTGCGTGAGCAGGCGAGCGAGCAGCGCATCGCGATGCGCACCCACTGCGCCGACATGGTCGACTTCAGCTGTGAAGGCGAATTCGGTGCAGCCTTCAATCCACTGAGTTCGTTTCTTCTGCTGACGAGCGATGCGATGGCGGAGGCGCATCTCGAAAGCATGGCCACCGCGCTACGGGTCGGTGGGATATACGTCCTCGATCTCGGCTTCGAAACCGATGTGCGACCGGATGCTCAGACGACCGAGGAGACCTGGGAACAATCGCGTGACGACATCAAAGTGCGGGCAGAAAACGATGCCGTCTACGTCGACGACTCGGGCACCCTTCACACCCTGCCATGGGGTTCCGGCACCCACCTGCGCGCGGTGACTTCCCAATGGCTCGAGGATCGAGTCGATTCCGCCGGCCACTTCACGATCGAATCGTGGCACCCGGAATCGGGCCGCAGCGCAGCTGGCGTAAGCGAGTGGAGCCTCGAGGTTCGCAGTAACCCACCCGCTCCGGGTCGCGCGATAGTCGTACTGCGCCGAATCTGAAGACAGCTGACCAACTGGACCCGATGCCATGAAGCGAAGCGGTCGATAACACATTCTTCGGTGCAGCGTCAGTTCGTCGCCGCCGCGCGAACGTTCACCGGTATCGCGCTCTGGAGCGCCAACCCGGTGACGGAGTCGTATCGCTGGTCGGCCGGGATCAGACGCTGAACGTTCGACCCCTTTTCGCGCATGCTCCGCGGGTCCGATGGATTTCCCCAACCAAATGCGAACGCGATAGTCCCGCGTCCAACCGACTCGCTGCCCTCCACAACTCCCTCGACGCGGCCGTGGCCGCTCTCCACCACGACACTGTCTCCCTCGGAAAGATCCAGCTCGCGCATCGCTTCGGGGTGCATCAGAACTGGATTGTACGACCGCTTGCTTGCCAAGGACGGGAGGTTCTGCCCTTGAGAGCAGTACACCTCTTTCATCCGATACGTGATCATCCGAAAGCCGAAGTCTTCACCGACCGCATAACCTCCCCCGACCACGTCTGGTTCCGCGCGCACTGCGGCAAGTTCAGCAATCACGTCTGGATGACCGGCGGCCATTCTCTTGTCATCGTGTCCGATCATGTTGGGGATCACACCGCCCGCCGTCGTAGTGCGTTCGATCGTCCCATCATCTGCCTCCCGGGCCTTCACCTCATCCAGGGCATATCCGCTCGGGTGTTTACGCAGGACATCGAGCGGTACGCGGGCGTACTGATTCAGTGCATCGAGCAGCGCATCGCTGGTCGGTAGCGTGTCGGGCGGTAGCTTCCCGACCCGCAGCGGAAGTCCCAGTCTCATCGCCAACTCCCAGAATACCTGCCACTCCTCGATCGTCTCGCTAGGCGCTTCAACGAGTGCATCAGTGTATTGAGCGAATGGGAAGGGATAGTTGGCGTCCATGAGCTTCGACACGTCGACCCGCTCGAACGGATGCTTCACCGCAAAGATGTAGTCGGCGAATTCCGCCGTCGCTGAGCGAAACAGATCGAGAACCACTAACAGGTCGAGGCTCTTCAGCGCCTCGACGGTTTTGGCCTCGTCGGAATACACCAATGCAGGGTTGCCGCCGTTGACGATCAAGGCTCGGATCTGTCCGTCTCCCGGTGTCAATATCTCGTCGGTAATCGTGTTCGATGGCATTTCGAAGTAGGAACCAAACAAGCCGTTCAGCGCCGGGATGTTCCGGATGCGTGACATCGGAGGCTCGGCGAGACGGGCCCCCTGCATGTCCGGGCCAAACTTTCGGCCCAGCGGGCCCTCGTTTCGGTTCATGCCACCGGGACGGTCGTAGCGGCCACACAATCCATTGATCGTCATCACGAGTTGCGTTGTGAGGTTGTGATGAATCGCCATGTGGAGCCCAGTACCCGATTGTGCGCCCCCTGTCTTCGCCGTCGCGAACATCACGGCCGCGCGCTCGATCAAGTCGGAGGGAACTCCGCTGCGACGTGCCGCGTAGTCGAGATCGAACGGATCGACGGCCGCCCGCAGTGCTTCGACGCCGCTCAGGTACTTCTCGACGTAGGACCGGTCCGAGAGATTTCGCTCGAGGATCACGCGTACGATCGCCGCAAGCAGCGTCGCATCCTCGCCGGGCTTGACCTGAAGATGGATGTCCGCGTGACGCGCAGCGTCGGAACGCCGCGGATCGATCACGATCAGTTTCATCCCGCGGCGCTGTGCATTCGCGATTCGAGCCGATGGACTCGATTGCGGCATGTTGAGCTGGTGGGAGGCGGCCGGGTTGGTGCCGACGAACATCACGACCTCGGCGCGATCCACGTCGAGCAAGCTCACTGGCAGCGGGCCGCCGAAGAAACGATTTCCGGCGACCGCCAGGCTCGGTGAGTCGATGGTAAACGACGTGTACATCCGATTCGAACCGAGCGCATCGAGCCAACGGCGAACGAACCAGGGGCCGCCCGCAGAGGTGCGGTGTCCCCCGCAGCCGGTGTAGACCGCGACCGAATTCGGCCCGTACTCCGCAACAATCTCGGCCAACCGCTGTGCTACCTCGTCGAGCGCCTGCGATCGTTTCAGCGGCGAAAATCCGTATCCATTGCGCTTTTGCGCAGAGAGAAGTCGATCCGGATGGTAGATGCGTTCAATCTCGGCGCGACCCTTCTGGCAGCTGTAGCCCCGTGTCACCTCGTTGTCGCGGTCACCTCGAACTGCGACAACCCTGCCAGCCTCGATATCGACTTCCATACCGCAGAAAACGTGGCAGAACCGACAGAAAGTCTTCTTCGTCTCGACCATCGATGCCTCCAATCTCAGTTCATGACTCTCAGTTCATGACTCTCAGCACATGGCTTTCGACTTCTGGCATTCAGCTTCTGGCTTTCAACTTCTGGCTTTCAACTTCTGGTTCTCAACTCTTGAGTTCGAGCTGCTCACCCGCTTCATCGAAGATGCCGATCGCGATCGCAGGACAGCGGGCTGCGATAGCCAGCAAGCGTTCACCCGGTAGCCCGGAAGCCGCCGGTAGAACCTCACCGAGATCGTCTTCGTCGAACCCGAACGCGCCGGGTTGATCATTGACACAGTTTCCGGAACTCTGGCAGATCTGTTTATCAATCACGACGGTGTAGGGCACGCTCAACTCCGGGCAGCCGCCAAACTCGCTCTATGCAATCGCCTTCCTCTCTCGCAGGCGTGCGATCTCGGACGCGTCGAAACCCCAGTCGCCGAGCGCCTCGTCGGTGTGCTGTCCGGCATGCGGGGGAGGTGCCGATATCTCGCATGGGGTGCGGCTGAAGCGTGGCGCCGGGGCGGGCTGTGGCGCGCCAGCCACCTCGACGAAAGTATTCCGCGCCTTGATGTGCGGATGTTCGCGCGCCTCGGACATGGACAGTACGGGTGCAAAACAAACGTCGCTGCCTTCGAGGATCTCGCACCACTGGTCGCGTGTCTTGGTCTTGAAAAGTTTCGTGAATCGCTCTGACAACGACTCCCACTGGGAGCGATCCATCTGGCCGGGAAGATCCTCGTCGGCCAGGTCGAGCTTCTGAATCAACTCGGCATAGAACTGAGGTTCGATCGATCCCAGCGACACATACTTGCCATCCGCGGTCTCGTAGGTGTCGTAGAAGTGGGCACCCCCGTCGAGCATGTTCGTACCGCGCTCGTTCTTCCACCAACCCGACTGCTCGGCACCGTGAAAGATTGCCATCAGCACGGCAGCGCCGTCTACCATGGCGGCGTCTACAACCTGGCCCTTACCGGATGCGGCGCGCTCGACCAACGCGCAGGCAACGCCGAAAGCGAGCAACATCCCGCCACCGCCGAAATCGCCCACGAGGTTGAGGGGCGGAAGCGGCTTCTGGCCCTTTCGACCGATCGGTTCGAGGGCGCCGGCCAGCGCGATGTAGTTGATGTCGTGTCCGGCCACCTGCGCCAGCGGGCCCTCCTGGCCCCAACCGGTCATGCGTCCGTAGACGATCCGAGGGTTCCGCGCGAGACACACCTCCGGGCCGACACCCAGTCGTTCCATCACGCCAGGACGAAAGCCCTCGAGAATCGCGTCTGCGCGTTCAACCAACTGCAACAGCATCTCGACGCCTTCGGGGTTCTTGAGATCGAGCCCAATGCTGCGACGGCCTCGAGCCAAGAAGTCGAGCGGCGGCGGACCGGTCTCGCCTCGCACGTTCTGCGCGCGGTCGATCCGCAGGATCTCAGCGCCCATATCGGAGAGCATCATCGATGCGAAGGGTCCGGGGCCGATACCTGCGATTTCAAGAATTCTCACACCGTTGAGCGGTCCCATGCTGTTCCTCCTGCTTCGATTCTGTGATTTTCGATTCTGTGATTTTCGATTCTGTGGCTTTCCATTTTGGTTCCGGCTCGCCGAGCCGGGGGACGCGTCAAGGTACCGCAAGCTCGACGGATCGGGCATGTCAGCCCCCATCACGCGTTCGGTCAGCGCGATCGCGAAAATTCGTCGAGCAAGGCTTCGAGAACCCTCGCTTTGTCGGCCGCTTCCGCCCACTCATCGAGTGGGTCTGAATCCGCCACGATCCCGCCACCCGAGTGAATGTATGCGCGACCGCGTTGCGCGAGTATCGTCCGGATGACGACAGACAGGTCGATGCCACCGCGGACGTCGAAGTAACCGATCGCACCCGAGTAAATTCCCCGGCGAACGGGCTCGAGGCCATCGAGGATGCGCATCGCGGCGATCTTCGGGGCGCCGGTCATCGAACCGGGTGGGAACGTGGCGCGGATCAGGTCGAGCGCGTTCAAATCCGAACGCAGCAAGCCAGTCACGGTGGATAGCATCTGGTGGACGGAGGTGTAACTTTCGATCGCCATGAGCTCTGGGACTTCGACACTGCCTGTCTCGCAGACACGTCCGAGATCGTTGCGAACCAAGTCGACGATCATCAGGTTCTCGGCGCGATCTTTCTCCGACGCAGCCAGTTCGGCGCGGATCGCGCGATCCGCGCATCCGGTTCTCCCGCGAGGTCGGGTTACCTGATCGGTCGACTCACCACGCGGCGTTCGCCGTCCAACATCAAGAATAGCTATGGCG
>JAQBGU010000082.1:0-23122 GCA_032128375.1 Deltaproteobacteria bacterium | reverse complement strand
CGGGGCGATCCTGCCAATCGTCGCCTTCGCCGCGCACGCCGGCGGGTTGCTTGCCGGGGCGGTCGCAGCTGCGATCTTGACCGGTCCCTTTGCCACTCCGGCGCCGCTGAGAACGCGAATCGTCAGCGGTTTCGCGCTGCTGGTCAGCTTCCTGGCCGTGGCCACTGCCGGGATGGAATTGGCCAAACCCGGCGACCCGGCCGCGAGATACGCCCAACGCGTCTTGGGCCTTCCCGAAATCTCGCCGTTGGTGCTCAACGACACCGCTTGGCTCATCGCGACCGCGACCGATCCGGCACCCACAGAGATCGTTCTGTTGGCGGCGTTGTCGCTTGCGGAGAGGGCGGTGTCTGAAACCGGTAGATCCGAACCCACCATCCTGGATACTTTGGCAGAGGTGCAATTTCAGCTGGGCAACGCGGATGCGGCGATTTCGATCATCGAAGAGGCGATCAAATTGGACCCAGACGAGTCGTATTTCCTCGAACAGCGGCGCCGGTTCGTCGGCGAGCGGGAACGCGATGACCGGCCGGATTACATTCCCCCGATGCTGCGCGATCGTGAGGAACCCCCGAGTGCCGAGCCTGCCGAAGTTGACGGAGAGCTCAGGGTATGAGTTCGGTTCCGTCGATCGCGATGACGATGCGGCCGTCGAACTCGTCATCGATGATGCTGGTGACTTGGACGTCGTAGATCGGCGGGGGTCGCATCCGCACCAGTACCAGTGTCTTCACGCCGGCGCGCTGAGCGAGGCCCCCAATATCTGCGATGCTGGTGTGTTCGGCAGCTTCACGTATCAGCAGCTCAGCGTCTTCATCCATGCCCATTTCCTGCGCGATCTCGGGCGTGGGTACGAGTACGGCTTCGTGGACCAGCATGTCCGCGCCACGCGACAGCTCGACGAGTTCATCGGGCGCCCATCCGGTACCCGATACCACCACCGATCGCTCACCGGCGGAAAATCGGTAGCCGAGCGCCTCGATCGGGCCGCCAGAAAGCGCCTCGGCCCGAACCAACAAACCGTCGACCTGCTCCGACCATCCACCAGAAATCTCGCTCACGTCGAAGCTCGGCGTCTCGCCGGCGGTGCCGAGCCCACCGGCCAGTGCAGCGATTCCGGGTTGATGGGCGCGCAGCAGGTGTTCGGTCAAAGCCCTGGTCCCCGCGGGCCCGATGACGCGCAACGGTCGCTCGCGACCATTGATCCACTGTGTGAGCAGAAGATTGTCGAGTCCGATGGTGTTGTGCGGGAGTAGATTCGTCAGGTAGACAGCGTCGGGTTGGGAAACCGGAATCGTCGCAAGCCGCAGCGCGTCAGCGACGGCGCGGCCGGCATCGACGAGCACGATGAGAGAGCCGAACCCGATCGCAGTGACGGGCCCACGGCGCTCGGGATTTTCGAACCGCCCGCCCGTTCCCGCAGTCACGACCGTCAGTCTGGCGAACTTCCGGTCTTCGAGCGGCCCGACCCTCGCGACTTCCTGCTCGAGCCGCCAAGCGCCGCAGGTCAGAAACCAACCCACGACCGCGACTGCAGCAACGAGCAACAGACCAACCAACCTGAATCGAAACACGTCCCGCCCCGCCAGAAGACGGCCGGATACTAGGTCGAATCTCTTCGAGATTCTTGATGGTAGTTGCTGGAGTCCTGCCTCAGGAAGTCACGAGTGGTGCTGCCAGCGGTCCGCTCCGAAATATGGGCGCTCCGGACTATGGAGGGAAGGTCGATCTTCCGATACGCTTATGTGAAGGGGGCCTCACTCGCCCCCGAGTCCGGCACGGAGGTTTCTACCGCTTTGCCGGGCGGCCCGGAGGGGAGGTAACGGCGACCACCCCGCATACCGGGTATGGAAGCGAGGTCTGGGCCTCGTTGGGTGTCCTCGACGCCGAGACGGAGGTGATTCGGTGCATCATAAACAGACTACGGTGAGTGAGGTGGTGGCGTCCTAGACGCCGATCCGAATTCGCATATCGTTTCGGTGTACCTGGGACGCAGCGTTCCCAGAGCCACCGCCCCGGGGGCGCGGGTACCGTAGGCCGCAGCTAATTGCTCCCGGGGTTTTTTTCGTCTGCACCTTCTCGTCTGATTTTTTTCCTGAATGCCCGCGCAGCTGCCTCGACCGCGAAATTTTCGAAATCGCCATTCCGGTCGCCAGCTCGGCTAATCCTTCCAGGCCAGGTTCACCGGGATCTTCGGTCGCGACCGGCATATACTCGGCGCGATGAATGACGTCGCTTTTGAGCCTCTGACGCCGCTGGCGTTGCTCGCAAGGACAGTTCGGGTCTTCCCGAACAAGACGGCGGTCGTCTACGGAGACGTCCGCACCAGCTACGCGCAATTCGCCGACCGCGTGGGTCGCTTCGCCGGCGCGCTGCGCCGGGCCGGGGTACGCCCGGGGGATCGCGTCGCGATGCTCGCGCCAAACGTTCCCGAGCTGCTGGAGGCGCACTTCGCCGTACTCCGCGTCGGAGCGGTGTTGGTCGCGATCAACACCCGGCTCAACGCGTCGGAGGTCGGTTACATCTTGAATCACTCCGGCGCCAGCATCGTGATAGCCGATGTCGAGCTGGCCGACCGTGTCAAAGATGCACCAGGCGGCCTTGCGTCCAACCCGCTGCTGGTCAATTTGCCAGACGCGGTTGCGGGAGTATCCGGTTCGCCCCTCGACGGTCCGAGCTTCGCGGAGTTCACAGATGGGGCGAATCTCGACCCGATCGAAGGACCCATCGGCGACGAACTTGCGCTGACTTCGATCAATTACACCTCGGGAACCACCGGTCAACCGAAGGGAGTCATGTACACGCATCGCGGTGCGACTCTCAACGCATTGTCTGAGGTCATCGTTCATAAATTGGAACGCGATTCGGTGTTTCTGTGGACGCTTCCGATGTTTCATTGCAACGGCTGGTGCTTTCCGTGGGCGGTGTGTGCTGCCGGCGGCACGCAGGTGATGCTTCGTGGGACCGACCCGGCGAAGATTATCGAGTTGATCCGCACCGAGCGGGTCACTCATTTCAACGGCGCTCCCACGCTGATTCTGATGATCGCCGAAGCCCCCGAGGCGAAGGGTGTCCGGTTCGATCCCAAGGTGCGCGTTGCCACAGGCGGCTCTCCTCCGTCGCCGACGCTGCTCGCAAAGATGGAAGAACTGGGGATTTCGGTGACCCATCTCTACGGGTTGACCGAAACCTACGGACCGCACGTGTTTTGCGACATGCAAACGGCTTGGGAGGGGCTCGATACAGTCGGGCGCGCCAAGGTGATGTCGCGGCAAGGGGTCCCATACCCGGTGCACAACCACCTGCGCGTGGCCGACGAACAGATGCGCGATGTCCCCTCCGACGGAAAGACGATGGGCGAGGTGATGATGCGCGGCAACAACGTCATGGAAGGTTATTTCAAGGACCCAAAGGCGACCGAGGAGGCCTTTCGGGGCGGTTGGTTCCACTCGGGCGACCTCGCCGTGGTTCACCCCGATGGCTATATCGAACTGCGCGACCGCAAGAAGGACATCATCATCAGCGGTGGAGAGAATATCTCGACAATCGAGGTGGAGCACATCGTGGTTCAGCACCCGGCGGTTCTGGAGTGCGCTGTAGTTGCGACACCGCACGAGAAATGGGGTGAGGTTCCGAAGGCCTTCGTATCGCTGCGCGCTGGTGAAACCCTCACAGCCGAAGAACTGATCGCGTTCTGCCGAGATCGCCTGGCACATTTCAAGTGCCCAAAAGCGGTCGAGTTCATCGAACTTCCGAAGACATCGACTGGAAAGATTCAAAAGTTTCAGCTGCGCGCCCGGGAGTGGTCGGATTCCGAAACGTCCATTGGTTGACGGTCGATCTCGATGGAGAGCGCGAGATGGCTATCGCCTGGGTTTCGGAAAGGGTTGCTGACCTTTCGCGCCCTGCTGGTCTTTGGACTGGTGGCCGGCCCGATTCTGCCGGCATCCGCGCTGGAGCCGATCCGACTCGAGCTGCATCTGAACGAAGCGAAAATTTACTCACCGCTGCTTCGTGTCCGGGCCGTGAATTCTTTGCTGAAGCTTCCAGGCGTCCCCGCGCACAGCGTACTGAAGCGCGATTTCGAATCAGGCGCGGAAGCAACAGATGACGTTACAGGCTGCTCGATCGCGAATCGATCCGAACAGCGGGCACTCCACTACCGGGGTGGCGCGCCGTATCAATGCCTCTTCGTGGTCGCGGTCGAACCTGCGACCCACTACCTGATCCGTCGTCGGATCCACACCGACGAGCCGCTGGTGGACTTCGCGGTAATGGAGTCCCGGGTCGGGCTCGAACACCCCGAACAGCTGAATCACCCCGCCGATCTCACTCGCCTTCTGGATCCGAACCTCGAGTTTCTGGCCCGCGGGACGCTGCTCTACACGCATCACTTCGAGAAGCCGCGTCGCGACCGATGGCAATCGGATTCGATGCACGTGTTCACAACGGCGCATACGCGAACGCTCGTCATGATGATCCAGGACGCGGAAGGCATCGCGTCCCCGAAGCCGAGAGACGCCTGGTTCGATGATGTCGAGGTCGAACGACTCGAACCGCGACTGCGCCAGGAACTCGCATTGTTCAAGGGCTTCGGGTTGGCCCCCGGCAGCGATCCGGCGTTGGGAATCGCAAAACATGCGCAGCTGCTGCCGGTCAGCGACGTGGTCGAGCCCCCCTATGATGTCAACTACGAGTTCCGACATGCACTGTTCGCGCCGGCGCCAACGCTGATCCGCTACCAGCTTGCCATTCCCGCGCACGCTCGACTGCAATTCTCATACGCGATGTTCAAGGCCTCGAAGCCCGGTGACGCGGTGCAGTTTCGCATCGTCGCTGCGCACGGGGGGCGCGAGGTCGAGTTGTTTCGCCGGCGCGTCGTGGTGCGCGCGGGCGGTGACGGCTGGCACTGGCGAGAGGCGAGCGTCGATCTCGATGCGTTCGGCGGCCAGCAGGTGGAGCTGCGCCTCGAGACGACCGCATTGCCGCGCACCCGAGGGTACGCGCTCTGGGGGAACCCTGTAATCGATACCAAACGATCCGCCGAAGATCCTCCGAACGTGCTGCTCATCGGTATCGATACGCTCCGAGCAGATCGATTGTCGTCTTACGGCTACCTACGCAACACCTCGACTCACATCGACGCGCTCGCCGCGGATGGCGTGCGATTCGAGCGCGCCGTGAGTAACAGCAACTGGACTGCACCGTCGTTTGCGTCATTGCTGACCGGCCTCACCCCCTCACAGCACCTGGTGATCCACCGAGCGAGCGCAATCGCTCCCGAGATTGCGACCCTGGCGGAGTACTTTCGAAATGCTGGCTGGTTGACCCGGGGCATCGCCTACAAGGCCTACCTGTACAACATGGGCTTCGAGCAGGGATTCGATACATGGTTGGGAGTACCCGCGCTAGCGTCGTCCGCCGACGGGGTCGTCGCGAAGGCCGACGAGTGGCTTCGCTCGAACGGGGACCGGCGCTTTTTCTTGTTCTTGCACTTCAATGATCCACACCAGCCTTTCAATCAACCGTCAGATTTTGCGAAACGCTATGGAAGCAGCGAAGTGCTCACGCGACTCGGCCTGAAACTCCCGTTCACAACGAACCTGTACGGACAAGTCGAAGGCTGCTCGTTGTGCACTCCCGATGGGATCAGCGTGCCGCAGTTCAAGACCGCGGTATCCGACCTCTACGACGGTGAGATCGCGTATCTCGACGATCGAATTGGGAGGATCATCGACACGCTCAAGCGTCGGGGGCTGTACGACGACACGATCATCGCGTTCGTCTCAGACCACGGGGAGAGCCTGTTCGATCGCGGGCAGTTCTTTGGACACGGGCGCCACTACCTCTTTGATGAGCTGGTTCGGGTTCCATTGATCATCAAGCCTCACCAGGTGCGGGGGCCCGGTGCTGTCGATTGGGCGCACGGCCGCGTGGTGAGCCAACAGGTCCGATCGTTCGATCTGATGCCAACCCTGCTCGATCTGGCTGGAATCGAACATGACGTCGGCTCGATGACCGCAGCCACACTGCTTCCCGCGCTCGAAATGGCTGGAAGCAGCGAAGGACCTGCCGAAGCCGGGTCGTTCGCGATCACAGACCGCCCCGGTATCAGTGAAAACCTGCGCTGGAGCGCGATTGCTCTGAGCTGGCAGGGTTGGAAGTACGTTCTAAGACACGCGCCGGACATTCCGGTCGAGCACTCCTTGTATCGATTCGAGACGGATCCAGGCGAACGTCAGAACGTGATCGATCGACACCCTGCAATCGCCGAGCGGCTGCGCGCACGGATGATCGACTACTTCTTGCAATATCGACCAGGTTACTACCTGGTGGCGACCGGCGGGGAGCGCAGCGACACGGTGCAGTTTCGGGTTCGAATCAATGAGTCGGTTCGTTCTGCCAAAAGCCTGGTCGGATCACCGCTCGTCGAGCGCGAACCGGGAGTCTTCGTGCTCGACCGATCTGCGCGCGGCGGCCTGGTTCTGTTCGCGCATTTCGACGCAGATACGGAGCTCCGTTTCGAGGTTACTTCCATTGGTGACGATGGGGCCGAGATCGCGCTGTCTGTCGAACCGGAAGAATATCGCGAGGGTCACGTGATCGAGATGATCGAGGATTCGAATTGGGAGGTGCGCGCGTTTCAGACGCTCGCGCCCACGATGGCCGCGCAGAAACGCGCCGACGATGCAACGCAGCGCGAGGCACTCGAGGCGCTCGGCTACATCGAGTGACACGGTGAGTACTCAACTACGTTTTGCGCGCTCGCGCAATGCCGCCTCGACACGGTGGACATCGTCTGGCACATCGACCGGAATACTCTTCCAGCCCTCGACCGTCGCGCAACAGATGGGGTGCCCGTTCTCCAGCGCGCGAAGCTGTTCGAGCTGTTCTGCGATCTCTGCGGGAGACGGCTCGAGTGCGATGAACTCGAGCAGGAATGGCCGGCGGTAGGCATACAGACCGACGTGTTGCCAGTACTGGGGTGCGGCCTGACCAGAGCGTACGGCCGGGATCACACTTCGCGAAAAGTACAGCGCGCGCCCGGCGTGATCGACCACGACCTTGACCCGGTTGGGATCAGCCACATCGTCCTGTTCTGCGCGGTGAATCACGGTGGACATCGAGACTTCGGGGTCGCCCACCAGCGCATCCACGGCCGCATCGATGACCCAGCCTTCGATCAACGGCTCGTCACCCTGAATGTTGACGATGATATCGTCGGCGAGGCCGGCCGCGACCTCGGCCAGACGGTCGGTACCGGTCTTGTGGTCCGGGCTCGTCATCGCGACGTCGGCGCCAAACGACCGGCACAAGTCGGCAATCCGCTCGTCATCGGTCGCGACGATCGTCGTGCGGAGCCGCTGTGCAGCCAGCGCGCCCTGCCAGACCCGTTGGATCATCGGAATGCCGGCAATCTGCGCGAGTGGTTTGCCGGCGAAACGGGAGGCGCTGTAGCGCGCCGGAATGATGCCCACGGCCGTCATGGCCGCCAGCCTAACCGATGGGTACAGTTTGCGCTGACAGGTTGGAGCGGGAGCCGCTCGCGTGTGCGCTGGCTCGGTTGATTCGCGCGTCGGAACGCGATTTCGCGTGCTGAGTTCCCACACCGTATCCACATGTACGACTCCGAAGCATTCTTCGGGGGAAGGGGGAATCCATGGCCACGTTTGGAATCTTGGTGGGAGGCGGACCGGCGCCGGGAATCAACGGTGTGATAGGCGCCGCGGTGATCGCCGCAACCCGAGCTGGCCATCGTGTGATCGGAATTTCCGAAGGTTTTCAGCACATCATGTCCGGCAAGACTGACCAAGTCCGAGATCTGGACGAAGCGAGCGTCGACCATATTCATCTCCAGGGCGGCTCGATTCTGCACACATCACGGGCAAACCCGACCAAGCAGGTCGAACATCTTTCGGCATGCGTCGCTTCGCTCGATTCCCTCGGTGTCGAGTATCTGATAACGATCGGAGGCGATGACACGGCCAGCTCGGCGATGCGCGTAGCCGACGCCGCCCAAGGTCGCATCAAGGTCGTTCATGTTCCCAAGACGATTGACAACGACCTTCCGCTGCCTGCCGGTATTCCGACGTTTGGTTTCGAGACCGCCCGCGAACACGCGACGGCGGTCGTCGAGAGAATTCTCGAAGACATGCGGACCACGCGCCGCTGGTTCTTCATCATCATGATGGGTCGGACTGCGGGCCACCTCACGCTCGGGGCGGGCAAAGCGGCGGGTGCACCCATTTCACTGATCCCCGAGGACTTCCCCAAGCTGCCGATCCGAATGGACGATGTGGTCCGGACACTGGAAGGTGCGATCGTGCGCCGGCTGGCCGCCGGCCGACCGGATGGCGTGGCCGTGATCGCGGAGGGGATCGCTGAGCACATGGACCCCGCCGACCCGATTCTGAAGGAGGTTCCGAGAGATGCACACGGTCACATCCGACTGGCTGAAGTCCCACTCGGAAAAGTGCTGCGTACCGCGGTTGCCAGGTCTTTGGCTTCGCGCGGTATCACGGTCGCAATCGGCGAAAAGGACGTCGGTTACGAGGTGCGCTGCGGTTACCCGACCGCGTTCGATCGCGACTACACCCTCGATCTCGGTGTGGGAGCCGTCACGTCGCTGTTGGCAGGACACTCGAGTGCGTTGATCACACGACAGGCTGCGAATATCGTGCCGGTGCCGTTCTCAGAAATCGTCGATGCGTCGACCGGCAAGGCACGCGTGCGCAACGTGGACACCACGACCGATAGCTACCGAAACTCGCTCGCGCTGCAGGAACGCATCACCGCCGCCGATCTTGCTGATCCCGAGCGCCTGGAGAGAATCGCGAAAGCCGCCGGACTCAGCGCCGCCGAAGCGAAGCACCGCTACGCGCCACTGAATTCAACCCCGCAATGACATACCCTCTGCGCCGGTTCACGGGCATGCCGCTCCAGGGTTGATCTCATGAATATCGTAATCGTAGGAGCAGGACGCGTTGGGCGCGCGTTGTCGGAGAAAATCTCGCGAGATGGGCACAACGTCTCTCTGATCGACATGAATCCCGACAAGGTTCGGGAAGTTTCAGAGACGCTCGACGTCCAGGTGCTCTGCGGCAACGGCTCGACCTCCCCTGAGCTGCGCAGGGCCGGAATCGAAAAATCCGATCTGGTCGTCGCGGTCACCAATCACGACGAAATCAACATGGTGGTGGGGATGCTCGCCTCGTTCGCCTTCAAAGTGCCGCGAATCATCGTGCGGTTGCGAGATGTTGGCCACGCCGAGGGCATGGAGCGGATCGCTCAGTATCACGAGGGTGAGTACGTCTGGATCAATCCAGACGTGGCCGCAGTCGATCGGATTGCATCGTTGCTCGAGGTTCCGGGCGCGGTTGACGTCGTGTCGTTCATGGACGGCAAACTGATCGTAGCCGGCTTTCGGATTGGGCCGAGTTCGGATTTCATGGGCGTTCGGGTATCCGATTTGAATCTGCTATTCGCGGCAACTCCGACACTTGCAGTCGCGATTCATCGTCTCGAGGACTGGATCATTCCCCACGGCGGAGAGGAGATCGCAGTCGGTGACCTGGTCTATTTCGCGATTGCACGCGAGCACCTCGCCGACGTCTTGCCGCTGGTCGGTATCCAGCCCGATCAAAGACAAAGCGTCATGATCGCCGGAGCCGGGCCGATCGGCCTCGAACTCGCTCGTCGTCTCGAGGCCAAGGACGTCAAGACGATTGTGATCGAAAAAGACGACGAATTGGCCCGCAAGGCATCCGAGGAGCTGGCAGGTGCGCTGGTCATCCGAGGGTTGGTGACCGACAAGGCGCTGTTAGAAGAGGAAGACATCGGCCGGATCGCGACGTTCGTCGCGGTCACTCCCGACCACGAAACGAACCTGGTAGCGGGACTACTCGCAAAACGGCTCGGAGCCGGACGTGCGGTGGTTCTGGTCGACAACCCCGCGCTGGTCGACCTCGTCGGACAGATTGGCATCGACGCGATCATCAGTCCTCGCCTGTTGGTGATCGGCCTGGCACTTCAGCACATTCTCGGTGGAAAGGTTCTGTCGGTCGCTCAGCTGCTCGAAGACCGCATTGAGATCGTGGAAGCCGGGGTGGGCAAACGCAGCCGACTCGCCAAGGGCACACTGTCTGAAATAAAGCTGCCACGAGGGGTGTTGGTCGCCGCGCTGCAGCGAGGTGAGCAATTGCGCGTGCCGCGTGGTTCCGATCGTGTCGAACACGGTGACCGGGTTCTGCTGATTACCACGTCCGAGAATGCCGCAAAGCTGGCGGAGTTCCTCGCGGAGTAGCTGGGAAGGTAGGTACATCGCCGTGACCTTAGTTGTAGAAGTATCCGTGGGCGTGCAGTGAACATCGCGTGAACGTCCTGCGCGACGTGCAATTGCTCGGCTGGGTATTGGTCGCACTCGCGGTTGCGCAGCTCGTACCAGCAGGCTGTGCAATCTGGTGGGGGGAGCCCTCGCTGCCCTATCTGGCGAGTGCCATTGCCGCCGGAGTCACCGGGTTGTCCGTCGCACTTGCTAGCCAACCGATGCACCAGCAGATCCGGGTTCGCGACGGCTTCGTGATCGCCACGGGCACATGGCTGCTCGCTGCCACGTTCGGCGCGCTCCCCTTCATCGCGGCCAATGCACTCGAGCCTATCGACGCACTGTTCGAGGCGGTTTCGGGGTTCACGACGACCGCTGCCAGTGTGATCCCGTCAGTCGAATCGCTCCCGCGTGCACTGATTCTGTGGCGCGCGATGACCCAATGGCTGGGTGGAATGGGGGTGTTGGTCGTCGCGGTCGTGATATTGCCATTTCTCGGTATCGGTGGGATGCAACTGTTTTCGAGTGACGCCGCGAATGTCTCGTCTGAGCCGGGTCGAACGCGATTCGCCGCGACAGCCGGTCGGTTGCTCCGCATGTATCTCGGTTTGACGGCACTCGCGTTTGCTGCGCTGACGCTCGCCGGGCTCGGCCCCTACGACGCGTTCTGTCATGCGCTGACCAGTATTTCCACCGGTGGGTTTTCGACCCGAGATGGTTCGGTGGGTAGCTTCGGATCGGCGGCGGTCGAGTGGGTCATAGCGGTGATGATGGTTCTGGGTGCGACGAGTTTCGTGATCCACGACCGCATCGTTACCGGTCGCATTCGCTTGCTGAAGCGAGACGGAGAGTTTCGGTACTACGCCGGGACACTGGTCGTCGCCAGCGCATTATTGATCTGGATTCCTGCGGGCATCAGACTCGAACCGAACGGCGCGCGACAGGCGATCTTTCAAACAATCTCGATGATGTCAGGAACCGGCTACTACACCGCCGATTTCGAGAGCTGGGGAGGCTTCGCGCAACTGGTGCTGCTCGTTCTGATGGTGGTGGGTGGGATGTCCGGCTCGACGACGGGCGGAATCAAGAGCCTCCGGTTGCTGCTCGGATTGCGCGCGTTGCGCGATTCTTTCACGCCACTGCTTCACCCGCACGCGGTGCGCCGGGTGAAGTACGCCGGTCGGATCGTGTCGGACGAAGTGATCTCCGCGATCTGGGCGTACTTTACTGCGTACTTCTTGATCGTCGCCGCTGCGGCCGCTTTGATGGCGACAGCCGGCTATGACCTGATCACGTCCGTATCCGCAGCGCTCAGCCTGACAGCGAATGTCGGTCCAGCGCTCGGGGATGTCGGGCCGAGTCACGGCTTCGCCCATCTGCCGTCGTACGTGAAACTGGGACTCTCCGCGTGCATGATTGCGGGCAGACTCGATGTCTTCACCTTGCTGGTTCTGCTGCAACCGCGGTTCTGGCGCGGCTGACAGGTCGGTGCCGCTTAGCGATCTGGAAACGGCCGACTCATGGCAGACTGCATGAGACGTGACACAGCGGTATCAGCAGAGTGCACGAATCGCCGGCAGAATTTCTCGAGCGATCGTTTCGATCGTTTCGGCGGGCTTCGACAGCGGGGCGATGACGAAGTGGCGGACCCCCGAAGCAACGAAGCGATGCATCTGCTCGAGGCAGTCTTCCGGCCGGCCGAGCAGACAGTACTTTGGTGCCGCCTCTCGGAACGGAACCCGGTACATCCCTTCGAGCATCGTTATGGCTCGTTCCAGTGCCGCTTCATATCGATCGTCGAGCACGGTGAACAAGAAGGCCGCAGTGGAGAAGGGCTGCGCGTCGCGATTGGCTTGGCGGGCATGGGTCTGAATCGTTTCGAGATTGGCGCGGTACGTGTCGGGAGCTGTCATATGTGAGATGTAGCCGTCACCCAGCCGGCCCGCACGGCGCAACGCAGGCGGTCGGCGGCCGCCGACCCAAATCGGTGGACTCACAGAAGGCTTCGGGTCGATCGAGATCGGACCGAACTCGAAATGGTGTCCACGGTGTTCGACGCGATCTTCAGTCCACAAGCGGCGCACGACTTCGATCGCTTCGTCGGTGCGCGAACCGCGCTCGGCAACTGGGACACCGGACGCCTCGAATTCGGGTGGAAATTCCCCGCCGACGCCGATTCCGAGTGTCAGGCGTCCGCCGCTCAGCAGGTCGAGGGTCGACGTAATCTTCGCGATCAGCGCGGGGGGCCTCAGCGGCATCAGGTAAACCGCGGTTCCGAGCTTGATTCGTTCCGTCGCCGCAGCCAAGAACGACAGCAGCGTGAGAGATTCGAGGATCGGGATGTGAAACGAAATATGATCGCCGGCCCAGATCGAGTCGTAGCCGAGTTCTTCTGCACTGCGCGCCGCACGCAGAGTGGTTTCCCGCGATCCACCGGCTGCCACGACACCGCAGCGAACTTGGTCGCCGAGCTGGAGGGGGCCGGTCACGTCCCAATCAAAGTCGGATGCGCTGTTGGCGGCGACGCCCCGAGCTCTTGCTGAGGATCCATCCAAGGATCATGCCGACGAATACGATCCCCGCGCCGGTGATCCATTCAGGCCAGCGCGCACCGGCGCGCAATTCGTAGTTCTCGCGGGTGAGCCGGTCGATCTGGTCTCGCTGGCCCGCATCCTGGCCGGACAATTCTTCGTTCGATGCGCGAAGAGTTGCAATCTGCTCGGTCAACTTTTCCAATTCGGACCGATGCGCTGCGGTTGCAGCCTCGAGTTTGGCGAGCGCAATCCTAGCTGGTGGTTCGAGCTGGAGAAAGCCAGCGGGTACCCAGCCTGATTTCCCGGCGTCGGTCTGCACTTGTGTCCAACCTTCGCTGCGATTCACGATGCTGACCGAGTCACCGGTCTGGATCTGGCCGACGATTCGAAAGTTGTTCCCGGCGCCAGTTCGCAACTGCAGGTGGACGTCGTCGTTGACCCAGGCGGTCTCGGCCGCCGCGCTCACGGACAGCACCACTGTGGATGCCAGGGTCATGGTCGATAAAATCCAACCGGTCGTCCGTGCGTTCATCCGAGCGCTTTCCTCCACCTGGCCATCTGGCCGGGATCATCGAGCCGGGATTGTATCGGCAACGCGGCGGGGTGAAACCCGGTAGAATCCCCGCGATATGGCCACGGGGCAAATGCGAGCGCGCACCGAGGTCTGCGCTGCGCAATGGCCTCGCCAATTCACGGCGCGCAAAGGCCGATTTTCTGATGCTGTGCCGGCTGCGACAACGGGCTTCATCCTGGCGAGTCGATTTCGAACGATCTGCCGGTATGTGTGCTCTGGCGGATGGCATCCCCTACTAGATCACGCACTACCTTGCCCTGAGAGTACGCGAACTTGGGTACGCCGTTTCTGTGTCATGTACACCCGCGCGAATTTCGATCCCGATGCGTGGCCGCTGCGACTCGATTTGATTTCTTGCGCAAGCGACGATCCATCGATCTCGGATCTCGCGAGTACGCGGACGCAGCGGCAGAGCATTCGTCAGGGCATGGCTCGCTCGCTCAGGGCCATTCATGAGCGCTTCGAAAGAAAGTGGCTCCTCGGGTAGGACTCGAACCTACGACCCAGCGGTTAACAGCCGCTTGCTCTACCAACTGAGCTACCGAGGAATTCTCGAACCGCGAAGTCTAGCCCGCATATCGCATCACGCCTCCGCCGAGGCGGGTGATCGGTGCGACTATCGCGCGGCCGCCGATTCGGGGACATTGACTTCGATCACCTGTGACGGGGGTGCCAGCGTCTTGTCGTGCCGTTCCAAGACTACCGAATAGCGATGCCGAAGACCGGGTGTGACGCTCGGGTCCAGAAAATGGTTTCCGGTAGTGAACCCCAGGCTAGTGCGTCCAAATCGCTCGTTTCGAAAAACGTGTCCGCCGCGAAAATTCTCGCCATCCGTTTCCCAACTCAGTTGGATACCGTTTTCGACAATGTCGGCTTTGAGGCCGTAGCCGACACTCACGACTTGGATCGGTTCGGCGGGATCGCTTTCGAGGCCGTCTCGGTCGATCGCGATGATCGAATAGTTGATGTGCTCCCCTGCGCCCACTGCGCGATCTTCGGCAAGGGTTAGCCCGGATGAGACGCTGGCGACGATTTCCGGCATGTCAGCGCCGCTACGTGTCCGCAGGACGCGATATTCCACGATGTCGGGTTCCACGTTGGGTTCCCACGAAATGACGTTGCTTCCGAGACGCTGCTCGGTTGCGCGCAACAAGTAGGGCGGAAGCGGCTCGGGTTTGGTTACGGCCTGGACTGGGTCGGTCGGGTCGCCGAGGCCTCCCGCCTGATTGGCGGCGGCCACCCGGTAGTAGAAGACCCGCAAGTCGCCGAGACCGGAATCCACATAGTTGGTCTCGTGGCGCCCTTCGAGCTGAGCGATGAGCTGGTACGGCCCGGCCGCGCTCGGGCTGCGATAGATCCAATAACCCTGAACCAGGCGATCCTCCGCCGCCCGCCAGCTGACAGCCACCTTGCGCGGTTGTTGGCTGTACGCGCGCAGTTCTTCTGGTGCGGAGAGTGGTGGGGCAGTGGTCGCGGTCACCACGGCGGACCCAGCGGTTGCGAGCGCGCCGGATGCAGAATACGCCCGGATCCGATAGGACCAGCTCATGCCGTCCTCCAGATTGACCGGGGTGATCGGGGGCGCTTCGCCAAGTGCGGCGTCCTCGGAACTCATCAGTGGCACTAGCGTATTGCGATCGATGTACTGGGTGTTGAGTCGACCCACAATCGTCGCGATCCGCTCGAACGGACCTGCTTGCACTGCGGATCGCTCGATCACATAGCCACCGACTTGGCCGACCAGCACGGGTTCCCACTTGAGCGGGATGGCGCGCAATTCCCCGCTGCTCGCAACCAGGCCCTGGGGCTCTTCCAGGTCCGACCCGGGTTGCTCGGTCAGCACTAGCTCGGGCCTTGCCGACACCGGCCAGCTCATGACTGATCCCGATTCAAAAGAGCATCCGCCCGACCAGAGCGCCAAAGCGACGAGTGACACAACTGTTATTCGGGCGTTGCTCATGGCTTGACGCCCGCGATGTCTGGCTCAGAGCGCAGTCGTTCGAGGTTGGCGAGATGGCGCTCTGCCCTGGCCGCGTAGGCCTTCGCGCGCTCGCTTTTCGGGTCGATCAACAGCGCGCGCCGCCAAGAATCCAGCGCAGATTGCAGGTCTTCGTTCATGAATTGGGTGCGGCCAGCCTCGATCAGGGGGTCCACCCGACCGGCAAGGGTGCTGCGGATCTCAGCAAGCTGACGCAGGGCGCCGGCGTGGTGCGGGCTGGCATCGAGTGCCTGAACGTCGAGGCGAATGGCACCGTAGAGGCTTCCGCTGCGTTCAGCGGCGAGCGCGTTTTGATAGAACCCCTCAGCCCGAACTTCCGCTTCGGAGGTGTAGGCCGCGGGTGCATCGAATGCGGCGGGTTGTGTGCCTGTCCGATCACTCTCGCGTCGAATGGCGTCAATGAAACTCAAATAGCCTCGTGCAGATTCGTTGTCGGGGTCGATCTCGAGCACGCGATTGAACCAGGTCCGCGCCGCCGTGTGGTTTCCGTCAGAGAATCGCCGCCGCCCCGATGCGAGCAATCGCGATACCGATTCACGCAGTGCCGTGCGAAGCTCGCGATCGTCCGCTTCGAGAACCGGATCGAAGGGGTCGAGCTTCCGAAGCCGCGCCAGCTGTTCGCCAGCCTTGGCGAGAGCGCCGGACTCGAAGTTCGCGCGGTACTGCGCCCGAAGCTCCTGCTTTTCGGCACGCACCCGACGGGCGAGTTCTTGTACGCGATCGAGTGTCTCTGAGTCATCGGGCTGGAGCTTGAGCGCTAGCCGGTAGTTGAGAATCGACTCGGACAGTCTCTCCCGTTCTTCGAAGTAGCGGCCGCGCTGCTTGTAGCGGACGACCAGCTGCTGGAACTCCTCCTCGACCATGCGGGTTCGATCGAGAGCCCGAGGATACGCGGGGCTGTCCTCCGTGATCATCCGCCAGGTTTCCAACGCAGCCAGGCGGTCCCCATCGCGGTAGAGCCGTTCGCCCGTAGCGAGGCGAGTATTGCAGCCGCCGAGAATCAACGGCAGTGCCGACGCGACTACCCCCAGCGCCCAGAGCCTCACGACCGCCGTACCGCAAGCGTTGGTGCTGCGTGTGTGCGATCGATCGAATAGACGTGGATCGGTTCCTGGCGCCCGGAAAGCTGTCGCTCTCCTTCGAACCGCATCTCGATACTGCCGCGTACACGGCGCCAAACGGCTTCGGAAACCAGGATCTCGCCGCCCTTTGCCAATTTCTCCAGGCGCTGGGCCACGTTGACGGCATCGCCGACGGCCGTGAAGTCGGTCCGACGGTCTGAACCGATGTTTCCGACCACGACGACTCCGGTGTGAACGCCGATTCCGAGATTGACTGCCAACCGCGCGCCTCCGGCATCCGAGCGGATTGCGATGTTTCGCTCGTTCACCGCTTCGAGGATGTCGACGGCCGCGGTCACTGCACGCAGCGAATGGTCGGTCTGAGTGACGGGCGCGCCGAAGTACGCCATCACTGAGTCGCCCATGTACTTGTCGATGGTCCCGCCTTGCTCGAGGATGTGGTCGGATGCGATCTGGAAAATCTCGTTCAGGAGCGACACCACCGTGGGTGCCTTCAGGCCCTCTGAGAGGTTCGTAAACCCGCGGATGTCTGCGAAGAGCAGCGTCACCTCCCGCTCGATGCCGGCCTGTGGTTCATCGTCGGGGCTGTCGAGGAGTTGCGCTAGCACGAAGTCGTTGACGTAGCGGCCGAACGCGCTCTGGATGCGCTCCTTTTGCTGCAAGCTGTCGCCCATCTTGTTGAACGCGCGTGTGAGTTCGCCCACTTCGTCCCGCGAGGTCGGCGGAACGCGAACCGACAACTCGCCGGCAGTCAGTTGCTCGACCCCGACTCGCAGACGCCGCAGCGGACCCACCAGCAACGCAACGAAGATGACGCCGGCGAATACGCCAAACACCACGACTGCGAGCGCGGCCGCGCTGAGTTGTTCGGTGTTGCTGCGAACAATCCGGTCGATCAGGATCGTCAGGTCGAATTCGACCTGGGCCTCGCCCACCAGCACGCCGCTGAAGAAGATCGGCGCAACTACCATGAGCCGCTCGCTGTCGCGGGTTACCTGCAATGTGTCGGGCGCTTCGTCGGCGTGTGGTGCGTGGAACACGCCAGTTGTGTCCCGCTCGGCGGCGTCGAGTGATGCCGCGATTCGCCCCTCAGCTCCCAACAGGCGTACTGCAGTGACCCCTTCCCCTTCACTGACGTCTTCGATCAATTTCTCGAGCGTAAGTTCAGGGGCAAAATCGCCGTCGCCGATGCTGAGGAGCGACTCCTTGGCCGCTCCCGCGAGATTCATCGCGACTGCGCGTCCGCGCTTTTCGACCTCGCTCACGAGCGCGGTGCGTTCGTGCTGGGTCGCGATCCATGCGAGACTTACCGACGCAACGACGAGAAGCGTGACGACAAGCGCACTGAATTTCAGTTGTAGCGATCGCAAAGGTGAGGTCTCGTTTCAAACCGCTACCCACCAATGAGCGGGCGCGAATTTCGAGGTTGCCTGCTGCCGGCGGCCGGCGGATAGTCGCCCTGGCCCTCGGACACGAGGCTACTCGACAGGCGAGGAGCGCTGCAACCGGCGTCGTGAACGCGATCCGCGTCACTCGAACAGCAGTTCGAGGACCTCGAATTCGCGACTTCCTTTGGGAACCCGCACAGTTACGGTGTCACCGACGGACTTCCCCAGCAGCGCCTGAGCGACGGGGGATGTTACCGAGATGAGTCCCGCAGAAACGTCGGTCTCGTCTTCTCCAGTGATTTTATACCGAACCTCCTCACCGGTGTCTTCGTCCGACAAGACCACCGTGACACCGAAACGCACGGTATCGGCTGGCTCGCTGCTGACTTCGATGACCTGCGCGCGTGCCAGCCTGTCCTCGACGAGCCGGATTCGACCTTCGATGTGGCTCTGCTTTTCCTTGGCGGCGTGGAACTCGGCGTTCTCGGAGATATCCCCGTGGGCGCGGGCGATCTCGATCTCCTTCGAAATTTTTCGACGCTCCTTGTACTTGAGCTGATCTAGCTCCTCGCTCAGCTTTGCGTACCCGGAGGGGGTCATCGGAATTCGATCGGACATGTCCTCCCGTCCGTTATACGTTGGACGCCATATCGCGTGTGGGCCGATCGGCGTTTCGGCGCGGTTGATGTCCAGGTTACACTGACCCGAATCGGATTCAAGCGCCGACTGGCAAGCTAACCTCCCCCGGGGAGCACCGCAACGAGGCCGAAAGCGGGTGAAGCAGGAACTAGACAACCCCCTGCCGACTACTGAGGCCCACGATCAACCACGGCCCAACGGAGCTGCAAGGCCAAAAGCGACCCCAATTGTGTTCCAGGTGGCCGCGAAGGCATCGCTGGTTCCGATATCACTTGTATTCTACGGCGTGTTGCTGGCGATTGCGTCTGCGTGGTCGGTTTGGAGCGGCGATGCATCATTGATGTACGCCCAAGCGCCGGAGGGGGGATTCTGCAACGCTGGTGATATCGCAGTCGATGTTGGTATCGGAGGGATCGCCGGATTGGGCGTGATCTGGTTGTCACGCGAACTCACGCGACGCACGCGATGGGGCGAGGCATTGGCCGATGGGCTGGCGGGCGCAATCGGCAGACTCTGTGTCGCCGAATGCATCGTACTGGCACTGGCGAGCGGGGTGGCCGAGGAAGCGTTTTTCCGCGGCGCGTTGCAATCGCAGGTGGGATTGATCCCGGCGAGTCTGATTTTCGGCCTAGCCCACTTCGCGCCGCGTCGAGACATGTTGCCGTGGATGCTGTTCGCCGCAGTGACCGGCCTGATGATGGGGATCCTATTCGAATGGACTGGAAACCTGATCGCGCCGACGGTCGCGCACGTGGTCACAAACGCGGTGAATCTCAGGCTCTTGGCATTGCGCGCGCGCGAGAAACTCTGAACCGCGTCGACGCCGAAGCCTACGACGCGGCGGCGAACGTGTGGTTCGATAGTCATCTGCCAGTCCTGGACTTGCAGAATCGGCCGTCTCCGTCTTGCGAAGTACGACGCATTTTGGCGGGCAGGTGGTTGGGTTGAAGTCGTTAGGAGTCGAAGTCGATCGGTTCGTCGATCAGACGATCTTCCAATACACGCAGCAGATAACCGAGCAACAGCAGGTTGGGGAGCTTGCGGCTGGTTGCTTCACGAACTTTTTCTACTTTTGCAAAGTCCCCTGCGTAGGACGCAAAGAACTCGAGCGTCTCGATAGGCACGTTCTTTGCCAACACTTCGTTGATCTGTTCGACCGGGAGTTCGCCGAATAGTTCGACCAATTCCCACGCTAACTCGGATCGAGAGAGATCTTCGTCGCCTGCATCGTAGCTAGCCATCTTTACCGCCGTTGATCCTTCGAAGGGCAGCGACGCGCAAGAAAATTGCGCGCACACCGACGGAGCGAGTGCATCCTGACATCGGCTCGATCTGATGTCAACGAAGCATCTACGCGTTCCGAACCACGCATCACGCATGTGCTCGTGGTCTGCACAATGCGCGCACCGAGAAACCACATCGGTACGACGCGCAAAGGCGAATTTCTGCGCACCGAACATTGGACATTGAATCAAGGGATGACACGAACAGTTGCCGGTTCGATGCACGCCATTGTCGCGGAGATATCCGGCTTCTCGGATAGACGACTGCCGAATCGTGCTGCCTTCAAGAAAACTCGCTCGGGGAAATCTCTTGCGGGTCATCGATCGGAAGGCAATGCGTACTTGGTGGTCCAAACTCTGGGACGTGCTGCCTGCAATCAACATCGTGATCGGCTGGTTGTCGTGACTTGGCCGCGCCCGCTGTGTGGCTAATCCCCATCATATTCGCATGTGGCTCGTGCGAACGACATGCGTGGGTGAATCGTCCGAGTGGCTCGTGTGGGTGACGCATGTGGGTGTAGATCGGAGCGAGGCGGCGAAGGGTTGCGACTTCGGCCGCAGAGCCTGGTCGGGGCGACTGGATTCGAACCAGCGACCTCTTCGTCCCGAACGAAGCGCGCTACCAAGCTGCGCCACGCCCCGAATCCAGACTCGAGCGCGCCAAGTATGACGGCTCGGGGCGATCCCCTCAACCAGTGCAAGCAATTTGGTGCTGGCCCAGGCGCCATTCGAACCGGGCGCGCCTGACCGGACGGGACGCATGCTCAGCGCAACGGTCGAGGTGGCGCCGGTTCGCCCGCCGAGCGCGGATCCACGCTGCGGCAAACGAGGCGTGGTGAGAAATGCAGGCTTAGCCAATGGCAGCCTGCCGGAGCGCTCGAATGGCTGCCGCGTAATTGGGTGCTCGGAATACAGCGGTTCCCGCAACGAACACATCTGCCCCCGCTGCGGCTGCGCCGGCGATGGTCTCCGTGGTGATCCCCCCGTCGACTTCCAAGCGTACCTGCAGTTCGCGTTCGCGAATCCAATCTCGCAGTATCGCGATCTTGGGCAGCATGCTGGGGATGAATTTCTGCCCGCCGAAACCGGGGTTGACTGTCATGACCAGAACCTGGTCGATGTCGCCCAAGACAGCCTCGACCGCAGCGGCCGGTGTCCCAGGATTGAGTGTGACCGAAGCCAGCGCACCAGCCTCTCGGATCTGCGCGACAGTCCGATGCAGGTGCGGACACGCCTCGACGTGCACCCCGATTGTGGTTGCTCCCGCTTCGGCGAAGCTCTCGATGTAGCGTTCCGGCTTTTCGATCATCAGGTGGACATCGAGTGGAAGAGATGTCGCGCTCTGGACGGCAGCGACGATCGTGGGACCGATCGTGATGTTCGGCACAAAATGACCGTCCATCACATCGACGTGAATCCAGTCGGCTCCGGCTCGGGCGACTGCCTGGACCTCCTCGGCCAGCCGGCCAAAATCCGAAGCCAGAATCGAGGCTGCGATCAGGATTCTTTGTTCGGTGCGTTTCTGTTTCGTGCGTTTCTGTTTCGTCCGTTTCTGGTTCGTCATAGACGTCTCTCGAACCGCGCGGCGAAGAAGCCGTCGGTGTCATGGATGTGGGGAAAGCAGCGCAGGAAGCCATCCGACCCGACGAGTTCGCGGACTTCGACCGGGGCCGAATCGGCGGAAGCCAACGAAAACTCGGGAAAATTCTTCAAGAAGCCGTCAACGATCTCCTCGTTCTCTTCGGTCATCATGGTGCAGGTGCTGTAAACGAGGATGCCGCCGGGGCGCAACACCGCAGCGGCATTGCTCAAGATCGAGAGCTGGACCTCGGCGAGTCGGCCCGGGTCTCCGGCGCGAACGCGCCAGCGGGCATCCGGGTTGCGGCGCAACGTTCCGAGCCCGGAACACGGCGCATCGACGAGCACCCGATCGAATCCGATGCGCACTACCAGGTCGCGAATCGGCCGCGATACGTCGCGCGTCGCACACTGGATTTCGGTCAGCTGCAGGCGCCGCGCTGCCCGTCGCACCAGAGCCAGCCGGCGCGGGTGTCGATCGATGCCGAGCGTCGTTCCGCTTGGGCCGATGCGCTCGGCGATTGCCGTCGTCTTGCCTCCCGGGGCTGCGCACGCGTCGAGAATTCGCTCACCGGCCTGCGGGTCGAGCAGGCCGACAACCAGTTGCGAAGCTTCGTCTTGCACCGTGAAGTGACCGGCCAGGAATCCGGAATCGCGTGTCGGGTTGCCTGCGCGTCCGAGTACAATGCCATCGCGCGCGTATCTGCACGCCCTCGCATCCGGGAAGTTTTCTCGGATGCGGCCAAGTAGTTCGTCGCGATTCACCTGCTGGCGGTTGGCGCGAATCGTCAGGGGTGGAATCCGATTGCTGGCCTCTGCCATCGCCACAGCCTCGGGAATACCGAATTGATCGATCCATCGATGGGCGAGCCAGCTCGGCATCGACAGCGTGTGGGTCAGGTGCGCGTGAGGATCGCTGTCGACCGTGGGTAGTTCGACACTTGCGCGATCTACATCGAGCCGGCGAAGCACCGCATTGACCAGCCCCGACGCGCGGTCGACGCCAGCCGCGCGAATGCAACGAACGGATTGATCGACTGCCGCGCTGGCTGGAATTCGCTGGCCAAACAGCAGCTGATAAGCTCCGAGGCGCAGTGCGGTAGCGACCAGCGGCTCGAGCTTATCGAGATCTTGATCGACAAATTTTCGCAGATAGAAGTCGATCCGACCTCGCCAACGCAGCGTGCCGTAGACCAGGTCGGTCGCGAATGCGCGGTCGGGTGCGTTCAATTCGCTGCGACTCAGTGCCGCATGAAGCGTAAGGTCTGCATACGCACCTGCACGCTGGACTCGCTCGAGTACCCGAAGCGCCAGCAAACGCGTGTGGGTGGGCGACGAGCTTCGGCGCGCTGCGCCCTGTGCTGCCCCGTCGGGCCGCCCGCGGCGCGGACGGGCGCGCGAGCCGCGTCCCGATTTAGAGGACATCAGAGCGTTCAGCCGACATGAAGAGCCCCAGTGGACATTGACGGCCCTTGCGCGGCACATGAGGAGCCTTCAGCGGCACATGAGGAGCCTTCAGCGCCACATGAAGAGCCTTCAGCGGCACATGAGGAGCCCTCAGCGCAGAAAGAAGAGCCTTCAGCGCAGAAAGAAGAGCCTTCAGCGCAGAACGAAGAGCCTTCAGCGCAGAACGAAGAGCCTTGCGCGCAGAACGAAGAGCCTTGCGCGCAGAAAGAAGAGCCTTGCGCGGACATTGAAGGGCGTTGAGCGGACATTAGAGC
>JAQBGU010000081.1:0-14404 GCA_032128375.1 Deltaproteobacteria bacterium | reverse complement strand
ACCACGCGTGCACCGAGCTTCGCGAGGTTCAGCGCGTGCACACGTCCAAGACCGTGGGCGCCACCGGTGACGACCGCGACTTTGCCTTCGAGTTCTGCCATACAATTCTCCTGTTCCCGTCTACACGCTGTCCACATCTTGTCGACATCTTGTCGACATCTTGTCGACGGCTGTCGACAGCTACAGACGCTCGATAATCGTGCCGGTTGCTCGACGAGCGCCGCTTCGATCCCCGCCCTCTCGATCACTGCCTGCTGGACTTTCGCCAGAAGTTGCGCGGCGTGGAATCCGGATAGGTCCCCCATGCCCATCTTGCCTCGGGCGATCGGACTTCGCAGAGCTTCGACGATGACTGCTTCACGCACGTGGGTTTCTGCTGTTCTTCTCTTGAAAGGGAGTTTGAAAAGAGCTCGAAGAGAGCTCGATGAGAGCCGCTTCTCAGTCCATTTTTCCAAGGATCATCGCGCTGGTCGGAACACCGATGCCGGCTGTGACCAGCACGTGGTCATTGTTCGGCGGTTGATTGACCGAGTCACCGCGGATCAGCCGAACGCCTTCGTTTACACCGTTCATGCCGTGGATGTAGGCTTCGGAAAGCTGGCCGCCGTGGGTGTTGGTCGGCAACCTTCCGCCGAGTCCGAGGTTGTCGTCTGCCACGAAGTCCTTTGCCTCACCGGGCCCGCACAGCCCGAAACTCTCGAGCTGCATCAGCACGATCGACGAGAACGCGTCGTAGATGATCGCCGCGTCCAGGTCGTCC
This sequence comes from Deltaproteobacteria bacterium, assembly GCA_032128375.1. Classification (GTDB taxonomy): domain Bacteria; phylum Myxococcota_A; class UBA9160; order UBA9160; family SMWR01; genus JAJDAM01. The sequence goes on along the minus strand of JAQBGU010000081.1, from coordinate 13,644 downwards.
GGGCCGAGGCCGGACATTTCGTAAGTCTGCTTCGCGACCGAGTCCATCTCGGGAATCGCGGCCACGCTCTTGCGGTAAAAGCTCGTCATGACTTCCTGGTCGGCGCCGGCCGCTTGGCCGATCCCGCGGATGATGGCGCCGCCGGCTCGCAAATCGCGGGCGCGTTCGGGCGTCGTAATGATTGCGGCGCACGCACCGTCGGTTTCCTGGCAACAATCGAACAAGCGCAGCGGGTCGCAGATCATCCGCGCGTTCTGGTGCTCGTCCAGAGTCAACGGCTTGCCGTAGAAGAATGCGGCCGGGTTGTTGACCGCGTGATTGCGAGTCGAGATGGAGACCTTCGCGAAGTCGGTGCTCTTGGCACCCGTCTCGTGCATATAACGCTGAGTGAACATCGCAACCCAGCTCGCCGGGGTCATCAGTCCCCAGGGCATGTACCAACTCCAATGGATGGTGTCGGAGGTGATGATGTCGCCCGAAACGCCCTCGCTGTAGCGCTGGCCCGAGCGGCCATTGAGCGAGCGGTAGCAGACGACGTACTTCGCCGAGCCCGTGGCGACTGCCATCACGGCCTGGTGTACGACGCCGATCGCCGCCCCGCCGCCGTGCGGTGTACACGAAAAGAAAGTCAGTTCGCCGATACCGACCGATTGCGCGATCGCGATTTCGTCGGTGGTATCGAGCGTGAAGCTCGTCATGCCGTCGATATCGCTCGGCTTGAGTCCCGCGTCGACAATGGCCGCACGGACGGCTTCACAGGCGAGTTGGAGTTCGGAGCGGCCGGAGTTTTTCGAGAACTCGGTCTGGCCGATGCCGACGATGGCGGCTTCGTTGTGGAGTGTTGTCGGCATGCTCATGCCCCCCGCGGCAGCGCGATTCGGACCGTGCCGGTCACGTGATTTCCCCAAGCGTTCTTGCCTGCGACTTCGATCGAGATGATCCCATCGACTTCGTGCTTCTCGGTGACCTCGCCCGACATCGTCATCGTGTCACCCGGCAGGTTCGGCGTGCCGAGTTTGATCGCGATGCCCTTGAGCGTTGCGTCGATGCCGGCCCAGTCGGTCACGTACCGGCCGACGAGCCCGTTGGTGGTGAGGATGTTCATGAACACGTCGTTCATTCCCTGGGCCTGCGCGGCTGATTTATCGTGGTGGACGGGCATGTAATCGCGAGAAGCCAAGGCTCCGCCGACCACCAGACTCGTCGTGATCGCGATGGGTAGCTCCGGCAGCGCGTCGCCGACGTTTACAGCATCGAATCTGGGTGGACTCATAAAAACTCCTGAGGGCCCGTTCGGGCCATGTCGCGTCCCAACCTTGCCAACTGCGGCATCGCCGAGCCCAGGTTGAGTTCGAGGGACTTGGACCAGAGGAAATAGCGGTGGATCGGGTAATCGCGATCGGCCCCCATTCCGCCGTGCAGGTGTTGCACGGCAGTGCCGACCCGGGCTCCCGCTTCGGCCGCGAAAAACTTCGCGATGCCCGCATCCCGGCTCGCATCGAGCCCGCACGCGAGCTTCCAAGCTGCGCGCCAGGTGATCCAGCGAAGCGCAGTGATATCGATGTAGCAATCGGCGCAGCGATGCTGGACGGCTGGAAACGAGCCGATCGGAGCGTTGAATTGCTGACGCTCGCTCACGTACCGGGTGGTGATCTCGAGCGCTCTTTCGCAGACCCCGATCTGGGTGGCGCTGATCGCGACCAGCGCGCAATCGCAGAGCCACGCGAATTGCGCGGCCGATTCTGCCCGCTCTGCGATCTGGCCCCCCAACAAGTCATCGTCGTCTACGCGCGCACCCGACATGGCCAATTCGAAGATCGGCTCGTGGGTCGATGTCTTGCCGCCAGAAAGTGTGACGCCATCGGCGTTCGGATCGAGCAGGAACAGGCCAGGCCCAGTGTCGGTGACCGCCGGAACGACGATTCGCGAAGCACTCTGCGCGGCCGATACGAAGCGTTTGCGCCCATCGAGGCGCCACCCCGACCCATTGCGACGGGCCCGGGTGGCGGGCGAGCGCAGATCGCCCGAATCGGCGTCGACCCAGGCGGCCGTGAGCAGCGTCTCGCCGGTCGCAACCGACGGCAAGAATCGTTCTTTCTGGGCGTCGGTCCCGAAGCGAGCGATCGGAAGCGCACCGAGCACCAACGTGGGCAGTGCCGGGATCGGTGCGACCGCACGACCCACCTCTTGTAGCAGCAGGCAGAGTTCAACGATCCCAAAGCCCATGCCGGAGAGGTTTTCCGGAATGCCGAGACCCAACAGGTTCGCACCCGCGAGCTTCGACCACAGCTGCGCGCTGTAGCCATCTTTTCCCTGCTCGATCGTCTTCAGATGCTCGGGCGTCACTTCCGCCTCGAGGATCTCTCGGGCGAGATCGCGCAGTGCGATTTGTTCTTCGGTGAAGGTGAAATCCATGAAGTTTGAGTCCGTGAAGTCGAATCGCTGTCAGGCCTGTTCGCCTGCCACGGGGTGGAAGATTGGCAGTTTGAAATCATCCTCGGTGTTTTCGATCGTGCACCTGACTTTCATGCCGATTCGGACTTCATCGGGGCCGATGCCCTCCACGTTGGAGACGATTCGCGTACCCTCCTCGAGGTCGATCAGGGCCACGGCAAGCGGGTAGTCGTAACCGGGAATTGGGGGGTGATGCATCACGGTGTAGCTGTGCACCGTTCCACGTCCGCAGCTCTCGATGCTGCCCCACGCGATCGATTGGCACTCCGAGCACATCGGACGCGGCGGGTGGCGCAGCGTCCCACAATCGTCACACTTCTGGATCAACAGTTGGTCGTTGTCGATGCCCTCCCACCACCATGCGTTGTCGTGTGCGAGCGGGGGCCGCATACGCGCTGGTTTGCCCGACATCCCGCTTCCAAACCCCGGGTCAGCGGCAGGCTGGGCGGGTTGGTTGGGCTTGAACTTGAGAACCCGGAAAGTCATCCAGCCCACGGGATCGCCGTTCTGGTCGGTATAGACCGTGCGCGTCACGACGAAGTAGCCGATCCCGAGTGCGGTGGCCTTCTCTTGCGAGACGGATTCGATCGTCGTGCGCGCCGTCAATCGATCGCCGGGGCGCAGGTAGCGGTCGTAGCCTTGCTCGCAGTTGGTCGCCACCACCGATGGGTAGCCGTTGTCGCCGAAGAACTTGTGCAGCTCGCGTTGTTTGTCGTCGAGCGATTCGAGGTCGTACGCGACCACGATGCCGGGCATCGTCCACGCCTGCATCATGGCCGGGGGGCGCGACGATCCCGCCGTGGGTCGAGCGCTCGCCGACCTTCGAGTCGGTGTAGATCGGGTTCGAATCGCCCATCGCCTGGCACCAGTGGCGGATCATCGCCTCGTTGACGGCATCCTCAGCGACTTCGGGCGGGCCGATCTCGACACCCACGAACGCCTGGAGCTTCGCTTCGAACGCCGCTTTCGCCTCTGACTGTTGGCTCATCTCGACCTCGTTGATTGTTGCGATCTCTCGGTGTTGCGCCGTTCAGGATGGCGAAAAAGTCGTTGATACCCGTTAGCGCCGGGCGCGCGGCAACCCCAAGCCAGCCATCGCGATGATGTCGCGCTGAACTTCATTGACCCCGCCGCCGAACGTGTAGGTCCCGGCGGTTCGGTAAGCGTTTTCGAGTAGTCCGCCGAACATCGCGCCAGGCTCGCCGTTGGTAATGATGCCGGCGCTTTCGACGATCTCGAGCAGCAGACGATACGCCTCCACGAAAAACTCGGAACCCATCACCTTGACGGCGGATGCCTCGGCCATGTCGGGGACACCGGCGCTGATCGACCATGCCGAGCGCCAGTTGAGCACGGTCAACGCCTGTAGTTTCGCGAACACCCGAGCCAGGTTCAGTTGCACCCAGGGCTCGTCGATCATGCGTCCATCGCCGCCCGGCCGCGGCGTCTTCATCGCGAACTCCCAGACTTCGTCGAGCATGCGGTTGGTGAAGCCCGGAGCCGCGAGCGTGATGCGCTCGTGGTTGAGTTGCGAGGTGATCAGCTTCCAGCCGCTGTTTTCGGGGCCGACGCGGTTGCTCACCGGTACGCGCACATTTTCGTAGTAGGTCGCATTGGTTCGCTCGCGGCCGACGGTATAGATCGGGGTGCATGAAAAGCCGGTTGCATCGGTCGGCACCAGGATGATCGAGATGCCGCGATGCTTGGGTGCTTCGGGGTCCGTGCGCGCCGCCAGCCAGATGTAGTTGGCGTCGTGTGCGTGCGTGGTGAAAAGTTTCTGGCCGTTGATGACGTACTCGTCGCCGTCGCGCTCGGCCCGGGTCGTGAGCGATGCCAAATCGGTCCCGGCCGATGGTTCTGTGTAGCCTACGCCGAAGAAGATCTGGCCTTCGAGAATTTTCGGCAGGAACTCGGCCTTCTGCTCATCAGTCCCGAACTGCATGAGGGTGGGGCCGATGGTGTTGATCCCGATCACGGGCAACGGGGCGTGAGCGCGATAGGTCTCGTCCCAGAAGATGTACTGCTCGAGGGGCCCCATGCCTTTGCCTCCGAACTCCTTGGGCCAACCGATCCCCAGCCAGCCGTCGGCACCCAAGCGGCCGACGATCTCGCGAAACACCGGTCCGCCCATTTCTTCGTGTTCCGCGTCGAAGCGCGCCCGCATCTCAGGAGTAAATAACTCCCTGTAATAGTTGCGGATTTCTTCTCGGAGCTGCTGTTGTTCGGCGCTGTAATCGAGGTGCATCGCGGCCTCGCACCCGCTTCCGACTGCCTGCGCGGTCGGCGACGTGCCATTCGGGGGGTGATTGGTTGTCGGACGGTTCTGGAACCCGCTCTGGCAAGGTTGTGGTTGGCCCCTGATAGGTAGAACATGTTACACAATCCGCTCGATTGGAGGTGAGGTCGGCGCCCGATCGCACGTGCCGATATGCTCGGCCCGTGTCGACCCGCCTCGAAATCGGTGTAACTCCCTGGCGTGACCCCGGCGACGGCGGCGCGAACCGGCTGGCCGAGCAGGCAGAGTTCGCCGAGCAACTCGGCTTTCACTCGTTCTGGCTGCCGGAAAGCCACTTCACCGGCCAATCCGCGATTCCCGCCCCGCTGCTGCAGCTGGCGGCGATTGCTTCTCGCACGCAGCGCCTGAAAATTGCGACGACCTCGTATTTGCTGCCGATCCGGAACCCGATTGCGGTGGCTGAGGAAGTGGCGGTGCTCGACCGCCTTTCGCAAGGCCGCGTCATTCTGGGTGTGGGCCGGGGGTTTCGAAAGGCGCTGTTTCGCGTCTATGACGTACCGGTGGCCGAAAAACGCGATCGCTTCGAGGCGGCACTCGAGGTCATGCGCACGGCCTGGAGCGGCGAGCCGGTCGCGTGGGAAGACGAAGACGACCCGCGCTCCCCGGCGATTCGCGTTTCGCCGCTACCGATCCAGAAGCCGCACCCGCCGATCTGGGTGGCGGGCTTCGGCCCCAAAGCGGTCGCGCAGGTCGGACGCCTCGGGCTGCCGTACCTGGCCTCGCCGATCGAATCGTTCGCACGCCTCGAGGAGAACTACGCGCGCCACCGCGCTGCGATGAGCGCCACGCGCCGCCGATCGCCGATCGCGGTGCCCATCATGCGAACGGTGTTCATCAGTCGCGATGATGCACTGCTCGACCGGGTACGCGAAGGGCTGGCCAGCCAGGCTTCTGCGTTGGCGCAAACCCAACTCGCGAGCATGCGAAGTGCGTCCGGCAGCGCAGTAGACGAGTGGGCCATCGTGGGTAGCCCCGATCAGGTTGCTGAGCAGATCGGCGTACACCAATCGAAGCTCGGGATGACCCATTTGATCGCGCGGGGTCAAGTGCCAGGTGCGGGCGCCGACGCGGTCGAAGCATCGCTCCGAACGCTGGCCGATCTGGAACTCTGAGTCCAGCCCGATCGCTTTGCCACTGAGAGGTTGCCGCAGCCGATCGAAGCCGGTCGAGTGGGGTACCAGCGAGCGGATTGATACGCTTGCATCGATGCATCCCTCCGAAACACTCTCGGTGCTGTCGCTCAACCTGTGGCACGATTCCGGCCCGTACGCAGAACGGGCCAAGAGGCTCCGGGCGTGGATCGATCGCCTGGATCCCGATTTGATCGGATTCCAGGAAGCGTTGCGTGGCCCGGGAATCGATCAAGTCGCCGAACTTCTGGGCGGTCGCGGCTATCACCTCGATTTTGTCTGCGCGTCCGGCTTCGAACGCGAGGGTGTCGGGGCGATGGAATTCGGCAATGCGGTCGCGAGCCGCTGGCCGATCATCGATCGCGAGACGCTGCGGCTTCCCGACGCCGGCGACGCGGAGAAGCGCGCTGCGCTCTCGGTAACGATCGATTCGCCCCATGGCCCGATCGGGTTCACCTGCACCCACCTGCATTGGAAGTGGCGACACGGCGAGACGCGCGAGCGACAGGTCGTCGCGTTGTGCGACCTCGCGTTGCGCCGCCGTCCGCGACTTGGCTTTCCGCCGCTGGTCGTTGGCGATTTCAACGCCGCGCCGGAATCGGCAGAGATCCGCTACGTGACCGGCCTGCAGTCACTCGGTGGCCGGAGTATGGCTCTACTCGACGCATGGACGACCGTCGGATCGGGCGGCCCCGGATATACCTGGTCCAACGACAACCGATACGCCCAGGCAGACCTCGAGCCGGATCGGCGCATCGACTACGTTTTCGCCGGATTCCCGAACCGCAACGGCGTAGGCCAGTTCGTCTCGTGTGAAGTCGTGTGCAATGACGAACACGATGGCGTGTGTCCGACGGATCACTTCGGTGTGTTAGCCCGGCTGCGAACAGAACCACGCGCTGGAAGCGAAGATCAATGGGGGTTGGTCGGCGGAGATGACGCGAGTGCCTCTTTGCGCGACCCGTCGCGATCGCGGCCCGATGATCGTCCCGTTGAGGATTGAAACTCCGGTGGAGCAAGGCAAACGCGTACCCGCACTGATCGTGTCCGGCTTCCTCGGCTCCGGAAAGACCACGCTGGTCCGCCACCTGCTCGCCGACGCGCAGCGCGAGGGCGCTCGAATCGCCGTTATTTCCAACGAGTTTGGCGAACTCGGAATCGATGGTGCGCTGCTTTCAGCCGACGGCGACAGCGACAGCGGCAACTACATCGAACTCCAGGGTGGCTGTGTCTGCTGCCGCTTGTCCAACGAACTCGTCGATACGCTCGTGCAGCTTCGCGAGCGCGTGAAGCCGGATCGGGTGATCGTCGAGACTTCCGGTGTGGCTCTTCCGTTCGATGTACAGATGAACTTCTGGCGAGAACCCGTGGCGAGTTGGATCGAAGACGACGTCGCGTTGATCGTCGTGAACGCCGAACAACTCGCAGACGGCCGCGACCTCGACGGAACCTTCGAGCAGCAGGTGTCTTCGGCAGATCTTCTGGTGTTGAACAAGGTGGATCTCGTCCGTGAGGAGGACCTGCCGAGGCTCGAGGCAACGCTGCGAGAGATCGAGCCGGATGCGCCGCTGGTTCGCGCCGTGCACGGCGACATCGATCCGATGTTGCTGTTTCCACCGGACCCAGACGGCTTGCGCGCGCGCCGCCGGATGGCAGGGGCATCGCCGACAGCGCATCGACACGAGGATTTCGACACCGAGGAGCTGCAGGTCGAACCCGGCATCGATTCGAGGGCATTGGCGGCGCGGCTGGTTTCTCTCGGTGCACTGCGTTGCAAGGGTTTCGTCGAGACGTCCGTCGGACTGCGTCTCGTGCAGGGGGTGGGGGCGCGCATCGAATTCTCAGAGCCACGCTCTTCGCCTCCGCTACGACTCCTCGGTCGGGTCGTGGTCATTCGGAGGCATCGGACTGGATGAAACGCACGATGCATACCGCCGCGTTGTGGTTGTTGTGGTTGTGGTGGTTGTCGCCGTTGCTGGCGACTGCCGGCGCAACCGTGCCGGCGCGCGCAGCGACAGACGCCGACTCGAAAACCCAGACTGAAACGAGCGCCGGTGCGATTGCGTTCATGCGCGATGGCGCTGTCGTGCGGGTCGTCGACCGGGCGACGCTGGCTTCGTGCAGCATCGAGCGCATCGAGATCGACGACCCGTACTACGGACAGTTCAAGTCGTTCTGGGCGTGCCCGCTGCGCGAAGTGCTGACGCTCGGGTTTGCAGGCGCGCCGCAGCAAGACCCGGATTCGAATTTCTTCTTGCGCGCGCTCGACGGCTTCAGCAAGCCGGCCTCGGGCGCGAAACTGGCAGAACCCGGCGGTTACCTGGCACTCTCGGACGCGGATCTGGGCACGCCCGGTGCGCCGGGTTGGGAACCCATCGATCGCGGACAGGTCGACCCCGGACCCTTCTATCTGGTCTGGAATCAGCCCCACCAGCGCGACATCCACCATTACCCGTGGCCCTATCAGCTCGCGACGATCGAAATCGCAGCGTTCGAAACTGAATACCCGCACACCCTTCCGGGCTCGGCTGCGGTGAATTCCCCGGCGCGCGCCGGCTTCCGCATCTTTCGCGTCGAGTGCATCGCGTGCCACGCAATCAACGGTGAGGGTGGAATGATCGGCCCGGATCTCAATGTTCCGCGCAGCATCGTCGAGTATCGGCCGACCGCTCAGATCAAGGCATTCATTTCCAATCCCCAATCGTTTCGATACACAACGATGCCCGCACACCCGCACCTCGACGACGACGCGCTCGACGCGCTCGTCGCGTACTTCACGGCAATGAAGGACTTGAAGCACGATCCTCGCGCTCGCTGAAAAACGTCGCGTACACAAACGGAATCCAGACTGAGTAGTAGAGTTGGTTGGGGACCACGCGCAGCAGCCATCCCGCGTCGAGTCCACCCCACAGGATCAACAGGTCCGAGCCGGCCCAGAGCCCGTAGTAGAGCATCACGAAGCTCATCACGCGCTCGAGTCTGGCGCGGTTCGGATCGGCCGCATCGGTACGGCTCGGAATCACCACGTTGCGGACGAAACCAGCGAGCGCGACGAAGAACACCTCGTGAAGCATCCACAACAGTTGGCCGGGAGCGCCACCGGCAACCCAAGCGATACCCGCATGCACCACATACGCGCTGACTGCGACGATCGGTGACCACAGTGCGGCCTCCCCGAGTACACCGGCTAGACTTCGACGCGGCGCGCACACACCAAAGACGAGCACGAATACCCGGAAGTCTCCCAATAACACGAAGAGCAGCCCGAGCCCTGTGCCCCCGCTACCCAGCACTTTGACGATGGGCCCGGTCGCGAGCGGGTCGATCATCGTCTCGACGCAAAACACCAGCGAATACAGCCTGACGAAACGCAGCGCAGCCGTGTCCGAACTGTGAAACGGTTGAGCCACGGCCCACCAATAGGCGGCGAAGAGCGCCGGAAGCACCAGCAGCAAATACACCGATTGCAGGTCACTGTGGTAAAACGCATCGAAGCTTTCGAAGCCCATGGTCAATGAGCCTGACGGGGCCGCACCCGGCGCGCAACTGCGAGCATCGAAACAACGACGGCCGATCTTCGCACAGCGATCGGACCGGCGAACTTCCAAGGTTTCGGTGCAAAACGGCTAGCGCCCTTCCGGCGAACCAGAGAGACACATAGAGAGCGCAGCAGAAAGTGAAACGAGAAACCGACCGAGATGAACCGCCGGCTGCAATCGCACCGCTCTTCGAGCGGATTCCAAGATCTGGGACGCGCGACGTCGGAGAGATCCTCGATCTCTTCATCGAATGGGTCAAGGACACTGAGCTCGAGCTGTACTCCCATCAGGAGAACGCCCTGATGGAAATCATGGCTGGCCGACATGTTGTGCTGTGCACGCCGACCGGTTCGGGCAAATCGCTTGTCGCGATGGCCCTGCATTTCAAGGCGCTCTGTGAGGGCGAGAGGTCGTTCTACACCTGTCCCGTCAAGGCGCTCGCAAACGAGAAGTTCTTCGATTTTTGCAAAGTCTTCGGAGCGGAAAACGTCGGCATGCTGACGGGTGATGCCAGCATCAATCCCGATGCACCGATCATCTGCTGCACCACCGAGGTCCTGGCGAACATGGCGTTGCGGCAAGGCGCGGCAACGCCGATCGGTTACGTCGTGCTCGACGAGTTCCACTACTACGCAGATCGCGACCGCGGCGTCGCCTGGCAGATCCCGTTGTTGCTGTTGCCCCGGACGATCTTTTTGATGATGTCGGCGACTCTCGGCAACACGGCATTCATCGAAGAAAGGTTGCGCGCGCAGACGGGACGAGAAGTCTCGAACGTCTACTCCGAAGATCGTCCCGTCCCGTTGGATTTCGAATACCGGGAAACCGCGTTGCACGAGACCATCGAGACGCTGCTCGATCGCTCGCAGTATCCGATCTACGTCGTCCACTTCACTCAGCGACAATGCGCGGAACAGGCCCAGGGTCTGACGAGCGCAAAGGTCACCAACCGCGACGAGCGGAAGCTCATCGATGAGGCGCTGGGAACGTTTCGATTCGATTCGACCTACGGGAAAGACGTGAAGCGCTTCTTGCGCAACGGGATCGGAATTCACCACGCCGGGTTGCTTCCCAAGTACCGCCTGCTCGTCGAGCAGTTGGCGCAAAAAGGTCTGTTGAAAGTGATCTGCGGCACCGACACGCTCGGGGTTGGCGTGAATATCCCGATACGGACTGTGCTGTTCACGCAGCTGTCGAAATTCGACGGCGAAAAAGTGGGTCTCCTGCGCGTTCGCGAATTCAAACAAATCGCGGGTCGAGCGGGCCGAAAGGGATTCGATGAGCTCGGCAGCGTAGTCTGCCAGGCGCCCGAACACGTGATCGAAAACAAGCGCTCGGCGGAGCGCTCGGCGCAATCGGGTCGCAAGCGCAAACCGGCCAAGAAGAAGGCGCCCAGTGGCATTGTCGCGTGGAATCGGGATACGTTTCAAAGGCTGATCTATCAGCCTCCGGAGACGCTCGAGTCGCAGTTCAAGGTTGATCACCACACGCTGGTCAGCGTGCTGCAACGCGGGCCCAGTGCCGACGGATCGGCGACCGGATACCGCGCACTCATCGACCTGATCGATCGCAGCCACGAAAGACCGGTATCGAAGTCACGACTACGCAAACGCGCGGCCGTGCTCGCACGCTCGCTGCAACGGGGCGGGATCATCGAGGTCGGTCCCGGTGATGACGGCCGCCCCGGCTTGCGACTCGCAACTGACCTGCAGTTCGATTTTTCGCTGCACCAAACGCTCTCGCTTTTCCTGGTCGAAGCCATCGCGGTTCTCGACCCGGACTCGCCCACCTATTCGATGGAAGTTCTGACGCTGGTCGAGTCGATTCTGGAAGACCCGCGAGCAATCCTGTATGCGCAAATCCGCAAGCTCAAGCGCGACCTGATGTTGAAGCTCAAAGCCCAGCGGGTTCCGTTCGAAGAGCGAATCGCCAAGCTCGATGCAGTGACTCACCCGCGTCCCGATGCCGACTTCATCTACGCGGCGTTCAGCCTGTTCGGAAGGACACACCCGTGGGTCGGGGATGAAAACATCCGGCTCAAGTCGATCGCGCGTGAGATGTTCGAGGATCTCTGGAATTTCGACGACTACACGAAGGAATACGCCATCGCGCCCAGCGAAGGGTTGCTGTTGCGCTATCTCAGCCAGGTCTTGAATACACTGGTCAAGACAATCCCGGAGGCTGCGAAGACCGATGAGCTCTACGATTTGATGGCGTTCTTTCGCGCCATGCTGGGTCGCGTGGATTCGAGTCTCGTCGATGCTTGGGAGACGCTGGTATCGCCGACCGGCGCAGAAGGGGTTCCGAAAGAAGATCGCGAGCGTGAGTTCGATCTGGCGAGTGAGCCGTTGTTGTTGGCGGCGCGCGTGCGTTCCGAGCTGCACGAGTTGGTGCGGGAACTTTCCGTCGGACGCTTCGATCGGGCCGCCGCGTGCTGCCTGCAAGACCCGGACGATGCGTGGGATGCCGGGCGCTTCGAACGGTCGTTGGCGCCGTTTTTCGCCGAGTACGAGCGTGTTCTGTTCACGCCGGTCGCGCGCCAGTCGCACAAGACCACGCTCCGGTCGACCGGACCCAGAACCTGGCGAGTGTTTCAATCGCTCGTCGATCCCGAAGGTGATGGTTTGTGGGCGATCGAAGGTCAGATCGACTTGAGCCAACAACGCAACCCGGAAGGCCGTCTGGTGCGTGTGCGGAGGATCGGCCCCTGAGCGTGGTGCCGTACAGACTCGGCGTTCTGGGTGTCGCCGCGATTGGCTGTGTACTGCTCATGCTGCTGTCATGCGGGACGTCCCCCGGTCGTACTACACCCCAAAGAGTCATTCTGATCGTGGTCGATACGCTTCGGCGCGATCGGCTGTCGTGCTATGGAAGCCCGCTCGCTACGCCGAACATCGATCGAATCGCCGAACGAGGCCAGGTCTTCCAGAACATGATGGCCTCGTACCACCAGACTTCGATGTCGATGGCATCTCTGTTCACGGGACGCACGCCGAGCATCGAATTCGGAACGCTCGCGCGGCCACTCTTTTGGAATGGAGAGACCTGGTGCGGACTCGCGCGATTCGCAACACAGGGCAGCGACGCCTCCTGCATCCCGCCGGCGGTACCCACGCTCGCGACCGCGATGGCCGATGCCGGTTACTGGACGGTCGGCATCGCGTCGAACCAGTTTCTGTACGAGCCATCGGGATACAGCCGCGGTTTCGACGATTGGGTGGAAGTCGGTGAGCACCCGAGCGATGAAGGCGCTTTGGGGCGCATTGCGCTGACGAACGCGCCAGCGACGCGGCACTGGAAGCTCGTCGACAAGGCGGTTTTCGAGGCGCTCGAGCGTCGGGAATCCGATCGCTTCTTCCTGTATGTCCACTACATGGACGTTCACGACTACGGGTTCGAACGGATTCCATATTCCCAAGGAGTTCGCGAGGTCGACCGGGCGATCGGGTCGCTGCTCGACGGCTTGGAAGAACAGGGATTGCTCGAGGGCGCGCTCGTCGTGTTTACCGCGGATCACGGCGAGCGACTCGGCGAGCGGCACGCGATCGTTGGTAACGGCGGTCACCTTGGGAACCCATCGTTCCAGGAAGTGCTCGAGGTGCCGCTGTTGGTCGCGACGCCGATCGAACGCGATGGAGATGCCCCGATGCGTAGCGAGGACCTGTACCGGCTGATCCTCGAAGCGGTCGGTGCGCCGTCGCCCAGGCCTTCTGAACTCGACTCGGGGGAGCTGTTGCTCACCGAGACGGAGTATCGGACGCTCATCCGCGGTTCATGGAAGACCGTTATCCGGCGCAGCGATGGCGCGCAGCAGGTGTTCGACCTGAGCACGGATCCCACGGAGCTTCACGACCTGGCCGCGCTGCGTCCAGATATCGCCGCTGCGCTCAGTACCCGGGCCGCCGAGTTGTCCCTCCGATTGAGTGCGAGACGCGCCGTGCTCGAGCGGATCTCGCCGATGGATCGCGCTCGATTGAAGGCGCTGGGATACGACTATGACCCGGGCAACGACCACCGGGGCCGTGACGCGGGAAATGGCGTCGGAGATGACAAAGCGGTCGTGGAAGACGGAACCACCAGCGGCCAGAACAAGGGCAGGGCGGGCGCGCTCGCGCCACAGCCTTAGCGGTCTTGTGGCAATGCGCTCTATCGGCGCTCGGCTTGAATTCGGGTCTTTGGCGCACTCCAAGAGCAGATCGGGCAGGTCGACAGATCGTGTGCGCGG
>JAQBGU010000080.1:0-8402 GCA_032128375.1 Deltaproteobacteria bacterium | reverse complement strand
GGCCAACGTAGGTGGCGGAGCCGAAGTAGAGTTTGTCGTTGAACAACTCGAAGCAGTTCGCGTTCCAGCCCGTGAAATTGCACCACGCCCCGGTGATCGAGTTCATCACGTATTGCTGCTGTGTGTTGCCCGTCGCCACTGGCACGTTCATCAGCACCATATCGGCCGCCCCTTCTTCGCCGACCCGGATTGCCACGTCGATTCCGTCAGCAACTAGGTCGACGCGGCGGTCGGTCACGAAGACATCGAATCGTACGGCCGGGTATCGTTGCCCGAAACGAGAGAGTACGGTCCACAACGGATCGAAGTTCGGTGGGATCGAAACGCGCAAGACCCCGGCGACGCCGTCCTCGCTGGAGAGTCGCTGCTCAGCCTGGCTGAGAGACGCCAACGCGGGCTCAGCGTCTGTAATGAGCCGGGTTCCGGCCGGTGTCAGTGCAAGCCCTCGCGCGCCGCGCTCAACGAGACGCACACCCAACTCGTCCTCGAGTCTGCGCACTCGGCGGCTGAGCGTGGGGAGTGGAACGCGCGTCCGGCGAGCGCCTTCGGACAAGCTACCCGCCTGGGCCGCGGCAACGAAGAGCCTTAGAGCGTTCAAATCCATTCGGGCTTATCCCTCTCGAAAGTGATAGGAATCATCTCAAAAATCAGTCTACTGGAATTGTAATCGAGAGGGTAGGCTTCTTGCACTCGCCCCCCGGACGATTGAACCCCGATCCCGGGTCGCGAACCATAAGGAGTGCCAAAATGTCGAAAACAACCCGATTCCGTCGAATGAAAACGTCGATTCTCGTCCTGGCCCTGGGCGCCGTGTTCGGCGGTGGCGCAGCATCAGCTCAGCAACACGACGCCCGGCCGCACCCCTGGGCCGGCTACGCCAAGGTGTTGCCCGAGACCCTCGCTGCAGCCCTCCCCGTCGACCCGGCGAAGGGCATCCTGACGACCGAGGTGAAGCCCGGAGTCCACGTCGTTACCGACGGCATCTGGCAGTCCGCTTTCGTTACGACCGGCAAGGGCGTCATCGTCCTCGACGCTCCCGAGAGTTATGCCGCCAAACTCCCGCAGGCGATCGCGGCCGTCACCGACGAGCCCATCCGAATGCTGGTTTACTCGCACACGCACAAGGACCACATCGGAGGCTCTGCGGTTTTCGCCGACATAGCGGGACTGGAAATCGTGGCTCTCGATTCGGTCAAACACTTCCTCGAGGAGAAGCGGGACCCGAATCGCCTTATCCCGACAAAGACTTTCTCGGGCCGGAAGACGATTCAACTGGGCTCCAAGCGCATCGAACTGAGCAACCGTCGTAACTATCACTCCGACGAGGGCGACCTGTTCATCTACTTGCCGGCTGATCGCTTGCTGATGGTCATCGACACGCTCGCCCCGGGATACGTTCCTTTCATGGACTTCGACCTCACCTCGAATTTCCACGAATACATGAAAGTCTTCGACGATATTCTCGAACTCCAGTTCGACGTGTTCGTGGGCGGACACCTAACTCATCTCGGGAGTCGCCAGGACGTTGAGCTGACCCGTGCCTATGTTCGCGATGTGTACGAGACCACGAAGAGAGTTCATGCAAACACCGACCTCATGGCCTCGATGGCACGGACAGCCGACGCCGCCGGCGGTTGGGACAACAAGTACCTGCTGTTCAAGGCGTTCCTCGACGAGGTCACCGAGAAGAGCGCGGCCGAGATCGAGCAGCGTTGGTCCGGAAAGCTCGCGAGTGTGGATGTGTTTGCCGCAAGCCAAGTGCGAACCGCGCTGATCTACATCCGCTGGGACGACTGATCCGCGGGAGAGATCGAGATGAAGGTCGGAGACTGCATCAGCCCGGCGAAGCCTGCGTTAACAACTTTGGCGAACACCAGAAGAACCTGAGAACAAAATCAGAATCAAACAGTGAGGAATAAAATGAAAATCGTAATCACCGGTGCTACAGGCCAAATCGGAACGCACCTGACTCATCTTGTCGAATTCGAAAAGAACGAAGTCGTTCTAGTTGGCCGGGATGAGTCAAGACTATCGGAAGCGGCCCAGAAGGGCGCCATCGTTCGAGAGGGCAACATGCTGGACCAGGCTTTCCTTTCCGGAGTGCTTGAAGGCGCGGATGTATTTTTCTTTCTGCCGCCGCCTAACTTCAAGTCGGACGACATGATTGCGGAGTATCGTCAACTGGCCAGCGTTTCGCGCGATGCGGCCCGGGAAGCTGGCGTAAAGCGCATCCTCCATCTGTCCACGCTGGGAGGGCATCTGGATCGGGCGGAAACAGGTCTCATTCGCGGGCAGCATTACGCGGAGGAGATCATCAAGGACGGGGCTGACGAAGTGCTCCATTTGCGGTGCCCATTCTTTCTTGAGAATTACTTCATGTCGGTTCCGACGATCAAGGAGCAGGGCATGATCTATCTGCCTGTTTCAGGCGATGCACGCTATGCCTTTGCGTCCGTGTCTGATATTGCAAAGGCGGTCAGCGAACTGATTCAGGCGCCCGCCTGGAAAGGCCGCAGCATCATTGAGTTGCAGGGGCCGCAGGACTATACATTCGCCGAGGTTGCCGCCGCGTTTTCGGAAGGTCTCGGCCGTGAAATTCAGCACATAACTGTTCCGGCCGAAGCCGCTATCGGGGCTATGGCCGAACTGGGGTTGAGTGAGGCTTATGCAAATGGTCTGGTGCGTCTACTGACTTCGATCGGATCGGGTATTCTGAAGCCGGAGTTCCGTCGTGGTCTGCCAAATGTTCGTGAAACGGGGGTTACTCCCGCTGAATTCGCCCGGCAAGTGCTGAAGCCGGCAGTTGACGCTTCCTGATGGCCGTCGGCGCTACAGCTCTTCGTGGCCGCCGTCCGGTGGCCACGCAAACCACGCTAATCTACGTCCGCTGGGACGACTGATGCCGCGGGAGAGATCGAGATGAAAGCATGGAGACTCCATCAGCCCGGCGGGCCGACGGCGCTGGTTCTCGAAGACCTTCCGCGCCCGGAGCCGACGCCTGACCAGGTGCTCATCGAAGTGCGAGCCTTCGGGCTCAATCGTTCGGAGTGGTTCACGCGGATCGGCGACTCGCCGACCGTACGGCTTCCGCGTGTGCTCGGCATTGAGTGCGTCGGCAGCGTGGTCTCGGCTCCGGGCGGACAGTTCACCCCCGGGCAACGGGTCTGCGCGATGATGGGCGGGATGGGTCGAGAGTTTGACGGGTCTTACGCCGAGTACACGTGTGTGCCGGCGTCGAGCGTCTTCCCGGTCGAGACCGATCTCCCCTGGGAGGCGTTCGGCGCCCTGCCGGAGGCGCTACAGACGTGCCACGGTTCGCTGCACACCGGGCTCGGCGTGGAGGCGGGCGACACCCTGCTGATCCGCGGCGGCACCTCATCGATCGGGCTAACGACGCTGGCCATGGCGAAGGCCTCGGGCCTGCGGGTCATCTCGACCTCGCGCGGAGCCGGAAAGGTGGAACTGCTGCGGGAAGCCGGCGCGGACGAGGTTCTCATCGACGATGGTGTCCTCGCCTCGAAGGTCCGTCAGGCGTATCCGGAGGGTGTCGACCGCGTACTCGAGCTTATCGGAACGACCACGCTGCTCGACTCGCTGCAATGCGCCCGGGCCGGTGGAGTGGTGTGCATGACCGGGATCCTGGGCGGCGAGTGGGAATTGTCCTCGTTCCGGCCGATGGGGCACATCCCGACCGGCGTGCGCCTCACGTCCTACTCGGGAGGCGCGAGCGATATCTCACGCGAGGACTTGCAGCGCTACGTCTCTCTCGTCGAGGCCGGTGAGCTTCAGATCCGCCAGGGGCCGGTCTGGGCGTTCGAGCAACTGCAGGAGGCGCATCGGGCGATGGACGAGAACCGGGCAAACGGCAAGATGGTGGTCGCCGTAGGCGGGGCATGAGAACAGGTGTCCACCTGGGTGTCCATACTCCTCGGACTGTAGAGCACTCCTCGTACTCCTCGTAAATGGAACAGGGCGGCGAATCAAATATACGTTGATTCGCCGCCCCTTTCGTTTCGTCTAGAAATCCCCTTCCCGCAAGGGAGTCCGGGTTCGACTCCCGGCTCCGGCACGATCGTTCGACACTACGTTCGCCGCCGGTCGACACGTAGGAGGTCGCCCAATACCTGCCCCAGATCCTGATTGACTTTCTCGACGACTCCGTAGAACCTGCGGGGCGATGGCCTAGGAAACTCCTCGGTGACCGCGGAGTTCGGTGCAGCGTCAGAAGAAAGTTTCGATTGGAGAGTCCGGTCGGCAGGGCGCAGTACCATCGGCACGTCTTCCATGAGGAACTGAATCATGCAACCCGAACGCGACCGCCGAGGTCCGAGTTACTTCGTCCTTTGCGCCGGTCTGATCGTCGTTGTCGCGGTGTTCGGAGTTCGTGTGAAGTACAGCCCCGGCGTGTACTACGCCATCGCCGCCGTGCAATGCGTCGTTCTGTGTCTCGCCGCGTGGAAGCTCGGCGCATGGGCGATCCGGGGCGAACCCGTCGATCGTCGACGACTTGCGGCTGCCGGCGGGTTGCTGATCGCACCGTGGATCCTCTTCTCGTTTCTCGCGGGCATCGGTCCGCCTGGGATGCAAACAGCGGAGGAGAATTCGCTGCGCTACCTGATCTTACTCCTCAACGCGATCGCGATCGTCGGCGGGTTGGTCGTCCTTCGCGAAGCGCTCAGCGAAGCCGGCGAACGATTCTATTCGACACTCGGATTCGCCGCGATCGTGGTCGCGACCCCGTTGTACCTCATATGGGCGACGGTCATGCTCGCGGCTTTCCGCGCATTGGAGCACCTTGGTTCCGGGGAGCCACCGCCCTGGATCCGGTGGATCAGCGACCCGTCAGATATCCTGCTTTTCTTCGGTGGCGTCTTGACCTACGTTGCGACCGCCTCGTTCGCGATGTCCCTGGGACGAGTGCGATGGTTCGGGCGGGGAGTCGTGCGCGCGTTCGTCACCGCGAGTTTCGTGGCGCTGCTGTGCCTCGCGATTCGAGGCCTGCAGTTTCCCGAGCCGGCGGCCGGTATCTCCTGGTACAAGATTCCAGGGTTCGTCTTCGGGATCCCGGCGATCCCGTGGATCATGCCCGTCATGTTCGGCGTCGCCTTGCTGCGGCGGGCGGGCGATGCGTGGGTCGGCGGGGAGTTGGCCGACTCAGGTGTCCACCTGGGTGTCCATACTCCTCGGACTGTAGAGCACTCCTCGTAACTCTCGTAAACGGAAAAGGGCGACGAATCAAATAAACGTTGATCCACCGCCCCTTTCGTTTCGGCTTAAAATCCCCCGAGCCAACGCTCATCCGGGTTCGATTCCCGGCTCCGGCACCATTGTCAGTTTCCAATCGACAACGCGAAGGATCGTATGTTGGTTGATTGGCAGTGCGGCTCACCGTACAATATTTCCATGACCCGCGAAGTGACAGAACTGTTAGAGAAGGCGCTGAGACTTCCTCCGAAGGCTCGCGCCGCGTTGATCGCCAGCCTGATCGAAAGCCTCGACGGCACGAGCGACGAGGATGCGGAAGTCGCCTGGCAGGCCGAGATCGACCGTCGTGCACGAGCGTTGGACGAGGGCGAGGTCAAACTGGTTCCGTGGGCCGAGGCGCGGCGTCAGATTCTCGACGCGTGAAGCTTGATCCAAGACTCGGCTTTCACCCTGAAGCTGTTGCGGAGGCACCTGGCGCGGCGCGTTGGTACCGCGAACGTAACCCCGATGCAGCAGAAGCATTCCTGACCGAGTTCGATCGGGCCTTGCGTCGCATCGCCGAAGCTCCCGAGAGGTGGCCCGTCGGTGAGTCCGCGAGTCGTTTTGCATCGCGCCGTCCTTGATGGCTGAGCCGCCCCGGGGTTTCCCGGAGGGCTTGTCACACGACGGGCCCGCCGACTCAGGTGTCCACCTGGGTGTCCATAACAGAGAGGGTTGTTTGCGGAGTCGCGGAGCGATTCCGTCAACGGCCTGTTGAACGATGCTGCGGGCCTACCAGCAGGGCCTATGGGGATTGTTCAGGCCTCCGGCGGGTTGGGCGTCCGTCGTTGGACGTCGCCGCGGCAGCGCAAGAAGGCCGAATGCGGCTGCGGTGGGTTCGATCGGCGCCAATACGAGTGATGGTGGTGCACCGATCGCCGACTCAAGTCCGGTCTTGGCGTGACAGCGCAGACGGGTGCATCGACCGCATCCTCGGCAGCCAACGGTGGGCAGGGCGTGCCGGGAAAGACTCTCACGGTGCTCGTGCTCGAGGCGCCAATGAGCCGATCAGGACAAGGTGACCGGCTTGGCATCGAGGGCAGCGGTTGAGGTCCTGCGCAAGGGGTTGATCGCGTTGCTGAGGTAAGGTTTGAGGAGCAGGCTGATCAGGGTGGTCATTCGTTTCGCCGAAGAGTTCACGGCAGCGTGTGAGGTGCTTGCGTCGCGTCGAGTTGGCAAGCAATCCGTAGTGTCGGATGCGCATCAGTCCGGAAGGCAGGATGTGGAGTAGAAAGCGGCGGAGAAACTCTTGCACGTCGAGCGTCATGAGCCGCTTTGGATTGTCTCTCGCACGGTCGTTCCAGCGAAAGCTCACGCGATCGTTGTCGAGGGCGACGAGTCGGTGGTTGGAGATGGCCACGCGGTGGGTGTAGCGGCCGAGATAGCGCAGCACTTGCCGGGGCCCGGCGAAGGGCGGTTTGCTGTAGACGACCCAGTTCTTGCGAGCGGCCGCTCGAAGTCGAGCGTGTGGGTCGGCGTCGTTGCTGCTCAGGGTCTTGTCGTTGAGGCTTGACTCGAGCCTGCGCAGCAGCTTGGCGCGGAAGAGTTGCGCCAGGATCCGCACGGGAAACAGGAAGCCGCGCCTGGCCGCGATCCAACGGCGGCGATCTGGATCGAGCCCGCCTCCGGTCACGATGCAATGGATGTGCGGATGAAAGAGCAGCGTCTGGGTCCAGGTGTGCAGCACGCACGAGAAGCCGATCTTGGCGCCGAGATTTTTCGGGTTACCTGCGACGTCGTGCAACGTCTCCGCGACAGCGGCAAAGAGCAGGCCATAGCAAAGTCTGGGATTAGCGCGGAATAGGGCGTGGAGCGTGTCGGGAATCGTGAAGACAACGTGGTGGTACTCGATGGGCAGCAGATGCCGCTGCTGAGCCTCGAGCCAGCGGAGCTGCTGACTGCCTTGGCACTTGGGGCAATGCCGATCCCGACAGGAGTTGTAGGCAATCTCGCGGTGATTGCAGCGGTCGCACTGATGGACATGACCGCCGAGAGCCGTGGTGCGACAGTCGAGGATGGCTCGCACCACGCGCGCCTGCCGACCGTCGAGAGAGACTTGATCGCTGCACCGGCGGAAGACGTCGGCCAGCTCGAGCTCGGGTCGATCTCGACGGCGGTGCTTTGCCGCCGTGCACGGCACGCGTCAGCTCTTCGTTGAAGCCGAGTCGCCCAGGTCGGGCAGAATGTCGAGCGGGCTGGGTGTGTCTCCGAGATAGTCCCGGGCGACGTGGGTGTAGATCTGCGTCGATCGCAGGCTTCGGTGGCCCAGGAGCAATTGGATCGTGCGGATGTTGACACCGCTTTCGAGCAAGTGCGTCGCGAAGCTGTGGCGCAAGGTGTGCACCGTGGCCCTCTTGGCGATGCCTGCCTTGATCTTGGCTTTGCGGAAGACCTTGTGCATGGAGGCTCGAGTCAAAGGCTGCGCAGGATTCTGACCGGCAAACAACCAGTGTGTTGTCCGGTAGGCTATCCAGTACTCGCGAAGGACGACCCGCAACTTGTGCGAGAGCATGACGTAGCGATCCTGCCGTCCCTTACTTTGCTCGACGCGCACCACCATGCGCTGTCCGTCGATGTCGGCAACACGTAGGTGGGTCACCTCCGATGCACGCAGTCCAGCAGCGTAGGCCGTCATCAACATGGCTCGGTGCTTGAGATTGGTGACGGCCTCGAATAGCTTCGACACCTCCTCGCAGCTCAAAACCACCGGTAGCTTGCGGCCCGTCTTCTGATACGGAATGCGCTGAATGTCCCAGTCCTTTTCGAGGGTCACGCCGTAGAAGAAGCGGATGGCGCCGACGGACTGGTTGAAGGTCCCCCAGCCGACCTTGCGGTCCCGCGTCAGGTGCTGTTGATAGGCGTTGATGTCCTCGAGGGTCAGCTCATCCGGCGAGCGCATGAAAAACCGAACCATCGCTTTCATGCGAGCCAGGTAGCACTGTTGGGTCGACGGGCTGAAACCTCGAATCTGGAGATCCCGCTCCATTCGATCTCGGAACTCTCCCATCACATGTCCTCCTCGACGGCCATCGGGCCGAAGACGGACCCCGACATTGGAGTCGGGAGGACTGTAAGGCGAGTGGCGAAGAGCCGGCGCGGAACCGCCGCAGGCTACAGCAATGGCATGGCGACCTTCACCGCGTAGCGGTTTCGTTCAA
>JAQBGU010000079.1:0-21143 GCA_032128375.1 Deltaproteobacteria bacterium | reverse complement strand
CCGTCCAAGGCACTGTCCGAGGCAAAAAAAACGCTACTAGCGGCACAGCTCGCGGAACTACTCGCTCGGAACTACAAGGAGATCCCGATGGCACGTTCCTCCGGCGGCTTTCTCGGTCGCATGTCGATATTTGGCGAACTTTGGGCGTTCATGAAGGTTCGCAAGAAGTGGTGGCTCGGTCCGATCGTGGTCACGATGCTGCTGTTGAGCGTGCTAATCGTACTCACCGAGGGCTCCGCTGTGGCCCCGTTCATTTACGCACTCTTCTAAAATGGCGTAGCGACAGCGTCGGTCTCGGCGCAAGAGCTGTTCATGACTGAGCTTTCCAACCCTGCGCTGGCGAACGCCGGACGCGGCGCAATCGCGCCGCGTTCCGCGGTCGCGTATGCAGGCATGACCACAGCGATCGCGTTCGGGATCTTCGCTCCGATCCTCTACTACATGGTCTTGACCTGGCAACAGGTCGATGACTACTCGCACGGCTTTCTGGTGGGCCCGCTAGCCCTCTATTTCGCTTGGGAACGACGTGCAGACCTGCGCCGCGTCACGATCAGCCAATCGTGGTGGGGCCTGGTTCCCTTGTCGCTTGGTGCACTCGCGCTGATCATCGGCAGGCTCGGCGTCGAGTTGATGTCGATGCGGGTCGCCTTCGTGCTGACGATCATCGGCCTTCAGCTCCTACTGCTTGGCCGCGATGTCACGCGCGTGCTGGCTTTCCCATTGCTGTTCTTGTTCCTGATGGTGCCGCTACCGCAGTCCTTGGTAAACATTATCGCGTTTCCGTTGCAACTCATCGCAGCAGACTTCGCGGTTGAGTCGCTACACTTCTTCCATATCCCGGCGCTCCGAGAAGGCAACATCATCCATCTGGCGAACACGCAACTCTTCGTTGCGGAAGCCTGTGCCGGTCTCCGATCACTGATGGCTCTTTTCACGCTGGCAGTGGTATTCGCGTATTTCTTCAGGAAGAACATCGTAGAGAGACTGCTCATCTTGGCGTCGGCGATTCCGATCGCGATTCTCGTCAATGCGTTCCGGGTCGCCCTCACGGGTTTCCTGGCTCATCGCTTCGGCGCCAGAGTCGCAGATGGCATGATTCATACGACCGAAGGATTCGCCACCTTTGGGCTGGCATTCGCCATGCTGCTCGGCGAAGCTTGGCTGCTGCAGATGTTCTGGCCCGATTCCTGGCGCCACAAGCCGAAACGACGGCGGGCTTTGGCATGATCCAGCTGGCGGTCGCTCTGGCCTTTCTCGGGCTCAACTTCTACACGTACAACTACTTGGCGACCGACCCGGTAATTCCCGAACGCACCCTGTTCGAGGAGTTTCCCTCGACCCTGGGCGATTGGACCTGCCATGAGCGCGGCGTTCTCGAGCCTGGTGTCATCAAGAACCTCGGAGTCACTGACTATCTCGCCTGCACCTACATGCGCGGGCGCGAGCAAGTCGCGATCTACGTCGGATACCACCAGAGCCAGGTGCGCGAAGAGGGTGGCGGTGCGGGTGAGAACTCGATTCATCCTCCCGCACATTGTCTACCGGGATCGGGTTGGGACATCATCGACAACCAGACAGTCGAACTCGATCTCGAGGGCATGCCGACGAGAGGCGGCACGGTCAAGCGCCTGGTCGTGGCGCGGGGCGATTTGCGACAGCTGACCTACTACTGGTACCAGAGCCGAGGCAGGATCATCTCGGAAGACTGGAAGAAAGTCCTGTATGTCGGTCTCGATAGAGCGACCCGCGGACGCACCGATGGGTCACTGATTCGGTTCAGCGTCGCGATCTTCCGCAATGACGAAGAACAGGCCGAAGCAAGTTTTCGGGACGTCGCCGCGCACATCCTCAGTAAGATTCCTGCGTATGTTCCCCAGTAGATCCACGTCAGGCACGTCGAGTCCGTACGTCCGGGGCTGCCAGATCGTGCAGCACGTTACTCATGGCGATGCGTAGGACTCGTGTGATGAACGGTCTCGCCGACGCGGTCTATCCCAAGCTGCCCGTAATCGCGCAGAACCTGGCCTGCACCTGGGCGGGCTATCGGCGCGATCGGCAACGCTTCTCGGCGCACTTTCATCGCATGCTCAGCGAGTGGGAAAATACCATTCGCGGCCCGCTCGAGTCGCTCGTCGAAATTCAACGGGAGCGCCTCGATCGTCTCGTCCACCGCGCACGGCATCACGTACCGCACTACCGTGAACTCGCGCCACCGTCGATCGCGAAGGACGCAAGCAGGGCGTTGGCCGAAACGCTCGCGAACATACCGGTGCTCGAGAAAGACACGTACCGGGACCACTACGCCGACTTCATCGCAACCGATCTCCCCAAGCACAAGCTGATCCAAGGTAAGACCAGCGGCACGACCGGTACCGCACTGCCGCTGTGGTACACGACCGAGGCGTTGGCCGAGGAGTTCGCGACCTTCTGGAGACAACGCAGGGACGCCGGCGTCGCACTCGGTGACGCCAACCTCACATTCAATGGTCAGATCATCGTGCCGTTCGGACAGCGTCGGCCCCCTTTCTGGCGCACCAATTACTGGGGCCACCAGACGCTGTTTTCGCTCTACCACGCGTCACCGGACAACATGCACGCCTACGTCGACGCGATCCATGCCGCGCCCGGGAGCTTCGTGCAGGGCTACCCATCGATGATCCACCTGGCGGCCCGAGCGCTCTTGAACAACGGTCGACCGGTCCCGAGCGGCAAGTTCGCTGGCGTATTTACATCGTCTGAATCGCTGCTGCCGCTACAGCGGGACGCGATCGAGGCCGCGTTCGGCGCGCCGGTTCGCGATCGCTATGGGGTCAGCGAATTTGCCGTGTCGATGACGGAATGCGCCGACCGGGGCCTGCACGTCGACATGGAGTTCTGCATCGTCGAAGTCGAGGTGGAGGAGGAAACCGACGACTACGTGCGGGGGCCGCTCCTAGTCACCGGGCT
Organism: Deltaproteobacteria bacterium; assembly: GCA_032128375.1. Lineage (GTDB taxonomy): Bacteria > Myxococcota_A > UBA9160 > UBA9160 > SMWR01 > JAJDAM01. The sequence continues at coordinate 18,197 of JAQBGU010000079.1, read as the reverse complement.
CGGCAACGACGCCACGCCGTTCCTGCGCTATCGAGTCGGCGACATCGGTACGCGCTCAAAACTCCCTTGTCCATGTGGTCGGCCGGGCGACGTCTTCCTGGGCGTTGACGGCCGGATCGAAGACTACGTCGTGACCCCAGACGGCCGCCGCATCGGGCGACTCGACCACATCTTCAAGGGGCAGCTCGACATCGCAGAAGCCCAGATCTTGCAGGACGAAAGTGGCCGCCTGCGCGTCCTCGTTGTGAGACGAGGCAGCTACACCCACGCCAGCGAACGCGAATTGCTCAAGCAGTTCCGCACTCGCGTCGGCGATGAAATCGAGATCGAAATCGCGTACTGCGACTCCATCCGCCGCGAACCCAATGGGAAATTCCGCGCGGTGAAGTCCGCCATAGGTGCAGACATCGGAGCAAGCCCGGGGTGATTCGGGTTGGACTCGCGCGAACCGAACCCAGCTATGTTGGGCTGGCGCCACCCTTTGGTCCGGGCAAGCTGCTGCCCGAACTCGCGGACCTGCTCGGCGACGCCGCCGCGGAGGGCCCGGCCAACCACGTCTATGCAGCGGTGCGGGGCGCACTGATGGCGCTGGGGCTCGACGCGGAGCGCTTCGGAAGTGCCGAGTGGAACCCGCTGGGCGCACTGGTGAGCCGCGGCTCGCGGATCGTATTGAAACCGAACTTCATCCGACACTGGAACCCGAGTTCCACGGCGCACCCCGGTGCGGCCAGCGTCCAATCCGTCATCACACACGGTTCCATGTTGCGCGTAATGGCCGATTACGCGTTCCTGGCAGCCGGTTCCGAGGGCTCTGTCGTGATCGCCGAAGCGCCGCAGCACGACTGCGATTTTGACCAGATCCGAGAGATCGCCGGGTTGGACGTACTCGTGGCATTCTACGAAACACACCTCGGACGCGAACTCGAGGTCATCGACCTTCGCCGCGAGTGCGTGCGCTACGAAGATGCCGTCATCGTCGAACGCCGATCCCTGCCGGGAGACCCTGCCGGTTACCGGATGATCGACCTCGGCCGCCACAGCACATTCGAAGGCTCGGGCATGGACCCCGCGCGGTTCCGCGGTGCTGACTACGACCCGGGGCCTACCTCACGGCACCACATGAATGGCCGAAATGACTACCTTCTATCCGAGACGGTGTTGTCCGCCGACCTGGTCGTCAACCTGCCGAAGCTGAAGACCCACAAGAAGACGGGCGTGACGCTGGCGCTGAAGAATATGGTTGGAATCAACGGTGACAAAAACCTGCTGCCGCATCACAGTGTTGGATCGGTGGAATCAGGCGGTGACGAATACCCGGGTTCGAGTTGGGTCGACGGAGTGCGCAGCTTTGCGACCGAAATCGCGCGCAAGCTGCTCATGCGCGGTATTGGCACCAAACTGGTGCAGTGGGTTCGCCGCACCGAAGACGCCGCACGGGGTAAGGCGTTCATCCGCAGTGGAAATTGGCACGGCAATCGAACCACCTGGCGCATGTGTGTCGACCTGAACCGCTGTCTCTACTACAGCAATGCGGACGGCGAACACTTCGACGCACCCGAGCCGGTGCGCGTGATTCTGACCGTGATCGACGGAATCGTGGCCGGCGAAGGTGATGGCCCGCTGTCACCGATGGACGTCCCGCTGGGCGCAGTCATCGCGGCAACCGACCCTGTCGCACTCGACCTGGTTGCCGCACGCATGATGGGCTTTTGCGAAGAGCGGCTCCCAAAACTGTACGAACCGATGCGGGATGAGACGCTGCGCATCACACAAGTGCGATCAGCGGACGATGTCGCGGTATTCGAGCTGCAGGCCGATTCGGATACGCCGTCGGAACGTCGGCTCGACGAAATAGACTGCCACTACGCGTTCGTCGCGCATCCTGGCTGGGCCGACCATCTAGCCAAACGTGGGCGCGGCCCCAACCAGAGGAAGCCGGAATGAAGCAGATCGTTCAGAGTCCGCGCAGCGGCAAACTCGAACTCGTCGAAGTACCGGCGCCGGCACCGACACCGGGATTCGTCGTGGTGCGCAATCACTACTCCGTGGTGTCACCGGGTACTGAGAAACAGGCAATGGATTTCGCGAGAAAGACATTGCTGGGCAAAGCGCGAAGCCGGCCGGATCTGGTGAAGCAGGTCACCCGGAAGTTGGTCCAGGAAGGGCCTATGCCAACGTATCGCGCGGTGACAACGCGACTCGATGCGCCTCAGCCGCTGGGATATTCGTGTGCTGGCGTCGTCGAATCGGTCGGTGAAGGCGTAACGGGCTTCGCTGCGGGCGACCGCGTGGCCTGTGCCGGAGCCGGCTATGCCAATCACGCCGAGATCAACTGCATCCCGGAAAATCTGGTGGCGCGCGTCCCCGACGGCGTGCCGCTGCAAAAGGCCGCGTTTGCCACACTGGGCGCGATCTCCATGCAGGGACTGCGCGTCGCAGACCCGACGTTGGGAGAGATCGCGGCTGTGATAGGCCTGGGTCTGGTCGGGCAGCTCGCCGTCCAGCTGCTGATCGCTAACGGCTGTCGCGTGCTCGCGATCGATCTCGACCCCATCCGGGTAAAGCAAGCCATGGATCTCGGTGCCGAGTGGGGTGCGGCTCCCGGGGATGATCACACCCTGTGGCGCAACCAGGCGACACACGGTTATGGAGCCGACTTCTCGATGGTGACCGCTGCATCCAACAGCTCCGCACCGATCGAACTGGCGGCAGACCTGTGTAGAATGAAAGGGCGCATTTCGATCGTTGGATCGACCGCGATGGACCTCGAGCGTCGCTTCTTCTACGACAAAGAGCTCGAGTTGCGCATGAGCATGTCCTACGGCCCCGGCCGATACGACCGCCGCTACGAGGAGGTCGGACTCGACTACCCGATCTCATACGTGCGGTGGACCGAAAACCGAAACCTGCAGGCATTCCTCGCGTTGGTCGCCTCCAACTCGATCGACCCGGCGCGTCTCGACGTGCAGACGGTGGACTTTGCTGAGGCCGAGTCGGCCTACGAAGAACTCGCGTCGGGAACCCGCCGATCGCTGGCGATCGTGTTCCGCTACGGCGGCGACGCCGATGCTGCGCGCAGCCTTGCATTGGCCCAGACGTCAGTGCGAAACGCGGTCGACACACTCGGCGTCGCGTTCATCGGCGCGGGCAACTACGCGAAGGGCATCCTGCTGCCTGCCGTCGCAAAGGTGAGTGGCGTTCGACCCGTCGAGATCGTGACCGCGACCGGCCCATCAGCGCGGCGGACTGCTGAAAAATTCGGTTACGCGAGCTGCAGCACGGATCCGCGCTCCGCATTCGATAACGACGAAGTCGGCCTCGTGTTCATCGCGACCCAGAACGATATCCACAGCGACCTCGCGCAGCAGGCACTGCGCGCGGGAAAGGCGGTGTGGCTCGAAAAGCCGGCCGGCATCCGGACCGATCAGGTCGACGAGTTGATCGCCGTGGCACAAGAGACCGGCGGCTTTTTGAGCATTGGTTACAACAGGCGCTTTTCACCACATGCTCGCGCGGTGCGGGAAACCTTCGCCAACCGCCACGGCTCGCTTTCGATCCACTATGTGGTCGCATGCGGAACGACCCCGGGCGGAACCTGGCACACAGACCCGGCCGTGGGCGGCGGCCGCACGATCGAGGAGGTCTGCCATTTCGTCGATACCTGCGTCTATCTCGTCGGAAGCGCACCGACGACTGTGTACGCACGCGCGCTATCCCGCGACCCGGAAAGCGATGACTCCGTGGTCACTCTGCTCGGCTTTTCGGATGGGTCGATTGCGAGCATCGAATACCTCTCCCAGGCGAGTACCGAGCTGTCCAAGGAGCGCTTCGAAGTCTCCTGCGGCGGCGTCACCGCGCAGTGCGACAACTACCGAAGTACCGTGATCACCGGGCGCAAGACATTCAAGACGCTGAACCAGGACAAAGGCCAGTCGACCGCCGTCACCGAGGTCATTGCTGCAGTACGCCGCGGCGAGCCGTCGCCGTTCAGTCTCGAAGAAATACACGGCGTCTCCCGCGCCACGTTCGCTATCGGAGAATCCGCGCTCAGCGGGCTCGAAATCAAGCTGGGATAGGGCCCCGATGGCGGAAGAAGGGTTTCAGGAGCAGAGTCTCCATCGCCTCGTGCGATTCGTGGGCCTCAGCACTCTGATCACGCCCGCGATCACGTTGGGCGTGTCCGTGATTATCGCGCGTTCGCTAGGCACCGAAGGTCGCGGTGCCTACGGAATCGTGGTCACCGCGGTTTCGATCCTCCCCGGATTGCTCGGCTTCGGGCTTGATTTCGCGGTTCGCTACTGGAGCGCGCGGGCCGAAATCGATCGCCTGCAGGTGCTCAAGACCACCACGACGATCGGGGTCGCATCTGGAGGAGCGGGGGGGTTGCTCATCTTGGTGTGCGGCCTGCAGGGTGTCCCTGATTGGTTGATTCCGTCCGGCCTTGGAACCCTCGCGATCGTCAGCTACGCGCTGATTATCTTTCTGAGCTCGGTGACCGGCATGTGGAGCAACTACCTATCCGGCCAAGAGCGCTATGGATACTCGACATTCGGAACAAATTTCGCGATGGCGCTCCAGGTCGTGGTTCTCGGCGGGTGTTGGCTGTTGGCATCGGTCTCCCTCGAAGTGGCCCTGTTCGCTTTGTTGATCCAACTCTCGATCTCCTTCAGCCTATTCATCTACCTCGACGGCCGACAGCTACTCCTCTCGTTTCGCTCGACACAGTTGCCCCGACACGAGCTCAACGAAATGTTCCGGTACGGATGGTGGCAATACCTCAGCTCGATGTTGTTGCAGACAAACATGCGACTGAACATCTTCCTCCTCGTCGCCCTGAAAGACCTGCACGAAACTGGCCTGTACACCGCCGTGCTCGGGCCGGCCGGGATACTGTGGATGCTCGTGACGCCCCTGATTCGCGTGTTGTCGGTTCGGACCACCCGCCGCGCCGACGACCCGGATTTCGCCGAACGTGTGGCCGGAGCAATGCGCCTGACATTCATGATCACGCTCGCGGCCGGTGTTTGCGCAGCGGTTTTGGCACCCACGCTAATCCCGCTTCTGTTCAGCGACGACTTTGCGGACGCGGTCGAGCCCTTCTGGATCCTGATCCCCGGCACGATCGCGTTCTCGATCGTCCGGGTTATCATCCAGTACCTGGCGGGCGCGAAGCGCCCGAGGTGGAACGCGACCATCGCGTCTGTAGGGGCGGGCATGACGCTCGTCATCAGCCTCTTGTTGATTCCTTCCATGGGGGCGAGTGGCGCTGCGGCGGCAACGTCGATTGCCTACCTCGGTTCGACGTTCGTTGCGATGTTCGCATTTCTGCACGTGAGCAAGCTGCCGATTCGCAAACTATTCGCGTTCCAGCGCAGCGATTTTGCGCCGGTCGCTCGCGTACTTGGCCTGGGACCGAGTTCATGATTCCGAATTGCGGGACACGTCGTCCTGCACGCCAATCAGCGGGCTTTTGGTAACGCGACATTCTGAGATCGTGGTCGATGCTCCGGCATGATCGGCTGAGCGGAGGACGAAAGATGTGCGGAATCTGGGGTTGGTGGCAACGCGACGGTAAGCCGGCGCCCAGCGATGCGGTGATCCGGTCGGCCACCGAGGTGATGCAGGACCGCGGCCCAGACGACTTCGGGACCTATCGCAGCGAGTCTGGACTGGCGATGGGCTTTCGACGGCTGTCGATCATCGATCTGGCCGGCGGTCACCAACCGATGGGTAACGCGTCGGGCACCGTCTGGGTCACTCTGAACGGTGAGATCTACGGCTTCGAGCGATTGCGCGAACGGCTCACCGCATTGGGACACTGCTTCGTGACGCGCTCCGATACGGAGGTCATCGTCGCCGGCTACGAACAATGGGGTGACGATGTACTCGAACAATTGTGCGGCATGTTCGCGATCGCCATCTGGGACGAGCGGAGGCGCCGGCTGCTGCTCGCACGTGACCGGCTGGGAATCAAGCCGCTATTCGTCTTCGACACGCCACAGTTCTTCGGATATGCATCAGATCCCCGAGCGCTCACATGCATGCCGGAAGCGCGCCCCGAGATCGATCACGAAGCCCTCGCGTTGTACCTGTACTACGGCTACGTACCGGCGCCATGGTCGATCCACCGCGGAATTCGGAAACTCCGTCCGGGGGAGCGCTGCATCGTCGAAGCGGGTTCCGCCACCACCCGCCGCTACTGGGACTTGCGCTTCGAACCGAACCACGAGCCAGCCGCCGTCCACCAGAAGCGCTTCGAGCGGCTGTTTGCGAGCGTCGTCCAGGAGCACCTCGTATCCGATGTTCCGCTGGGATCCTTTCTCTCCGGCGGGATGGACTCGACCTCGGTCGTTCAAGCGGCATCTGAGATCTCGAACGATCGATTGCTGACCTTCAACCTGGCGTTCGAGGATCCCGAAGCGAATGAATCGACCTGGGCGAAACAAGCCGCCGAAACCCTCGGGACCGATCATCACGAACTGTCGATGCAAGACGATCCCGCGGATCACATCACAGAGACGCTCTCGCTGTTTCCCGAACCCTTTGGCGATCCCGCGGCCGTACCCAATCAGGCATTGAGTCGGACGATCAGGAGCCTCTGCACGGTCGCGCTGTCGGGTGACGGCGGCGACGAAGTCTTTGCAGGCTATAGCCTGCGCAACGTCCAGGCGGTTGGGTATCTGCGAGGGCTCCCGCGCAGTCTGCGTAGCCTTTCCACTTCCCTTCCCGGACTCGGACGCTTCGGCGAATTGTCACTATTGGACGACACGGCACTCTACGTGCGGGGGCGCGAGCGTCAGTCGATCGAAGATGTGGAGCGACTCATGCACCCAGACTGCCGACCTCGTCAGGCCATCGAGGCGCACTGCGCGCTGATGCGCGACGAACTGTCGAACGCGCGCGTCCGCGGATCGGTCAACCGCGCGCTGTTCTTGGATCAGTCGTTCGGCGTTTCCGACCAGATGCTCCCGAAGGTCGACGTGACGAGCATGGCGCACAGCCTGGAAGTGAGGGTGCCATTCCTCGACCACCGAGTGGTCGAGTTCGCTGCGCGGCTGCCCGAATCTCTGAAACAAAGGGGATTCGGATCGAGGAGCACCAAGAAGATCATCCGACGCTACCTCGCGCGGCGATTTCCGGATTCGTTCATTCACCGACCGAAGCTCGGCTTTTCGATGCCAATGCGCGGGGAGCTGATGACGAGAATCGAGGCGGAACTGGTTTCCAACACGTCCAGCTGGCGATCGCTGCTACCCGACGCAATTCGGTCGGAGCAAGCCGTGAGCATGGCCCGCTCCGGGACGATGCGGCCGATCGCGGTTTGGACGCTGTACGCGCTGGCTCAGTGGAACGGGTACGAACCTGCACAGACAGGCGAGTCGCGGCGCTACTGATAGCCGATGTTCGAGGTTCGACACCGGTTCATGTCCACCGTGTCGATCGCGACGCCCGATCGCGACACGATGCCGGGAACGGCCGGGTCGAGCGTGCTCGTAAACCTCGTCGTGCACTGCCCATACGCCTCCTTGTTCGGGTCGGGCAGGATCGCATTGGAGTCGGGGTTTGCACCGTTACCCGGCAAGATGATCGATGGGTCGATGGCATCGGAAAAACTGTTTCCGTCGACACCCGGCCCAGCGGATTCCTGACTCGACGCATCCTCCATCACATTGGTGAAGAGGTTTCCACTGGCCGCGACGAACTCTTCCCGGGTCGCGTAGTTGACACCATCGTAATTCCACGATAATCCAGCGCCCGGCTCGTCGTCCCAGATCGAATTGCTCACATCGATATCCAGGTTGGCAGGAGTCATCCCCGGAAGGAGCACGAACATCTTTCTGTTGTCCGAGATATCCAGACAACTCGCCTCGATCTGCGCCGCATTCTGATCGCAGCTGTTCAACCAGAAACCGCCGTACCCCTGGTGCCAGCCCGAAGTCGTAACCTTGAACAGTTTCGCATTCATGAACGCACCGCTGCCCAGGCAGCCCGAATTCTGGGCGCGCATAGCGGGGTTCTTGCTGTTGGATTCCGTACGTGCGCCGACATTGACCAACATCAGGTCGAATTGTTCACCACTCGTACCGGCACTCAGACGGTAGCTGAGCAGGCGCCGGTCCCCGTCTCCCGGCAAGTCAGGTCCGTCGTCGAAGTAGTGTCCAACCACATTGATCGTGCCATGGCTCGCGAACAGCGAATTGCCGCTCGAGGAGAAGGTCCCCCGTCCGATTGCGGTGATCCTCCCGAACGATCCGGGTTGAATAGCGACTCCACCTCCCAGTGCTAGTCCGTAGCTGTTGATCGCGACGATTTCGTTGCCGTTACCACTTCCAGCGGAATGCGCGGTCAGGATCTGGTGGGCGCCTTCGACCGTACCTCCGGAATTGAACACCAGCCCGTGGGATCGGGTGCCGCTCGGCGCACTGAACAGATCCTCATCGCACCACGCCACGTTGACGTTCTCGACCGCGCTCCAGCCCCCATCGCTACCGGCGTTGTCCCGGAAAGCGAACAGTGCCGAGCTGCCGTTCCAGTTGGTGCAGTCGACCTGCACCCGCGTGCCCGGAAGCGAACTGCGGAGCCAGATGCCCAGATTCTGCGCGTCGGTACAAGTGGGATGAAATTCGAGCGACCGCACATTCGAGCCAATGAACGAATCGGCCCAATCGAGATTGATCCGGATGCCGCAGCGGCTCGTCAGCGAATCGAGTTTCGTCTGAAGGCCCTGAAAGTTTTGCAGCGCTTCAGAGGGGTCTTCCCCGCTGTTGGCGTTGTCCCCGAGCGGGTAGTGGCCCGTCTCTTCGCTCGAAACGTAGAGGTCGACCCAGGGCTGCTCGGTCGTCGGGTGCTCGAGTGTCGACAGATTCGTCAGATAGGAAAAGTTCTCCTCGGTCAGCACATTGGGCGCAGGGGCCTCGAGGCAGCCGCCATCGGAAGGCACCTGTACCGGTACCAGGATCAACTGGATCACCGCCATCAAGGTCGTCATCGATTCTGGCTCCGGAAGCCGATGCGAGGCGAAAAGATCATCGTTTGGACGAGAGTAACCTCCACTTCTGGCAGTGGTTTCGAAAGTCGCAGCCGTGGCACCAATCCACCGATCAAATGCTCCTTCCTGCCGAGAAAGACCCGGAACCGAGCGGTAGCTTGCAATCGGCAACTTGCATCGAGGCCTGCGGTGGGCCAACGGACCGATTCGAGCCGGCTACTTGCCGGATCCCGTGGCATCCGAGTTGGCCAGCTCCAGCATGCTCACCCAGGTCTTGCGCATCGCTTCGTCGACCCGGAAGTCGCCGCTTCTGCGCTTCGCCCGGTCGCCGTAGTCCCGCCGCAGTTCGGGATCGTTCAGCATTTCGATCAATCGGTCAGCCAACTCAACCGAGTTCGTCGGATCGAAGTAGACAACGGCATCTGCGCCGAACTCGGGCATCGGCTGGTCGCTCGAGCAGAGTACCGGTCGACCGCCGGCCATCGCCTCCAGCAGAATATTCGGACAGTTCTCACATTGTGACGCGAACACGGTGACCTTCGAACTCCGGTAGAGCCCCGGAAGATAATCGTGGGTGACTGGACCGAGCAACACGACTTCATCCCCGAGTCCCAACTCGGCAATCTTCCGTTTGACCCGTCGTGCGTACGGGGGGTACTCGGGCCCCGCCAAGACCAGTTTTTCACCCGTCTCACGCGTCGAGCGCACGGTCTTCCACGCCTCTACGACTTCGAGTTGGGACTTGTACACGTCGAGGATGGACACATAGAGCACGTATCCATCGGGCCAGCGCTCGTTCCAGTCACCTTCTACCACGTCATCGCTCTTGAACGCTTCGCCGACACCGTGTGGGATCACGACGGCTCGACCCGCGCGCTCGGTGACGACTGCCTCGACAACCTCGCGTCCGAACTCCGAAATAAAGATCACGAGATCCGCGCGGGCAAACGAGCGAGGCTGAGCCTGGCCGATCAGCCAGAGCCGATAGCGGGTGTAGCCGTGCGGGTAGCGCTTGCGATTTTTCGAATCGAACGGCAGAAGATTTCGGAAGGCGACCACCGACTTGCAGCCCCCCGGCGGTTTGGCGGCAAGCGTCCCGGAGAGCACGTAGTAGACGTCGGCCTCGAGCTCCCGCAGCAGTCGCGGCAACCCGACCGCCTCCCACAGTGTGCGCTGGAGAACGTTCTGTCCCGCAAATTTGCAGTCGATGAAGGTGTACGCTCCGTCCGGCAGCATGTGTCTTCGTTGTGCCGCGACGAGAACGTAGACATCGGCGCGATCATCGAACTCGAAATGCTTGAGCAGGTTGCGGGCATAGGTCAAACCGCCACCGGTTCGGGCAGACAGGGTATTGATGACGATTCGGGGCCGCGATGAAGTCATGCGTCAGTGCGCGATGCGGTGCGCAGCGGCGGGGGACTGCGACGTGAGATCAACAGAAGCTTCATCGCAGACACAATATTCGGCCTCCTGGTCCGGACATGGAGATTCTTCGTGACGACCATTCATCAGCAAGGGGCTTGATACTAGCGTGGATGTCTAGGCGTACTACTGGGTCAGACGCCAGATCCTCATCCGGTCGGTGGAATTGGGCGTGATGTCCGTCAACAGCTTACTGCGGGCGGGAATGTGCTCGAAATACTCTGCATTGCGCTGCGTTTCCTGTTTCCACCAGGTGCTGTCGGAACGGTCCAACACGACCAGATACACTGCTTCGTGCTGCGCGACGAGATCCGACACGCGAGCCGGCGGAAAACTCTCGGTTCGGAGTGTCTGATAACGGCGATTGACCTCGTCGATGAACTTTCGGTTGCCGGACTCGTTGGTCAACAGGACGGCATCGGCGGGAACGAATCCGTGGATCGCAGCCCGCAGCTGCGCTTGCGTCGAACTCCAAGCTGCAAAGGCCGGATGGACCACTGCACTGCCCAGCCCGATAGCGGCGACCCACAACGTGACGATTCGAGCGGCCGCGAACTCGAACCGAACTCGCCGTGCGATATCACTACCCGACCGCCACCGTTCCCAGAGGCGAGGGACCGACTCCGACATCGCGAAGACCAGAACCGGTAGCAACGGAATCATGTAACGCAGCGCCAAAATCAAGCGCTTCGACAAAGACGTCTCGATCGAGCTGTACTTCTGGAACAGATACAGCAGGATGAAAACCACGACTGTAATCAACAGCTCGGGACGTCGGCGTCCCCGATACATCCATGTAAAGATCAATCCGCCCGGCACGAGGATCACCAGACCCAGCAGGTATAGCGGCAGGCGCTCGTCCAGCGTCAAGGGTGAGAACTTGTAGAAGGCGCGTTCGTAGAACGCTTCGCCAAAGAACAGCCGGTGGGTGATCAGCCGGATGGACAAGCCGACCAGACCGCCGACCACCAGTGCAAGGGCCTTCGTCTCGCGTCGCAATACCGTACCGACGAACAACGGCAAGAAGAGCAGTGGATTGCTCGCGCGCAGTACCCAGGACGCGCCAGCCACGAAACCGGCGCCAAGCCACCATCCGAATCCGCGATCGAGTCCTCGCCAGAACAAGTACATTCCGAGAGCTACGAGTGCCCCGCTGGGTACGTCACTCATCGCTACGCGCCCCAGCACCAGAACCGAAGGAAATCCCAACAGCAACAGTGCGAATACCGGCGAGCGCCCCTCCAAGGCGATCCAGCGGCCCGTCAGAACGACCATCGCCAGAAGGCCCAAACACGCAACTCCGAACGTGCCGCGCCAACCGAAGGCAGCAACGAACGGCGCTGTGATCAACGACATCCCCAGAGAGTAGGTGGACGGCACATCGATGATTTCCTCACCGGTCATCGCGTCGAGCTGGGTGATCTCGGAAACCCCCGCGAGGAACATTTGAACCTGGACGATATAGCTTGCCTCGTCATCGTTGGTGGGAACCTCCGGGTAGAAGATCGCGAACGACAGCGCGTAGATCGCCAATACCGCGGCCACTATTCGCCAGCCGAATCGCAGATCCGCAGGCTCCCCAGCGAGGCCCATGCGCCGAAGCAACAAGGGAGCGTTGAAACCGCCATCGGTCATTTCAGCTGCGTCCGAAGTACCGTCGAATCGACCCGATGTTGCGCTCGACGTCGGCCTTCGAGTAGCGCGGATAGGTCGGCAACAGGATCACCGAGCGCGCAGTTCGCCGCGCATTCGGGCAATCGCGGTAGAACTCGGAGAAGCACGGGAGGTCGGCGCAGTTGTGCAGATGCTGTGCGGCCATGTCGCGCTTTTCGCGCATGAGGTGCCGGAGCAGCTTGTCCCGGTCGTCAGCTTGCACCGGAAAGTAGGTGTAGGTGTGCGAGAAATCGGTTCGCAGCGGTGGCAATCCGAGTTCCTCGATATCGCTCAAACCTTCGTGGTAAGCCTTCGCAAACTCCACCCGGACCCGAATGTTTTCGTCGACATCGGCCAATTGGCTCCGCACGATGCGTGCCTGCATCGGAGTCATTCGCCGTAAGTAGGTTTCTGGCAGGTCATTTTTGATCTGCGGGTCGATGTCGACCGTCACCTGGCTGTTCAGCAGACCCACATCGTGAAGGAATCCATAGCGGAACACCCGGTAGGTGAAGTTCTTGAATATCGGAGGCCAAGTGGCCAGATCCGAGGCGGCGCCGCGGGCCACCTTCGCCAGGTAGTAGCCGATCTCCTGATTCGGAAGGTCCTTGACCTCGTCCCTCAGCTTGTTGGCGAGATCGGCATTCGATGTCACGATCATGCCGCCAAAGAACGAATTCAGGTTCTTGTATTGGCCAAAGCTGTAGATTCCGGCATCACCGAAGGTACCCACACGCCGGCCTGCGACGCGAGTTCCGAATGCCTGCGCGGCATCCTCGACCAGCGGCACGCCGCGTTCCTTGCAAACGGCTGAGATTCGCTCGACATCGCAGGCCAGCCCATGTAAATGAGTAATCATCACGGCGCCGGTGTCCGCGTCGATGATCCGTTCGACATCGGATGCATCGACATTGCAGGTGTCGGGCTCCAGATCGGCAAAGACCGGTACGCCGCCGGCACAGATCACCATATTGATGACGTCGGAGATTGTGTAGGGCGAAAGGACGACCTTCTGGCCAGGCTCGATCAAGGCACGGATCGTGAGGAAGATCCCGACTCGCGCCTTGGCGATGCATAGCGCGTGCGCAGCGTCGTTCTCTCTCTCGATTGCCGTTTCGAGATCACGCGTACCGTCGCCGCGGCCGGTTCGGCCGGTCAGCACATCAGCAGCGATCGTGCGATAGTCGCGGAATCGCGAGTAGATCCGATAACGGGGCAGCGGCTGCATGCAATTGATCCTTGTGTCGAACCCCGACGTGGGAAGTACGGGATAGATTGACTTCGCGCGAGATCCTAGTGGCACCCGACGAATCTGCGTCCGCCCTCTATTCGCGAGCCGGACGGCCCGGCCGTTCTCCTAGATGCTCGATGCGTGCCCCCTGCGCTCGCGAGCCGGTCGCCGAATCCACCCGTTGTTCAGTCGGGAAATCAGCATGCTGCGTCCACGCAGGTTCGTCCTGCTTTGTAGCCGAGCACGGTCCAACTCATACCGTGCCGGTGGTAGAGTTCCACGCGCTCGAAGCCTGCTCCCTCCATCAGTCGTCTGGCGTCATGCTCGTCGTAGTAACGCGCGTAACCGCAGTTGAGCTGATCGAAGATCAGGAAATAGCGACGACGACGGTCATATTGGCTCATCACCTCGCGCATGTAGGTACGCAGCGGAAGCGGCACGAACCGGCACAGCACGACGTAGCCGCCGAGAAGCGCGTTCAGCAAATGAGCCAGTGCCGCGAGGAGAAAGTCCGGAATCCGGCGCGTAACGAAGCGCAGCCCTTCGGCCAGGGCGATGTACGACCTGTTCCCCTCGCGACCGTACACCCATAGAACGAATCGACCTCCGGGCGGCAGCACCTCGTGGATCCGGCGCACCGTCGGACTCGGGTCCTCGATGTGATGCAGCACTCCGATCGAAAATGCAATCTCAGCATCGACAGCGGGCAGGTCTTCACCCGTCACCTGGAGATAGTCGATCCGATCCGCATAGCGCTTCGTATTCTCTTTGAGTACTTCGATCCCGGCCGATGGCTCGACGGCCGTCACATGCGCGGCTCCTGCGGAGATCAGCATGTTGACGATGCGACCGTTTCCACTTCCGATCTCGACCACACGGCGACCCGCCAGCTCCCCAACGCTGAGCAGTGGGCCACAGATGTCGGCAAGGGCCTGCTCCGAGCCGAAGTAGCCGCCGGTGGTGTCACCGAATCGGCTCCATTGCTCACCGAACTCAGCGATCGTTTCGTCGTTCATATCCTCGCATCCCCGGCTGTTCTGCGTGTTGTTCGGGTGAAAGGGGATATGAGTCTATCGCAGCCGTCAGCGACCGGAAAGCGAATCGGGACGCCCCAATCCTCCGATTCGGTCCGATGCTTGGTGGACTTTAGTCGGTCGAGCGCGGTTCGCGCACCTGTTGCGACTTCAATTGAGGTGGCAAACTGTCGCGCTGCCGGCCCACTCCGAAGCAGCGCAGGGTTGTGCTTGGTACGTGGTGCGATATCGGTCTGCCGTGACGGGCCGGGTCGGTTTCGTCGACCTACCGGCCTAAGGTCCGTCCCGGGCGAGCCCGACATCGAGGATTCTTGTCCCGCATCGGCGCTGTTCTAGCCCGCGAGCCGATACCGGTTTCCGCAGCTTGCTCTCTACTCCCTGCGCGACTCGGGAAGCTGTGCCAGGAAGCTGCCGATCGCGAGTCCGTCGAGGTGGCCTTCGAGGAATGCGCCTATGGCATCGCTAGGCAAGCACACGATCGGTTCCTCGTGCATGTTGAAGCTGGTGTTGACGAGAATCGCGCTTCCCGTGAGCGCCTCATAGCTCTTCAGGATGGACCACGAGTCGAGATTTTCGGCTTGGGTCACTGTTTGCGGGCGCGCCGTGCCGTCGACGTGGGTTGCCGCGGGCGCCTCGGAACTGCCCTTGGGTGTAACCCGATAGGTCATCGTCATGAAGTTGGCCGCTTCCGAGCGCTCTTCGCTGAAGTTCTCGAAGTATTCGCTGGCGCGTTTCCGGAGTACCATAGGAGCAAATGGCATGAACTCGGTTCGCTTCAGGCGCTTATTCAGCCAGGTGTTCACCGTCGCGTCTCTCGTGTGATACAGGATGCTGCGGTGGCCGAGCGCCCGCGGCCCGTACTCCATCCGACCACAGAAGCGGGCCACCACCTTGCCACCATTGAGCAGCTTCGCCGTCTCTTCGTAGACATTTTCACACTTGCGATACGGTACACCGCTTTGTTCGAGGGCCGTCTCGATCTCGGCATCAGAGAATCCGGGCCCAAGATAGACGTTGCGAAGCAGAATCGGATTCGGACGCGCCACGAGCTCGGCTCGCAGACCCAAGGCCGCACCGAGGCCTTGCCCGGTATCGGCCATTCCGGGGTGGACGTAGATATCCTCCACTTCCGGCAGCTCGAAGAGAACCTGATTCAGGCGGACGTTGCAGAATAGACCTCCGGCAACGCACAGATATTTTTTTCCATAGCGGCGAAGGGCGGTCTGCACCATCCCGCTCATGACCTCTTCGAGCGCGCGCTGCAGCCCGGCCGCGACGTCTTCTCGCGAATGGTCCTTCAACATCTCGTGCAGCTTCCGAGCTGCCGGTCGCCCCCAGGCCCCCAGGTGACAGCGCAGCTCGAGGCGCTGGGGATCGAAGCTCATCACGTGTCGAAAGACGTCGATCGTCTTGCTGCTATCACCGTAAGCCGCGAGACCGGTGATCTTTCCCTCGTGACGGTTGTATCGGAACCCGAGGTTGTGCGTAACGTAGCCGTAGATCTCGGCGATCGAGTGAAAGATCATCGTCTCGTGGTGACGGTGAATGCGATGGTCAGGACCGACCGTGCTGATGGTGTGACAGATCCCGTCGCCGACTCCATCGGCCGTTACAATGAGAACGTCTTCTGGTGAGTCAGCGAACTGCGAGCAGTAGTAACCGGTTGCCGCGTGGCAGAGATGGTGCTCGATGTAGCGTTTCGGCGCAGTGATGCCCAACTCCTTCAGACGCCGATCGACGATCTCGTCCGATCGTCCACGCGAGGACGCGAAGCGGTAGGCGCTTTTCAGCAAGTTCGTGTGCGATAACGGCAGCTGTGAGACATGCTCGACGAGACGTTTGATCGTGGGGGGGCGATCGAAGTCCTCATGAGGCCCACCACCTCCGGTGATCGAAGATTGGGCCACGTAGTCGATGTCTCGGGCATCCACGCCTGCCGTTTTGAGCACCGCCTCGACGGAGAGCAGAGGTGGGCCCCAGAACTGCTTCTGCCGATTCAGCCGCTCTTCGTTGATGCAACACAGAACGCGTCCGTCATCGATGAGCGCTGCACCTGCGTCGATCCCGTTATTCAATCCGAGAATCAGCATCACAAAGACTCCACTGCTCTCGCCGCCCTTACGAGCGCTCGCAGGTTATCAAGGGTCACTCCCCCGGCGATCCGTCTGTTGCGGGCGCGGGGGTCCACCGCGTAGCTACGGGCGCTCGCAGTATCTCGCGCCTCCAACCCCGATGAGGGAAAGGGTTCGGCAGGGATATCATAGGTGGGCTGAGACGGCGGGTATTATGGCGAAATCCCGATGATAGGGCGCCATTGTTGTTCCATCTTCCAGCTTCCATCTTCCAATTTCCCATTGAGCAAATCCGCACTGAGGAAATCGGAAAACGGCCGCTTGTGCCTCCATCATCATCAGGTCGACTCGTCGCAGCATACCACACCACATCTCTGCTCCATAGTAGGCACGGAGTTGGAGACTGTTCGGTGGCGTCAACCCGCGAATGCTCCGATGCGCCACGACCGTGCCCCTCCACGTTTTCGTCATCCAACCACCAGTCCGTAAAATTGCGCACTGCCGCCTGATTCATCAGGTTCTGTTCGCGAGGTAGTTAGTCCGGGCGATTCGAACCTTGATCCAGGCAGCGAAGAACACCTCATCGATACGCGAGTCGAAAGCAACTTCGCTCGCATCGGCCAAAGACACGTCCTGTTTGCGATTGCCCTATAGTCACCGGACTCTCCTCAATACACCCATGGAATCGTTGCATCGTTCGCGCGCGCGACTCAAATTCACTCCACTCAGCCGATGGGCACGCGGCCCGTGGCGCCGTGGCAGGGCGCGAAGATGATCTACGTCATCGGTTCGGGTCCAGCAGGTGTTTCCGCTGCCAAGGCCCTGACGAAGCACGGGCGCGAGGTCACGATTCTCGATGCAGGCGTCACGTTGGAGCCCGAACGCGCACGGCGTGTGAGCGAGATGGCCATGCAGACTCCCGCAGACTGGTCGGTCGGCGACATCGCGGAGGTCAAGCGCCAGATGCCGGCCACGCTAGGCGGGGTTCCCCTCAAATTCACGTTTGGCTCGGACTTTCCCTATCAGGAAGTCGAACGCTTCTTCCCGTTCGAGAACATCGGCGCAGCAACCCGGCCGACTCTCGCTCGGGGTGGTTTCAGCACGGTGTGGGGGGCGGTCGTGCTGCCGTACCTGGACAAAGAGTTGCTCGACTGGCCGACCGCAGCACGTGACCTCGAACGTCACTACCGCGCGGTCACGGACTGGATGCCGCTGTCCGCGCAGAGCGACGATCTCGAGTCGGAATTCCCACTGCACTGTGATTCTCCGCAGCCGCTGTCGCAAAGTGCACAGATCCAAACGCTGCTGGCAGACCTCGCGAATGCGCGCCCACGCTTGAACCGCGCAGGCTTCCGGTTTGGGCAGTCGCGTGTCGCTGTCCGTGCACAGCCCAAAGGCGACCTGCCGGGCTGTAGCTACTGCGCCATGTGCTTGAGCAGCTGCCCTTACCGGCTCATCTACGATGCGTCAGCCACGTTGAACGAACTGTTGGCGAGCCCACTCGTGCAATACGTGCCCGACGTGGTGGTCGAGCGACTGGAAGAAAGTGGCAAACAGGTAACCATCCGCTGTGTCCAGCGTCACACCGGAGACCGTACCCAGTTCGACGCAGAACGCGTCTATGTCGCGTGTGGGGCGGTGGGCACCACTCGCCTGCTTCTGCAATCGCTCGAGGCACTCGACCACTCACTGGAAATGAAAGATTCCCAGTATTTCCTGTTGCCATGGCTGCGGGGTCGGGGGGGGGGGCCGGCCCCCCCCCCCCCCCCCCCAAAAAAAGAGGAGGGGAGGATGTG
>JAQBGU010000078.1:0-53399 GCA_032128375.1 Deltaproteobacteria bacterium | reverse complement strand
CGCGTTCGCGAGCTGCGGGTCGAAGAATCGACACGACGACGCCGCGAAGACGCCGAACATTGCGTTCATCATGATCTTGATCGCCTGGTCGGCATTGCGATCGCCGCGCCTCTTGGCGTCATCGCGACGTTCCATGAAGCGTTCGATGACTGCGGGCAAGATCGCGTCGGTGCGAGAAAACCGCGCACCGTTCGGGGCTTCGATCGAATCGCGCTCCCCCGCGCCTCCGCGCGCATGGGCGATCGGGTCGAGATTGAAGGTGCGAATCAAGCTCGGGTAGAGACTCTTGAAATCGAATACTGCGACGTTCTCAAACAATCCCGGCCGTGGGTCGAGCAGCGCGCCACCCCGAACCATCGCGATCTTCTGTGCCGCGTTCACGCTGGGCGCGACGATGCCGCGTTGCCGCAGCTCGGGCAGATACAGCAAGTCGAAAGATGCGATGCTGGCGCCGACGCGGTCGAGTTGCATACCGCAAAGCAAGCTGCGCTCGACGGCCAAATCGAGAAGCCCTTCGTGATCGAGGATATCGAGCACGAGCCTCGCGTCTTCGAGGTTGTAGCGAACCAGTGCTTCCGGGTCGTCGCGGTAGAGCCGGCCGATTTCCACGGATGCGTCGGGTGCCCGCGAGTCGATCAGCTTGCCCCGGCCAAGCAGCGACTGGGCCGCGGTTTCGAGCCGATAGTCCTCGAGCCGGATCGCGTCTCGCACCAGTGGAATGCCGTCGAGCACCACGCGTCCGGCGATGACGGCTCTGGTCTGCCGGGTGAAACTGCTGTCCTGGGCGAAGTTCACGACGCCCGGGATTCGGCCGAGCTGGCAGGCGATGCCCAGCGCGCTACAGCGTTTCGTCCAGGTTCTCAGGTCGAAGTCCACGACGTTCCAACCGGTGATGATGTCCGGGTCGAGCTGTCGGATACGCTCGTTGACCGCGACCAGCATGCGCTTTTCGTCTGGATGGACGATTGCACCCGCGACCGGGTTCGCGTACACGAGGTGGACTTCCTCGCTGCCGTCGTTGGTAGCGAGGGCGGCCGAGAAGATCTCGCTCGCCGTTGGCGTCGTTTCCAGGTCGATCGACAACGTGCGGAGCAGATGCAAAACGGAAGGTCGAAATGAGGTCGGTCGCAGCGTCGGATTGCGAAATCGGACGAGCCCAGACCTTTCGTCTTCGCTGCCCTCGATTTCGAGACTCGCCCTGATCTGGTGATCGATCAGGAAGCGATATTGGAAGCGAATGTCTGATTCGAACGTCTGGATGCCATCGCGTTCCAATCGCTCACGCAGTGGGGGGATATCCGCAGGAAGCGGCACAGTGACTCTCACCACGGCGTTTCCTTCGAGGTCGCAAAGGTCGCTGTCGGTGCGCTCTATCGCGGCGAGTTTCGCGAATGACTCGATGTCGGACTTTCGCGCGAACAGGTAGGGCCGAAACCGATCGTCTTCGACGAGAAACGCGCGTCCATCTTCGAGTCGGCCAAACAATTGGATGACCGGCTGCTGCTGGCGAATTCGGTAGGTGGGTTGAAGTATGAATCCCCGAGTCGGCATCAAGTGGTATTCTTCATAGCCGCACCCGTTCCAGCGAGGATCGCGATCAGGTCTTCACTCTGAAGCGTCGCTGCTTGACTCACGCGTGCCCGCTTGCGGCGGCTGCGCAAGATCATCGATGATGGGGTACCAGGCGGCACATCCGCCTTCGAGCACGGGATCCGCAAGAGAGTTCAAGAAAGCCACCGGCCCAGCGGGGATCCAAACAGCATCCGAATCAGTTTCTGCATTCCCGCGTCCTTCTTGAATGTGTACGGATAGGAGTCGGCAGTCTGCTTCCCACCGAAGCGATCGGTCAGGATCGGTTGCGCGTGGGTGTACCCACGCAGTCCGATCACGCCGTTGACCTGGCCGACACCGCTCGACCTACGCCCACCAAAGGGAGCTTCTGGGGCGCCGTACGTCATCGCCATGTCGTTGATGCACACGCTACCGGTGTGAAGACGCTTGGCCAGAGCGACCCCCTTGCGCTTGTCCTGGGTCCAGATGTTTGCGGCCAGCCCATAGGTACTCTGGTTGGCGAGCGAGACCGCTTGCTCCTCGTCGCGAACGCGCATGATCGGGAGTACCGGGCCGAACGTCTCATCGCGCATGACCAGCATGTCGTGATCCACGTCCGTCAACACAGTGGGTTCGTAGTACAGACCCGACAGGTTCGGATTGCGTCGACCTCCTGCGAGCACCACCGCGCCTCTCGAAACTGCGTCGTCGACGTGGCGCTCGATGATCTCGAGCTGGCGATCCCAGAAGATCGCGCCCACATCGAATTCACCACTATCCCCTTGGCGCAGCTTCGCGACGCGCTCGACGACCTTCTGAGTGAACTCTTCGGCGATTTCATCGACGACGTAGACACGCTCGGTTCCGCAGCAGTACTGTCCGCCGTTCATGAACGCGCCAGCCACCGCTCACCGGCGGCGGTGTCGATTTTTGCATCGGCGCAGACGATCATCGGGTCCTTGCCACCGAGTTCGAGCGTGCATGGAATCAACTGACGTCCGCACGCCGCGCCGACTGCTCGACCGGTCGCGACACTCCCCGTGAAGGAGATCTTGTCGACACCCGCCTCGACCAACGCGGCGCCGGTCTCCCCATCGCCTGTCAGGACCGTGAGCAGGCCATCGGGCAGGCCAGCCGCATCGAACAACTCACCGACCAACGCGCCGGAACTGGGTGTTATCTCCGAGGGCTTCAGCAGAACCGCATTGCCCGCCATCAGCGCCTGGATGGTCGGGTTCAGCGACAATATGAACGGGCCGTTCCACGGGCTGATGACACCCACAACGCCTAACGGCTGGTACACGACTCGCAGCTGTTTCAGGAAGCGCATCACTCCGTGCAGCGTCTGCCGTTCGGTGCGAAGAATTCCGCCCGACCGCTTGGCGTAGTAGGTCAGCGCATCACAGCCGGCGAAGATTTCCATCATCAGCGCTTCAGTACGCGGCTTTCCCGACTCGCGCAGCACGACGTCGATGTAATCGTCTTGGTTCTCGACCAGGATTCGAACAGCGCGCTGCAATACGCGCCCGCGATCCTCGAAGGAGGTTGCTGCCCAGGCCGGCTGCGCCTTTCGGGCCACTTCCAATGCCGCGGCGACGTCGTCTGCATTCTGGACCTCGATGGATCCGAGGATCTCACCCGTCACAGGGCTCGAGAGGGATAGTCGCCTCCTCTGACCGGGCAGTGTGTCGATGGGGGTGACGATTGCCATTCCAGTTTCTCCCATGGTTGTCGGTGCGTCGAATTCAAACCAGTCGACGGAATCAGCGGTGGGAATCGGGCGGAAATCAGGTGCCGCGTCGACAAGTCTACCGCGTCCGGTTCACTCGCGTATCCACGTGAGCTATCGGTAGGGGGATTCCACTAACCTCCGCGCCGACCATCGCATGGGGAATGGACCGATGAACGAAGCGAAGATTCGGCTGATGGAGCCGTCAGAGATCGAGGCCACCGCGCGCATGTGGCAAGACTCTCAACGCGCTGCATACACGTGGTTTCGCGATGACCAGCGTCACCCGTTCGACGCCGCACTCGAATTTTTTCGGGAATCGATCTGCACGCGTTGCGAGGTTTGGGTCGCGGTCGAGTCATTTCTGGTGATCGGGTTGCTGGCGCTCGAAGGCGACAGCATCGACCACCTGTTCGTCCATCCAGACCGCTGGGAGCGCGGGGTAGGGAGCCGGCTGCTCGATCATGCGAAGGTTTTGCACCCAGAGGGCCTCGAGCTGGTGACGCTCCAACGAAACGCGCGTGCCCGTCGCTTCTATGAAACTCGGGGTTTTGAGACCACGAAGTTCGGCATCAGTCCGCCGCCCGAAAGCGAGCCGGATGTTCGCTACCGCTGGACACCGGGCGCCTAGTGGCGGGCGCCATTCTCCGAAAAATCAACAGATTAGTCAAAGAAATTCATCACGTCGCCGGTCAGCTATCTGGCCGGTTTGTCAGTCGGGACGGGTATTTTCCGTGCACAAATGCACACGAGTGCGCAAGATCCGGTTTTGACAATCGATGATCCGACTCGTGGTACTCTGATTGCCTTACCCGGACGGTCGATGGAATCCCTTGAACGTCGGCCGCGATCAGTGGAGCTCGTGTGAACCGTTTGGACCAGATTCAAAGGGCAGCATTCGTTTCGGCTGTGTTGGTGACGTTGGCCATGCTCGCAACACTCGCCGCTGTGAACGCGTCAGCTGCCGGCGATTCGGTTGACGCAATCGAAGCTCGCGTGCGCCAAATCTACTTCGAAGGGTATCCGGTCACGGCCAGCGGCCCGCTGGATTCGGTCGCGGTCGAACGCCTGGGCGAAATGCTCCGAGATCGAGCCGAAGAGCCGTATTGGTCGAACATTGTTCTTGCACTCGGGGCCAGCGAGAACGCCGGTGCGTACCAACACCTGGCAGACTTCGCAGCCAGCCGACCCACTGGGGAAGCGTCGTCCGGTGTATATCAGGCATGGGTCGCTCTTCCTGTGGCGCTGGGTTACCTGGCACACAGTCACCCGCCCGCATTTGGGCTGATCGAACAGATGGCTCGCGACGTCGGAACCGACCCGGGATGGCGATTCGAATCGCTAGAGGGGGCGTCTTTGGCCAGTTCGCTTCGCCTCAGCGCGATCACTGGCCTTGCGGTGTCGGGTAGTCCCAGGGCCGCCAGCGTGCTGAGCGATCTGGAGGCCCGGGCTGGCCAGCGCGGCGCAATGACTGCCGCTGAATCGGACGAGTTACTGCAACACATCGGGTTCGCTCGTAGTCTTCACGAGAGGGTCAAGTCCCACGGCGCGGCGAGCGCACTCGAGCGCAAGCCGGTGGCGCAGTGAACCGAGTGACACAACATGGGCCGCGCGGTTGCGTGCTGCGTTGGGTGGCGATTGTGGCTGCCCTATCGCTATCGATCGCGAATGCGCCTGCGGCCCTGGCAGTCGATGCACCGCTCAAAGAGGACCGCATCAGGTTCATTATTCACGATCTGGTAGCTGGGCAAATGACAGCTGCCGATCTGGGTGGCTACCTCGACACCGTCCACGATTATTTCCAAGGCTCGCAGAACACGAGCATTGACATACCTACCTGCACGGATATCGGGACCGTGACAGACGGCGGGCCACAGCCGCATCTCTACACTTCGAACGGTGGGCTCGCGAACAATCTCGCTGTCATCGATGACGAGACTGAACTGTTCGCTGTGCTCGACTGGGGAGCGACGCAAGGCACCCGTGTCGCCATTTTCGTGCAGGACATCCGTTGGTGCGGTGCAGTGCTTCCCAATACGATTGGGTGCGCGCCGACGCCGGGCAATGTGTTCGTGGTATCACTGACCGCGAGCCAGAACGTGCGCGGTATGGTGATCGGCCATGAGCGCGGCCACAACGGCGGGCTTTCTCATCGCAGCGACGATTCGTGTGCGTTGATGTTTCCATCGGCAGCGTCCACCCACGGATGTCTCAACCAGACCGAGGCCAAGGCGCTCTACGATCAGGCCAATATCTCGACGGGAGATACTTGCGAGTGCATCAATGTGCAGTTCCAGGGTCCATCTCAAACCTGGAGCCTGAATCCTCAAGGCACCAGCTGCGACGACAACGACGTTTGCAGTTCGACAAGTACTTGCGACACCGGCCTGTGCGCAGGGGCGGCGCCGATTGATTGCGACGACGCCGATGTCTGTACGGACAATGACTGCGATCCGGTCACGGGTTGCTTCAATCCGCCGAGCGCCGATCTTACGCCCTGCTTCGACCTCGACACCTGCAACGGCTTCGAGTTCTGTTTCTCCGGGGTCTGCACGCCGGGCCAGCCGCTGGTCTGTGACGACGCGGTCTACTGCAACGGTCTGGAAGCCTGCGATCCCATTGACGGCTGCGGACCCGGGACGCCGCCTGATGTCGATGATCAGATCGCTTGCACGATCGATTCGTGCGACGAGCCGACCGATAGCATCGTCCACACACCAGACGACGGCGCCTGCGCGAACGGGGCCTTCTGTGATGGAGACGAAATCTGCAACGCCCAAACCGGCTGCATATCCGGAGCCGCTCCGCCGCTCGACGATGGCGTCGCATGCACGGATGATGCGTGCGATGAAGGCGCTGACCTGATCGTCCATGTACCGAATCCCGCGCTATGCGACGACGGAAACATTTGCACCGCGGAAAGCTGTGACGAATTCTTGGGCTGTTCGAGCGACCCCATATTGGATTGCGTTGGCCCGGAAGTGCCGAGCCTGTCGATTCGGGGACTCGCTGCGCTGGTAGGGTTGATGTATGCCGTCGGTTCGGCCGCGCTAGCGAGACGGCAGCGCTTCTCGCGTGCTCGCATTCGAGGCTGAACCTGCGGCCCCGACTTCTGTGACGGCGAACCGTCGCGCCGCCATTGCACTCCTTCTACTGATGAGCATCCAGTTCGGGTGGGGTGCTCACTACATTTTCCGAACCAGTTTCGTGCACAGCGATCAGCGCGTCTTCACGCTGTGGGACGATGCGATGATTTCGATGCAGTACGCGCGAAACCTGCGCCACGGCAGCGGGTTGGTGTGGAACGCCGGAGACGATCCGGTCCAGGGGTTCACGAACCTTGGCGTCACGCTGACGATGGCCGCTCTTCACCTGCTTCCACTGGCGAAATCCAAGATCTCGCTCGCGGTTCAGCTATTGGCGCTGTGCATGCTTACAGCGTCGACGGCGCTGTTGTGGGGCGTCGTACGACGTATCTGTCCCTCCGAACCCTGGGTCGCGTCGGGCGCGGCACTGGCAATCGTACTGTGTGCTCCTCTGGCCATCTGGAGCTTACAGGGATCGGACGTCGCTTTCGTGACTGTCTGGCTCGCGGCATCGGCGTTCGCGATCGCAGCTCACACACCACGCACACCGCGGTTGTTGGCCGTGTTAGGCAGTGGACTGTGGATCCGGCCGGATACCGCGTTGTACTACCTCGTGCTGCTCGCGGCTGCGGTGGTGGCCAGTCGAGATCGCAAACTGCTGCCGCTGGGGTTGGGCCTGCTGGCGATGACTCTCGCGGCGCAGATGGGCTTCAGCCAGCTCTATTACGGAGATTTCCTTCCGAATACCTACTACCTGAAGGCGACCGGTTCACCTCGCGCGCTGATGCTCGCGTCCGGTCTGGGTGAGCTGCTTTCTTGGCTTCCGCATCTGTTGCCCGCGATGGCCCTGGCCGTGCTGGCGCTGGCCACAGAACGCCGGTCAGTGGTCTGGCTATGTGGGGCTCTATTCGCAGTCGCAGAGGCGTACAACATCTGGGTCGGAGGAGATTTTATCTTTGGGTACGGAAGCCGCTTCGTCGTTCCTGCACTTCCGTTCTTGCTGCTGCTGGCGGTGCTCGGATGCTGGCGCGTGACAGCTCGACTGCTGGCCGAGCGGTCGCCGGCGCACGTCGCGGTGTTTGGGATCTTCGTCGCCACAATAGCCGTGATCGCGAACCCCGCCTTGGGAACGCTCGAATGGTTCGATCCGACTGCCGAACCGATGCATCGAGATACGAACCGAAACAACTACAACTTCGCCAGATATCTTCGACTACATACCGACAAAGGTGTCACATTGGCGGCTCACTGGGGTGGAGTTCCCGTCTACTTCAGCGACCGCAAGGCGTTCGATGTGCTCGGGAAATCGGATCGTCATATCGCCCGTCTCGAAGTAGACCATTTCTATCCAGGACATTCGAAATGGGACTGGGACTACGTGCTGGCCGAATTGCGCCCCGATATCTTCCGAGCGCCGTCGCGCGGGTTGGGCGAGCGCGCCGATTTTCGGCGCGACTATCTCAAGGTCGAAACGACTCACGGCGTGAGCTTCTTTCTTCGCCGCGATCGCGCCGCGCACCTCACTGACCCCGACGCGGTACTAGTTGATTTGACGAGCGGGCGGCGGATGCGGCTCAAGGCGCGCCCCGTCTCTCCGTAGAGGCGAACTTCGCCCGTTCTTGGTTCAGTTCGAAGGCCGAACCTCTTTCTTCGTGCTTGTTCCATCGCGCGACTTGACCCCGATGGCCGCCGCCGCGACCTTCACGGCAAGACTGGCAGCCAAGTCTGAGCGTGCACTCTGTGCATGAATTCTGAATCGCTCCGGCCCAAGTGCCCTTGGTCCGATAAGGACGGAAGCATGTCCACTGACTCACTTCAGGAAGCACCGCCGCAGTTCGATATCGACAGCGACGATTACGACCCGTTCGTGTTGTTCGATCGATCGATGGGCGCAGATGACGTCCGAGACCCCTACCCGGAATGGGCGAAGGCGCTCGCGAAGGCGCCGGTTCGGAAACTCGATACGAGCCAGATCCAGGGTGCCGAACAGATGGCCGCGATGGGAATCGAGATCCCCGAGGTCTGGGAGGTGCTCAGTCACAATGCGGTTTCGCAGGTGTTGCGCAACGGCAAGGCATTTTCATCGTCCGGATACGAGGCGGCGATGGGGGTCGTGATGGGACCGACCATTCTGGTCATGGACGAACCCGAGCACAGCCGCTACCGCGGTTTGATTCAGATGGCGTTTTCCAACGACTCCCTGGCCCACTGGGAGTCCGACGTAGTGGGTCCGGCCATCGACAGATTCATCGATAATTTCGAAGCGCGCGGAAGCGCGGATCTCGTGCGGGAACTCACATTCGTGTTTCCGGTTCATGTCATCGCCGGAATGCTCGGGTTGCCTACCGAAGATCTGCCGCGCTTCCACCGCTGGACCATCGCGCTGATCTGTGTCGCATTCGATTGGCAGCTCGGCCTGGCGGCTTCCGCGAAACTGGCCGAATACCTCACACCGATCATCGAGCAGCGACGCAAACAGCCCGGTGAAGACCTGATCAGCCTGCTCGCTCAGGCCGAACTCGATGGCCACCGATTGGACAACGACCACATCCTCGGATTTCTGCGGCTTCTGCTACCGGCTGGAGCTGAGACCACGTATCGCTCTTCGAGCAACCTCTTGTACGGGCTGATGACCAGCGATCAACTCGGTGCACTTCGAGAGGACCGATTGCTCTTGGGGCAGGCGATGGAAGAGGGGTTGCGCTGGGAACCACCGCTGACCGGAATCGGACGTCTGTGTACCGAGGACACCGAGGTGGACGGCGTTGTGATCCCGGCAGGCGCGACCGTGGCCGTGAACCTCGGCTCTGCCAACCGCGACCCGTCCCGCTACGAACGCCCGACGGAGTTCGACATCTTCAGGCCGCAGAAGCAGCACATGGCGTTCGCATTCGGTCCACACCGTTGTCTTGGAATGAACCTCGCGCGGCTGGAAACTGAAGTGCTGTTCGATCGGATTTTTTCGCGGCTGCCCAACCTTCGACTGGATCCAGCAGCAGTGGATGTTCACATCACTGGGCGCGGCTTCCGCTCACCGCGCGAACTCCCTGTTCTGTTCGGCTGAGACTGCTAGCAGACTTGGCCCAGTCTTCGGGAGGACAGGCGGGGGCCCCGTAGTTCAGCGACGACGCAAGCGGAACCTCGCCAGGCTACTTTTCTGAGATGGCTTTGGGTAATCGGTTCCAGCCAAGCGCCTCGGCCATCGCGTGGTAGACGAAGTTCTGTTCCTGGACCCCGTGGAAAAGTGCGGCGCCGGGTCCACTCGCGTAAATGGGGACGTCTTCACCTGAGTGCGTCTCGGAAAACAACGGCACCGCGGACTCTTGGAGGTAGTCGGGGTCGGCCGTGATGTCCGAGGTCAGGTTCGGCCGGCCATTCGTGATCGTCGAAGATTCCGTGGCGCTGTGAGGGAACTGCTTGGGCCCCTCGGGTTGCATGCCCGTTGCGCCGAGGTAGCCGGGTCCATTTTGATAGCCGAGCGTGGTGTATGGCATGCCGAGACCATCGTGCGAAATCGCATCGGGCCCGCCCTCGAGATCGTGGGCAACCACCACGCCGAGGATGTCGTTTCCGCGCTTCGGGTATCCGGCGATGACGAACACGTGCCCGTGGTCGGCGGTCACGACGATCAACGTGTTGGTACCGGCGGTCCTGTCGACCGCGAGTCTCACCGCATGGGAAAATTCGATCGCATCAGTCAACGCGCGGTAGGCATTGTTGCTGTGATGACCGTGGTCGATCCGACCTCCTTCGATCATCAGGAAGTAACCCTTCGGGTTGCGCTGGAGGATCGACAGTGCGACGGAGGTCATCTCGGAGAGTGAAGGTTCACAGGGTTCGGTCTTCTCGCGGTCGGCCTCGAAACGCAGGTGGCTGGCCGAGAACAAGCCGAGCAGGTGATCGGTGGTTTCCGGGACGATCCCCGAGAGCTCGCTGCAGCTGTCGACATAGAGGGCCCGATCGGCCCGCTCGACCCATTCCGAAGTCAAGTCACGTCCGTCGCCGCGCCCCAACGGAAGGGAGGCAGACTTCGGCCGGAAACTCTGTGCGCCGCCGCCGAGCACGACTTCCAGTCCATCCCCATGCCGGAATTCGATCAGCTGCCGTGCGAGGTCGGGGAACCCTGCCGCGCGCGCCGTCGGGGAGAGATTCGTATCTTGTTCCCAAATCCGTTCGGGTGAATGACCGTACAACGCCGCCGGGGTTGCGTGGGTTACGGTGGTGGTAGTCACCAAGCCGGTGGAGAGCCCGCGAGTTTCGGCCTGCTCTACGATGGTTTCGAGTCGGTGTCCGTCGACCGCAGCGAAGTCGCCGCGCTCAACGGTTTCGTCGACCGAAATTACGCCCGCGCGGGTCTTGGTGCCGGTGACCAGCGCCGTGATCGTTCCCGCTGAATCGGGCGTCTGCTGGTCGGTGTTGTAGGTCTTGGCGAGCGCGACGTAGGGAAACCGTTCGAAGGAAAGCAGGTTTTCTTCACCACTCTCACCTCTGCGCTGGCCCTCGAGAATTCGCGCCGCGGTGACGGTGCTGATCCCCATGCCGTCGCCCACGAAGAGGATGACGTTTGTAGCGATGTTCTTTGCGGCGTCGACCGCGCGCCCGGTCGCGGCCAGATCCCGAGCGCGCTCGACCGCAGCACGGCCATCGGCGAACCAATGGCTGCTCTGCGCCCACGCGAACGGAGCGGGCAACACGCACGCAGCCAGAACCCTTGTCCAGAACCAGAGCACCGATCGATACTGGCGGTTCCGGATGATTCGGTGGCGGCTTCGGCGGCGTTCACGGCTCGTCGGTCGCAGTCTCGGATCTTGCACCTGTGGAGGCCCCTCTACTCGTGTGCGGGTTCGTGGCTCATCTCGAAGTGCACAAACCCATCGCAACCAGCTCCTGACGCGCAGTTGCGGCCCAGTCTCGTTGAGCGCGGGGGTTGGCGGGGCTCGGATGGAGGATTCGGCCGAACCGGATGTCCCGATTCGCAAGGGCGTGGCTCGCACGTTGCTCGGCAAAGGCCCCGATTCCTACCACCCATTGCGGGCCCAGGATATCGACCAGCCTTCGCAGATGAACGTCACACGCGGCGAATAGTCGCTCTCGCTCGCGCTGGGGCAGCTTGTCCGGCGTCCGGTTCCGACCACTGTCCTCGAGGAAGATCAGCGGGCAATAGTTCGCGACAAAGTATTGCTGGAAGAAGCGCTCGGGTGTGCCGAAGTGGTCTGCGATGGCGCCCCACAAGCGCGTGCCGCTGACTTCTCGACGCGGGCAATCGAAGCCCGAGATCGGCCGATTCGGGTGTTCGACGGGGGGGCGGCCCACCTTCGCATGGATGCCGAGCCAGTCGCGAACGTTCTCGATGGCTCCAAATGGGACTCCGGTCTGAGCCATCCCGAATGGGCCGGGATTCATCCCGACGAAGATCACCCGCTTCGAATTGGCCGCGTAGCGCCTCAAATACGCGTTGTACGGTTGGCGAGCGTATTCGAGCGGGTTGTAGACATGAGTGACAGGGGTCGCGAAGCGCAGATCGGCCAGGTCCCGACACAGCTTGCGCGTCGCGGCTCCGAGTTTCGCTGCGATGGTTTGCGCCAAAGGCTTCCCCGGGGTCCAGATTTGTTCGAACGGTCGAGATTGGGTCGAGATCTATACTGAGTGTTGGCGACGTGATCCAGCGACAAATCGCCGGATGAGATGCACTTCAATGCCGGTTGTGGGCGATCGAATTGTGGATTTGTCTCTAGCAGCGGGCCCGATGAGCCGAGTTGGGAAGACGCAACTCGAGCGACACGCGCGTCGCGGAAACTGGTTCCGCGGTGTGCATTTAGCATGCGAGCTGCTTAGAATGCGAGCTGCATGGTGGGAGGGAAGCTCAGATGAGGGGGCTTCGGATCACAGCGGGTTCCGTGCGTCCCCGTGTGGGTCATCGGGGTATCGACGACCCTGTAACGGTAGCTGAGCTGACCGACGCTACTGGACTATCGGGGCCTGGAGGTAGTATCGGCCAACAGCAACAGGAATTTCGCGTTGCAGTCGACGGTGCCAATTTGACTCGCGGCGGAATTACCGTGTTCGATGGACTGTCCTGTGGATTTCCGCGCGGGCGGATTTCGGTCGTTCTGGGCGGTAGCGGGGCTGGCAAGAGCACGCTGCTGCGGATGCTCGGTGGCTTGCAGCGGCCCGATAGCGGAAGTGTGCGGGTAGCAGGTCAGGATATCACCCGCCTGTCCGAACGCGCGCTGTTCAAGGTGCGCGAACGCATCGGGATGCTGTTTCAGGGCGGCGCGCTGCTCGACTCGATGACGGTGGCGGAGAACGTGGGTTTGCCGCTTCGCGAGCACACCAAACTGACCAACCCGGATATCGATGAGGAAGTGAGGCGGCGGTTGCGCGCGGTTGGATTGGAAAACAAGGGTGCGCTCTACCCCGGCGAGCTATCGGGCGGCATGATTCGACGCGCGGCGATGGCACGTGCCATCGTGATGGATCCCGAGATATTGCTGGTCGACGAGCCCTTTTCGGGGCTTGATCCCATCAATGTGCGCCGGATCGAATCCCTGCTGGTGCAACTGAATCGACAACTGGGACTGACTGTGATCATGACTTCGCACCATATGGCTTCGTCGCTTCGGATGGCGGACCGTCTGGTGTTCTTGGTCGATGGACTGGCCCTGTCGGGCGCGCCGGCAGACTTGATAGCCAGAAACGACCCCCGCGTTGTGAAATTTCTGTCGGCTTCCTCCGACGACTATCTCGAGCAGCCGGAACCACTGCGCGCCGTGCCGACCCACGTCGAGCCCGGCCCCAGCGGCGCAAATGCGCTCCTCGAGCCGATCGAGGTGCTGGGGGCCCGGACGCTGAGGATGATCGAGCATTTCGGCCGCGTTGCGCGGTTCGCGCCGTGCATCGTCGCGGCGTTGCTGCGCCGGCCCTATCGGTTTGGACGTTTGATCGACGACGTATACGACGCCGGCGTCAAATCACTCCCGGTGATCTGCCTTTCGGGCATGGTGGTCGGGCTGACGCTCAGCCTGCTGGGGTACACGACTTTGGTCCGGTTCGGCGCAGAGGAGGCGCTTGGTGGCCTCGTCGGACTCTCGATGATCCGCGAACTCGGACCGGTACTGACGGCGCTCCTCGTTACGGGTCGAGCGGGTTCGGCGGTGGCGGCCGAGATTGCCTCGATGGTGAAGGACGAACAACTCGATGGCCTGAGCATGATGTCGGTCGATCCGGTCGATATTGTCGTATCGCCCAAGGCGCTGTCGTTGGCGCTGGTAATGCCGCTGCTGTCGGGCCTGTTCATCGTGTTCGCGGTGTTCGGGGGCTATACCATCGCTGTGGGAGTGCTTGGGGTCGACTCGGGTTCATTCATGACCAGCATGGAAGGCGCGATCGATTTTCGACAGGACGTCTTGGTCAGCTTGATCAAGGCGTCGACGTTCGGAGCATTGACGGGGCTGATCGCGACCTATCGCGGCTCGATCAGTGTGCGGTCGGCGGCGGGCGTGAGCGCCGCCACCACCGATACGGTGGTGATCGCCTCTGTGGTGATCCTGATCTTCGACTTCTTCATCAGCGGGTTGTGGGGAATCTAGAATGCAGCGTTCGAGGCTACGAGATCTGATCGTCGGCACGTTCGTGCTATGCGGGCTGTTGTCCATCGCTTACATGTCGATTCAACTGGGTGGGCTCTACCACAGTGGAGGGACCGGACTGGAGTTATACGCGACCTTCGATCAGGTCGGAGACCTGAAGGAACGGGCTGCGGTCCAGATCGCCGGTGTGAAGGTCGGCGAGGTGAAGTCGATCGCGCTGGACGAATTCATGCGGGCGCGGTGCTTGCTCGATTTGGATCCTATCCTCCAACTCGATACAGAGACTACGGCAGCGATCCAGACGGCAGGCTTGTTGGGGGCGAAATTTATAGCGCTGGAGCCTGGTGGATCGGACGGTATGCTCCGGTCGGGAGATGAAATCTCCCGCACAGATTCCGCGGTCTCCCTGGAGAGTCTGCTGGGCAAGTTCATCAATAATTCGGGTATCTAGGAGCGACGAACATGACGGACGGTCGAGATTCGAAGGTGGGTGGTCTGGTTACCGCGACAGCTGCGATAGCCGCGCTCTGTTGCGCTCTCGGCGTGGGAGTGGCATCAGCGGAAGTCGACGATCCCTGGGAGGGGTTCAATCGCGGGATCTATCGATTCAACGAAGGCGCTGACAAATATTTCGCGGGCCCGGTTGCGAGGGGTTGGGGTTTCATCATGCCAGACGAGGTCGAGCTGGCGCTCGAGCGATTCTTCGACAACGCCCGTTTTCCGATTCGATTCGTGAATCTTCTGCTCCAGGAAAAACTGGTCTATGCAGTGGAAGATTTCGGTCGCTTTGCGATCAACACTACGATCGGCCTGGCGGGTCTGTTCGACCCGGCTACGAAGTTGGGGATCATGGGACACGACGAGGACTTTGGTCAGACACTGGGCCATTGGGGCGTACCGCCAGGGCCGTATCTGGTTCTTCCACTTCTCGGGCCGTCGAGTCCCCGTCATACCGTCGGTCGCGTCGCGGATACCGCCGCGTCCGTGTACCCATTCTTCACGGTTCTCTGGTTCGGGACGCTTGTCAGGACGACGGATACACTCAACTACCGTTCGCTGATTGACGAAACGTTGACTGAGGAACGAAATTCGGCACTGGACTTCTACGTATTCCAGCGCAACGCATATACGCAGTACCGTGAGAATCTGGTACAGGACCGGAAGGACGACGAGTCGGATGGCGCGCTGTACGATGACAATCTGGACTAGAATTAGCTGCGCAATGCCGCGCCTGGCTGCGGCGTTGACATTCGCTGTGGTGTTGTTTTCGATTCCGACGGCCCGTGCCGTCTCTGACCCTAACCCCGCAGCCGCTCCCTCCAGTGTTCGAGGGTCGGCCCCGAGCGCGGCGCGCAGCGTCGTCGAAAAGACGGTCGAAGAAGTGATTGCGGTTCTGCGTGACGCTGAACTCTCAGCAGAGCAGCGTCTGGCGTCGATCGAACGGATCGTCTACGGGAGATTCGACCTCGACACCATGTCGCGTTACGTCCTCGCGAGGAATTGGCAACGGTTTTCCAAGGAGCAGCAAATCGAGTATGTCGCCGCGTTCAAGCGATATTTGTCGAACAACTACGGCGGTCGACTGGGTCGCTATGACCAGTTCGGAGTAGACGTCACGGGCGCGCGCGGCGAATCCAACGGACACGTGACAGTGCGCACTGTGATCGTCGGAGGGGAGTTCGAGGGAGCACAGCTCGACTACCGACTGCGCGACACCGACGGCAGCTGGAAGGTGATCGACGTGAAGATCGAAGGCATCAGCATGGTGTCGAATTTCCGGGATCAGTTCAAAGAAGTCGTCAGTTCCGGTGGCCCAGAGCTACTGCTGAAAAAGCTCCAAGAAAAGAACTCGCCCGCATCAACGAATTGATCAGCGACGTACCCCGACGATGTAGGCGATCCAAGCCGGGTCGTCCGGCGCGGACTCGCGGGGGCTGAATACGTCGTTGCCGTCGCCCGTCTTGCGGTCGGTGCCCTCCCAATACACCAGGGTTTTCGCGAATCCGGCCTCCGCCATCAACTCTCGGATCTCCGGAAGACTCCAAAGCCGCCAGTCGTAACGGAAAGCGCGTCTCATTTCGCTTCCGTCGCTGAACAGGAAATGAATGTAGTTGGTCGCGTGGTGATGGATCGGGTCGAAACGGTCCTGGGCCCAGACGTAGTCGAAATCGTCGTCGACCTCGCGGGCTTCTTCGCAGGTGCGCTGCGCGTCCGCACCCCCGTAGGCATCGACAATCAACACGCCTTCAGAATCCAACGTGGAAAAGGCTCGCTTGAAATATGCCAGCAGTGATTTGCGCTCGAGGAACAAGAAGTATGAGAAGTTGAATGCGACTGTGACGTCGACTTTCTCGTGACCGATGTCCAGCACGTCCCCTTCGATCAGCTTCACGCGGGCGGCCTGGTCGGGCTCGAGCGGAGTCAGGTTGTGTTCTCGACCCCAATCGAGCGGCTCCGGGTCGAGGTCGATCCCCCAGGCGCGGTTGTCGCGGTGGACTTCGACCCAGCGGCAGGCGAGCAGTGCGGTCCCGCAGAAGTCCTCGCGTAGCGTGCGTGCCGGCCTCCCGAATTCGGAGCGAAAGGCCTTCTGGATCAACGGGATGTCCGCATCCGGCTCCTGGACCGATTTCTGGTAGAGAACGTGCTTGTCCGCCCGCCGCGCCATCGTCGGCTTCTTTCGCGGCCCTTGCTTCTTCGGTCGGGACTTTCCCGTGCTACGGCCCATCGTCGTTCCCCCAAGCACCCAACTCGCGGCCGCATGTCGTGGCCCCATCCCGGCGCAATGGCCGGCACCAGCGTGCATCGTCGCGCAGAACGTCCGAAGTCTCAATGTTCGGTGGCGCATCGATTGAATTTCTGAAGCGAGGCCCCGTCTCAATCCAGGTCGGTTCAGATTGGCAGCCGACCGAGTTCGAACCGACTTCGAACCGACTTCGAACAGGAGGAGACATGTCTCGCACATTGAATCGCAACAAGCGCCTCGTCGCAGTCTTGTTAGGCTCGTTCGCGCTTTCGGTCCTGATGCCCGTCGTTGCATCCGCTGGCTCGCGCCAGCATGCCAGTCATCGCGACTCGCACGACGGACAACGTAGTGGTTCTCATCGCGACTACCGCAGCCACGGAAGCAGCGCACACCGGGGCCACCCGCGCGATTATCGACACAATCGGCACGATGGGTTCAATCAACACAACCACTACAGCCGATACAATCGCGGCCACCACAGGCGGTCGAGCTACTACTGCGCGCCTTGCGATCACGGGTTCAATTCGCGCAGCGATTTCCACATTCATCTGACCGGCCATCACTACATTGCCCCCTGGTTGATACCGTTTGCAGTCATCCAGCACGCACTCGGTTGGATCTTTTACGGATAGAGCGGGTAGCTTTCAGTCGGTCAGGCCACGGATGAGACCGTCGGCTTGCCAGCGGGTCAAAAGGGTGGCGGCGCGGTTTGGGGCCTCGCCGTCGCCCACTTCCGATGCCAGGTGTTCGCACAGGCTCCCAAACGTTTCGCCCGCTCTCGCGATGTCGATGCCCGTCGCTTCGATGGGTTCGAGGCCGCGATACGACACCCGCTCGTCGGTTCGCCACACCAATACTGGGTGCAGGCCCGGTTCTAGAGATTCAAGTTCTGATATTGCTGTTTCGATGGAGCGATCGTCGTCCCACAGGCGCCTGAGTCGATGCGCCGGAAAATCGAGATCGAGTCGCGTGAGCGCGGGCTGAAACGAGAAGCGCAAGTCGACCCACCGCGACGGGTCGATCGCAGCGAGTTCGTCGCGGCTGAGAATTTCGGCGTCGGCCGCGTCGAATGCCTGAACGATCGCCCATTCGAGGCTCGCCAGGTCGCCCAACCAACGCAGGCCATCGCGAAACGATGCAGCCCCAAGGTGCTCTCGGATGAATTCTGGCAACCGGTCACCCGCGAATCGCAGCGAGGGGTGCCGCGGCGGAAAGGCCATCAGATACGCGGTCGCCAGATTGTGGAAGCGACGTTCGCCCATGACCGCGTTCAGAGCGCCGAAGTCGTCTTCGAGGCAGTCGCGAATTCGGAAAAAATACGCGTTCGCGTACACTTCGAGCCGTCCTACCGCAGGCAGCTTGGCATCGCTGCGAATCGTTGCCTCGAGTGAGTGCACGGCCGATTCGCCGAGTTCTTCGAGCGCTGCAGCCACCCCGTTCGGTGCGACAATCAGCTCTTGCAGCCGTCTTTGGATGATCGAGAGTTCGGTCCTCATCTTCCCTTGGGTTGTTGCGAGCGGAGAACCTTGTTTGAAAGCTGGGCCCGAGTTGAGGGCAGGTCTTGATTCGAGAGCAGACCCTTGCGCGAGAATAGATCTTCGCTGGCCGCCCGAGCGAGTAGTGCCTCCCCTTCCAATACGTCGAATTCTGGAATTCGATCGTCCCATTCGACCAGCGTCGCCGTCTGGCCGATGCGCTCGATTGCTCGCTTGTACAGATTCCACACTTCATCGCGTACCGGGTGGTCGTGCGTATCGATGAGCAGCGGACCCTGGGCACTGTGGCCGGCCAGATGAATCTGAAATACCCGGTCGGTTGGGATGGCGTCGATGTAGTGGGCCGCGTCAAAATCGTGATTGTGGGCGCTGACGAAGATGTTGTTCACATCGAGCAGGATCCCGCAGTCGGCCGACTCGGCGATTGCGATCAGGAACTCCCATTCGGTCATTTCGTCGGACCCATAACTGAGATAGGACGACACGTTTTCGATCGCGATTCGCCGGCGCAGCCGGTCTTGCACCCGTTCGATTCGCTCACTGACATGTCGAATGGTCTTGGCGGTATACGGAAGTGGCAGCAGGTCGTGGAGATTGTGTGAATCGACACCCGTCCAGCACAAGTGGTCCGAGATCCACGGAGGATCGACGCGTTCGGCCAACCGGACCAGAGCGTCGAGGTAGTGGTCGTCGAGGGGGTCACTCGAACCCAGGTTCATCGAAACGCCGTGCAGAACCACAGGGACGTGGGACCGAATCTCGTCCAAGATTCTCAGGGGTCGCCCACCGGGAATCATGAAAT
The DNA here is from genome assembly GCA_032128375.1 of Deltaproteobacteria bacterium. Classification (GTDB taxonomy): domain Bacteria; phylum Myxococcota_A; class UBA9160; order UBA9160; family SMWR01; genus JAJDAM01. The sequence continues at coordinate 34,403 of JAQBGU010000078.1, read as the reverse complement.
TCTCGCTGATGATCTCGAACCAATCAACGCGCAGCCGATGTTGGGCTGCGCGCTCCAAGACCACCGGGAAGTGGACCGGCCGGAGCCCCACGCCGAATCCGAGCGAATTCGCGGCATCGGGCCGATTAGCGGGGGAGTCGTGCGTCACGGGTGATGTGCGTAGCAGATGTGCGTGGTACTTGGCTGCGTGGTACTTGGCGTAGTTCTTGGCGTAGTTCTTGGCGTAGTACTTGGCGTAGTACTTGGCGTAGTACTTGGCGTAGAACTTGGCGAAGTACTTGGCGGAACTTTGCGAAATAGTGGTGCACGCACTGGTGTAGCTAGGCCAAGTCGAGACGCACGCTTCGCCGGGGACGGGTTGGTTCTTCCGCCCCCGGCGATTGGCAAGTCCCTATTCTTTCGCTTTTGCAGCCGTGCAATCCGCCTCGGAGAGCATCACGAAACCCTTCCCCTTGCAGGCGTTGTGACCCGCGCACTCATTGTCCGCCGTCTTGCATGCGGCCTGGCCCTTACAGCTGTTTGCGCCTTCACATTTGATCTTGGCATCACCTTCATGGTGGTCAGCAGTGGCAATACCTGCGCCGCCCGCGACGAACATTGCCGCGGCTGCAGATGCAAGAATGAACGATTTGGCTCTCATAGAGTAGATCTCCTTGGATCGTTGGTCGGCGAAGCAAGCTTCGACCGCACGCCGGTTAGCGTGGACCTTAGATGTGATAATCCGAGCATCAATTCAAGCTATTTCGCCTCTTTTCACCCGATCTCGTTTCCCGAGGGGAATTTTGCGACGCGCCGGACTGAGAGATCAGCAAATCGAGAAACTCGCGATCTCGCCAACCGCGATGGGCACGGCCCAATCGGACCACAACGAGATCGAGTGAAGGGATCGCATACATTCGCTGGTTGCCAGAGCCCGCGGCCATCAGGAAGTCAGGCAAAGGAGGTTCGCCGAGCGAGTCGGATGTTGCTGATCTTGATCTGGTCGGATTCACCCACACCACCAGCCCGAAATCCGGCTGGACATCGCTGACGACGAAGCAGGTCTGCAGTTCGGATGGGTCGACGATGGCCTCTCCCCGCCAGCGGCCGTCGTCTCGCAGCAGCATGCCGAACTTCGCCCATTCGGTGGCAGTCAAGCTCGCTCCCTCGGCGAGGTCGGGGTTCCCCGCAGCGTCGCGGCGCCATTCCGAAACTGTCAGCCCTATCGGATCGAAGATTCTCTGGGTCAGATAGGCCACCGCGTCGAGTCCCTCCGGCGCCAGCCTGCGCCTGAGCAACTCACCGAACACAGCCAGATGACTCGGACCGAACTGAAAGCGCGCCCCGGCCGGTGCGACGGACTCGAGTGCAAGCGCGCGAGCGAAGTGATTGTGCGGCTTCTCGCGAATCAGCGGCCACACTCCGGCTTCGAGCCCGCTGGTGTACCAGAGCAGATGCCGAATGCGAATGTCCTGTTTCCAGCGCGCTCCGACGAATTCGCCGAGCGTATCCGAGACGGGCTCGTCCAGTGTCAGCAGGCCGTCGGCTTCGGCCGCAACCGCTAACACACCCCAGAAACTCTCCGTCGCGTTGTGGATGGGATGTGGCTCGTCGATTGAATGGCCGTTCTGCCCGACCGCATGCACGGTTTCTTCGCCCTCGACAACTAGCATCGCTACGCCCCCGTGATCGGCTGAGTAGCGAGCGGAAAGATCGAATTTGGAAGAAACAATTTGCACCGGTTCCGCCGGGCGGCCAGACGGCAACGGCGGGTCAGGAGGAGTGATCTCGTCGACGCCTATCGGAACTGGTGTCGGCGGTTCGGGCGCCGGTGTCTCTTTCGTTGGCGAGGAAGCCTGGCAGCCGTAGAAGACCGCGAGTAGTGCTAGCGCGAATACGCTCGCGCCGAGTGTCGGCTGGGTGTGAGAGAGTTTCATGAGACGGGTTCCAGGGGCTCCTTCAATGTACGGATATTGACGCAGCGAACGAACGCTAGCCCTTTCAAGCGAAGGTCAAGCGGATTCTCCGGCCTTATCGGAGTTCCAGCGGCGCGCCCTCGGCGTCACGGGTAAGCTCTTCTGCTCACAGATACCAACGACGATTCGGAGGTAAGGCCCCTTGCCTGCACCAGTGGGACGCGACTTGGAGTTGACACGCAAGCGCTTGGTCGAGTGGTTTGGGGGTTTGTTGCCGGAGGCTCGCGACCTCGCGATTGGCGCGCTGACCGGTCCGGGGGCGACCGGCTTTTCGAGCGACACGTTGATTTTCGATCTGACCTACAGGCAGAGCGGGCGTCCGATTTCGAGGGGACTGGTGGCTCGCATTCAGCCGAGCGGCTTCCAGCTGTTCCCAGAATACGATCTGCCGGCTCAGTACGGAATCATGAAGGCCCTGGCGGAAACCGACGTCGCGGTACCGAAGATGCTCTGGGAAGACTGGACCGGAGATGTCATCGGGGACGCCTTCTATGTTATGGAGCGGATCGATGGCCAGACGCCGGCGGACAATCCACCGTACACCGCCGAGGGATTTCTCAAGGAGATGTCGCCCGCAGATCAGTCGACGCTTTGGCGCGGCTACATCGAAACGCTGGCCGCAATCCATCGACTGGACCCCTTCGAGCTGGGGTTGGGCGGGCTCGCGATGCCCGAACTGGGCGAAACACCGATCGAACAGGAACTCCGCTTTTACGACGACTTCTACCGATGGGCCTACCCGGAAGGCGGTCACCCCGTTGTCGAGCCATCGCTCAAATGGCTGCGAGCCAACCGGCCACCGATGCCCGACTGCATCGGGCTGTCCTGGGGAGATGCGAGAATAGGGAACATGATCTTCAACGGAACGAAGTGCGTAGCGGTGATCGATTGGGAAATGGCTCGCCTCGGAGACCCGGTAATGGATCTGGCTTGGGGGCTTTTTCTCGGCCGCTATCATTCTGAAGGAACCGGCAATCCAAGCCTCCCCGGATTCCCCAGCCGCGACGAGAGCATCGCACTGTATGAAGAACTCGTCGGGCGTTCCGCTGAGCACCTCGAGTACTACGAAATTTTGGCCGGAATGCGCTTTTCAGTCATCTTGATCCGGCTGGGCAAGCAATTCAAGCACTACGGTGTCCTTCCGGAGGAGGTCAACTTCGAAGTCGAAAATCCGGTGTCGAATCTCCACAGACTACAGCTCCAGGAAATGGGTGTTCTGTGACCTGTCCAAACACAAAAACGACCGCCTCGAAGTCACGCGTGACGAGCCAGGCGACTGATCGCGAGAGGTTCACCGAAAGCCCGTGAATCGCCGCCTGTTGCGCACACTCGGTGTGACGATCGCCGGGGTAGCTGTGGCTGAAGTGTTGCTTCTGCACTGGGCTGCGCTCGCGTTCTACGGCCAAGGGCTCACGCTTGGCCAGTCGCTGCTCGGTCTGGTCGGGGCGGGCGCATTCAACGCCGCGGCTTTCCCACAGGCGCGTCGGCGGGTTCGCGCGACCGGGCTCAGCCTGGTTCTCAGCCGCAGTTGGATTTTGGGTAGCATCGCTGCACTGCTGACCGGAATACTGCTGCTGGTGGTCCTGTTGGTGATTGGTGGCGGCAGCGCGTTAGTGGGAAATGCGGAACTCGGTCGCGTGGTCTTCGTCTGGCTCGGTGGTGCGGTGATCGTGACTGGCTTCGGCACCGTGTTGTGGGGAGCTTCGGTCGGAAACTACCGGGTGGTGATCGACGAGATCGCGTTGCCGTTGCGCGGCATAACGCCTGAACTCAGCGGGCTTCGCATCGCGCACATCAGCGATCTTCATATCGGTCCCTTGCTGCAACCAGAGCGACTTCGGGGCTTTGTACGCCGCATCAATCGCCTGAATCCAGATCTCATTGTGATCACCGGCGACATTTTCGACTTCGATCCCAGCTACGTGGAAGCCGGCTGCCGGGAGTTAGGGCTGCTCGAAGCGCGGCTTGGCGTGTACGCGGTGCTGGGCAATCACGACGTATATACCGGCGCAGAGGTCGTTGCAGACGCGATCGAGCGCTCGACGTCTATCCGGCTGCTACGCGACGCCTGGGAGACAGTCGATGTTGACGGTGTTCCGCTCGTGATCGCCGGGCTCGACGATGGCGGCGCGGGCTGGACGGAGCGCGAAGCGGAACATGAAGCTCTCGATCGGATCGCGGCCGAGATTCCAGCCGATGTGGCCTGCCTGCTGCTCGTGCATCGGCCCAGCTACTTCGCCCATGCCGCCAGGCTGGGTTTTTCACTGCTGCTGGCAGGACATACCCACGGCGGCCAAGTCGCGTTACCCCTGGCCCACCACCACAACCCATCTCGCATGATCTCGAGCCACACACGCGGCGTATTCAAGAGCGGAGAGACGACGCTCTACGTCAATCGCGGCCTCGGCATGGCCGGGCTGCCACTGCGAATCAACTGCCCGCGCGAGATCGCCCTGATCCGCTTCTCAGAGCCAGCGTTCCTCGAGTCGACAGGAGCCGGGCCGAGTCGACGATGCGATGGGCCCGGGAACCGTGCCGCTCTTGCGCCCAGATGCGAAAACCTAGGTGTCGGGGTCGTAGGCCAGGTTTGGTGCCAGCCAGCGCTCGGCCGATTCGATGTCCATGCCTTTTCGCGCCGCGTAGTCGCTCACCTGGTCGCGGTCGATCCGGCCCACCGTGAAGTATCGGGCCTGTGGGTGGCCGAAATATAGCCCGCTGACACTCGCACCCGGAATCATTGCATAGTTTTCAGTCAACTCGATGCCGACCGACGCCGCATCGAGTAGCTCGAATAGCTTACCCTTCTCGGTGTGGTCAGGGCACGCCGGGTAGCCGAACGCAGGTCGGATCCCCCGGTACTTCTCTCTGATCAGGTCGCCGGGGCTCAACGCCTCGTCTGCCCCGTAGCCCCATTCGCGCCGCACCCGGGCGTGCAGACACTCGGCAAATGCCTCCGCGAGTCGGTCGGCCAGCGCTTTGACCATGATTGCGTTGTAATCGTCGAGGCTCTTTTCGTAGCCCGCGCACAGGTCGTTGGCCTCGGCGCCAGAGGTCACTGCGAATGCGCCGATGTGATCGCGAAGTTCGCTGCCGATAGGAGCGACGAAGTCGGCGAGTGATCGGTTGGGCTTGCCGTCGGGAACGATCGATTGCTGCCGCAGCATATTGAAGCGCATTCGTTCGCTAACGCGACTCTCGTCGGTGTAGATGACGATGTCGTCGCCGTCGCTGGCAGCCGGCCAGAACCCGTAGACTCCCTTTGGAGTCAGCAGGTTTTCGGCGATGATTCGAGCCAGCAGCTCCTGACCGTTCGCATAGAGTTCGCGGGCCGCCTCGCCGTACTTCGGGCTGTCGAAGATATTCGGATATTTCCCTTTCAACTCCCAGGCGCTGAAGAAGAACGTCCAGTCGATGTACTTCTCGATCTCCGCGAGGGAGGGGTCATCGACGGTTCGCAGGCCGCTGAACGCAGGCAGCGCGACGTCTTCGTCGCTCCAAGTGATCTGCATGCGGTTTTCGATTGCATCCGCGTAGGCGTGCAATGGCTGTAGTTTGCGGCCCTCGTACACGTAGCGGAGTTGCTCCTGCGCGTCGACGTTCTTGCGCACGAACTCCGGGCGCCGTTTCGAATCGAGTAGCGTCGACACGACTCCGACCGCGCGCGATGCGTCGTGCACGTGAACGGCCGCATGGGAATAGTTCGGGGCGATCTTGACGGCGGTGTGTTGCTTGCTGGTGGTGGCACCGCCGATCAATAGCGGCAGTTCGATCCCGCGCCGCTCCATTTCCTTTGCGACGTTGACCATCTCGTCGAGCGAGGGCGTGATCAGGCCACTCAATCCAATCAGATCGCATTCCTGCTCGACGGCGGTCTTCAGGATGTCATCGCAATGCACCATGACACCGAGGTCGATGACTTCGTAGCTGTTGCAGCCGAGCACCACGCCAACGATGTTCTTGCCGATATCGTGGACGTCGCCCTTGACGGTCGCCATGACGATCTTGCCGCGAGACTGGCTGCCGTCTTTTTCCTTTTCCATGAAGGGTTCGAGGTATGCGACAGCGCGCTTCATCGCGCGGGCACTCTTGACCACCTGCGGCAGGAACATCTTGCCTGCACCAAACAGATCGCCGACCACGCTCATCCCGTCCATCAGCGGCCCTTCGATCACGTTGATCGGTTTTGGGAGCTGCTGGCGGGCCTCTTCGGTGTCCTCTTCGATGAAGTCGACGACACCGTGGATCAGCGCGTACTTCAAGCGCTCGCCCACCGAGACGTCGCGCCAGCTCAAGTCGAGTTCTTTCTTCTTCCCCTTCCCGGTGACGGTCCCCGCTAGTTCGACGAGCCGCTCTGTGGCGTCAGGGCGCCGGTCGAAGATCACGTCTTCGACGTGTTCGAGCAGGTCGGGAGGAATGTCGGAGTACACGCCGAGCTGTCCGGCGTTGACGATTCCCATATCCATACCGGCTTGTACAGCGTGATACAGAAACGCGGTGTGCATCGCTTCGCGCACGACGTCGTTACCCCGGAACGAAAATGACAGGTTGCTCACGCCCCCGCTGATTCGCACTCCCGGACAGGTCCGCTTGATGATTCCGGTGGCTTCGATGAAATTCACCGCGTAGGGGTTGTGTTCTTCGATGCCCGTCGCGATCGCGAGAATGTTCGGGTCGAAAATGATGTCTTGCGGATCGAAGCCGACGACTTCCGTCAGCAGCTTGTAGGCTCGCTGACAAATCTCGACCTTTCGCTCGGTAGTGTCGGCCTGCCCGGACTCGTCGAATGCCATCACGACGACGCCAGCGCCGTAGCGTCGAATCGTCTTCGCTTTGGCCAGGAAGTCCTCCTCACCCTCCTTCATGCTGATCGAGTTCACGAAGCCCTTACCCTGGACGCACTTCAGCCCGGCTTCGATCACGCTCCATTTGGAACTGTCGATCATGATCGGGATGCGCGCGATTTCGGGCTCGGTGGCGATCAGGTTCAGGAATGTCGTCATGACCTGTTCGGAGTCGAGCATCCCCTCATCCATGTTCACGTCGAGGATGTTCGCTCCACCGCGCACCTGATCGAGGGCGACCTCGGTGGCGGTGGTGTAATCCTGCTTCTTGATCAGGTTCGCGAAGCGCCGCGAGCCCGTGACGTTGGTGCGCTCGCCGATCATGATGAAGTTGGATTCGGGTCGTAGGCTCAGTCGTTCGAGGCCGCTGAAGTGAGCGACTGCTGGGTCGAAACTCGGTAGCAGCCGCGGTGCCACACCCTCGACGGCTTCGGCAACCGCGCGAATGTGGTCGGGGGTCGTTCCGCAGCAGCCGCCGACGAGGTTCACCAAGCCGCTCTCCGCGAATTCTCGCAGAAGGCTCGCGGTCGTTTCTGGTGTTTCATCGTAGCCCCCGAACGCATTGGGAAGACCCGCGTTGGGGTACGCGCTGATGCGAACGGGAGCAGTGGCAGCGAGTTCCGCCAAGAACGGTCGCATCTCGGTTGCGCCCAGCGCGCAGTTGATCCCAACCGAGATCGGCTTCGCGTGTGCGACAGAGGTCCAGAAAGCCTCGACCGTCTGCCCAGAAAGCGTGCGCCCGCTGCGGTCGGTGATGGTGACCGAGATCATCAGCGGGAGCGTGATGTCTTGTTCGTCGAGGACGTTCAAAACTGCCAGGATCGCGGCCTTGGAATTCAACGTGTCGAAGATCGTCTCGATCATCAAGATGTCGACACCGCCGTCGATCAGCCCGCGCGTCTGCACCCGGTAGGCTTCGTATAGTTCGTCGAATGTGATGTTGCGCGCCGCGGCGTCTTCGACCTTGGGCGAGATGGAGAGAGTCTTGGGGGTCGGCCCCAGGGCTCCTGCGACGAAGCGAGGCTTGTCGGGGGTCCGCTTCGACCATCGAGTCGCACACTCCTTTGCGATCTCGGCCGAGCGCAGGTTCAACTCGTAGACGTGATCTTCCATTGCGTAGTCGGCTTGCGCGATCGCGTTGGCGCCGAAAGTAATCGTCTCCAGGATATCTGCACCGGCTTGTAGGAAGGAGTCGTGGATTTCCGTCACCACCGAAGGCTTGGTCAGCACGAGGACTTCGCTGTCGCCGCGCAGCGGAAGCCGGTGGTCGATGAACCGCTGGCCTCGATAGTCGTCTTCCGAAAGCTCGCGCGTCTGAACCATGGTCCCCATCGCGCCATCGATGATCAGAATTCGTTCAGACAGCAGACGTTCGAGATCTGCGGTGCAATCGTCCCGTACCATTGGTGGATTCTCCCGGCTCGCATAGCTGAATCGCGAGTGCAGTCGGTCGAGTGTAGTAAATAATCAGCTTATCTCAATATATAGATGAATGTCCCGCGGGGGATCGATTTCTCAATGGGTAACGGGTAACGAAACAGGGAAAACCAGCCGGTATTGGGAATCAGTCAACCCCAATCGTATCGGCTGCAAGCGGGTTCCCGTACCGAGGGGCTTAACTGGCGGCCAGGGAAAAGCCCAGTAGGCCTTCGAGTTCGACGAGCGCGATGAACGGGTCCTCGACCTTGATGGTGGTCATTCCCAGCTGGCGCGCCGTTTTCAGGTTTCGGCCGATATCGTCCAGGAAGATGGCCTCGGCGGGTTCGATTCCGATCAGGTCGCATGCGTGACGGTAGATCCGCGGGTCGGGCTTGCGCAGGCCGACAACGCTGGATTCGATGAAGAAATCGAAATGGAGGGCCAGAGCCTGGCTGCCGCTGGGGCCCGCAGGGGCAGCTTCAGCGGTGGCCCAGTTGTTCGTCAGTGCGGCTGTCAGTAGACCCCTTCGGTGAATGGCCAAGATGGCGTCCAGCATGGCCGGGCGCGGCCCTGCGTTTTCGCCGATCGCCTCCATCAAGCCGCGGGCACTGATCGTCTGGCCCGCGTCCGCACAGTCCTTCTCGAATGGATTGAAGAAAGACTCCATGTTGAGCTCGCCGCGCTCCATCCGGGGCCAGGCGCCACTCGGGCCGCTATCGATGACGACTCGATTGATGAATCCTTCGGGGATCTCGTTTGCGCGCTCATAGCGGACGATCGTGTGAAGCGGTGAATCGAGGACCACCCCGCCGAGATCGAAAATGACTGCCCTCGTCTTGGCCATCGACTCAGTCCTCGTCGCTCTCAGAAGGGTCCCTCAGCATCGCTCAGGCTTTGGGGTCGGAAAACGCCGGGGTGCGTTTCTCGAGGTTCGCTCGGACCGCCTCGGTCTGATTCGGCGTACCGATCAGCGTGGCCTGGATCGATGCCTCGAGCCGGAGACCCTCATCCACGCTGACCTGAACCGATTCGTTGAGCAGGCGTTTTCCGGCGCGAATGGCATCCGGTGAGCGCGCAGCGATCTCGCGCGCCAGTTCGAGTGCCGCCTCGCGCGGCGTGTCGCTGAGGTAGGTGGCCAGCCCCAGCTCCACAGCCTCTGTGCCGGAGACGATTCGGCCCGAGAAAGTGAGCTCTTTGGCGATATCGAGCCGCACCAATCGGCGCAGTGTCTGTGTCCCGGTCACGTCTGGAATCAGGCCCCACTTGATTTCCATCACGCTCATGCGGGCGTCGGGGGCGATAAAGCGAATGTCGGCGCCCAGGGCGATCTGAATTCCTGCACCAAACGCCACGCCGTGGACGGCCGCGATGACCGGAACCGGGACTTCTGTCCAAACCCACGCAGCGCGCTGCGCGAAGTTCGCGGCGCTGCCGGCCGAGTCTGTCAGCAGACTTCCGCTGGCGGCGTTGGAATTGCCTTTCGACTCGCGCCGCTCTGACATCTTGCCGAAGCTTTGCACGTCGAGTCCGGCGCAGAACGACCGACCCTCTCCGGATAGAACGACTGCCCGAATCGACGGATTCGACGCCAGCTGGCGTCCGGTTGCGTCTAGCGCGGCGAACATCGCGGTATCGCACGCATTCATCTTGTCGGGACGATTCAGCCGAACATCGGCGACGCCATTTGCATCAATGGAAATCGAAACGCGATCATCAGACATGCCGGGGGCTCCTAAACTGAGTGGACGCAACACGGTAGGAGTTCGAGGCGCTGAAGGCCATCCTTCCGGAGCGGCAGGTGGCTTCCATCGTGCGGGTTCCGGGGCGCAGTGGCGGTCCCGTCCATATACTCATGCTGATGGATCGCCGTCGCGAACGCTACGGAGGCAGCTGGCAGCTCCGCCTCGAGGTTCGCAGTCCGAAGCGTTGGTCGCTGGCGTGAGCAGAAGACCGGATGCGTGAAACGCGGGCGCTGGTCTGGGCGTTGGCCGCGGTTGTGACTGCATTCTGGCTCGCGCGTTTCGTCTTCAATGGGGATGAGTTGCTGCGCGGCACGAGCGACCTGCGCAACTATTTCTACCCGCTGTACGAACTGCTCTACGGCTGGGTGGCGGACGGGCGGTTTCCGACATGGAATCCCTATCACCTGGCCGGTTACCCACAAATCGCGACACTTCAGGCGGGGTTCTTCTACCCGCCGCATCTGCTGTACGTCGTTCTGCCCACGCATATTGCGCTGGCGGTATCGCACTCGGCGCATCTGGTGTTTGTCGCCGTCTCGACTGCGCTCTTGTTGCGACGGCTTGGCGCCACGCCGATCGCATCGGCTCTCGCAGCAGTGGTTTTCACGCTGCGCGGCGCTGTGCAGTGGTGGCTGTTGTGGCCGGCCATGTTGGAGGCCGGATCGTGGCTCCCGCTCGGGTGCATCGCGGTGATCGCGCTGTGCGAAGGCTGTGGGCTCCGCGCCGGCTGCCTGCTCGCGTTTTCCGTAGCGATGACGCTACTGGCGGGCCACGTGCAGGTGGCGGGATACCTGCTCTGGGCATGGGGGACGCTGCTTTGCGCGATGTTGATCGGCGGACGTCGCGCACGGGCTGGTTTCGTGCCGATCCTGTCGCAATTTGGAGCCGCACTGATGCTAGGCGCCGGAATAGCAGCGGTTCAGCTCTTGCCTTCATTCGAACTCACACTCAGCGGTACCCGCGAGATGGGCACCGTTCCCGTTTTGCAGGTACTCACGATGGGCACCGGCGGGTTCCGATCCCTTGCCGACGCTATTTCACGGAGCCAGTTTTCTTCGGGCATCGTCGCGCTTGCGCTGGTTCCCGCCGCGTTGTTGTCGGGCCGCTACCGCGCGCTTTCGTTGTGGGCGGCGGGGCTCGGAATCGCGACGTTCGCTCTAGCCTCGGTTTCGAGTGAAGCGGGTGTCGAGTTGTATCGCGCGATTCCCGGGATCGGCTGGTTTCGCAGCCCTCGGCGAATTCTGTTTCTGTCGAATTTTTGTGTCGCCCTGCTCGCAGGGATCGGTCTCGACGCGCTCGCGAACCGATCGCCGCAGCGAGCCGCTCCAATCGCCTCGGTGTTCACGGGCCTGGGCTTGGCGATCGCCGCGGCCCGGGACGGCGAATACGCGCCGGCGGTTCTCGCTATGGGTGTCACTGCGTCCGCCTTCTGTGTATGGCGTGGGCCAGCGCCCCTCGTGCGGCCTGCCTGTGTGGCGTTGCTGGCGATGGGAACAATCGATCTCTACCTGGCTGGCTCCATTTCGGGACGGCTGCCCTACACCGCTCGCGCGGCCGCGCAATACCACGTCGACGCCGATTTCTGGCGCACGCTTGCCTCCGAACTCGGACCCGACCGAGCGGTTTGGCTGCCGCTGGCCCGCTCCCGAGATCTGAAGCTCGCGGGCTCCTACGGTCTGCGTCGGCTCGACGACTTCGAACCGTTGAACCTGAGAAGACATTCCCAATATTTCACCTACTTCCAGCTCGGCAAGAGTCGTGATCCCGAAGCGAAGTCCTACTTTGCCGGTGCCGTATTCCCGGAGCGCCGCGTTGTCGAACGGCTGCTCACGGCCGAAATGCAAGGCATGGCATCGCGTCGCCGCTTGCTGGATATCGCGGCGGTGCGGTTTTTCGTGACGCCCGACCAGCAGTCGCCGATGAATCGAGCAGCCGCCAAACACTTCATTGCTGCCGCTGGACTTTCGCAACCTCGACAGGTCAAGAACTTTGGGGTTTCACGGAACCCGAACGCCGTCCCTCGCGCATTCGTTACATACCGCACTCGTCGCGCGCCCGAAGTCGACAGCTTGCTCGCCCAAATGTCCGACCCGGGATTCGACCCGCTTGCTGCCAGTTACGTCGAAGGCGAGTTCGCCCTCGCTGACGAGCCCCGCGCCGGTCATGAGGTTCGGATCATCCGCGATGAATTGACAGTCGTCGAAATCGACGCCGAGCTGCTCGCCCCCGGTCTGCTCGTGCTGGCCGATTCCTATTATCCCGGCTGGACGGCGAGCGTCGACGGCAGCCCCGCGACGATCTACGCCACCAACTATTTGTTTCGCGGTGTGCCCGTCTCGGCGGGTGCTCACCGCATCCGCTTCGAATACCGACCCCTCAGCGTCGGATCGGGCGCTGTGCTGAGTGCGGCGAGTTCATTGCTATTCGCCGCTGCGATGTATCGGGGCCGCCGCGAAGTTTCGGCTGCGGCTCACTCACCGCTCATGGCCGCCCGGTGACGGTGCGCGGTGGGATAACCTCTGAAGGAATGCGAAACTTTCCCGTTCGTTTGCGGATCGAACCGCTTGCAACGCTGCTGTTTGCCTGCTGGGTGGCGATCGGCTGCGGAGCCGATCGCACCTCCGGGCCGAGCGTCGTCATCGTATTGATCGACGAGCTTCGCAAGGACGCAGCGGATCAGTACATGACGGGAGTCAACGCGGCCGCCCGGCGGGGGATCGTCGTGGAGGAAATGCGTTCTGCGGCGCCGTGGACCTATCCATCGGTCATCAGTTTGATGTCGGGGTTGTATCCACAGCAACACGGCGCCGACGGGCATCTGCGCGACAATACTTTGTCGCGGATCGCACCTGGTGTTCCACTGCTGCAAAGGCGCCTACGAGACGCCGGTTATTCGACTGCAGCGTTCGTTACGAATCCGTTCCTGCTCGACTGGAACGATTTTCATGTTGGCTTCGACAAATTCGATGGGAGCTTTGTCGGGACCGAGGGAAACCGACGCGGCGACGAGAGCGTCTGGTCTCCGGAAACGATGTTCGCGAACTCGGTGAACACGGCTGTACGCGCCCATTTCGACGCTACACCGTATGACACGCCCGAATTTACCTACATCCATTACATCGACGTTCACGGGCCCTGGAGGGGCGCTCCGTTTAGCGGAAGCTACGCCGAAGCGATCGGTTACCTGGACCGAAAGGTGATGGAGATTTACGACTACCTGAAACGTCGCTACGACGGAAACGTCTTGTTCATCGTGACCTCCGATCACGGACGTGCGCTCGGAGACGACGAGCGCGTCGGCTATGGCCGTCGCTATCGCAGGCAAAAGCACAGCGTGCACGACTACAATCTGAAAATTCCTTTCGCGATTCTACCCAGCGCTCTGGTCACAGAATCTGTCCGCGTTTTTGGTCCCGCTAGCAACATCGATGTCGTTCCAACGTTGCTCGAATGGCTCGGAATCGAAGCAGAGGTCGAGCGGCCAGGGATCAGTCTTCTGACCGCGATCCGGAGCGGCCGACCGATCCCGGCCCAGCGCTCCGTGTACGCGCGCAACTCCGCGTTCGGACAACTCAACGATGCGCTCGTGTTCGACGGGCACAAGGTTCTTCGATTCTTCAATGTCGATACCGGAGCGATCACCGAACGGCGCAAGTTCGATCTCGAGGCGGATCCGCGAGAAACCCAATCCGTGCCCGATGATGAAGCCGCTTCAGAGCAGGCCTTTCGACGCGTTGCCGGGGACCACGGCCTGGCATTCGAGACGCAATTCGACGGCGTCGAACCAGCCGTCGAAGCCCGACTTCGAATGCTTGGGTATCTGGGGGGAGAGCACGAAATTCTCCCTGGGGCGAATTCTTCCAATTCTTCACCGTCGTCGCCTGCGCGCTAGAGCTGGCTACCGCGGGAACCCCGAGCGGGTTGTTTGGAATCGTCGACGGCGGCACGCCGGATTTCGGCCCAACGAGTCAGTTGGATCCATCCCGGACCTCGGTCCTTCTGTGTTCGCCGAGCGTGCCGGCTCAGATTCCACAGAAAACTCCTCAGTCTATCCGGATCAACCGACGTGCAACGAAAATCTGGCCGTACATGTCCTCGCTGCGCACGACGATCGCATGCGTCCCCGGGCTGGGGTGAGCGGGCAGTGTCCCAACCCATAGATGTGGTGACGGCATTGGCGGTGGCAGGAAGAAGCGCGGGCGCGGGTTGCGTAACTGATCGCGTTCGACAGCTTCGACGTACGCCGGATCGGGGTGCGGCTCTCGGCTCATCGGAAACCAAGGCCCCCCATCTCCCGCATCTTTTCCTTCCAGCAGCGGGCCTCCCAGACGCAGCTCCACCCGGCTTCGCTCGGAACCGGCGAAGACGTTGGCAATGACTTTCGTGTCTCCGGCTTCGGCGGCACTCACCGAATCGGGTGCGAAGATGTTCATCTGGTAGTCGGGGGGGCGTCGCGCCGCCTTGAATCTGACCGTGTATCGGTTCTTGTCGAATTGAACGATCGAATATCCGTTGGGAGCACCGCAGCGCATGGTTGCGTGGGGAATCCCGATTTCGTCTGCAGCCCCCAACCACCACGAACCCGAGGTCGTCGCGACGATCAATTGATGGTGGGGGTTCTCTGAGTGGAAGCCCCTAGCGGGCCCGAAGAACTGGTTTTCTTGGAAATGGGTGTGGGCGGCGAGTGACAGCGTGTGAGGTCGGTCTTGTAGGATCTCAAACAATCGATCTCTGCGTTCGACCTGGAACGGTGGGCTGTCGAACGGGATGTGCATCGCCAAAACGACCAGCCGATTGGTTGGAACAGTCTCGAGGTAGTTCGCGACGAACGCCAGTTGTCGCGGGCCAATTCCGCCCGCATATCCGCCCGCCTGCGCTGTTTCGGTGTTGATTCCTTCGTAGACCACATCGTCCAGAATGATGAAGTGCACGCGTCCGTATGCGAATGCATAGTTGGCCGGGCCGTAGACGCGCTCGAACGAGTCATCCGAATCGTCGTCGCCACTGGCCTGGTAGTTGATGTCGTGGTTGCCCAACACGTTGTGCCACGGGATGCCGAGCTGCGCGATCGCGCGGTTCAGCGGCTCGAACAGCGTGAGATCGTCGCCCACGAGGTCGCCGAGCGAGATTCCGAATAGCGCATCGGTTCCGATCAGTTCCTCGATGACATCGCGGCTGAGCCAGTCGAGTTGTTCGAGTGTATAGGGTTGCGGGTCTCCGAAAACGATCGCGCTGAACCGGCCAGGTTCCCTGACCTTGTACAGCGGGAAATCGATCCGTTCAGGCAGCGGTCCCGTCGGCTCGACTCCTGGGAACGCCAGCCGTGCGGGGGATCCAGCGGGTTTGTAGTGATAGTAGAACCGGGGAAGTCGATTGGCGTCGAGTGGTGTCTGCCACCCGCCCGGCTTCGCGACGAAAACGAACGAGTCCACTTCGACGGGGATGCGATAGCGCCCGCGCCAGTCCGTGGTGACCACTTCACGTCCGTTCGAGACAGCGACCCCTCGAACACCGAACTCGAACTGATCTTGGCTCCCGTTTCGGTTGCGGTCGTGATATACGACACCGCTTGCGACCTGCTCTGCCGCGGCGGTGCAGGGGAGCGCACCGATCAGGGCCATTGCGCTCACCAGCAGCGTCGCTCGCAACCGCCTTTCCTAGTGGGCGATCGAAGTGGATTCAGTGTGCGTGGGTGGCGGTGTGTCTGCCATCCGAATGCTTCTGGCGCGCGGCAGGTAGACCGTGAACGTCGAGCCGAGTCCCCGTTCGACATCAACGGAAAGGTCGCCTCCGCAATTTTGCAGAATCCGGTATATGCTCGAAATCGACAGCCGGGCCTGGGGGTCGTGTATTTCGCCGGACTCGTCGGAGTTCAGTGTCGGATCGTATAGGCGTGAGAGTGTGTGCGCGTTCGGCTCGGCACCTGTGTCTCTCACGGCGATTGTCACGTACTGATCGGGGGCGACTGCGGGAATCACACCTGGCTCGCTGGCCGTCAGTTCGAGGTTCGCGGTCTCGATCACGAGCTGCCCTCCGTCCGCCATGGCGTCTTTCGCGTTCATTACCAAAGTCCGCACGATTGCCTCGACGGATGTGCGCGAAACGACGGCAAGCCCCAAGCTGGGGTCGAGCTTCAGGTCCAGCGTCATCTCATCACCCAAAATGGTGCGAAGCTGCCCTTGCAGTCGTTCCAATATCTTGTTGGCGTCGAGCTCGATGGGATTTTTCGGGGCTGGGGGTGGCTGACGAGTAGAACTGCGCGGGAGCTGGCTGATGCGATGCGCGATGGACTCTGCCGCCAGGGATTCGGCAGGTCGGCGGTCGGCTTGCGGCTGTTCGGTGTAGGTGTGAATGCCGTCGCGCCTTTCGATTTCAGTTCCCAGCCATAGCGCCATCAGCCGGACCAGGTCCTTGTCGGTGGCGGTGAATCGGTCGTTGCGGCGCTTGCTGCTGGCGAAACTCAGTGTTCCATAGGGAAGGCCACCCACTCGGACGGCCGCACCGAGGTACGCGTCATATGCGAAGGCGGCGCGATCCAATCGACTGCTCCAGCCCGACTCGGTGATCCGTTCGACGCCAA
Organism: Deltaproteobacteria bacterium; assembly: GCA_032128375.1. Taxonomy (GTDB): domain Bacteria; phylum Myxococcota_A; class UBA9160; order UBA9160; family SMWR01; genus JAJDAM01. Next base: position 17,866 of record JAQBGU010000078.1, on the reverse strand, counting down.
TCGGTCGGTGGGATTCGATGGTGCCTTGGCAGAACGTATCGCCGAGCGAGAATACGGCACCGCGTGAGACCGGAAAATCTTTCGGTGAGTCGACTGCGAGCACTTCGTAGTGCTGCTCGCTCACCCGCGAGAACATTCCCACTTCCATCCCGTAGCGCTGCTTACCGGCTTCGAGCAGCTTTGCGATCTTCGCGTCGAAAGTCATATGGTCATCTGTCGCCAGTTCATTCATCACACGAACGGCTTCCATGCTGTCCCAATGAATGGCCTCGACATTGTCTCGTTCGCCTAGCGTCCGGGACAACGCAATCACGATGCAAACACTGAGTACGCCCTCGATCACTCCCGCGACAGCGACCGCGGTTGCGGCGGAAGCGTCGATCGTGAATGGGGCTCCCCAATGGGACCAGAGCTCGATTCCTTGGTGAGCTGCGAACACCAGGAACAAGCCGCCAAACAGGCCGACGCGGGTCTCGGCACTTCGAACCCAGAGCACGATGGACCCGATCAGCGAGCCGATCACCAGAGCGATCGAGAACAGCAACAGCGGACTCATCGGGATCCTCCGGCTCCAGGCACGGCTTGTCGCAACAGTCGCACGTTATTCAAATTCGACCCTTGACATCTCTGGTACCGGACGGAATTCGAATCTTGAAGCGGCATTCTCCTGAGAGGGAAGGACGGCGGGATCGTAGCGGAATCCATCACGTTCCGGTAACGAAGGCGGATGCGCGTAGTCGGACTCGGATTGTGTGTCGTAGATCACCTTTACCTGGTGGGCGAGCCCGATCCATTGGGAGTTCGGACTCGCTTCAGCGAGAGGCTGGTCACTGCCGGCGGGATGGTTGGTACGGCGATTTCGCAAGCCGCGCATCTCGGCTGCGAAGCACACGTTCTTTCTGTGGTCGGCGACGACCCGGACGGGCGTATGATCCGAAAGACACTGAGGGCGTTTGGCGTGAAGACCCGACGCCTGATTCTATCGCCGGAATCGGAGACCACGGTCGCGGTCGTGCTGGTTGCCAAACGCGGTGGCGATAGGCGCTTTATCGTCCCCGACCGCCGCGCACTCGAACGCGGAGTGCCGGATTTCGACCTGCGACCGATCCGATCCGACAGTGTGCTGATGGTCGATGGACATTTCCCCCAGCAGGCGCTTCGCGCCGTGCGTCGCGCGCGGGAACTGGGGGCTACGGTGATCGGAGACTTCCATCGGCCGAGCCCTGCGGTTCGCAGGTTGCTTCCTTTTGTTGATTTTCCAATCGTGTCGCAGGAATTCGTCGATCATTTCGCAGACGGCGACCCGCGTCGCGCGATCCGCGAACTCGCTGAACGGTACGGGGGAAATCCGATCATCACACTCGGCGCCAAAGGTGGAATTCACTGGGAAGCCGGAACGGCTCGTCGCTTCCGTTCCGAGCGCGTGAAGGTGGTGGACACGACCGGTGCGGGAGATGTGTTCCACGGAGCGTTTGCAGCGGCGCTGACGCGTGACGCGACGGTTCGCGATGCGATCGCACTTGGCGTGCGTGCAGCATCGCTATGCTGTACCGCGCTCGGCGGAACCGGACGACTGATGTCGCGCGCCGAGTCACTGCACTTTATTCAGCGTACCCCAGTGCCCGCAGCCGGTCCTTCACGTCGGGGCTGACGGGTGGCGCCGTGGTCGAAACTGCCTGGGCGAGGTAGCCGTCGACGAGCGCCTCGACTCGTGCCAGCTGTGCGCCGACGACGGGGATCGGTTGCTGTTCCAGCGGATCGCGAACCAGATCGAAGCGGCGCGTCGGCTGGCGCTCACCGTGGGAGGGCCGGTGCACGATAAACTTCGAACCGGAAGAGCGCAGGGCGATCAGTGGCGGGTTCCAGTCTTCGAATCGCCAGATGTCTACCCAGCGTCGCGGTGAAACGGCCTCCGCGAACAGTTGTCGGTGTTCGACGCTTCCGCCGCTGGAAAACGTGTCGCGTAGGCTTTCGCCATCGAGCGCTGTGAGCGGCGGCAATCCGATCAGGTCGAGCAGCGTGGGCGCCACGTCGATCAGCGAGACGGGGGTGCTGATTCGAAGACCGGCCGGTATGCGCCCAGGGCTCCAGAAGATCAGCGGAATTCGCAGCGTCTCGTCGTAGACGTTGCCGCCATGCTGGAGCAGTCCGTGTTCTTGAAACTCTTCTCCGTGGTCGGCCAGCACTACGACGATCGTGTTCTGATCCAATCCGCGTGCCTCGAGAGTTGCGAACAGCGCGCGCAGCTCGTCGTCGACCACGCGAATCTCGCGGTCGTAATTGTCGCGTTCGACCCGGATGTCTGGATCCTCGGGACCTGGATAAGCATCGCCTGCGAACATCGATGCGTACGGAGCGCGCGCGCGATACGGTGTGTGCACCTCGTAGGTGTGGATGAACGCGAAGAAAGGGCGGCGCCGGTTTGCTGCGATCCAATCTCGAGCCTGCGAGAATGTTACGCGTGCATCGGTCGGCGCGGCCGGGTAAGCAGCCGAGCGCCCTTGCGGCTCGATTGGCGCTGCGCGGTTTTCGGTGTACTCGCTGAACCCGTCACCAAATCCCCTGGATCGCACCAGATAGCCGTTCTCGGTGAAGGCAACGGTCTGGTAATCGGCTGCGCGAAACGCCTCAGCGAGTGTTCGTGTGCTCGCGTGCTTGGCCTCGCTTCCGCGTCGAATACCGTGCCGGACCGGGTAGAGACCTGTGAACAGGCTCATGTGGGATGGCGCTGTTGTCACCGACGTAGTGATTGCATCCTCGAAGAGCGTGCCGGTTTCGGCGAGGAAATCGACGAACGGAGCGGTATCTCGCTCGTATCCATAGGCGCGAAGGTTGCGCGCCCGCAGCGTGTCGATCGACACGACAATCACATTGGGCCGCGGGTCGACGATTTCCGCGTCGTAGACGATGGGATCACTCCAGGCGGGAAGCGAATGCCGACCGGCCTCTTGTTCACGAGTCGTCGTGAAGATCAGTGTCACCGACTCTCCGGCCCAGCGAAGCAGATCGATGCGTTCATCGAACCAGCGCCGATCTTCGGGGCGTGTCGGGTCGACGCTTCGATCGAACAGCAGCGTGGAACTCGATCCGTTTTCGAGTTCCACGCGAAAACGCGTACGCTCCGCGTCACTCTGCCAGCTCTCCTCGCGAATGCCATAACCGAACTCGACGACCGGTGTGGCGGGTAAGGTCAACCGGAATCGGTGTACAGTCGTGGGGTCATCGGCCAGCGGGAATCCGATGGCTTGAACCTGGATCTTGCGCTCGAAGGCACCCAGATCGAAGTCCAATTGCACGCGTGGCGTTTTCTCGCTCGTGTCGATGGCCGCGGCCCCACTGTGTTGTGCCACACGGACGCCCGCCAGCGCTACATGGTCGGGGTGGTTCCAGACGCGGATGTTCAACAGTAGGCGTCGCCCATCCATGAGTGGCTTTTCGACGTTTGGCAGGCCGACGAACGATGGGATGCGCGCGCCTGGGGCGAACGACTCCGTGAACAGCACGGTTCCGGTCGGCCCGGTTGCAAGGCGGGTCTGCCGGCCCAGTGTCGCAGCGGTTCCTGTTTCGAGAATTCTGAGAAAATCCTTCGGCGGTTCTTCGGCGGCACAAGCGGCCAGCGCAAATCCGATACAGCAAATCGCGCCTGGCGAGCTGGCGATGCGTGCGAACAGTTCAGCTGTCCGCCTTTGGCACGCGGATATCCATCTTGTCGATAGCGTGAACTGGTGCAGTGTCTCCGGACATCAGGTGCGAAATCGCGGAATACACCATCCGCTGTTGAGCGACGCGATTTTTCCCGCCGAAGGCGGCCGCGGTTACCTGGACTTGGAAATGTCCGGCGCCCCCGGTGTTGACGATGACTTCCGAACCCGGGATCGCTGCCTCGATCGCTTCTCGCAGGACCTTCTCGGTCTGCTCGCTCGGGGAACTCAAGATCTGTAGGGTCACGGGGAGACTCCAGTGATGGTGGTTTGCATCGGTTTCGGCGGATTCAATGAGACCAGATCGACCAACACATTCGTGGCTTCGGCCAACTGAGGCGACACTTTGTCCTCGTCCTTGCCCTTGTCTTTGGCCACGGCGTCTTGTGAGGCGTCGGTCTCGTCATCTTTGCCCTGGCTTTCGTCCTCGTCTTCCTTCGCTTTTCTTTCGTCGCGCTTCTTCATCAGATCGGCGAGTTTGATGATCCCGTCGTTGTCGCGCGCTTCCTGCAGCTCTCGCGCAACCTCGTCGAAGTCAGAGCTGGTGGATATGCGCAGCCGCGACGCTTCTGCGAGTTTCGTCACGATCTCGTCACTTACGACCTTCCAACGCGACGACTCGGGGTTGGCATTTGCATAGCTGCCTTGGAAGGGTTCGATCACGCTGCCTTCGATCGAAAATGGCTGGAATTTCTCGCCGAAGTCGTCGCCGGACAGGAGTGAAGGGATCACGACGTCGGCTTCGACGCCTGCGTGCTGTGTCGACTTTCCACCGGGTCGATAGAACATCGCCGTCGTGATCTTCAGCGCACCTTGGCCCGGAGCGAGACTGGAAACGGTCTGAACGGTGCCCTTTCCGAATGTGTGGTCGTCTCCGGCGATGATGGCACGCTTGTAATCCTTCAGCGCGCCGGCCAGGATCTCGGCAGCGGAGGCGCTGACGCGCGACGTGTGGACCACCAGCGGTCCCGAATAGAGGATCGCCTCATCGCGATCTGACAGGACTTCCTGGTGTCCGCTAGAGGTCTTGACTTTGACGATCTCTCCTTTGCGCAGGAAGAAGCCGGATACCGTCACTGCGTGGGTCAGCAGACCGCCGCCGTTGTGGGACAGATCGAGCACCAGGCCGTCGGCCTTCATCTCGTTGACCTCGCGTAGTAGTCGCGCGACATCGTCGGTGCATTGCCGCTTGCTGGGATCGCTGTCGCCGTAGAAGCTCGGCAATTCAAGGATCGCGAGCTTCAGGGTCCTACCGTCGATTTCGCGCTCTTCCACCCGCAGACTTGCGGCCTGGTCTTCGAGGTTGATTTCCTGGCGGACGATCGCGACTTCGAATCGATCGGTCGTGTCCGCCTGGCGTAGGACCGTCAGCCGGACGGTGGTGCCCTCCTTGCCGCGAATCAGGCTCACAGCGTCGCGCAGCGGCATGTCGATGATGTTGACCGCCTTGTCGTCGCCCTGGCTGACTTCGATGATCTTGTCCTTGGGCTTGAGCGTGTCGAGCTGTGCGGCAGCACCCCCCTCGATGATGCGCTCGACGACGGCAAACCCATCCTGTTCTGAAAGGGCCACACCGATTCCGGTAAGAGACAACGACATCTGGATTCGGAAGTCTTCGTACACATCAGCCGAGAAATAGTTCGAGTGCGGGTCGAGGGAACTCGCGAACGCATCCAGGAAGCTCGAGAAGAGATCGACTGCATCGAGTTCCTTGAGTCGCCTTGCCACCCGATCATACCGGTGCGAAAGCAGTTCCTTTGCTTCGTCCAAGTCGGTTGCACTGCTGATGTAATTTGACATCTGGAATTGAACGAGTTTCCGGAGCAGCTGGTCTCGCTCTGGGGCCGTCTTCGGATATCCGCGCTTTTTGGCATCGAGCACCAACTCGACTTCTGGGTTGATCGCGTAATCGTTGGCGCGGACGAGCTCCGCTACCCGGAGAGAAATCTCGTTGTGGCGCTCGACGAACTCCCTGTGGACCTCCCAGAGAGCAGAACAGTCCCCCGCTTCGATTTTCGCAAACGATCCAACCATCTGGTTATGCAGCGCATCGACTTCGCTCTCCATCAGAGCAGACTGCGAGGGGTCGAAACTGCGAATGAAGACATCGGCCGTGCGGCGTTCCAGCTCGGGCGTGAGCACACGGCTTCGGATGTGGTTCTCCAGAAACTGTTCGACGAACTTCGCAATCGTCCCGCAAGCCAGCGGAGCGGCGCTGGCGTCCGGGACAACCCACAAAGCGAGGGTGATAGGGACCAAGATGGGGATCAGGAGTTGGCGAATCTTTCGCATATTCATTTCCCAAGGTTCGGGTGGGGGATCCCATACCTTTACCCCAGCTAGACAAAACCTGCGCGCTCGGAGCCTATCGATAGACGCAGAATGCCTCCAGAAAGTTCGCGCTTCTCCCCAGGGGGCCACCCAGTGGATCAACCAGGTGAATATCTGTGCCAGGCCTGGAATGAGCCTCGATATGAGCCCTGATTCGAGAGCGAATGACGCGCGCTTCGAAGTAGCGCGGTGTGGGTCAGCCGCTAGGCTGGGCGACTCATGAAGCGCTATCTCCCCCTCGTCCTGGCTGCGCTGGTCGCTGTGGCGATCGTTGGAAGTGGCGCTGTTCGCGACGAACTCGGCCTCGAATACGCACCTGAATCTCTGAAAGCCTATTTCCTGGGGCTGGGTCCGCTGGCGCCGGTGATTTTCGTTCTGATCATGGCGTTTCGTTCGCTTCTGTTGTTGCCCTCGATCCTGGTGTTGACTGTCGGTGGGTTGGTGTTCGGGGCGCCGTTCGGGGCAGTGCTGGGCGCGCTGGGCATTACGCTCTCGGGTTCCCTGATGTTCTTCACAGCGCGCGGCATCGGTCAGGGGTGGGTTCGGCGCAGGTTGGGCGACCGGTTCCAAGGTCTCGAGCAAAGGATCGAGGCGGCGGGACCGCTACTGATCGGCCTGACCACCGCGCACCCGATGGGGCCAATGTCTCCCTTTCATTGGGCGGCCGGCCTGTCAACGATTCGCGCAGAGCGGTTCGTAGCGGCGATCGCACTCGCTGGTCTCGCGCGCGCAGGCGCGTGCTCGTTCTTCGGTTCGACACTGCTCGAGATCGGCTCGCGCGACTTCTTGCTATCGACGAGCTTGCTGCTCGCTGCAGTCCTACTCCCACTACTCCACCCAAGCATCCGCGAGAAAATTCTCGGCCTCCGCCTGGCAGCTCGACTCCCCACGGACGAAGTCTGATTACAAGGTCCTGTGTGATTCCAGCAGGGAAAGTGCTTCTGGGGCCCAGCAGGGACGCTGTGTGCCAGGGCCGCTGTGAGACACTCGCCGTCGGCGTCTCCGTGCACGAGCGCCGAGATCACGTCATCTTCGGGTTTCGCTCGCCGCTCGGCTGGGATTGGGATCTGATCAGCGAAATGAGAGAGAAAGAAGTCATCTGACCGGTCTCGCAGAAAGGTCTCGGATATGAGTTTGCAGGTCATCGGAGCCGGTTTCGGCAGAACCGGAACGCTTTCCCTCAAAGCGGCACTCGAACGCCTCGGCTTCGAGAAGTGCCACCACATGCAGGAAGTCTTTGCCAGTCGCACCCAGATCGAGGCGTGGCACGCGTTGTCCCACGGCGGGAAGCCCGATTGGGACGCCATCTTCGATGGTTACGCTTCGAGTTGTGACTGGCCTTCGTGCATCTACTGGGAAGAGCTCTACGAACGCTACCCCGATGCCAAAGTGATCCTCACGGTGCGCGATGAAGATCGCTGGTACCAGAGCGTCAAAGAGACCATCTATCCGATATCGACTGGCATTCCCTGGTGGATTCGCGCGTTGAGCTCGCGTGTTCGCAAGGCCACCGAAATGGTGTCGGCCGTCGGCTGGGAGGGAACGTTCAAGGGAAACTTCGAAAACAAAGAAGAGGCGATTCGCATCTTCCGGGAGAACTCCGAGTACGTTCGCCGGACCGCCGACCCCGACAGGCTGCTCGTGTTCGAGGCGAAGGACGGATGGGAACCGCTGTGCAAGTTCTTGGAGGTTCCGATTCCCGATGAGCCCTATCCCCACCTCAACGAGGCTGGGCCGATGAAACGCATCCGTTGGATTCTGGTTTTTCTGCGCTGGCTGCCTGCAATCGTCTTGGCGATTGCCGTCGCCGGGCTGTGGCCCACGTTGGTCGGCAACTAGCAGTCGCACCTGTTGCCGACCCGCTCCGCGTAGTCGGCCATGTCGGCAGGTCGCCCGAGGCTCAGCGAATCAGCGTAACTCCTGGAAGGCCGTCGAAGTCCGAATTTGCGGTGACTATTTCCGCGTCGTGCTTCCGCGCCGTGGCGAAGATGATCGCATCAGCCATCGCGAGGCCATGCTCGAGCGCGATGTCCGCCGCCTCCAGAGCCAGGCTTTCCTCGAGCAATTCGATTCGCGTTGCATGTAGCACCGAAATCGACTCGATCGCCCTTTCCTCGCTGATGTCTCGGCGGACGACTTTGTAGATCTCGTAGACTTGGATCACGCTCGTCAGGAGAGGCTCGCCGCCCTCGATGTAGGGTGCAAACTTGTCCGCCTTTGGCCGCGCTGCGAGGTACTCGATCCAACCACTCGAGTCGACGAGGATCAAAGGCGGTCCTTCTTCTCGCGAAGCCCCTTGCGCCGCGTGCCGCGAGCGACGCCGCGCATCTCAGCGATCGGCCGCTCAGGCACGAGATAGAGAATGCCGCCCTTCTCGATGACGGTGAGCTTGGCTCCTGGCTCGAGAGCAAGACGATCCCGGACTTCACGAGGGATCACCAGCTGGTATTTGGTCGACAGGGTGACGGTGTTCACAACCTACAAATACCATATCGATCGATAAATCGTAACCCGCCAGCCGAACCGCCCGTAATCCCAAGGTAGTCGTCGAACCCGGGGAGTGCCTCGGAGGTCTTGATCGCGATCAGCCTCGGATTGGAGAAAGACAAAATTCCTCCGAAACCCAGTCCATCAATTTTGAGCGGCGGCGTCAACGCGTTGACGTTGTTGATCAGAACGTTGATCGAGTTGCTGATCGCCGACACTCCGGGCTGATTCTGGAGACCAAACGCACCTCCACAGGTGGAACCCGGGGGCCGCTGCCCTCCCGTGACGCTCAACAACTCAGTTCGTAGTCTCAGCTGCTCGGAGCTGGTATCCAGGCTCAAGAGGGTGGCAACGTTCAAGTCGAGACACGACGCCCCCAGCTGGCAGTCGAGTGTCCGGTTTGCCCCAGCCTGGCTGCACTTCGCAAGGGAATTCAGCTCACCTTCGATGACCTCATCGTCGTTGCGATCCAGCACGAGTGTCACCAGCAGGTCGTTCAGTCGAAAGTGTGTCTCGACCTCGGGCGTGGTGAGGTCATCACTGATTAGAAGCGCCGGCGGCACTTCGGCCCTGCCGCAGAACAAAAGTCCCATGTCGACGGTGATGTTCAGGAACGGCGTGTTCCGGCAAGCTTGACGCTCGATACTCGCGAAGGGAGCGAAACCGGCGACCGGTATCGTCTCGCAGTCGTTACCCTGCGCTCCGTGGCAGACACCCTGAGTCGTCGGGAGGGCGAGTGATTCGCAATCGGTGAGTTTCACGCCCTCACAGAACCCGACCGCCTCGGGCGGCGCTGCCGCCCCTACGCCGCAATCATCGGGGAGCACATCGCCGAAGGTCCTGCCGGACGGCAAGCATTCGGTCTTGAGCCCCTGCCTCGTCATGCTGGCGAACAGCTGGTTGAATGCATCGTCTGAGATGACAAAGAATGTGTTGCCCGACCCGGGTTGAGGTGGCGTCGGTCTCGCCGCGGGCGTGAGAGCCCCTCCGGGGGCTGGTTCTGCGTTCGGATCGACTGAGGTCGGCGAGAACGTGGCTGTTCCAGAAACCGTGACCCCACTTGGCGTGATCTCGGCGGATGTGAGCGTCGCGCGCAGGCTCAACATGAACGACGCAATTTCCTGCTCGTCGATCGCGATCGCCTCTATGCCGGTTTTGATGCTTTTCGAACCAATTCTGCTGCTGAGAGTCTTTGCGAGATTGACGTCATTCACTGGCAGTAGATCCCACAAGTCAAAGAGGACGTCGATCGGACTGAACCCAAACAGGTCTCCGGGGATGAGTATGCTGTTCAAGAACACGTTATTAATAAACGCAACCTGCAAGAGGATGACAACGGGATTCAGTGGTGGGATAGCAGAGAGTACGCCTGGGAAAACAAAACCCGAGAGCAATCCGAGATTTATTTCCACTCCGGTTGATTCGAATGCATAGTTGAGTTTTTCTGGCCCGATGAGTTCCGACTGGGAGATCACCGACACAAGTCGCGGGTTGGACACGCTGGGCGAGAGCTGCGCATCGAAGCCGGCGGCGGACGACCAGAGTCCTCTTGCCTCGGCACAGAACCCCTTCGCCTCGAAATCGATGAATCGTATCTTCTGAAAACCGGCTCTGAGCGTCATCTCGCCGTTGTCCAGAGAGACGCTGCAAGTGAGGGGTCCATCGATCGCCACATCTTCAAGGCCAAAATCCAATTCCGGATCGCACAGGTCGATTCTTCCGGGCGTACATAGCTCCGGCGTACATATCTGTGGCGTACATATGCTGGTAAAGGGGATGCAAATTTCGGGAGTGCAGACTCTGGGAATGCAGACGTTTGGTAAGGGGGACGCAGGGGGTTTTGGAATAGGCGGAATCGTGAGCCGCCCCTCGGAAAGAGTCCCGAGTTCGTCGTCAATGGCTTCTATGATCTTTGCTCGGATCTCCACCTTGGCCGCGTCTGATTGCACGCTGCAAGTATGCTCAACGATGGCGCTGACGGCGGAAGCTTCAATGCCGAGGACGAGGGCATCTTGAACCTGGGTCTCTACCGACGCGGTCACCGCCTGGAGTCCTGCCTGGACGCCCGCTTCCAACATCTGTTCAATGGCTTCATGCTGAGTGGCCTCGAGCGTGGCGCCCGGGGCGATCACATCGCCCGGCACCACGCGCAATCGATACGCAGACCGTTCGCAAACCATCACGCAACTCGTCGACATTGGGATCGCCGACGAGACGGCCTCTCGATCGGAGAAGTTTGCGGACCGGGCACGGAGTTTCGGGTAGTCGACATCAAGCCCGCAGGCAACGCAATGTGTGTACGCCGCGGAATTAGTGGGCTTTCTCCTTCCCGATCTCGCCCGCCCGGCTGCTCATGGTACGACAGCATCGAGTAGAGAATCAGTTGATCCTGACGAACCGTGGAGAGTCATCGCACCGCGAAGTCCTACCCGAGCCAACCCCTACAAGTCCCCCCATCCACCACCCGCAACCCCCCATTCTCCGCGAACTCATAAACCCCCTTCGCCAACCCAAACGTCCCAGCCAGCTTCTCGTGCGAAACTCCAGTCCCCGCCGCCCTCGCCGCAAGCTCCGCCGCGCCGGCTTGGAAGGTGAGGAACGCTGTCGTGTCCTGGTTCGCCGTCAGTGATTTCAGCATCCCGCCGTCTGCCTCCACCTTGAATTCCTGCTTGGCCAGGATGGTGAGCGGTACGAGGTCGTAGGGTCTGCACAGGTCGGGAATGGTGACCAATTCGCTCGTGGTCGTGTCGACTAGCAGGTAGATCTTGGGCGGGTAGACGCGGGCGCCCTTCGGTGCGTCGCCCGGGCGTGCCGGATAGACCTGCACCATCGCGCAGCCGGTGCTGGCGAGGGCGGCGAGGAGGAATGCGAGGATGAGTTTGCGACTCATGGGTACTCCTTTTCGTGAGGGACTAGAACACTTGTAGTGAAAACTCGGGCTCGAGCACCGCCAGGTGCTGGACGGCGGGCTCGAGAGGTTGCAGCCAGGCCATGTGGGCCTCCGACCGTGCGAAGATGAGGCCCACGGCCAGGTCGTCGCTGAATACGATGCCGCCGGAATCGCCGGGCACGGCTCGGATGTTAGTCATGTAGACGTCGTTGAGTTCGAGCCAGTCGCCGTCGAGCCGTGCGCGAACCGGGCCTGGCCCCCAAGTGACGCGCCCGTTTCGGGCACCCGAAACGCCGAGCTGGCATTGGACGGCGAGGGAAGGGCGCAGGTCGGCGCGGTCGATGAAGGCGGTGAGTCGCGTGCCGTCTTCGCTCACCCGGCCATCGAGTGCAGTGAGGCCCGCGCTGCCGAGTTCGTTGCGGGCTTCGGAGGTGAGCTCTGCCAGCGCGATGTCGTAGCCGAGATGTTGGCGCTTGGGCAGCGTGTTCTTGATCGTGTTTGCGAATGTGGGCGCGCGAACGCAGGCGGCTGCCTCGATCGCGGGATCGTCGGGGGGCGAAGCGTTCAAATCGCTCGCTACGTGAGAGCAGGTGAGGAGGTACCACGCCCTGTTTCCGCGCGGCGCGCGGTTTCGAAAGATCAAGGTGATGGTACCCTCTTCAGAATCTGCCTCGATAGGCGCGCCGCCGCCGCAGGCGAATTCGGGTCGCCCCACTTCGACGACGTCGGTCGCGAATTTGGTGCGGTAGTCGAGGCGGCCGCTGCGATCGCGGGCGTAGACAAAGTGGGGCAGTGGGTGCCCCGGGCGGCGGTGCTTTTTGCGCACGAGGAACTGAACGCAGAGCTCCCCAGTCTCGACCCCGCCCCGCGCGCGCAGCCCTGGACCGACTCCGACGACTCCGGAAAGTGCCAGGTAGCGGCGCGCCCCCTCCGCGGCGGCACGGAACAGCTTCCAGTTGAGCTGGCGCTCTTGCTTCGTAGCAGCGCGGGGAACTCCACAGACCGTGTCACTCATGTCATGCCAGACCGTCGCTGCATCGGCGAAAGAAGCGATTCAAGCGAACTCTACGCGGCAGCTGCGCGCGGGCTCCGTCAACCCGTTTACACTACGCGGGGTTGCGGCGCAGCGCTTGCTGGGCGTAACTCGGGCAGTGGTCGCTCGGGTGGGCAATGAAGAAGAGTGAGGGCGCGCTCGCGATGGCGCCGGGTGCCACGCGCGTCTCGCGCAGCGCCTCGACGAGCCGTGCTTCGAGGGGCCGGCCGTCTCGCGCCGCGAGATGCAGATCGCGTGGACGCGGGTCCTTTTTGCCCCCTCGGAGATCTGGACGGGAAGCATCGTGTTCGGAGACGGTGAGGTTCAGCTGGTGGGCCGGCGCATGCTCGTCGACCGCTGCGATTTCCACTACCTCGCCTTTCTCGGGACGCAGGATTTCCGTCCGCCCGATGAGCGGGAGCTCATCTTCACACCCTACGCCTGCACTGCGCATCAAGCGGGGAGGGCACGGCAACGCGCAGGGGACCCGCTCTAATATTTTGCGCTGGCGCCGAAGGAGTAGAAGTAGGGGAGCTGGGGGCGCGCGGCCCGGCCTTCAACCCAACTCGTCCACAAACTCCACTCCATCAATCTCCACGGCCGCCGTCGGCATATCGAGCCGCGGCTCGCGCGGGTATTCCGCCGCATACGGCGAAACCCGCACGGGAAACCGCGTCGGGTAGTAGTTCATCTCCGCGATCGTGGCGGCCGCGCGCATGGGCAGGGGCTCGGTCGCGCGCAGCCGCTCCCGCGAGGCCTCTGTGATGCACGCCGCGATCGCGTCGTCGAGCCGCCCCTCGGTGTACACACTCGGCTCGAAGCGTCCGGCTGCATCGGCGCCCGCGCCAGCCCCCGCGGCCACGGTCGGCCCCTCACCCCCAGCCCAAACACTCTTCGCCCCACCAAACGCGAACGGATCAACCGGCTCGGCATTCAACCACACGTTGAAATGCACATGCGGCACCCCGAACGGAAACGTCACCAGCGAGTCCAGCCCGCTGTACCCCGAGAGCGCGATCGGCTGCCCGCGCTCCAGCACATCGCTCAGCTGGACCAGCGCCCGCGCCAGGTGCGCATAGCAAGTCATCAGGCCGCGCCCGTGGTCGATGAAGATCTTGAGCCCGCCGCGATTGAACTCCGCGGCGATCCGCACGACCTGGCCGGGCGCGGCCGTGGTGACCAGCGAGCCGACCGGCACGGCGAAATCCGTGCCGTTGTGGCTGTCGTAGGTGAGATCGCGCCCGCGGAAATCTTCGACCTGGGTCTTCCTGACGGACCAGCCGAGCTCGATCGGGGTCTGCCGGTGGTTGAAAAGGTTCGTGATCAGCGCTTTGCGCGGGATGTGAAACTTGCCGCGCCACAACGTGGTGGCGATGCGTGGCCGCAACTGCGCCAGGCTCGACAGGCCGAACTGCGTCGCCGGCACGTCCTCTTCGCCGCGAAGCGCGATCATGGCCTGGCGGAAGCGCTCGCGGGGCGGCGTGAGGCCCAGCGCTTCGCCGAACAGGCTGAGCTTCGGTTGCATTGGCGCAGTCTATCTCGCACTAGGCGAGCGTCGCGAGCTCTTCGTCATCTCTGGTTTGCCCCGGAGAGGTCCGCGGCGTCGGCGATCGCCATGCCGCCGAGAGATTCGGATTCGACGTCGCGGACCGAGTCTTGGAGTCCCTTCACACGACTTTTCGGCTTCTTGGCTGAGCACCCGGAATCGGACACACGCGTAGGGACATTGCACCGCCCCTGGCCACGCCGTCCACGACGCTGACGACAGTGCCGGATGCTACGGCCAGAATGGGGCGGCGGCAACGATCTGTTGGGCGCGAACCTCGACGCGCTGCTGTGAGATTCGCCGCGACGTTCCTGGCTGGGAGGACGTGATCAAAGAAGAGGTAGTGCTGGGCGAATTCGAAAAAACGGCGCAGCGCGCTGCGGCAGATTCTGTCTCGAACGCAGGCTTTCGGGCTCTCCGACGGGTAGGAAGCCGGCACGCGAATACAGACGCCTCGCCGGGGTCTCGCCATCCGTGACTCCCCGGCCTGGATTCGCGAAACGGGCGCTCCCGCGCGCGTCACCACCCCCGACCCGAATCCAGCGCCGACCTGATAGCATCACGCCCGGCCCGATGAATGGTCGATGGATCCGGACGTCGCAGTGGTCAGCGTGGAATGGACCTCAGTGAACGAAATCGAGAAGAGCCAGCGAGGCCGTCACGGCGTCGCGCTGCCCATTGCCTTCGTCGGTACCTACCCGCCCCAACGCTGTGGCATTGGTACGTTTACGCGCGATCTGAGTGAAGCCGTAATCTCGGCGAGCGACGAAGTGCGCGGAACGGTTGTGGCGATGACCGACGCCGAATCCACCTTCCAGCGCGACCAACGCGTGCGCTTCGAAATTCGTCAGGGGGTCCGGGGCGACTACCTGCGAGCGGCTGATTTCGTCAACTACAGCGACACCCGAATGGTCTCGATCCAGCACGAGTACGGAATTTTCGGTGGAAAAGACGGCGCTTACATCCTCGACTTCCTGGCTGAGTTGCGGAAGCCGAGCATCGCCACGCTACACACCGTCCTCGATCGGCCCACAGCTTCACAGCGGCTGATCGTAAAGAAGATCGCCGAACGCTGTGAGCGCTTGGTGGTCATGAGCCATCTTGCCGTCGAGCTTCTCGAGAAGTCCTACGACATCCAATCCGAGAAGACACATGTCATTCCCCACGGCATCCCGGACATGCGGGCTGACGAGCGCGACCTGAACAAAGCGAAGTTCGGTGTAGCTAGCCAACGTGTTCTGCTCACGTTTGGGTTGATCAGCCCCTCGAAGGGGATCGAAGTGGTCATTCGCGCGTTGCCGAAGCTCGTCGCAGAGTTTCCGGATCTGATCTACCTCGTCGTCGGCGCCACCCATCCCGACGTCAAGCGTCTGATGGGGGAGGAATACCGGCACTCGCTGAAGCGCGAAGTCGAGTCGTTGAGCCTAACTGACCACGTCGTTTTCCGGGACGAGTTCGTCGATAATGATGAGCTCTGCAGCTATCTCCAGGCAGCGGACATCTACATTACGCCGTATCGGAATGAGGCTCAGATCACGAGCGGAACGCTTGCGTACGCAATGGGGTCTGGGGCCACTCCCGTGTCCACACCTTATTGGTACGCGAAGGAGCTCTTGGCAGAGGGGCGTGGCCACATCTTTGGCTTTGGTGATGTCGACGGGCTCGGTGATGCGCTTCGGAAGCTCTTGAAGAATCCGCTAGACCTGGAAAAGAGCCAACGCCTTGCCTACGCGTTCGCGCGCCAGATGATCTGGCCGCGAGTCGGGCAAGACTATGTCGAGCTGATTCAAGAGGCGCTGGTCGAGGCCGTGGTGCCGGAGGTCCCGGCGGTTCTGCCCCGCAGCATTCCGGAGCTGCGCCTCGACCATCTCATCCGGATGACCGACGACACGGGCCTCCTGCAACATGCCGCCCACAGTGTTCCCGACCGCCGATTCGGCTACTGCGTGGATGACAACGCGCGGGGGCTCCTCGTCGCCCTGCTGGCTCAGCGGGTGATCGGCCTTGGCGAAACAAGACCGCTGATCACGACCTACCTGAGCTATCTCCACTACTCCCAGCGAGAAGACGGACATTTCCTGAACTTCATGGACTTTCGCCGGAACCTCGATCGCGAGCCCGGCTCGCAGGATTGTGTGGGAAGAGCCATGTGGGCTCTCGGTCTAGCGGTCGATTTGGCGCCGGATGAGGGCCATCGCCTGCTGGCCAAGAAGATGTTCGATCGATCCATGACGCTCCCAGTGACCTTTGGCCCGCGCGGAGCCGCGCTGGGAATACTCGGGCTGGACAGCTATCTGCGGCACGCGCCAGACAACGAGCTCGCATCGGAGACACTGCATTCCCTCGCAGCAAAGCTGATTCGCCGCTTCGAGGAAGAAGCCGACGAGACGTGGCGCTGGTTCGAGCCCGATCTGACCTACAAGAACGCGCTGTTCCCCCTGGCGCTGTTCACGTATTCGAAGCGCACCGGTGACAAGACAGCGCTGCGCGTCGCGTGCGACAGCCTGTCGTTTCTCGAGGAGGTCTGCTTTGCGGGCCAGCACCTCCAAATCGTTGGGAACGCGGGATGGCACGCTCGAGGAGGCGAGCTCCCTGTCGCTGATGAGCAACCGATCGACGCGTCGGCCTTCGTGTTGGCGTTTCGCGCCGCTCATGACGCGACGGGCGATCGCCGATACATGACCCGTATGCGGCAATCCTTCGAATGGTTTCTGGGCGCCAACCGTCTCGGGCTTTCCCTCTACGATTTCTCGACCGCCGGCTGCCATGATGGACTCGGGCTGAGCGCCGTGAACGAGAACCAGGGGGCCGAAAGCCTCGCCTCCTTTCTCATCGCGTTGCTCGCGATGCTCGGCCTTGCGAGTGACGGATTGGGCAGTGAAGCGATCGAAACCGATCTTGTTCACACAACATGAGAGAGATCACGTGAACAGCTCAGCGTCGGGAAGAGTGTGGCACTGAACATCGTGCCGTTGCGGGTAACGAGAACACCCCACCGGCTCCTTCCCGATCCGAAACGGGTCATCACCAAACCGTTTGTGCTGGGGACAGACGTGCTTGCCAACGGGAAGTCGCGCTTGAAATCCGTCCTCGATCGGATCCTCAGAATCCCGGAGGCACAGATCCCGGGGATGCTCGAAGTGATTCTGCGGCATTTCTCGTCTCGGCACCGCGACTTCGAGGCGAGTCTCGAGGATTGCTTTCATGCCGTGTCGCAACACATTCATAACGACGAGACTTTCTCTCGAGAACGCCGCCGACTGATTGGTGCCTACTGTTCGCACGAGTATTCCGTCGAGGCCGCCGCACTATGCAACCCGTCCATCGTGGTGGCACCGGATCGAGCCGGCGGGCCGGACGGATCGGCCCCCTTCATCATGAGCCTTCGGGCGATCGGCGAGGGGCATATCTCTTCGATCGAGTTTCGTTCGGGTGTGATCCACGCGGGCGGCAACATCACAATTGATTCGATGAGTCCCTTTGTAAGGACGGGTAGGCGCCTTCCGAACGCCTCGTACCACAGGGAAGTTTTCGGAGCGAAGCTGGTAGAGCTCGACTTCGGAAACTCGGTATCTCGAGGAGTACTCGATCGCCTTGCGGACCACTTCACCATGGAAGAACTGCTGGGCGCCATCGCGGCGTCGAGTCACCAGGATGTTCCAGCTCGGCTGAAGCGCGAGACCATCGAGGTGATCCATTGGATCGCGAGCTCGAACTACGACGTCGCTTTCCCACCCGATTCGGCGATCTCTGAGCGCGTAATCTTTCCCGATAGCCGAAGTGATTGCCGGATCCACCCGGCTCAAGGCGGGCACCGCGACCAAGCTCGTCCTGAACATGCTGACCACGGGCGCCATGGTCCGCATCGGCAAGACCTA
>JAQBGU010000077.1:0-7083 GCA_032128375.1 Deltaproteobacteria bacterium | reverse complement strand
CCTCGCTGGTGTTTCGGGTTCCGGCGAGCGAACGAGTACTCAGCTGAATCGAGCGCAACCCCCGCACTCTATGCCCGGCACGGCTGACCGCTATCGCGGATTCGCTGCTTCCCGCTCCGCTACGTAGGTGAGGGAGCGGCGTCCCAGCGCGGTGCGCTGCGCAGGAAAGATCCACCGGAAGATCGGGTCGGCCAAGCCGTTGCCATAGTGCCGGAACCAGATTTTCCGCAGCACGAACTCTCCCGCGAGCAGTGCACCAATCACCAGGTACGAGATCAAGCCGGTATACACCGCCCACCACGATACCGGCGCCGCGATCGCCAATACGACCATGAACAGTGCGTTGGCGGCGAGAAACACGCACCAGCCGATCGTCACCTTGCGGCAGTAGGGAATAGTGAAGTCTGGCAGGTCGTCTTCGACCATACGCGCGAAACGCTCGATCATCGGTGGCCCGTTTCGCAAGCTCAGCGAAAACGCTCCGAACAGAAACAGGTTGACGGCGACCGGGAGAAACAATAACACCGTTCGGTTACCGGTCGCGATCGCGATGCCGATCAAGACACCGATACCGGCAAATTGGCGAAGCAGCGCCCAGAGGTCGGCCGCCGATCCGCGGTAGCGCAGCGCGACCGAGATCGCGTAGAGGCCAAGCAGCAACAGAGCCAGCTCGCGCGTCTCGAGCCGCGAATAGCCGAGATAGACGGTCAGCGGATAAGCGAGGTAGAACGCAGCCTGCAGGACCCCCGCGATGACGCTCCGGGCCCGAACGCGCGGGCGATCTGGCGTCGAGACTGGGGTGTCCATTGCCGCTGACGTTAATCGTTGCCCTCTGGCTGGACAAATTCCCGCCTGCCAGACAAACGCCGCGAGAAATTTGCACGCGGCTGCGCTTCTGTGGTAGCGCCTGGTATGGCGTCGAATCGTTTCGATCGGATCGCGATAATTGGCGATGGCCCCGCCGCGACCACCTTGGCGACATTGTTGGCTCGACGCGGTATGCGCGTTGGCCTCTTCTCGCGGGGCGAACGACAGTCGCCGCTGATTGGCGAGTCCACGGTTCCGGCGCTGATTCCGATCCTGCAGCAGCTCGGCGTCGAAGACGAAGTGCGCGCCTACAGCGTGTTCAAGCCGGGCGCGACATTCACCGTCAGCCGTGATGAATCGCTGGATATCGACTTCGATCAGGTTCACGGCCGGGTGCCCGGGTACGCGTACAACGTTCCCCGCGACCGCTTCGACGCAACGCTGCTCGATGCCTGTCTGGCAAGTGGAGCCGAGCTGTTTCGCACACCGGGCCGCATCGAAGCCGAAGCCGGGCAATCCGGCCCGACCACGGCTGTGCGCCTTACCGATGCGTGCCTCGACGAGACCAACGGGTTCTTCGCTGGGCAACCCGATTTCATCGTCGACGCGAGCGGGCGAAACCGCGCGATTCCGAAACGGCTCGATCTCCCCACGCGAACGGGCGCGCGTCGAGACCACGCGCTGTTCGCTCACTGCGATGCCGTGCCTATCGACAGGGAGGGCTACATTCACACCGATCGCCTGGAACACGGCTGGTGTTGGCGGATTCCACTTCCCGACCGCGTCTCGCTGGGGATCGTCGTCGATCCGTCCCGGCTTCGCGAGTTGGCGGACCGTCCAGAACAACAATACGACACGCTGCTGCGCGAAGATCCGGAGCTCGCGCACATCGCCGGCCACGCCAAACGCGTCAGCGGTGTCCTCCGATTCAGCAACTATCAATTGTCGACACAGGTTGGAGTCGGACCTGGCTGGGCATTGGTCGGCGATTGCCTCGGCTTCGTCGACCCGGTCTTTTCGAGTGGTCTGTTCCTGGCGATGGACGGTGCCGTCAAGCTCGCGGACGCGATCGCTGCGGGAACAGACGCCGCACTTCGCCGCTACGACCATGACCAAAGGCGCCACATAGCGGCCTGGCAGACAGTCGTCGACTATTTCTACGACGGTCGCTTCTACGCCATGCTTCGACTGCGCGCCCAGCCGCACGACGGCTGGATCGGCCGCCTGCTGAGTCCCCATCTGGGGCGCCACTTGCCGCGTGTTTTCACAGGCGAGTCGACGGCCGGGCGCTACGATCAACGCCTGTTGAAACTCGTGATGGACTACTCGTTAGGCGTTCTCGAGGACCCCGACTGGGCTCGCTGGCAGATCCGCTGACACGCCGTTTCGATTTCGTTGCCAGTGCCAGTGACGGCGACCGCGTCCGAGAACCAGTGCTGCTGCGCCCGAGAGATACCAACGCAAGAACTCGATTGCATCCGGCCAGATGGGCTCAGTCGGCAGTTCGGTTGTCGATGCAGAGGTCGGCGAAGGCGTCATCCCGAACGCCAACGAGTCAGGTGCGTTGCGATCCGGCGCCGCGAGCAACAGCGCCAGTCCGTACGACCCCAGCGGCTCGTCGACCAGCCGGGCAAAAGCCGGCGCGAGCGGTACATCTCCAACGACGAGCAGTACCGAGCGCTCGGGATGGCGTTCGAGCAACGTCAGCGCCTCGAGGTAGCCACAAGCGAACGAATCGTCCTGCGCGGCGACCGAACTCGAAGCCAGTCGGTTCCCGGTCGCGATCGAGAACAGGCCCGCTTGCGCGTTGTGTACCGTGTGAGAGAACTTCGTCGGACTCAAGGGCTTTCCCAACGCGAGCCGATCCAACAAGTCGATCGATTCATTGATGTTGCCGTGGCGCGAGGCGAAGACCGTATTGACTTCGGCAATTTCGTCCGCTTCGCAGCAATCGAAGGCCGTCGTGAGCATGATCCGAGCCAGCGATCCGCAGCGGCGGCGCAACAACGCCGGCAGGAAGCGCGCTTCCGGTCGCCCCTCGCTTGCCAATTCGCACGGGTTCGCACACCAACCCCGCCAGGCGTTCGCATCGTCGAGCCCGGGGGACCACGCCGACCAGCCGCGAACACCCGCTGCGATCACGGGGCCTCACCGGTGAGAATCAGCGAACAGTTGTTGCCCCCGAAACCAAACGAGTTCGTCATGATGGGACCCGCCGGGACACGCATTCCCGCAGTGACGAGCGGCAGGCTGCGGACTTCCGGGTCGAACATTCCGTCGAATACGTGCGGAATCAGCGCCATGCCGTCGGCACTGGCGTGATGCAGCGTGAGCCAGCAAAAGCCGGCTTCGATCGCACCGGCTGCGCCGAGCGTGTGCCCCACCAACGACTTTGTCGAACCACACGGCGGGATCGATCCATAGGGCGAGGTCGAACTGCTGGGCACCGAACCGCCAGCGGGTGAATCCGAAAACGCGCGCTCGACCGCCGTGGCTTCCATCGAATCGTTCAACAGGGTTCCCGTTCCGTGCAGATTCAGGTAGCGGATCTCATCGCTTGGGAGCCGCGCATCGAGCAGCGCACCGCGCATCGCATGTTCTGCGCCGCGACCGTCGGGGTCTGGAGCAGACATGTGGTGCGCTTCGGTGGTTTCTCCAACACCCGCGAGTTGAATGCCACCCGAGTCGCGCACGCACAGAAACAGCGCGGCGCCTTCTCCCAACGTCATGCCACTTCGGTGAATGCTGAAGGGATTGGTGATCTGGGGCGAGACGACCTGCAGCGATGAGAAACCGTTCGCGGTCAGGCCACACAGCGAGTCCGCTGCCCCGGCAATGACTGCGTCGCAGATTCCCAGTGAGAGCAGCGACCGCGCCGTCGCAAGGGCGCGCGCGCCAGACGAACACGCTGTCGAGATGGCGTAGGTCGGGCCACCGACCCCCACCCAATCCGCAACGAAGTTCGCGGTGCCACCGAACTCGAGTTGGTCGTAATAAAAGGACGCGGCGAGTTCTCCCGTCTGGTGCCGGTGCCGAATCGCGGCTTCGGCATCGCTGACGCCCGCCGTGCTGGTGCCAATCACGACCCCGACCCGGTCGCGGCCGAAGTTCTCGAGCGCGTCCGAGATCGGCTTTTCGAGTTGCTCCAGTGCCGCGAGAAGGATCGCGCTGTTGCGGCACGCATAGCGCTCGAGCCGCTTGGGAACGGGCGGAAGCGGCGTCGAGATCGGAGCGACGATCAGCGATTGCCCGGAAACGAGATCCTCGCGAGCCGCGAAGCCGGACTGATCACCCGCGAGAAGTCTCGGCCAGATTTCACCGGCACCAGCGCCCAGCGCGTTGATCATGCCCATCGCGACCAGCGAACAACTGCGATCTGCGCGCGGTTGCGCTGACATTACGCACTCACCCCAGCGGCCGACCCCGGCCCGAGCAAGCAGCGCGCCGTATGGATCCCCGAAGAGACGACGCCGGAGATTCCGGCACCCGGCTGCGTCCAGTGACCCGCAAAATGAAGACCGCTGATCGGCGACACGTTCGTCGAGCGACCCGGGCCGACCTGGCTGGGCGAGAGCTCCCAGCCGTAGAGTGCGCCGTCGCAGTTGCGGGTGTAGCGCTCCATCGTTCGCGGGCTTGCGCCTTCGGCAAACAGCATGCTGTCGCGCAATCCCCGAAAATGTTCTCCGGCACGGTCGATCATCCGGTCGACCATCCACTGCGATCCGGCGCGCCAATCATGGGCCGCATAGGGGAGCAGCGTCGTCAGGATCATCAGATGTTCACCGGTGGGCGCGAGACTCGGGTCCGCGAGTGTCGGAATCGTCACGCTGAGCCAGTCGGGCATCCCATCGAGTGTCGTGCGGTGGGAGCGTTCATGATCGAGCGATGCGTACAGGAACGTCTCATGGCTGGTCGTCTGGTCGGACAACGCCTGGTCGGTGGCCAGATACGTGACGAACGCGGACACCGACGGTTGCAGGCGTCGCAGGCGCTTCAAATACCGCGACGGGAACTCTTCGGTCCCCACCAGTTCTTCGACTGTTTGACGCAGGTCCGCATTCGAGACGACCAGCGCTGCATCGATGCGTTGGCCGTTTTCCAGGATCACACCTGTGACCCGCCCCGCCTCGACGCGGATCCGACGCACAGAGCTGCGCAAGAGCACTTCGCCACCAGCGCCAGTCACGCCGCTCGCCAGTGCATCCGCGAATTTCTGGAAGGTTCCGCGGCAGTAGTAGGCCCCATCGGCGAGATAGCTCATCAGCATGGTCGCGAAGTAGAGAAACGAAACCCGCGACGGCGGCAGGCCCAGGTATGGCCACAGCGTGCCGATCACAGCGCGCAGCTCAGCGGACCCGATGTGATCGTCGAGTACTGCAGACAGTGTCGCGCGGCGGTACCGCATCAGCGTCGGAAAGCGGCCTGGAGTCGCGATTGCGTTGAGCGGGCCATCCAGCTCATTTGCGCGTCTGGTTTCGTCGCGAATATTCAAGCATTCCGCAAAAAACTCGCGGAGCCCCTTGGTCTCGGATGGAAATTCGTCGGCGTAGCAATCGATGAACTCTTCGAGTTCGCCGGGAGCGTCGATGGCCATGCCGGGGTAGACCGCCGAGTAGGCGGGGTCGATCCGGATGAAATCGCACTGGTCGCGAACACCGAGCTCGGTCAACAGGTTGTGGACCAGACCACCCCCTTCGAATGTGACCGGCTCGCAGCCCCCGATCAGATGAACCGCAGAATCGAAGTGATAGTGTCCGCGTCGAAACGAGTGCGCGTAGCCGCCAACGCGGTCGTGTCTCTCGATGACGAGTACGCTGCGTCCGGCCCGCGCCAGCAGCGCGGCCGTCGTGAGGCCTCCAATGCCAGAGCCCACAACGATCGCATCGTATGCATCCCGACCCGATTCTGCGTGAAATCTCAAGCGATCCCCTGCGGTCGCGAATGACGAGCGTGCCGCGGCAACCTGAATTGCCGAGGCACTCTCAGTTGATCTGCATCTTCGCCGGATCGTTTCCGGCCAGCGCGTATTTTACCATGAAGTCGATGAGCCCCAGGCTGTAGCGGTTGGTCGCGTCTTCGCCGGTGAAGATGCGCGGCATGTGTTTTCGGAAGTGGAAGCTCATCAGCTTTCCCATCAGGGTTTTTTCGACGTAGTTTCCTACCTTGAACAGCGTCAACAACCTTCCGTCGTAGTACCAGCCGATCACCCGCTGCCAGGCGGCGAGGCTCCGTTGTGTTTCCGTGTCGTAGTGCTCGAGCGCTGCTCGGGTCCCGGTCGTCAATGCCTTCGCGATCCGCTCGCCGCCCTCGAAAGCGATCAGAACACCGCTGGAAAACACCGGATCGATGAAGCCATACGCGTCACCGAGTATCGCCCAGTTCTCGCCCACGCCGCGCGTCGCCCGCGATTGGTAGTTGGTGTACTTCATGACCGGTGTGACGCGCCGTGCGGGCCTCGCGAAGTCGCGGATGACCGGGTCGTCCTTCAGGAAATTGTCCAGTTGCTCTTCAGGCGAGTCACCGAATTTTCGGATGTAGTCGGAGTCGATCACGACGCCGATGGAGACCCGACCAGGCAGCGGAATCCGCCACGACCAGCCGTGCTCGAGGCGGTCGGTGTGAACGTTGCCCTCGATTTCGACTTCGACCCCTTCGAAATGCGCATGCAATGCGGTGTCGCGCCGGTCGCCGTCGATCGTTTCGATGTCGAACAGACGCGCGAACATGCGGCCCCGACCGCCCGCATCGATGATGAAATCGGGTTGACGGTCGAACCCCGATTCGGCGAGGGATGCGTCGGTCAAGCGCACGCGTTCTGACCCCGCTTCGCGCTCGGCCCGGGCGCTGTGATCGATCACGCGGGCGCCCGCCCTTCGCGCAGATTCGAGCACGGAAGCGTCGAAGCGATCACGCGGCACGTTGTAGGAGTAGGTCGTCTTCGCTCCGCGCACCTCGTTGAACCGGAAGCTCTGGGTGTACTCGAGGTCGTGAATGAAGGTCGCACCGCCCTTCCAGGTGCTGTAACTCGCGACCTCTTCCTCTATGCCCAGGCGGCGCAGGTATGGCACGACCGCCGGTACCAATGATTCGCCCACGATGATCGGTGGCCGCTTGCTGCGCGCGAACAGCACGACATCGAAGCCGGCTCGCGCCAGGGTCGCTGCGGCGGTCGCCCCGGCGGGACCGCCTCCAAGGATTGCGATTCGTCTATAGGACGAGGGCGTGGGCGAAGGCGAAGGGAGAGAGTGAATAGGCATTGCGGGCACCATAAGCCAG
>JAQBGU010000076.1:0-56830 GCA_032128375.1 Deltaproteobacteria bacterium | reverse complement strand
GCTCGCCTTCGACGGGGAGCACGTGACCTTCTCCTACAAGGACTACGCGCATGGCGGCGAGCGCCGCACGATGACGCTCACCGCCATGGAGTTTCTCCGCCGCTTCGTCAAAGAGCCTCATGCGGATGCTTGGCCCGAAAGGCAACCCCCAGGCAAGGCGCCGATATTCGCTCGCCATTGACGCCGGAGCGATGTGCCCGAATTCTGCGCCCCGCGCCAATCAGCTTGGGCGCACCACTGGGTTTCTCAGCCACAACGGCGATCGTCATACTGGCTTCATGATCGTCATCCCGCGATTCCGCGCAACCCGCGGCCCAATCCCGCGCACTCAGCTGATTCGATCGAGCGATCTGGGGCCGGTTTCGGTTGGTGTTTCTCTTGTTTCTGTTTCGGACTTGTGTTTCGGACTTGTGTTTCGATCTGTCTAATTTTGGCTAGCGGGGGAGGGGGGTCGGTTCGGCGGAAGTTGCGATACAGCTGTGACGTTTCCGGTCACACCTTCACTTTTTCTTTCGCTTCGGGATGTACAGGTCGGTGATCGTGCCCTCGACCATCTCTGAGGCAAAGTTCAGCGTCTCGGACAGCGTCGGGTGTGGATGCACGGTCAAGCTGAGGTCCTCCGCGTCGGCACCCATCTCCAGTGCGAGCACAGCCTCCGCGATCAGTTCCCCGGCGTTTCGGCCTACGATTCCGGCTCCGAGTATCCGCTTGGACTTCGCGTCGAAGATCAGCTTGCTGATGCCCTCGGTGCGCCCGATTCCCTGTGCGCGGCCACTGGCCGCCCACGGAAACGACGCCTTTTCGTACTCGATTCCCGCGGCCTTGGCCTGCACCTCACTCATTCCCATCCACGCGATTTCCGGGTCGGTATAGGCAACAGACGGAATCGTCTTGGCATCGAACGCGGCCGGCAGCCCTGCGATGACTTCGGCGGCCGTTTTTCCCTCGTGCGTGGCTTTGTGCGCGAGCATCGGCTGGCCGACGATGTCTCCAATCGCGTAAACGTGCTCGACGTTGGTACGCATCGTCTTGTCTACCGGGATAAATCCGCGCTCGTCGACCGCGACGCCGGCCTTTCCCGCGTCGATCGCATTTCCGTTGGGGCGGCGTCCGACGGCCACCAGCACGCGATCGAAACATTGCGATTGGGGCGCGTCACCGCCCTCGAAGAACGCGTGGAGCCCGTCTGGACGCGCCTCCACGCGCACGACCCGGGTACCGAGCCAGATGTTTTCGTAGCGTTGCGCGATCCTGTTCTGGAGCGGTTTGACCAGGTCGCGATCGCAGCCCGGAATCAGTTCGTCAGTCAGTTCGACGACCGAAATTTTCGAGCCCAGCGCGTCGTAGACTGTCGCCATTTCGAGACCGATGATGCCGCCTCCAATCACCAGCATCCGCACGGGAACGTCTGCGAGCAGCAGTGCGCCGGTCGAGTCGATTACGCGCGGGTCGTCGTGTGGGATGCCGGGGAGTTCGACCGACTGGGATCCGGCGGCAATGATGCAATCTCCAAACGATAGGGTCTGGGTGCCCTGCGGTGTATCGATGGTCAGCTGATCGGAAGCTGAAAATCGAGCCGTGCCGAGAACGACGTCAACCTTCCGGCGATCCGCCAGTCCACTCAGGCCCTTGGTGAGCGATCCGACGACCCCGTCTTTGAAGTCGCGAAGCTTGTCGAGGTCGAATACGGGCTCACCGAATGAGACCCCGTGTGAGGCGATCTCGCGCGCTTCGTTGACGACTTCCGCCACGTGCAGCAGCGCCTTCGACGGGATACAGCCGACATTCAAACACACACCGCCGAGCTGCTCGTAGCGCTCGATCAGAACCACCTGTTTCCCGAGGTCTGCGGCACGGAACGCGGCGGTGTAACCACCCGGCCCGCCGCCGATCACTGCGACTTCGGCGTGGGAATCGGATCGCGTACGGGTACGGGCAACACTGCTGGCGACTGGCGCGGCGGCCTCGGGTGCGGATTCGCGAGCCGGCTGTGCCGCAGCCGCCGAAGTCGACGCGCTGCTCGGACTGGGCTCCGCCACTTCGGCTGCAGCGGAAGCGTCGATCTCCAGCTTGAGAACGAGGGTTCCCTCGGAAACGCGGCTTCCGAGTTGGACAAAGAGTTCGCGGACGACGCCGGCACGGGGTGACGGAATCTCCATCGAAGCCTTGTCACTTTCGATCGTGATCAGAGAATCCTCGGCTGCCACGCGGTCGCCCGCGGAAACCAGTATCTCGATGATTTCGACATCTTCGAAGTCGCCGATGTCCGGAATCAGGATTTCGATCTGCTCGCTCATCAGAGCACCAGGTTCCGAACGTCCGACAGGACGTGTTTGAGCTTCGTGGTGAAGCGCGCCGCGTCGGCGCCGTCGATCACCCGGTGATCGTACGAAAGCGACAGCGGCAGGATCAATCGCGGAACCGGCAGCTCAGCGTCCGCGCTCAAGTAGACGGGCTTCCTGCCGTGACGGGAAACGCCGAGGATCGCTACCTCGGGCCCGTTGACGATCGGTGTGAACGCCGTGCCTCCGATCCCACCCAGGCTGGAGATACTGAAACATCCACCCGACATGTCGGCCGGCGTTAGTTTGCCGATGCGCGCTCGTTCGCTGATCGAGCCGAGTTCTTCTGCGAGTTCGAACAATCCTTTGCGGTCGACATCCCGAATGACGGGTACCACCAACCCCTTCGGCGTATCGACCGCGACACCGATGTGGAAATAGCGCTTCAAGATGAGCTTCTCGCCGGTATCGTCGAGTGACGAGCAGAAGTGCGGGAATTCTTTCAGTGCGACGACAACGGCCTTCATCAAAAAAGTGAGCGAGGTGAGTTTCACCCCGCGCCTTTCGCTCTCGAGCCGTTGCGATTTGCGATACTCCTCGAGTTCGGTGATGTCGGCTTCATCGAATTGGGTGACGTGGGGGATCGTCACCCACGACCGATGCAGCCCACGCGCCGACACACGCTGGATCTTGCTCAGTTCCTGGATTTCGATCTCACCGAATTTCTCGAAATTGAATCGCCGCGGCGGATCGATTTGCAACACATTCTCCGGCGGGGCGGCGGGCCCTCCCGCGAGCGCTTGTTTGACGAATGTCTGCACGTCATCTTTGAGAATCCGACCTTTCGGCCCGCTGCTCGGGACCCGTGAGAGGTCTGCACCGAGTCGCCGCGCAAACAGGCGGACCGCTGGGCTCGCATGCGGGGTGTTCTGGGTCGCGTCCGGTTTCGTTCGGGCTGCGGACGCAGTCGGCGCTGGAGTCGGTGCAGCCGCGACGCCCGGAGTCGCAGCGATCCGGGTGGGCGCCGAAACTTCGGGTTGTTGCTGTTCCTGTACTTGCGTGGCCTCGGCGGCGGGTTCGATGCTGGTGGCCGCGTCGCCCGCCTGAAGCAATACGATCAGCGTGCCCTCGCGGACTCGGTCGCCGACTGACACCTTGATCTGCCCAATCACGCCGGCGCTCGGGCTCGGGATCTCCATCGAGGCTTTGTCGCTTTCGATCGTGATCAATGAGTCTTCGGCCTCCACCCGGTCTCCGGGTGAAACCAGAACCTCGATGACCTCTACATCTTCGAAGTCGCCGATATCCGGTACCAGGACTTCAGTCTCAGTGCCCACGAAGCCTCCTCCAGAGCTGGTCTCCTGTCACTCGGTCACCGGGTTCGGCTTCTCTGGGTCGATCCCATACTTCTGCATGGCCGTCTGAACCGTAGCGGTCGGAACTTCGCCGCGGTCGGCGAGGGCCTTCAACGCCGCAATGACGACGAAGTGATCGCTGACTTCGAAGAAGTGCCGAAGTCGCTTGCGCGAGTCGCTGCGGCCGTAGCCATCGGTGCCGAGCGTCGTGTAGTGCGCTGCGTCGCCTGGGATGAACGGACGGATCTGATCGGCGTGTACCTTCATATAATCGCTCGTCGCGATCACCGGACCTATTCCCGCTTCGAGACACGACTCGACGAAGCTCTGTTTTCTCTCGGCGCCCGGGTGCAGCATGTTCCAACGCTCCGTGTCGAGGCCATTTCGCCGGAGTTCGGTGAAGCTCGTGACGCTCCAGACATCGGCCGACACATCGAAATCGTTCTTCAGTAAGTCTGCCGCCGACAACACTTCGCGCAGGATTGCGCCGCTGCCGAGCAGTTGCACGCGCAGCGCGGCGCCGGAGTCGGCCTGTGAAATCTGGTGCATTCCGCGCAGGATTCCGTTGCGAACCTCGTCGCCCTCGGGCAGTTCGGGCTGCCGGTAGTTCTCGTTCATGACCGTCAAGTAGTAGAAAACGTTTTCTTGCTCGACGTACATCCGATGCAGTCCATCGTGAATGATCACGGCCAGTTCGTACGCGAACGCAGGGTCGTAGGCGACGCAGTTGGGGATCGTCGAAGCGGCCAGGTGGCTGTGGCCGTCCTGGTGCTGCAGTCCCTCACCCGCGAGCGTCGTGCGACCTGCCGTGCCACCGAGCAAGAAGCCGCGCGCCTGCATGTCGCCGGCCGCCCAGGCCAGGTCTCCGATGCGCTGAAATCCGAACATCGAGTAATAGATGTAGAACGGGATCATCGCGATATCGTGGTTGCTGTACGACGTCGCCGCCGCGATCCAGGACGCCATACCTCCCGCTTCGCTGATGCCTTCCTGCAGAATCTGGCCGCGCTTGTCCTCGCGATAGAACATGACCTGATCGGCATCGACCGGATCGTAGAGCTGGCCGAGCGACGCGTAGATTCCGATCGTCCGAAACAGCCCCTCCATGCCGAAGGTGCGCGCCTCGTCCGGCACGATCGGCACGATGTTCTTTCCGATCTTCTTGTCGCGCAGCAGCAGCGTGAGAATCCGCACGAAGGCCATCGTGGTGGAGATCTCGCGATCGCCGGATCCGGCCAGCACGGGCTGGAAGAGTGCCAGTTCGGGGATTTCCAGCGGCGCGCTGGTCGCGCGGCGGGCCGGCAGGTAGCCACCGAGTTTCTTGCGGCGCTCGCGCAGGTACTGAAGTTCTGCGCTGTCTTCGTCGGGACGATAGAACGGTGCATCTTCCACCCGATCATCCGGAATCGGGATGCGGTAGCGGTCGCGAAAGCGGCGAATCGAATCGCCTTGCATCTTCTTGGCAGAGTGCGACGTCATGGCACCTTCGCCGATTTCGCCGAGCCCATAGCCCTTCACCGTCTTGGCGAGAATCACGGTCGGTTTTCCGACCGTGTTCACCGCTTCGTGGTAGGCGGCGTACACCTTCTCTGGGTCATGGCCACCTCGATTGAGCGCCCAGATGTCATCGTCCGTCAGGTCCGCGACCATCTCGAGCAACTTCGGGTCCTTGCCGAAGAAGTTCTCTCGCGTGTAGGCACCCCCCTTGTTCTTGTAGTTCTGATAGTCGCCGTCGAGCGCCTCTTCCATCCGCTTGAGCAACAGGCCATCCTTGTCCTTGGCCAGTAGCGGGTCCCAACGGTCGCCCCAGACCACTTTGATGACGTTCCAACCGGCCCCGCGAAAATCGCCCTCGAGTTCTTGAATGATCTTCCCATTGCCGCGGACGGGGCCGTCGAGGCGCTGCAGGTTGCAGTTGATGACGAAAACGAGGTTGTCCAGTTGCTCGCGCGCGGCGAGCGAGATGGCGCCTCGCGACTCGGGCTCATCCATTTCGCCATCGCCCATGAAGGCCCAGACCTTGCGCCCCTTCGCCGGCGTGATCTCCCGGTTCTCGAGGTACTTCAAGAAGCGCGCCTGGTAGATCGCGAACAGTGAGGTCAGGCCCATCGAGACGGTTGGAAACTGCCAGAAATCGGGCATCAACCAGGGATGGGGATAGGACGACAAGCCGTCGTTTTCGACTTCTTGGCGGAAGCCGCGCAACTGGTCTTCCGTCAAGCGACCTTCGAGAAAGGCGCGCGCGTAGATGCCGGGCGACGAATGGCCCTGGATATACAGCAGGTCACCACCGCACTCGTGGTCTGGACCTCTCCAGAAATGGTTGAATCCTACGTCGTAAAGCGTTGCAGCAGAAGCGAAACTGGCGATATGTCCGCCGTATTCCGAGCTGATCTTGTTGGCCTGAACAACGATCGCAAGCGCGTTCCAACGGATGATCGATCGAATTCGATGCTCGATGCCAGGCTCGCCAGGCATCGTTGGCTGTTTGCTGGTCGCGATCGTGTTGACGTATGCCGTGGTCGCTTTGTAGGGCAGGTGGGCGCCTGAACGCCGCATGTGGTCGATCAGGCGCTCGATCAGAAATTGCGCGCGCTCCACACCCTCGTTCTCGTGCACGCTGGTCAAAGAGTCGATCCACTCTTGGGTTTCCTGAGGATCGTCGTCCAGTACGTGAATGATCGATTGGTTCATCGGCATGCCATGCAATCTCCGGTGCCGCCCAAGGGCGTCAAGCGTTAGTCGCTGCTCGTCGCGCCTTTGCGAGCTGCGCGAAATCTTCGTCCGCATGGTATGACGAACGCGTCAATGGTGACGAGGAGACCATGGAGAACCCCTTGTGCCGGGCAATTTCCGCGAATTGCTCGAATTCATCCGGGGTCACATAGCGATCCATGGGAAGGTGCTCTTGGCTGGGTCGCAGGTATTGGCCGATCGTGATGAAGTCGACCTCTGCGACACGCATGTCGTCCATCACTTCCAGCACTTCGGCGCGACGCTCGCCGAGCCCGAGCATGATACCCGACTTCGTAAAGGTTGACGGATGTCTATGCTTGACGCGGGCCAGCAGGTTCAGCGAGTGGCGGTAGTCCGCACCGCGACGAGCCAGTGTGTACAGCCGGGGTGCCGTTTCCAGGTTGTGGTTGAACACGTCGGGGCGCGCATCGGCCACACGCTCAATCGCGCCGGGTTTTCGCAGGAAGTCGGGCGTTAGCACTTCGATCGTGGTTCCGGGCGACTGGATGCGGATCGATTCGATGCAGCGCACGAATTGCTCTGCACCCCCATCGTCGAGGTCGTCGCGGTCGACCGATGTGATGACGACATGACGAAGACCGAGTGTCGAAATCGCGTCAGCGAGTCGGGCGGGTTCTTCGAGGTCTACGGGGCCTGGACGCCCAGTCTTGACGTTGCAGAAGCCGCATTTTCGCGTGCAGATGCTACCGAGGATCATCACCGTTGCGTGCTTCGCGGACCAGCACTCTCCGATGTTCGGGCAGGCCGCTTCTTCGCAGACGGTATTGAGCTGTAGTCGGCGCATCAGTTCTCGTGTTTCGAGGTAGCCCGGAGAACTACCGGCCGCCCGAACGCGGATCCAAGGCGGACGTCGCTGCGCGCGCCGTGTGGCGCTGGGTCCAACCTCGATCTCTAGCAAGTCCTTTGACACGCGACTATTTCCCCCCGCCGAGTGCCCTGAAGGGTATTCCATAGCGGCACGAAATGCGCGGGAGGAGCAGGCGCGAATATCCCGCTCCCTTGCGGCCAGGTGTTCTGAGCTGTGGGGGATTTCAGGGTGTAGGCTGCAGGCGAAGGCCAGTAAGAGCCAGACGCCGCGGCAATATCAAGGAGTGACCCATGACAGCACCACAATACGACCCATCTCAGCGGGGTCCGTACTACGCCAACATCCCGCTATATCTGATTTTGACCGTGATCACGTTCTTCCTGTTCAATCTGTATTGGAACTACCGGCAAATGGTCTCGTGCAACGAACTGCTCGGGCGAGCCGAATTCAGTTGGCCCACTTGGGTTCTGCTGTCGATCTTGACTTGCGGGATCTACCACCTCTTTTATCAGTACAAGATGGGGGCAGCGATCAACGAGATTCAGGACAGGCTCGATCTGCCGGTGACCGATGGGCTGCCGGTACTGAGTGTGGTGGCGGCCATCCTCGGCGTCGGCATGGTCGCGGACTGCATCCATCAATATGAACTCAACAAAATCGATGCTTGACGGGGTGCGGCCCGATCGCGTGTTGCGGGTTTCGTCGTTCGTTGTGCTGGTTGCAATCGCCGCATCTGGATGGCTGGCAGCTATTGCGGGGATCGATCTGCTCAATCACCTGGACTGGGCACCGCGGTGTGCGATTCGCACTTGGACCGGTTTCGACTGCCCGGGTTGCGGGATGACGCGCGCACTGGTGCTGCTCGGACAATTTCAGTTCGCCGCCTGTTGCAGCGCCAATCCAGCGGCACCAGGGCTTGTGATCGTGCTGGGAGTTGGGGTCGTGTGTCCCGGGCTGCTGATGGGCAGGTACCGCGATGTCGTCGCCTGGGCGGCGCTGGTCTTAGTCGTCATCGCTTGGCTGATGCGCAACGTGCCGTAGTGTCGAGGATGTGCCGAGTGAACGCCCAATAGCCAAACAGCCAAACAGCCAAGTAGCCAAGAAAGAGTGCACGAGCGCGTGGCAACCAGGCGATCGTGGATTGACACACCCAGCGCGCTTTCACTCGAGGTATCCGAGCGCGCGCAGGTCCTCGACCGTGCTCGGATCGAGCTCGGCCGGCGCAGAGCCCGAATGTCCCCCTTTTTTTTTCAGACGCGCGTCGAGCGCCGCTGTGAGCGACCGTACGAGCCCGGCGTCGACGAGTTCACGCGACTCTTTGGGATCGGTGGTGAGGTCGAACAGCTGAACGCGGCCATTTTCCACTTCCCGAATCAGTTTGAGGGGCCAAGAGATTGCCATCTGCTTCTCAGCGCCGACGAGCGTTCCCTCCGCGACTATTAGCCGGTTGGCCGGCGGCAGGGAAAACGGAGAGCGCCCGTGGAGCCCAGCTGGGATCTCGACGCCAACCGCGTCGAGGATCATCGGTGCGATGTCGACGAGGGAGACCGGTTCCAAGCGGCGTCCCGGCAGGGCATTCGGATCCCAAACGATGAGCGGTACGCGCAAGACCTCGTTGTACAAGCTGTGACCGTGCTCGAAGCCGCCGTGCTCGAACATCTCTTCGCCGTGGTCAGAGGTGAGGATCACGATCGTTTCGTCCTCGATCCCGCGGGCTTCCAGTCCAGAGAGAAAGCGCTCGATTTCGCGATCCACGAACGAAATTTCTTCGTCGTATGCCGCGCGGATGAACTGCTTCCGTTGCTCCGACAGCGAGCGACTGGTTCGGCGCAGGTGTTGGACACCGGAGACCGGAAGCGTTTGCTCGTCCGGCTCTGGCTCCCGTTGTGCCCCTGGTTCCGACCCAGAGCCTGACCGCGTGAGGCTTCCACCGAACGGCGGGGGCGCGTGGTAGTTGAGGTGGGGGTCAAACAGGTGGACGAGCAGGAACAACGGAGCGTCTCGCTGGTCATCGATGATCTCGAGTGCGCGACTCACGACGGCGTCGGCCGGCAGCATGCGCTCGTTGTCCGCGTGGTGGTGTTCGTAGCGGTCGAACCCCCGATCCAGGCCGAAGGCGGGGTCGAGGTTGGGGGATTGGACGAGCGCGATCGTCGTGAACCCCGCGGCCGTGAGCTGCTCGGCGAGGGTGGGGACAGACGGATTCAGCTTGAGCCGACTGCGCGGACCGACGCGCTCGCGCTCGGTTGCTCGGTTCGGATGATTGCGAAGAATGATTCCCGCCTCGTGCGCGCCGGGGTCGAGGCCGGTCAGGAGCGAACCGAACGAGGGAAGGGTCCAGGCCGACGTTGCAAACATCCACTCGAACACCATGCCACGTTCGGCGCGCGCGTCCAGAAACGGAGACGGGCTGGGCAGTGCACCGTAGATCCCCAGGTGATCGGCGCGCAGCGTATCGACCGCGATCAGCACGACCCGTGGCGGAGGACCTGACCCGCATCCTGACGCGGCGAAGACGACCCCGGCGATTACAGCGGCTTGCAGCCTTGAGCGGTGATGTGCAGCGCCCCTCGCTGGCCCGTTTGCGGCGCTTGCGTGGCCGGTGTTGACCTTCGAGTCATTGAGCTTCGAGATATGGACCTTCGCGTTGTCGACCTTCAAAGAGGCTCCGGGTCGGACTGGCTCATGCTGAAGTACAATTTTCGCAGTCGTTCGACGATGCGCTGTGAAAACGCGACTGCAGCGTTGTCGTCCAAACCACCGGCGCTTGCGGCGATCAGGCGAAGGATCGGCTCGCGCACGTTCTGCCCGCTTGCGCTGTTGGTCATGATGACGAGGCCCGCCCCCCGTTCGGGGTGGAAGCGCGAAAAGCAGCGGAATCCTTCGTGACTTGCGCCACTGTGATGTACGTAGCCGCCGATCGGGTCGATTCTCCAGCCGAGGCTGCGGATGCTCTTGTTCCGGTGACCGCGCCATTGCACTGTGATCATCGCCTCTCGCAAGTCGTCGCGCAGTGGAGGAGCCAACCTGGAAGAACCGAGCAGTTCGATCAAAAAGCGCGCGTAGTCGGCTGCCGTCGTGTACAACGAATTCGCCGCGTCCGCGCGATGGTAGAGGTTCCGGTCGGTCCGCGGCTCGCCGCTGGCGTTGTGGCCAGCGGCCAACTGGTCGCTGAACGCATCCCGCCATCGGTAGCTGCTGCGCAACATTCCGAGCGGTCGCATGATCTCTCGATCCGTGTAGGCAGCGAGATCTTCTCCGACGATACGCTCGACGACGCTCTGCAGTAGGCGGAAACCCTCGCCTGAGTACAGGAATCCCGAGCCCGGTGCGAACTGCAATCGGGCAGCGCCCTGGCCGTCATGCGGGCGATTGTCGGGTAGACCGGTGGTGTGGAGGAGTACCATTCGAGCCGTGATCTGGGCCGCCGCAGGTTGGTCGGGTAGGTAGGGAGATGCCAGGTAGCTGTCCAGCGGGCGATCGAGCTCCAGCTTTCCTGCATCGACGAGCCGGAGTGCCAGGAACGCAAACAGTGGCTTGCTCATCGAGCCCGCTTCGAAGATGGTCTGCTCACCGACGCGATCGGTCGAATTCGCGACCAGCACCCCATAGCCTTTCTGCCAGGCGATTTCGCTGTCTCGAATCAAGACGATCGCCAGACCAGGCGTGTTCGCCTCACGCATGATGGCTGGGATCGCCGCGTCGAGTGCATCGACGAGTTCGGTCAAGCGCCGTCCAGCTTGCTGATCACCGCTGGTCGGAAGGCACGACGTCGCGATTTGACCCAGCGCGACCAGGATGGCCATCTCGAGCCGTGCTCGAATTTTCATGGCCGTATTCTAACGCGACGGCGAGTGGGCCCTTGGGTACGCCTCCAGCTGCGTCAACGAGTCAGTCGAATCGGGAGCGCGAACAGGGCTCGCAAGCGTGCATTCATGTCAGGCGTCGAGCAGCGGTCCGCCGAACGCGAGAAACAGCAGTCCGCCAGCTGTTGCGGCTGCAATCCGCAGCCGCCACCGCGTGTCGGTTCGGCCGGGGATCTCGCCGCGACGCTGCCATTCATTCAGCGCGCACGCGCCATAGAAGAACAAGCAGGGAAGAAACTGCACGCGAAATCGCGATTTTACGTGCAACACGAGAAAGATCACGAGGTTGTAGCCGAGGAATGCCAGCACGATCCACATCCAGCGGCGTCCGGCGGGCGGACATAGCGTGATTCCCGCGGCAAAGCCGATGAGAACGGCCGCGTAGAGGGCGAAGCAAATGACTCGAATCCACACACCGGCCCAGTGCGGGATGCCTGTGTAGCCGCCGCCGCGGGCGGCGACAAAACCCCCGGGCAGCTGGTCGGTGAGATAGGAATCGGCGTCGAACAGCCGGAAATACTGACGTGAGAGTCGTTCGAGAACGAGAGTCCAGACGCCGCGCTCCTGGATCCGCCGAACGATCTTGTCGCGCAGGATCTGATTTCGCTGTTCGAAAGTCGCCGCACTGGCCTCGAAGATTCGATACTCGCGTCCGACCACGGGTTGGCGCAGGCTGCGGCGCGAAACATCGTTGAGGCCCACCCAGAGGTTGAACCACGAACTGCCGGCGATCGTGAACGAACCGGATCGCTCCGCATTGTCGAGCATTGTGGGCACCACGATCGTCACGAGCGCGGCGATCGCGACCGACGTGCGCATCACGCGATCTTTTCGCGCGCCGTTTAGCGCGTAGGGGGCGAGCAGCACGGGAAGGAACGGACCGAGCAGGCTCTTGGTCAGCAATGCAAGGCCGAGAACGGCGCCGAATACGGCGGCCCAACGCATGGAAGCCGGGCGCGCGGCGAGGATCCACAACGCGAGCGCGAACCAGCCGAGGTGAAGGATCTCGGGTCGGGCGTAGTGGGCGAATGCGATCAGCGGAGGAAACCCGATCACGCCGAGCGCGGTCCAATTTCCGATTCGCTCGCCACCGGCTTCGACCCCGATCAGGCGGATGCACAGATCGCGGGCGATCGCGCCGACTGCAGCCAGTAGCGCGAGCTGGAAGGCCTGCACCCACCACAGTGGGTCGCCTCCCAACACGTGCGCCAGGCCGATGCAGGCAGCGAGAAAGTTCGGATACAACGGAGGCCACAGCAGGGGGAGCTCAGCCGGCTGACCCCGGGCGATCCTCTCTGCGACCTGCCAATAGCTACCCTCGTCGCCGAGTGGGACTTTGGTCTCGGGCCAGAAGTAGATCCACAGCAGAAGCGCATTCGCACTCACGACCCAGATCCAGGCGCACAACCGTCCCGCACGTCGGCTCATGCGTCCAGCGTACGCCAGTCGGCTTTCTTTGGTTGTCGGATTCCGCGCAGAGCGTGGCAGAGGGTCCCCCAAATCTGGACACCCCGACGAACCGCACCGCGGTTGCGGGTGACGCCTGCGATGAAGCTGAGAAGCATGAAGCCATGAAGCCTCAAAGTTTGTGCGATGAAAATCGGAATTTCGCTGACGAGAGGCTCAGCGTTGGATTGGGCGAATCGGGACTCGCCGTTGTTCGGGGCCGGGGCCGGGGCCGGGCCTGCCGGCTTTGCGGCGCGGTTGAACGCTCCAGGGAGGGGACGGCCGAAACGCGCTGACGACGAACTCTACGAAGGCCTGCACCTTCGGCACGAGATTCCGGTTCGTGGGGTGCAGCGCGAAG
The DNA here is from genome assembly GCA_032128375.1 of Deltaproteobacteria bacterium. Taxonomy (GTDB): domain Bacteria; phylum Myxococcota_A; class UBA9160; order UBA9160; family SMWR01; genus JAJDAM01. The sequence continues at coordinate 43,955 of JAQBGU010000076.1, read as the reverse complement.
ATCTGCTGGTTGGATCGGGTGAAGCTTCCGAGGATCGAATCGAGCTGGCCGTTGGCCAGATAGGGTCCGGCAATGAATGTCGGCATGTAGGCGATCCCGATACCTTCGAGCGTCGCGGCGAGCAGTGCCTCACCGTGATTGACCGCGAAATTGCCGTCGACGCGAATCGTTTGGTTCGCCTGGAATCGCCACAGCCGCGGGGTCTCGAGCTTGCTGTACACCAGGCAGTTATGGCCCTTCAACTCCGACGGGTTGGCTGGCCTACCGCAGCGGCTGAAATATTCCGGCGTGGCACAAACAACCATCTCGCTGCGGGCCAGTGCATGCGAGGTCAGCGACGAATCGGGGCTGGCAGTGACCTGAAACCCCACGTCGAAGCCGCCGGAAATCAGGTCAGGGGTCGAGTCGCTCAGTGAAATTTCGACGCGCACCTTCGGGTAGCGCCGAGTGAATGGGCCCACCAGAGGCGCCAGGTAGCGCCGCCCGAATGTCACTGGCGCGGCAACTCGAAGCCATCCCAGCGGCTCTGCGAGCATGCTTGCCACTTCCAGATCCGCCGACTCGACCTGCTCCGAGATCCGGGTGCAGTGCTGGTAGTATTCGCGGCCAACATCGGTCAGTCGCATCCGGCGTGTGGTTCGATGCAAGAGTTGGGCACCGAGTCGGTGCTCGAGCCCCGCGATCTGGCGGCTGACGGCCGCCCGAGTCTGTCCCAATTCCGACGCGGCGCCGGCGAAGCTCCCCGCTTCGACGACCCGGGCGAATAGGCTCATCTGGTCGAGCCGGTCCATGTTCCTCCCTGCGGCTCGGTGTCGTGCCAAACTCAGCTCATTGTCAACAATTCGGAAACAGAATGTCTCTGGTTAGCACAATTGTCAATAATTCAGACGCGGTTAGGCTGATCGGGTCCGCTGAGGAGATCATTGGTGCTCTGCGATCGTGGCTACCTGAAGCAGGTCGGCGCTGCCTACCGGCTCGCACTGGCTCGCGAGGCGTTGTTTTCGGATCTCGCGAAGCGTCCTTGGAGCGGAGATCGCTGCGCGAAGTTGCGTGTGCTCCGGCGGCTAGAAAGCCAAACGATCGCGCTGTTGGGATCGATTTTGGATTCGGCCGACGTCGCGGATAGCGTCTCCCGATCTGCGATCGCCAGCGTTCGCAGCCAGGCGCGCGCGTTGGCCGGTCGGCGCTGGATCGAAATCATCGAGAAATTGTCCGGCGAACTCACGATGCGGGTTGCCCAGATAGAACACCTCGAGAGGCTGGCTCCCGCCGGCGAAATCCAGCTGCTGGCGCGCGTCACCGCACACCACACCGCGCTGCAGATGTTCATGCGTCTGGAATTGGCGGGACGCGGGCGGGAGTCGATCCAACCTGCGTTGGCGCTGATCCCCGCCGATCCACTTCCGCTCGCCGCCGCCGCGGGCTGACGCCGCTTTCGGGACTTCGCAGCCGGCTTCCCGGAGACGGGGTCCTCGTGTAGATTCCGGCGAATACGGCGCCACACACGGGTTGAGGTTTCACGGATTCCACCGACGGGAGGCCAGCCATGGGGCGTACGATCGACACCGGGACGGAACACCTGCTCGCACGCGTCGAAGATCGCGTCGCGATCCTGACGATGAACCGGCCCGAGCGGCGCAACGCGCTGTCAGCAGAGATGCTCGCCGGGCTAGAAGCCGCACTCGACGAGGCTGAGCGCGCGTCTGATGTCGGCTGCGTGGTCTTGACGGGCGCGGGCGGTGGCTTCTGTTCGGGCGGCGACGTAAAAGGAATGGCATCGAGCGAGGCCGACGCGGCAAAGCGCGGCGGCGGGATCGGGTTGGACGCGGCCATTCACCGCCAACGGCTGTCGCAGCGCAACACGGCCGGGCGCATCTACAACATGCCCAAGCCGGTCATCGCGTCGCTGCCGGGCGCTGCGGCCGGAGCGGGTCTGTCGTTGGCGCTGGCGTGCGATCTTCGCATCGCGGCCGATAGCGCCATCTTGACGACAGCGTTCGCAAAGGTCGGTTTCAGTGGAGACTACGGCGGAACCTTCTTCATGACCCAATTGATCGGGTCCGCCAAGGCGAGGGAACTCTACTTCTTGTCGGACCGGCTGACCGCGAAGGAGGCCGAACAACTCGGACTCGTCAACCGCGTGGTATCTGCCGGTGCTCTCGAGGACGAAACGCTCGCGTACGCGGCGAGGATCGCACACGGTCCCACGGTCGCGTTTCGCTACATGAAGGAAAATCTCAACCGCGCAGTCGGTGGCGACATGCTGGAGTGTTTGGATCTCGAAGCAACTCATCACGTGCACACCGGTCTGACGGAAGACCATCGCAGCGCCGTTCGGGCGTTCGTGGAAAAGAAGGCGCCCGAATTCAAGGGGCGCTAGCCAGGTAGCCATTTTGCGCTCGGCTCTTGCCGGCGCGCAGGTCTTACGAGCCCATTCGACCCTTCGATCAAGCGCCTCCGACTCGTCCCGTGGAGAGCCCGCAATGCAAGGCACCGATCGCGAAGCCTGGACCAACGGGACCGCCGTGCTGATTACCGGCGCGTCTCGTGGGATCGGCCGGGCGACAGCGCTCTACCTCGCCCGGGCGGGTCTGAGCGTATTCGCGGGTGTGCGCTGGTCGCCAGATGCTGCGAGTGTCGAGGCCGAAGGCGAAGGCCGAGTTCGCGGCGTGCTGCTCGACGTCACGAACGACGACTCCATTGCGAGTGCACGCGACGAGGTCGAGCGATTGGTCGGCCCCGCCGGTCTGGGCGGCCTCGTGAATAACGCAGCGGCGGGCTTCGGCGGCCCCCTCGAGCATGTGACGCGCCCCGATCTCGAGCAGCTCTTTGGGGTGAACTTTCACGGTGTTGTGCTTGTGACCTGCGCATTTCTCCCACTACTGAGACGCGCTGGCGGCCGGATCGTCAACGTGGGCGGCGGCGGTGCGGGGTGTCTGGCGATCCCACTCATGGGAGTTGGATGTGCTTCGAAATACGCGATCGAGGGCATGACCGATGCGCTGCGCCTGGAGCTGCGCAAGGTTGGAATCAAGGTGTCGCTGATCGAGCCGGGAATGACCTACTCCGAAGCCGACAAGCCGATCTTTCGCGAGTCGATGAATGCGGACTTCGATCGCGCGCTGTCCCGCGTCCCCGACGACCAGAAGAGCCACTACGGCCCCGCTCTCGAAAGGCTGAGGGCGTTCAACGGCTCGTTCCTGGACCGCGCCGCGCCGCCCGAAGCTGTCGCACGCCGAATCCACCATGCTCTCACTGCGCGCCGCCCACGTACCCGCTATTGGTGCGGCCGTGAGACCCGACTGGCCGCGGCTCTCAGCCGGCTCGCGACGACAGCCGTTCGTGACGCGGTCTGGGGACGGATCACCAGGCTCTGACCGGGTACTCCAGATCCATCGCGTCCCTCCATATCCGAGGGATCCGGATATCGGAAATCGGTGAGTGTCCGATCGCTTTCGGTCGAGAAGGACACGTCCCAAGGGCTGAGTCTAGCACGGAGGGGCTAGCCGCTACACCGGGGCTCAGGTCGCGAATTTCCGCTCCACCATCATCCGATAGATGCGTCCCTGCGCGCCCTCCCGAAGAGCGTCGCAGATCATTCCTGTCGGGTCACAACGAGTTCCCGCGTCGATCAGACGATCGAACGCGATGCAGTACCGCTCGGTGTGGCCGGCGCGAATCGCGGTCCCGTAGAAAAGTTCGTGCGCATCGATCTGATTGGAGAGCACTCGGCGGATGATCTCGAGCGGAAAGGCGTTGGGCTCCCCCTGGCCGGTCCGCGCCCATTGGTCCATCAGTGTCGAAACGTCTTCGGTGTGGGAGCTCAAGATCCAGCCGGAGATCATCGCGAGCTGATCCGCGACGAGAAGTCGTGAACGCAGAAATGTGTCCTGGCGAGAGTGGAGCTCGTCCGCAGCGATCGCCCTCGACTGAATCTCGGCCTGCTCTGCTGATCGTCGCATCTGCTCGAGCTGGAGTTGAATCGTCTTCGTATTGTCTTGGAGCTGGCGTTGCTGCAGGAAGAATCCGACCACCAGCCAGAGAAAGGCGAGAGGCGCAAAGGCTCCTTCCAAAAAGCTGCCGAGCGACGGAGCGTTCTGGCTGGCGAAATCGCGCCAACCGATGATCTGCGAGACGTACGCCACGCCGAGCAATAGCCAGCCGACTGTGAGCACCATGCTGAACCCGAGGCGCCAATCGGCTCCCTGTTTTGCTTTGGCCGGCGTGCCCGTTGTCGAAGAATCGATTGCCATGCTCTCTGCCAATCTCTGGATGGGAGTGGATTTTTTCACAGCATCGGCAGCGAATGCAAGCAGACGCACGCTGCTGACGCTGATTTCAACAGCGAAGGGTCCGCGCACGGGGTGCTGCGAACCTGGCCAGGCCGGCGAGAACGGCTATTGCCGCTGCGTGGAGGGTGCCGAGGCTAGGCTCCGGCAGCTGGATCGGTGCAACGCGCAGAATGCCGAACTGCGCCTCGACACCGGTATTTGCACGACTGCTCACACCTACGGGGTCCTGATCGGCGATGAGTTGGCCGCTCCCGGAGCCCGGCATTGCACTGCCGTCGAGTTCGAGCGCGAGAGCAGGCATTCGCAGGTATTCGAGCCTGACGCTGTTGGCCATCCCTTCGAAGCGCGGATCTCGCTCGAGGTTTCTGTCAAAACAGATCCTCTTGCTGGGGCGGCTTAGAACCCGTATTGGGGGCGGCATCAGATTTTGAAGCGGGTGCTGCGGCTGCCGGCTTCTTGTTGGGCTTTTTCTTCGTTGATGTGGCGCGCTCGAACTTCAGTGTCTTGACCGGTTTCGGGGCAAGTCGAATTCCGCGGGCCGTTGTGCCGGTGAGCTCCAGATTCGACAGGTCGAACTTTGCGGTTCGCACGCGTTGGCGCGGAGCGGGAGTGAATTGCATCCCGAGGGTTCCGGTTTCGCTGGACCGCAGCAGCAGGTCGAGCTTGCCGGCTTTGTCCTTGATCAGTTCGTATTCGCGGTTGCGGATGAACTTGTCGATGTGGATTCGCTTGCCGTAGACAATCTTCGCTTTGTCGCGGTACACGACCGTGAACTCTGCACCGCGCGTCGGGTCGAACACTTCACAATAGATCAGGCGTCCCGTGAACAGGACTTTTTCCGGCGGTTTCATGATCCGGTAGGAGCCGTCGTTCGAAATTCCCAGCACGAGATCGTACTCGCTGACGGAAAGCAGCGGCTTGTCGGATTTGATACCCGTTCCCAGAAAGCCCGTCTCGCGGTCGTAGCCGAGCTTCAGCGATTGCTGTGCGATTTCCTTCTTGTCGATGGTGTCGAAACGCTCCGTCTTGGTTCGCCGCGGGTAGTCCTTCCCGTAGCGATCGATCAGGTCCCTGATCGTATCGATCACCGTGCCCGTCAGGTGCTCGAGCTTGTCACCGATCACGGCGAGCTTGGCGTCGCACTCCTTGATTTCGTCGCGGTTATGGCCCCGATCGAACGCCGAGATGCGCCGGATTCGAATTCCGAGCAGATTCGTGATGTCCTCTGCGATCATCTCGCGAATGAACAACTCCGCGTGCTCTCGCATGCCGGTGTCGACCTGCTCGCGCACCGCCTGGTCAGTCTTGGCGGTCTCGATCCGCCGGTACACTTTGTGCTCCACGAAGATGGCCTCGAGCGTGAGCCAGTGCTGGCGGTCCAGTAACTTCTGGCGTTCCCATTCGAGTTCGGCGCGGATCTGTTCGCGAAGCTGGTCGGTGAGTTCGCGGAGAACCTCACTGACCGAAAGTTCGACGGGGCGTCTGTTCCGGATCACCACGATGCTCGAGCTCACCGATACGCTACAATCGGTGTACGCGAACAGCTGCGGGATGACTTCCTCGACCGTCGCGCCCCTTGCCGTGATCAGCTCGATTTCGACCTTGTCTGTCGTGTAGTCGTGGATCGTTGAAACCTTGACCCGGCCCTTCTGGACGGCCGCCTCGATTGACGCGATCAGGGTCTCGGTCGTGGTCGAAAATGGAATTTCGCTGATCACGATGCGCTTGGCGTCGACGGCCTTCAGCCTGGCGCGGATCCTGACCTTGCCGCGACCGTCGTCGTATTCCGAGACATCCGCAAAGCCGCCCTGCGGAAAGTCTGGGTCGAGCAGGACCGTCTCCCCATCGAGCAACTCGATTTGGGCCTCCCACAGCTCGACGAGGTTGTGGGGCAGAATTCGTGTCGCCATTCCGACTGCGATGCCCTCGGTGCCGAGCATCAGCGTGACCGGGAGCTTGGCTGGCAGAAATACCGGTTCCCGGTTTCGGCCGTCGTAACTCGGTCGGAACTCCGTCAGGGGCTCATTGAACAACATCTCGAGTGCGAGAGGGGTCAGGCGACATTCGATGTACCGCGCCGCGGCCGCGCGATGACCGGTCAGGATGTTGCCGAAGTTGCCCTGCTTGTCGATGAAGTAGTCCTTGTTGGCCAGGACCACCAATGCATCCCCGATTGCCGCGTCGCCGTGGGGATGCAGCTTCATCGTTTCGCCAACTGCGCTCGCGACCTTGTGGTACCGGCCGTCGTTCATCGCAAACAGCGTATGCAGGATTCGGCGCTGGACCGGCTTCAGTCCGTCACGCTCGTCCGGTATCGCGCGGTCGAGGATCGAATAGCTCGCATAGTCGACGAAGTTCCGTCGCATCAGTTCGTCGAGTTGGGCCACTTCGAGCTAGTCCATGTCGGTGACGAGGTTATCGATGATGAACTCCTTGCGCTCCGGCGTGTTGCGACCCATGAAGAAGTCGAGACAGTGGGCGACTTCTCCGATGTTGTGGATTACGACCGGTACGATACGCATGTCGTTGGAAATGAACGGTTTGAATTCGTGCGGACTGATCTCGCCGAGGCCCTTGAAGCGCGTGGTCTCCGGGGAGCGCAGGGACTGCTGCGCAGCGTCCCGTTCGGCTTCGGAAAAGCAGTAGCGGGTTTCGTTCTTGTTGCGCACCCGAAACAGCGGTGTCTCGAGGAAGTAGAGATGGCCCTTGATGACGAGTTCCTCGAAGTAACGCAGGAAGTAGGTCAGCAGCAGGTTGCGGATGTGCATGCCGTCAATGTCGGCGTCCGTCGCGATCACGACCTTGTTGTAGCGGAGGCCGTCCAGACCGTCCTCGATGCCGAGAGCCTTCATCAGGTTATACAGCTCTTCGTTCTTGTAAATCGCGTCGCGCTTGAGGCCGTGACAGTTGAGCGGCTTTCCGCGCAGCGCGAAGATCGCTTGCGTGTAGACATCGCGGCATTGGACCATCACACCGCCCGCAGAATCACCCTCGGTGATGAACACCGTCGTTTCCCCGCGGCGCTTGGCGTTGGGCTGGTCGAAGTGGAATTTGCAGTCGGTCAGCTTTGGGATGCGAATCGTCACCTTCTTGGCACGATCTCGCGCGTCCTTTTTGATGGACGCCAACTCCTTGCGGATGCGTTCGTTGACCTTGATCTTCTCGATCAAGCTGCTGGCGACCTCGCGGTTCTGGTGTAACCACAAGACGACTTGCTCACGGACTGCCGGCACCATCCAACCGCGCACATCGGTGCTTCCCAATTTGTTCTTGGTCTGGCTATCGAAGACCGGGTCTTGAACCCGGATGCTGACGGCACCGACGATTCCATCGCGCACGTCCTCGCCGGAGAAATTTTGTTTCGAAAACTCGTTGACGCCTTTGAGGAGCCCTTCGCGAAACGCTGTCTGGTGTGTTCCGCCATCGTTGGTGTACTGGCCGTTGACGAAGCAGTAGTATGTCTCGCCGTAATTGTGGGTGTGGGTGAAGGCGAACTCGATGCGATCTTGCCGGCTGTGGATTGCATCGTAGAGCGGGGGCTCGTCGCCGATTTCGTGAGCCAACAGGTCGGCGAGTCCGTGTGTACTGTGGAACCGCGTGCCGTTGTACAGAATCGACAATCCCGCGTTGAGATAGGTGTAGTAGCGGAGCCGGTTCTCGATGAACTCCTCGTTCCAGGTGTATTCGGGGAAAATTTCGTGATCCGGCGTGAATCGAACCAACGTTCCCGACGGTGTCTCCTTGTCGCCGCCCTTCTTGTCGGTCTTGAGAATGCCGCGCTCGAAGTCTGCCGTGCGAAACTTGCCTTCGCGCCAGCTTGTCGCCTCGAAATTCGCCGATAGCGCGTTGACAGCCTTGGTTCCGACGCCGTTCAAGCCGACCGAGAACTGGAATACCTTGTCGTTGTATTTTCCCCCGGTGTTGATCTTGCTCACGCAGTCGATCAGCTTTCCCAACGGAATTCCGCGGCCGAAATCGCGCACGTTGAGCTCGTCGCCGTCTCGATCGATTTCGATCACCTTGCCTTCACCCATGATGAACTCATCGATCGCGTTGTCGATGACTTCCTTCAGCATCACATAGATGCCGTCGAGCGGGTGGCTGCCATCACCGAGACGCCCGATGTACATTCCGCTTCGCAGACGGATGTGCTCGAGCGCGTCGAGCGTCTGGATCGTGCTCTCGTCATATGCAACGGGTTTTGTCGCCATTGGCACCGAAACGAATGCAGGGGGGAGGGTGGTGAAGAGTGGACGATTCGAACGAATCGTCAAGGGGAGGCAAAGCTCCCAGGTCCGAAGCGTCGGGTTTCTTTGCGTCAACGGCGATGCCCGCCCCGCGAAGCGGGCGTTCTCGGTTCGGCTGCTAGAATGGTGCGGCGCTGCGGTCGAACGACTCGACTTCGGCAGCCGGCGGTTGAGCCGGCTTACGTATGCAGTCGCTTCGTGCAGTGATGCAGGAGAGGTGATGCAGCAGAACGGGAGAAAGGGGCGTCGATGAATCTGGAATCTGCGATCTACCTCGGCGTTGCGGGGTTGGTGATGGCGGCGGCGGCATTCATGCTGGGGCGACGGACGAGTGCCAGCGTCACGCGGCTACTCGAGTTGGAAGCTGAGTTGAGCACCGCCCACAGGGAACAAGCGCGCAGCGAAGCTGAGGCCGAGCGTCTGCGCAACGAACTCGATGCCGGCCGCCAAGCGTACGACGAGTATCGGCTGAACGTCGTCGACCATTTTTCCGGAACGTCGGACCTGCTGCGCGACCTGACCGGGCAGTATCGATCAGTCTACGAACACCTGACCAAGGGCGCGAGCACGCTTTGTCCTGAAGGCTTCGTCGGCCTCACTGAGGGCCTCCCGCCACCGCAACTCGTCGAGCCGCCAGCGAACGTCGATGAAAAGTCGGCAAGGGACGCGCAGGATGCAGCTTCGAGCCACGCTGATGCAGATTCGATAGGCGCTGATAACGACGATATCGAGTTCGACCCGGAGGAGACCCTGTCCGTCCCGACGATCTCTGGCTGAGGGATCCTTGGTCGATCGATCAGCCTGATTGGCGCTCGAGGACCTCAGAGACAAACACACAACGCGATTGGGCGGACTCGTCCGGCTCACTGATCCCGGGCAGCTCGCCGAGCATGTTCGTAATCAGCTCGTGCTGATCGGGCGCGAGGTTCAAGAAGCGAAGTCCGAGTCCAGCGTCGTCGTCGTCGCGTGCGATTTCGACATCCACCACGAGGGGCGGATGAATCGGGTCTATATGAAGGGCGATTTTCATCAGGTCGCCGACTCTGAGTCCCGGCGCGGGATCGACCCGCAGTCCGCCGGCCGATAGATCTCGAACGATCAACACCCGCGATGCCTGCTCGCCGAGAGCGATCACTCTCCGCTCGACGTCGTGACGTGGCTGCTGGCGGCGCTCGGAATTCGTCTCGCATGTCGGGATGACGTCGCTGAGGGCTGCGTCAGCGCCGGACTGTCGGGCCTCTGCCTGCACCTGATCGGGCAGCGAAGCGCGCGCGCTCGCCGCATCGCTTTCCAGCATGGCCGGACCTTCGCCGTGCGCCGCGATCACGGATCGAAGTTGCTCGTCGATCGAGGATCGAAGCTTTGCGAAGCTGACCGCGATTGCGTTGGTTCCGCACGCGTCTGGCTCGACGCGGAGTATCCGACCCGAAAGCCTGAGCGCGCGTCCGCCGCACAATTCGGCAGAGAACTGGAGGGTCAGGCTCGCACCGCGTTTCGCGCTGAGTGAACCGATCGGCGCGAGCATTCGGCATCCGGTCGGAGATAGCTCGGTCAGGATCGCGTTGCGCCGGCGTAGCCCTGAACGGAACCGAATTGCAGCTCCGACGCTGACGCGGCTCGTTCGACGCTTTTCGGTCCCCTGGTAGAGCGCGTGCAAGATCAACAACCGCAGCGCGGCGGGATGAACCGGGCGTCTGACCAGCAAATCGGTGCCGGCTCTGCGCAGCAGGGTGCGCAGCGTCTTCGAATCGGCATCGAGTACCGCGATGCGAACGGTCGGAATCTCGCTGAGTGGCCACTCCAGCGCGAGCATTTGCTTCGAAGAGGCGAGTATCAGGTCCCACGCCTGGGCCCGATCCTGATCGCTCGGTCCGCTGTAACGTTCGGCGACTCCGCTGCCGAGTGTCGACAGCGGCTCGCGGAACTCAGAGAGCTCACCGTCGTGTAGGAACAGGATCGCGGGGTTGGCGTCTCGCAGGTGCATATCGATCCAAGTTCTCCGGGTGGGTCCCCGCGCAGGGCCCACCAGGTGTCAATCGGCCGGTTTCCTTCGGGCCTTGAAGCAACGTTTCGAGTCTGTCGAATGCGCGTTTTGATTCCCAAGTCCTTGGAAGCGCAACTATTCTGGTTGGGCTGCTAGCGTGTGGCGATGGCAAAACGCGAAGAACAGGAAGATGCGCGATCAGAGGTCAGCGAAGTCGCACCGGACGTACTGCGGATGGAGTTGCCGATCCACATGCCTGGGCTCGGCCACGTCAATTGCTATGCGATCATCGACAAGGACGGGGCGGCGGTCGTGGATCCCGGGTTGCCCGGTCCCGGAACCTGGCGAGCGCTCGGAGAACGCCTGCGTCAGGCCGGGCTGACCCCCAAGAACGTCCACACGGTGATCGTCACGCATTCTCACCCGGACCACTTCGGTGGTGCGTCGCGTTTTGCGAAGGAATCCGGCGCGAAGGTCGTCGCTCACCGAACGTTCCGCTTCGGTCCGATGGGCTCCGACGCGCACGCAGAGGTTTCGGCCGACGATGTCGCCGCCGAGACAGTCGACGAACACAATCCTGAGGACGCGTCTGCGTCACAGACACCCACCGAATCGATGCGCGAGTTTTCGAGGGGCAAGACGCCGTGGGGTGGCGAGCGACCGCGTCCGCCGTTCAAGACGCGCTTGAAGTGGCGGATGATGGGTGCGATCGGCAAGGGCTCGATCGTTCCTGAGATCACGCATCCTGTCGAACATGGCGACGTGCTGATTTTGGCGAACCGCGAATGGTTCGTCGTCCACACGCCCGGTCACACCGGCGACCATTTCTGCCTTCACGATCCCGAGAGCGGTGTTTTTCTGGCCGGAGATCACGTTCTCCCGACCATTACGCCTCACATCTCGGGGATTTCTTCGTCGCCGGACCCGTTGAGTTCGTTTTTCTACTCACTCGACCGTGTCGCCGAGATTCGCGACGTCGAAACCGTGCTTCCCGCCCATGGTCACCCGTTCGGCGATCTCAAGGCGCGCTCCGAGGCCATCAAGCGCCACCACCATCAGCGGCTCAGTGAGGTCGTATCGATCTCTCGTGAGATCGGTGCCCCGGCCAATGTCGAGACCTTCATGCAGCGGTTGTTCAAACCTCGCAGTTGGGGGGGGATGGCAGAGAGCGAGACCTACGCGCACCTCGAACATCTGCGCATCGCGGGAAACGCAGAGCGAAGCGAGGACGACAAAGGGACGTATCTGTATCTGGCTTGATCCAGCGTCGAGACACCGCTCAGCGTCGAACTGACCCGAGCGTGCGGCGCTCGGATGACCGGGATCGAGGTGGCGATTGATGTCCCCCGTAATCCGCGAGGCGCGAAAGCTCGCGAGCCTCGCGCTGCCCGTCATGGCGGCTCAGTTTGGCAGCATGCTGCTCGGGACAGTCGACACGCTGATGGTCGGGCGCGTCAGCGGAGAGGCTTTGGCGGCCGCCGCGATCGCGAATGCGTGGATCTACGGGCTGTTGCTGATCGGAGAAGGGCTGATCCACGGGATCGATCCGCTCGTGACGCAGTTTCACGGCGCCGGGGGCGGCGCTCGCATCGGGCTGGTTCTGCAGCGCGGTTTGATCATCGCCGCGATGGCGGGCGTACCGCTAGGCGGGATCTTGATGGCGACCGAGCCCTTTTTGCTTTTCGTCGGACAGGACCCTGCGCTGGCGCACGCTGCACACCGTTATGCGCTGGTGCAGGCGCCGAGTCTACCGCTATTTCTGCTGTTCCTGGCGCTGCGGCAGTACCTCACGGGTCGCGAAATCGTGCGCCCTGGCATGTGGGTCATGTTATTCGCCAACTTGTTCAACGGGATCGCGAACTGGGCGTTGATCTTTGGCCACCTGGGGTTGCCTGAACTGGGCCTGTACGGGGCGGGGATCGCAACTGGGCTGACGCGAGGCGCGACCCTGTTTGCGATGCTGGGATTGATCTGGGGCTTCTCGCTGCAGGAAGGGGCCTGGCAGCCGTGGAGCCGAGAAGCATTCGAGGCCCGCGGGTTGTGTCGGATCGCCAGGTTCGGCTTTCCGGTTGCAATCCAGATGTCGCTCGAGGTCTGGGCGTTCTCGGCGGCGACGCTGCTGGCCGGCCGGCTGGGAGCCGGCCCAGCGGCCGCGCATTCGGTCGTCCTCAATATGGCTTCATTGGCGTTCATGCTGCCGCTCGGCATTTCGCAAGGTGCTGTCACCCGCGTGGGGAACCTGCTCGGTGCAGCGCAACCGATGGCGGCACAGCGAGCCGGTTGGGTGGCGATCGCTCTCGCTTCGGGCGTGATGGGAATCTCGGCGGTGTTATTCGCACTTTTCCGCTGGCAGCTGCCAGCTCTGTACAGCGCGGACACCGAACTGATTTCGCTCGCCGCGTCGATCCTGCCGATCGCTGCTGCATTCCAGTTCTTCGACGGTGCACAGGTCGCGGGTTGTGGGGTGCTGCGCGGCATGGGACGAACCGCTCCGGCAGCCTGGTTGAACCTGTTTGGCTACTGGATCATTGCAATTCCGCTGGCTGCCTGGCTCAGCTTGGCGCAGGGCTGGGGGCTCCCCGGCATCTGGTGGGGGTTGTGTGCTGGGCTCGCGACGGTCGCAATCGGGTTGATGGCCTGGCTTCGGTTCCGTGGCCCGGCTCATGGGGCGCTGATTCTGACCCGATGATCCGGGTCGCTTTTGCGTGTTGCGCCCGATGAACGGAGAAACACCGTAGTCGGGTCGGCCGTGGCCCCGTCGCGAAGCCGGCAGCCGAGTTCAGCGGCCCGCTCGGCGAGTAGTTCGTTGTCGAGAGTGGCGCAAAGCGTGTCTGCGAGTTGTCGTGCGGTAAGGCGGTTGCGGCGAATCGCTGGCGGTCCCAACCCCAGTTGGGACACGCGATTTGCCCAGTAGTACTGGTCGAGCAGATGCGGAATCAGAACCTGCGGGGCACCGGCGCGTGCGGCGGTGGTCGTGGTCCCGGCACCACCGTGGTGAACGACCGCAGCCACGCGACGAAACAGCGTCGCATGGGAACAGCGTCCGACGGCCATGACACCTTCCGGGAGCGGCCCCTGGCCGAGTCCCGCCCAGCCTTCGGAAATCAGCGCGCGGCAGCCGACCCGCGCAATCGCTTCGAGCATCGTTTGCGTGGTTGCGGCGGGATCCGGGTCGGTCATGCTGCCGAATCCCAAGTAGACCGGCGCCGGGCCAGCGTCGAGGAATGCTTCGAGTTTGGTAGGAAGCGCTGCCGACTCCATCGGATGCAGACATCGAATCGTGTCTGTCGAGGCAGCCAGCCGGGCAGAAATTGAGATCAGTTCCCGATCGCAGGCGATGACGGTGCGTTCCGAGAGCAGATAGCGGTAGAGGTCCTCGATTGGCGCCAGGCCGAGTACACTGCGCAACGAATTGATCTGGGGGCGCAGCGCGACATTGAAACCGAAGCGCGACAGGCTCCACATCATCCGATTCATCCAGCGCGGAAGCGGTCGCGATGGGGATAGTAGCGGCGCGTACTCCGGAGACGGGATGATCACAGGGCAATAGACTACGTAGCGGTACGGGATGTCGTACAGGTCCGCACATGAGCCGGCCGCGGCCTGTACGCCGGCACCGATGATCAGGTCTGCGCCGCGTGTCGCGTCGGGTAGTTCGGCAAATTGGCGACCGATCGCCTCGCGCATATAGTTGTGTATGCCACGGAGCAGTTGTACGCCCCCGCCGGCGATTGCGTGCGACTGATCGTCCAGAAACGCGTGTACGCTGTTTCCGATCGGTCGAAATTCGATGCCACGATCGGCTGCGTCCTGAGCGAAATCTGGTGGGGCGCACACCACCGGCTCGTGTCCGCGGGCCTGAAACGCTTCGGCCAGCGCGAGCATCGGGTATACGTCGCCACGTGTTCCTTCGGTCGCCAATGCAATACGCAACTGGGTGCCTTTCTTCAGGTCGATGTGCAGATCGATGTGTAAGTCGATGTGCAAGTCGATCGTTTGGGTCGACCGATCCGGTTCGGCCGTTCGAAGTCGAGCGAAGTGGAGGTCTCCGCTCGAACCGATTCAGATGGGTATCGAGTTTCCGAACGAAGGGCTTTAGCCCCGATTGAGGACTTGAGATTCACTGGCGAAGATCAAAAAGTCCTCCGGCTCGAGGAACCATTTCTGTATCTGCATTTCTGTATCTGCATTGCTGTATCTGGTAGGCGACGAGTTCGCGGCGAGGCGAATTGTTCCAGCCGTCACCGCTGGACGGAACCGGTTTCCACTTGATGGATCACTCCAATCTCACCACTCAACTCGCGCCGCCGGTGCCTCGATACTACAGTCTGGATCCGTTCGAATGAATCCATGAGACGAAGTGCCGCAGCCGGGAAGCGGTTCTGCCACGGGTGAATCCATCGTGAAGCGTCTGTGAAGTTGTCGAAACTCGAGCGTTTGCTGTGCCTGTTCACGGATGTGAGAGCTGGCGAGGGCATCACGGCGCTGTTGATGTTTCTCAACGTGTTCCTCGTGCTATGCGCCTACTACTTCATCAAACCTCTGCGCGAGGGTTGGCTCTCGGTTGCCGAAGTTCCCGGCCTCAACGAGCGCGAGATCAAAGCCTACCTGTCCTTCGCCCAGCCGATGGTACTGGTGCCGATCGTGGCCTGGTATGCGCGTTTTTCGACCCGCATGTCGCGTATCGATCTGGTGACGCGCGCGACGCTGGTATGCATGGCGATTCTGGTCTTCATTTTCCTGTTCAGGCCCGACGGTCCACTGGACCTGATGGTCGGGTTGGGGGGCTCACCGGGTCTGGGGAAGTCGATCTTCGGCTTGGCGTTCTACGTGTGGGTGTCGATCTTCGGTGTATTCGTTGTGGCGCAGTTTTGGACTTTCGCGGCCGACATCTACAGCGACGAACGCGGCCGTCGCATGTTGCCGATGATCGCAATCGGTGGAACCGGCGGTGCGGCGTTCGGGGCATCGTTTGTGGCCCCCGTCGTCAAGTCGAGTCAATTCGGCGCCGGTGCAATGTTGCTCGGTGCGCTGGTTCCGCTGGCGGGGTCGATCGTGCTGACGCGGATCGCCGAACGGCGTGAGCACCCGGCGGGTAGTCGATCGCCCGATCCGCAAGCGTCTGCACCGATGCAACCCGAAGCGCCCGAGACCGATTCTCGCGGCACCTTTCGGATGATTTTTTCGAGTCGTTTCCTGCTGGCGACCGCAGCGCTGACGCTGCTGCTGAGCTGGGTCAATACCAACGGCGAAAACCTGCTCTACGGTGTAATTATCGAGACACTCAAGAGCGATGCCACACAGCTGGGAATCACCGATGCGGCAGCCATCGGCCAGTTCACTTCCGATGGGACGACGGCGTTCTACGGCGATTTCTTCACTTGGGTCAACATCTGCGCATTGCTGTTGCAGGGTCTCGTTGCGTCCCGTCTGCTGAAATACGGCGGCTTCGGGGTGATCGTGCTGATGATGCCGATCATCTCGTTGATCTCCTATACAGCGATGGCGCTCGTGCCGATCCTTTTTGTGATCAAGATCATGAAGATTGCAGAGAATTCGACCGATTACTCGATCAACAACACCGCGCGGCATGTGCTGTGGCTGCCGGCCTCGAGTGAGATGAAATTCAAAGGCAAACCGACCATCGACACTTTGTTCGTGCGCCTCGGAGACGGGCTGGCGGCTGCCACGGTGTTAGTAGGTACCCATGTACTGTTGCTGTCAACCACTGGCTACTTCGCATTCAATGTATTTCTCGTGCTGCTTTGGATCGGATCTGCGATGATTCTGATACGAGAGCACCAGGTCCTGACCCGCTCCAACTCCCCCCCGGGAGAGCCGATCACATGAATCGACAGGTGTTCCAGCTCTGGCGGGGTGTGCGGGCGGCAGCGCTGACGGCAGCGGTCTTCACGGTCGCGATGCCCGTGGCGGCCGATGGTCTCGGTGGAGACGGCGGCGACGATTATTGGGAGATCATCGAGACGACCCCGATCCGCGAGTTGATGGAACTCGACGGCATTGCTCGTTTCGAAGACGACGCGCCGTTGTGGGATTATTTGGACGACAACCTGAAGCGGCGGGTCGATCGCGAATTGGCATCGCTCGGGCTCGCGGGCGAGGTCGGGCGTCGTGATCTGAGCGTTGTGCTGATCGATCTCGATTCGGATCCCCCCAGAGTTGCGGCTGTCAACGGCGACGAAATGATGTACGCGGCGAGCCTGCCGAAGATCGCAATTCTGCTGGCCGCGTTTGAGAAGATCGCGCAAGGCAAGATGAATCTCAACGCGGCGACTCGATACCGGCTGAGCAGGATGATCAAAGTCTCGTCGAATCGATTTGCGACCGAGATGATGAACCGGGTTGGCAAGGAGTACATTGCGCGTGTACTGCTATCGCCTCGTTATCGACTCTACGACCCGGAACACAACGGGGGACTGTGGGTCGGGAAAGACTACGCGAAAGCGGGACTCTGGCGCCGCGATCCACTCCACAACCTCTCCCACGGCGCGACTGCGATGCAGGTGGCGCGGTTCTACTATTTGCTGGCCAATGAGGATCTCGTGACTCCCGAGCACAGTCGGGCGATGAAAGAGATCCTGCTCAACAGCGAATTGGACCACAAGTTCGTGCGTGCGCTGCATCGGATCGACCCGAATGCCGCCGTCTCGCGAAAGTCGGGCTCGTGGTCGACGTTTCACTCCGACAGTGTGCTCGTTGAACGAGAAGGGCATCGCTACATCGCAGTCGTTCTCGCCGATGGCGCGAAGGGCGAGACCTGGCTCGCTCAGATCATTACCCGCCTCGATGCGATCGTCATGGCTCCGGATTCGTTGGCGGAGGCGCATCCGGCGCGCTCGAACCAAGCGAACCGCTGAGCTCAGACTCCGCGGTGCAGCGCGATCGACAAGTCCCGCGGTCGACGGCGTGGAACTATCGCCGCGCAGCAGCGAACGCGCAACTAGTCTTCTCCATCGATCTCGTCGATTTCGTCCGCGTCGATCTCATCGATCGGAACAATCACGTCAAGGTCGGAAGCGGACTCCGCATTGATGGCAGACCCGGCGTCCTCCATTTCGGTATGCGTCCGCGCACCCGCGTGATATGCGTCGATGACCGCGTGGATCTCGGTCGCCAGGTTCTTGTGGACCTCCGCAGAATCCTTGCGCAGCACATTCGAAAGCACCACGGCGATGTAGTGGAGGCTGCGGGCGGACACTTCCGTTTCTACGCTGATCACAGAATTCAAGTAGTTTAGAACGTTCCCACGGTACTTACCGCATTCAAAGCCTTTTTCTGGCTGACAGCTGTACAGGGAGCCCGATTTGAAATAGACGGCCGCGCGCCGAAATGCGGGTGACGACGCGTAGCGAATGCGGCGCTCCGACAGGTACAGCAGACGTTTGAGAGCCAGGCTCGAGTAGCCGTCCACGAGCGTACCCTGCTCGAGCCGCAGCATGAATCTCAGCAGCTCCATCGGCGTCGAGACACTGTTGGTACCCGGGATCCGGCTCTTTCCTTCGGCCGTGAAGAAGCTGCCCTGACGCAGCTTGTCGATGTCCAGTCCGTTGCGGGTGACTGGGGTTTGGACAGCCTCGCGGAAAATGCGCGACAGCGAAGTCTGTGGGGTATCGCGAAAGAACTTTGTGGCCGTTTCCAGCGGTACCGGGTATTCGGCGCCGAAGTGTTTCAGCAAGATCAGCTGCGCCATCACCGAGCTGGCCGCCGCGTTCGAGCTACTCGAAAGCATCCAGTCGAACCACGTCCAAAGGTTGGCGGTGTCTGCTTCGCGCAAGGGCCGGTACTCGACTTCGGGGTCCCCGGGTTTCCAAATCGGGACTTCGTGGCTGTCGTGACGAATGAAACGATCTGCCGTGACATAGGTGTTGCGCAACAGCGCATCGCGGCTTTCGTCGTCGCCCGGATACAAGTCTGCAAGTGCCTGGAACCAACCGAGCGCCACGACCAGTTTTCCCACACTGCCCGGGTTCTGGGTCATTTCAGCCTTGTGCGCAGCGAGCCGCGGATTCCGCGGATCCGTGAGGTCGAGTATGGCGACCCCGTATGCATCGGCATCGTCTTGCAGCAATGCGTCGATCGCTTCGCTGAACTCAGCATCGGGCGCGGGGATCGCGAAGTCCATGAGTTCGATCAGTCGCAATTGAATCGTATCGCCTGGGAATCGGGCACCCGGAGGCAGCAGCCGTGCGCGAATTTTTCCGGTCTGAGCGAGACGGTACGCATCCAGTCGTTGGATCCCGGTGTGCTCGAAGCCGTCCAGCGGGTATCCGATCGCGGGCAGCGTCAGCGCGACCGCGCCGAGCAGCGAGGCCGCACAGTAGCTGACGAGCGCGGTGAAGGGTGAGTGGTGCAGCCGCGTCATTGCCCCGCTCCGCTCGGAATACCTCGCAGATCGACCGGCGAGAGGCTGCGCTTGTGGATCCCCTCATCGAGCGAGATGAGGAACAGGTTGCGCTGTGCGCTCTTGCTCTCGACGAATGGGCGGATCTGAAGCAGCGCGAGCCGGCCATCTCTGAACGCAAATTCGACATCCGCTGGCAGCGGCTGGCCATTTTCGTCTCGCAAGGTCGGAAAACGTGTGACGTTGTCCGCCATCGCAATCAGTTGGGCGATCTCCGAGCTGACCAGCAATTCCTCACTGCCACCGGCCGGAGCTTTGGAGACCCCGCCCGTTGGCGGTAGCACGGTCAACAGCGGCGCCGTGGCTTGCGCGAGGAAGCGCACATCTCCGGTCTGACGTTCGATGCGAAGCGATTCTGCCGCTTGTCCTTCGACCGCTCCACCGACGCCCTCGTTGACCGCGACCGACAACGCATCGAGGCTTCCGGTGTCGACGTCTGCGGTCACCATCACACCCGATTTCTCGGCGGGAAAGCTGTACTGCACTACCACCGCTGGAAACACGTATTCCGGGTTCACCATGTTGCCTTGTCGCCAGCCGTAGGAGCGGTCCTCGAACGGCGACGCCCAGACCCGGCGGATCGCCTCCAGAATGTTTTCGTAGCCCACTACGTTGGGCAGCGTCAGGTTCAGGCCCGCGCCGGTGAAGCCCGGCAGGTCCTCGACGTTCGTATCGCTGCGAATGAACACGCCGAATGTCCCGTCCGCGCCGAAGTTCTGTTCGAGGGCCACGCGTAGATTCTCCCGGAACTCGGGTCCGGGGTCACAGTTCTCGATCCAATGCCGGAGTTTCGCGAGGAACTCGGAAACGGTGCGTTGTTGTGCAACCGGATCGTCGGCTTGGGTCGCAATGAACGCATAGCGCTCTTTCATCCACTCGAATACGGAAAGCCCAGCATCGGATCCAGCTTGGAGTGGCTGGTCGAGCACTGCCTTGAACGACCCGAACGGGATCACGAAACCCGGCGGGACGGCATCGCCGAAGTGGTGTTTGAGTTCGCCGAGGTTCGCCCCCTTTGGGCCCGATGAACGTCCAGAATCGCTCGCGCGCAGCCGACTGAGTGGCACCAGTTCCGTGCGTTCGAGATCCAACTTCTCGAGGTCCGGGCGAATCACCAGTTCGCTTCCGGCAGCGGCGGGCGCACCGAAGATCGCATCCCAGGTCGGCCCGTCTTGGGTGAGCCGGACGACGCCGTTGGGGCTGACGGCCAGCACGGTCGGTTGGCCGATGTGGGCTCGGACCGTCGCCAGCAGTTCCTCGCCGACGACGACGTTCGGAATCCCGAGGTTGCGCGCCAACAACTGCACATGGGAAAGTGAACTTCCTTCACCAAGTGTCAGGATGCCTGCGACGGGTGGCAGGTCCGAAGCGGTCTCCGGCAACAAATAAATGCCGTCGCGTTCGTAGACGTCGCCCTGTGGGATCCGGAGTACGCCGCGGGTCAGACCTGGGTTCAACGCGCGCAGGCCGGCACCCACCCGCTGGCCGAACAGCTCGTGCTCGATTCCAGATAGCTGATTGGCGTCGAGAACCAGACTGTCGATCACGGCGCTGTAGAACAGCAACGGGCTGCCGCGCATCCGGTCTTGCGTGTACAGGTGCGCGAGCGGTTCGATCTGCGCGAATTTATCGACCGGCAGCGAGAAGTCGAACGCCAGCCAGCGCGAGGCCCATTCGGGGGCCCGCACCAGGGTCTGCAGCGCGACGCGATAGCTGTCGACGGTCGGCGATCGTTGTTCTTGAATAATTATCACAACTTTATTCAACTCGGCCAAGTGCCTGGCGCTGATGAAGCCGGCCCCGTAGAGGGCTGAGCCGACGTCTGCGAGCAGGCGAATTCGCTCGAGCCGCGAGAGCGAACCGAGCTCGGCGAGGGTCTCGTTGCCCGCGACGTACGCATCGCCTTCGATCACCAGGCTGCCCCGCAACAGCGCGATGACCGCGCTGGGCGTCGCGGCACTCGAAACCCGATTGCGCAGCTCGGCGAGTAGTCGGCTCGCGACGCGCAAGCGTTCGGTCGGTTCGGCGGCGGCCGCCAGTTCGATCGCCGCTTGCACCAACTTGCGGGAGAGCGATGCGTCCTCGGAGTGTTCCGCAATCTCACCCAACGCCTCGACAGCCCCTCGAGCGCCGTACAGCGAGTCGATAGCGCTGGCGATCTCTGCGTAATCGGCCGCAACATCGGCCTGCCCCTGGGTCGACGCGTACTCGCGCACGCGCACAGCGTCCTCCGCGTCCGGAGCGTTGTGGATCTTCGCGCGCAGCTTGGCAAACCCGGCGTCCTTGTCTGCGATCGTCACGGCCAGCTGACGTACCTGGGTGGCCGTAGTGGAGTCGGCTTTACGTGGAAACAATCGCACGGCCTCTCGCAGCAACATGAACCGCGCCGGCGTGCGCCAGCGCGGATCCGCAGCCATGGAGAGCAGCGCCGCAGACGCCGCCGCTTCTTCGTCTTCGATTTGGAAGGCGCCGCGATACGAGCGTGCCCCTCGAAAAATCCAACCGTCATCTGCCTGGATCAAGAACCGCTCGATCACGATCTGCTTCAACGTGTCGAGGTCAGCGTCGGGACCCGTGAAGTCATCGGGGCGGATGTCGGCCATCAGGTTGGCGATCTTGAAGCCGTCATCGCGCAGCTGTTGAGCCTGTTGGCTCCACAGTCCGTGCTGGATTCCGCCGCCTCTCTCCTTGCACGCATACGACTTGGGCGGTTGCACGGTCCCATCGGCGCAGAACCAACGGATCGCCTGAAACGGGCCCTGCGGCGCTGCTTTCATCGCCGCAACCCAGGCCTGGTGTTCATCGCCGCTCCGAGTCGCGCTGCCGCTCGAGGCGTGAACACACACCACCAGCAACGCCAGCGACACCATTGTCAGGTAAATCTTCGAATCAAGCTTTCGGGTCGACATGGCCGGCAGAGTACGCCAATTCGCTCCCAAACGGGAAGATCCGGTGTGACCGCACACGTGATATCGTGTCCCCCGACCGGGGGGTGCGGTGTTTCAGAGGCTTGGCATCGAGCCCAGAGAGGGGCGCGTATTCATCTGGAGCGCTGCGGCCCTGGTCCTCGCCGGTTGGGCAGATGTTTCGGTCAAGAACGTCTCGGAGACGTTCTTCCTGAAGCGTGTAGGGGTGGACTACCTCCCGCTCGCGTATCTGATCAACTCCGTGTTGTTGGTGGCGACGACCTACGTTGCGGGGCTGGTTGCCGCTCGTTCCGATCGACCCCGCCTGTTACCGCGCGTGTTCTTCAGTCTCGCGCTCACGCTGATCCCGCTGTGGTACCTGGTGCGTGCAGAGGTGATTTCGTCGTTTGTATTGCTGGTTCTCGCATCGAAACAGTTTCAGTCGATCGCGCTACTCGCACATTGGCAGGCGATGGGGGATCTGCTCCACGGACGCCAGGCGAAGCGCCTGTTCCCAGCGATGGCGGCGGGTTACACGCTCGGGACGATCATCGGGAGTTTTGCTTCCGGTCCCATCGGAAATTTGCTGGGCATCGATGCGCTGCTGCCGGTGGCCGCAGCCGGATTCGCAATGAGCGGATTGTTGACGCTGCCGCTGCGGAAGCTCCTACCCCCCCGACTGGAGCGCTCGTCGGGGGTCCGCGCTGTCAGCGCGCGTTCGACCGAAGCGTCACGAAACTCCGAAATCGGTTTCATGGAGCTGTGGCGCGACAGTCGGCTGTTTCGTCTGCTGGTGGTTGGATCTGTGGCCAGCGGTTTGCTGGGTCCGATGTTGTACTTCCAGTTTCAGTACGTGGTCGATCTCGCTGCCGACGGCGAGCAGGGGCTGTTGTCGTTGCTGGCGTTCTTGCGCGGCTGGACGAACGTCGGCGTGCTCTTGACGCAGTTGCTGATCACGTCGGCGCTATTCCGCCGGATCGGGATTCCACTGTCGATCGTGCTATCGCCCGCCTTCTATCTGTTTGGCTTTCTGGGCATGAGCGTGCGACTCAATCTGGCGGCTGGTGTCAGCGCGTTTGCTGGAACCAAGCTGCAGGACAGTGCGGTCTACGATCCCGCCATGCAAATCCTGTTCAACTTGTTCCCCGAGCGTGAACGCGCGCGGGCGACCGGACTGCTCGAAGGACCCGTGAAGCGCGCTGGAGGGGCGCTCGGAAACCTGCTGAGCATGGCTGCGGTTCAATTCGCAAGCGCAATCGCAGTGGGTTACATCGCGATCCCGATCGCGATCGCCTGGTTGGGCGCGTCCGTCGCGTTATGGCGGACCTACCCGGCGTTGCTGCTGCGCGCGTCTGTGGGCCGCCGTGGGCACGGAGACGATCTCAACGTCGCAGAGTTGATCGACGCCAACACGCTGCGCGTTCTTGCGGGCCACCTGGTGGGTTCGGATCCACGTCCAGCGATCGGACTCGTTTCCGAAGCACCTCCCCCTATCGCGGTGCGGACGCTTGCGGCCGCCGCGCGCGCTGCGCCTAGCGAGACGCGACACGTGTTGGTTTCCGCGCTCGCGAGGCAACTGGAACGGTCGGATGTCGACCCGGTCCGCGATCGCGCCGCTGCAATCGACCTCGAAGCGATGCTCGTGGCTCCGGAACTGTTGAGCGAGTCCGACCGCGCAGTCGTCGTGCAGGCGTTCGGACGCCTGACGCCGAAAGACGATCCCGCCGCAGCGCGCGTGCTCGAGGACGCGCTCGCGGATGCGTCGCCGGGTGTTCAGCTCGCGGCGCGCGCTGCCCTTTCGCGGCGCAGTGCGGCCAGTACTGCAGCCGCCGATATCGACGTCGCACTCGAAAGCGGTGTGTCGAGCGACGACGCGATCGAGCGGCGAATCGCCCGAGAGGAGCTTCGCGCGTGCCTGCTTGCCGGTGAACTCGGCCCGCGTTGGCGCGCACAGCTGGGGCTGCTCGTCCGATTGTTGGACCGCGAAGGCGACCGCTCCGATGCAGCCGAGGCTGTGACCGAGGTGGCAGTTCGTCACGGGGTCGCTGCGGCCGTTGTCAGTGAATCGATGCTGGCTCACCGAGGTGATCTCGATCTGCGCGTGAGGTCTGCGATGTTGCGGTTCTGCGGATTCACCGGGCAGGCCGAATACGCTGCATGGCTCATCGAGCATCTCGCCGGAGTCGGCGGCTGGCAGGTCCAGGGAGCTGCACGCGAAGGCTTGATTGCACTGGGTCCGGCAGCGGCGGATGTACTGCTGGTCGAATTGTCGTTCGGCAGGCGGCGGGCGCGAGATGCGATCGTTCCGATCATCCGGCAGCTGAAGATCGAGGAGAGGACGTTGCGCAGCCTGTTCGATCGCGAGCTGGAATCGGCGCGACGCAAGCTGGTGCAGACGCACTCGCTCGGCCAATTGCCCGAAGCATCGATGGTACGCCAACGGCTACGGGAGCGAACGGAAGAGAGCCTGCACACCGCGTTGCTGCTGCTTGCGGCGATCCACGACGAAGACCGGATCGCGAAGCTCGGTGATCTGCTCAAGCGCGGCGGCACGGGCGCCAACAGTGCGATTCTGTACGAAGCGCTCGACGCGCTACTCAATCCCCACGAGAAGTCCCAGTTGATGCCGCTGATGAGCGACCGCTCGCTCGAATTGCGCGCCCGCTCGGCGGCGGCGGCGTTGGGGATCCAGGTCCCGACGGCCGATGCAACCAAGGCGGCTCTGCTGGAAGACAACGATGACCTCACGCGTCGTCTGGCCGAAGCCACGCTGGCCGCGGAAAAGACGGCGGCCCACTCGACACTGGCTGGCCAGCCCCGTATCGAGGATGATGGCAGCGTGTTGAGCCCGGTAGAGATCGCGCTTCACCTCAAGAGCCTGCCACTTTTCGACGGGCTGACAACGCGCCAGCTGATCGACCTGGCCGACGAAGTCCGCGAGGTCGTACATCCGCCCGAAAGCGTCGTGGTCCGAGAAGGGGATACCGACGACTGTCTCTACCTGATCGTCGAGGGCACCGTGCGTGTTACGACTGGCGATACGCAGCTCGCTGAGATGGGGGTGAAGAGCTTCTTTGGCGAGATTGCGGTGCTCGAAGGCGAGCGCAGAACCGCCACCGTGACGACCCTCGAGCGGGTTCGATTGCTGCGACTCGACCGTGATGATTTGCTCCGCTTGATGGAGGAGCTGCCGGCGATCGCGATCTGCATCTGCCAGACGTTGTCGAAAAAAGTGCGAGAGCTGACCGAGCGCGTGCGTCCGGAAGAGTCGTAGGCAGCGGGCGCACGGCGAACCATCCCAGTACGCCCTTTCGAGATCCGCTCAGCGGCCCTGCGTCGAGCCGCTGAAGGCTCGAATCAGATCGCCTCGGCGTTCCTCGACGCAAAAAAAGAATTCCATCAATAGCTCGGCACTTGCGGGCGGAGCCTGCCGCCCGGATGCGCCCGGATGCGCGATAGGCGCAACGGGAGTTCGTCACCTTCCAGTCCTTTCGATGACTCAATACCTGAACCTCGCTCTCTAGCGACTGGTTTGAAGGAGCTGGAATCGTGACCGACTTTTTTGACACGTGCAGGGATGTCTCCCAGGAGCCGCTGGACTGTGACAGCAACCAAACGCCCATGCGTTCGAGACGATCGCGCGTGTCGCGCGCGATCCAGATGAGCCGCGTTCGCAATCGATCCTTCAAGGTGCTTACGGTTGCGAGCAACAAGGGCGGTGTTGGCAAGACCACCATATCTTCGAATCTGGCGGTGTACTTCCGGGCGATGCGTGAAGACCTGCCGGTCCTGCTGCTGGGGTTCGACGACCAGTCGCTGCTCGACCGCATGTTCGCACTGGGAAAGCGTCCGCCCGAGCACACCGTCGTCACCGGTATGCGGGCGGGAACCTTCGAGGACGCGATCCGATTGGGTCAGTATGGCGTGCACTACGTGCCTTCGGCGCCGAACATATCGGACCTGAAGCGCGAGCTGCGCGACCCGCTGTGCCTGATTCGAGCGCTGCAGCGCACGGAGTGGAAGGGGCTCGTGATCGTGGATACCAAGAGCGATCTCGAGATCCTGACGCGCAGCGCTCTGGCAGCCAGCGACCTGGTCCTGGTGCCGGTGAAGAACGATACCTCGCTGCAGGAGGCGAAGAAGGTCTTCAGCCTGTTGGACGAGTTGTCGTTTCCACGCGACCGCGCTCGAATCATTCTGTCGATGCTTGATCAACGCATCAAGTTTCAATCGGCCGACCAGCCGGACCTGCTGGCGCTGCTGCTGACGGAAATCCGAGAACTCGGCTACCCGCTACTCGAATCGTTCATCTCCGGGAGCCCCAAGGTCGAGTCGCTTTCTTCCAATCCAGATGGCCGTGTGGAGTCGGTACTCCACTGCGCTGCGGGATCCGTCGTCCGTCGCCAGCTGGAGCATGTGGCGTTGGAGGTGTTGGGGACACTCGAGGCTGCACCGAGTCGGATTGCCGCCGATCCCAGATCGAATCCAGTTTCGTCGCGTCACCTCGAGCCGGCGAGACAGGGTCACTTTTGGTGAACGAAATGCAGCGTTCAGGGATGAGCTGATGCGATCGCTCTACGGGTTGACAAAGATCCTGGCTCAGGTGGGTCTGCTGGCGACACTCGTCCCGGCAACCGCCTGGGCGGTCGAGCTGCGCGGCGCCGAGTTGGTAGCCGGCGGTTCGAGCGTCCTTCAGAACGCTACGGGCAGTGTGAGGCTCGAAGACCCTCGACTGGGTCGGCTCGCACCCATCGTCGTTCCCGAGCCGGGCGGCGCTATTTCGCATCTCGGTTCGGGAATCGGATTGCTGCTGCTCCTGGCTGGGCGCCGCCGCCGACGCGCTGGTGTTTCCCAAACAAGACTTCGGACAACGCTGCCCACCCATTGCGCCACGAAAAGAACAAGGATGACATCATGAAGCAACAGTTGCGATCGCGCGCGCCCTGGATCTGGATCCCGATGCTGGTGCTCTTGTCGTCACCCGCCCTCGCGCAGGTGCCCCAGGACATGACCTACACCGGCCAGCTCGTAGACGCCTCCGGGGGGCCGCTCGCCGGTCCCGTGAATCTGGAGCTGCGGATCTTCGACGCGGCAACAGGGCCCACCGAACTCTACAGCGAGCAACACCCAGGCGTGGAGCTCGGCGCCACCGGGGGCTTCTCGGTGCAGCTCGGGCTGGGCACGAGTCCGTCGGGCCCATTCGATGCTGCACTCTTCGCGCAGGAGGACCGCTGGATCGAAGTGGTGGTCG
Organism: Deltaproteobacteria bacterium; assembly: GCA_032128375.1. Classification (GTDB taxonomy): domain Bacteria; phylum Myxococcota_A; class UBA9160; order UBA9160; family SMWR01; genus JAJDAM01. The sequence goes on along the minus strand of JAQBGU010000076.1, from coordinate 16,853 downwards.
ATAGCGAGGTGCTGACGCCGCGCCACATCATCGGCTCGGTGCCATGGGCGTTGATCGCGCAGCAGGCGAACGAGATCGTGCCGGATCCGAACGCGCCGCGCTTCGAGGACTGCGAAGACGGGACAATCGCGGACCACCTGACGGGCTTGCAGTGGGAGAAGAAGACGGGGGTGCTGTCGAGCCCGGTGACGTGCGACATGGTGGCGTGCCCTGACCCCCACAACGTGAACAACGTCTATCCGTGGACGCTGATGGGCGCGACCCCCGACGGCGCCGCCTTCACGGACTTCCTGGCTCGCGTCAACGGCGTTTTCGCACCAGCAGCCGCGACAGGTTGCTTCGCGGACCACTGCGACTGGGAGCTGCCGGCGATTTCGGAGCTGCAGACGATCATGATTGGCCCGGATTCGGCTCCCGGCCAAGCGGCAAATTGCACGTCCGCGCCTTGCATCGACCCGGACTTTGCCGCCCTCGGTGGGCCCACAGCGTCGTCATCCTACTGGTCGGCGACAGTGCTCGCATCCAACTCGTTCAACGCGTGGTACGCCGCCTTCAGCGACGGCAATGTATTCAACCTCTTCCAGGAATTCGACAACCGCGTTCGCGCGGTTCGCACCGGTTCGTGCAACTAGGGTTGATGACCGGTCGTCTGCCTGGCGGCGGTCATGCACCGACCCGCATTCGCGGCGCCAGATACGGGTCGAGCGCCCTCCACGCACGGCGCTCGGAAGCGATCGCCGACTCATGAAGTGAGCTGGCGGTTCTCGCCAGCCTCGCGGGAGCCAATAGGTTCGACACACTTGCCGAAACGACCGGCGTGGTGTCGCAATCCCAGAAACTGTATTCCGACGCGGCCGTCGCGTTGACTGCCCGAACCCGGTAGCAGAAGCCGGTCTCGGGGATGACCGTTGCGTCGCTGAAGCTCCGCGTGTCCGCGCCAATGCCGACCACGAGCGTTTCGAACGGGCCCAGAACATAGGGGTTCAGGAAGGCGATCGGAAAGATGAAGACCTGAGCGCGCTGCAACTCGAATGTGGCCTCGATATCCGAGTCATAGCTCCATTGCACGCCGATTCGGTCCGGTGCTTCGGCGGTCACGATCACACCACTCGGGGCAGGCGGCGGCAGCAACGGTACGACTTCGACGCACTCGAGGTCGACATCGCATTCGAAGCCCGGTCCGCACGTGCTCGCGTGCTCGCAGAGGCCGGCCATGCAGGTGTCGTCGCTGCAACTCGCCCCGTCGTCGCACTCGTCATCGCTCAGGCATTCGAGGCAACCGGCCGCCTCGTCGCAGTAGTTCGAGTCGGCGCACGCGCTGGGACCGGCGACGCAGACCCCGGCTGCACACGCCTCGATTCCGTCGCAGAAAGTCCGGTTGTCGCATTCGCCGTCAGAGATGCACTCCACGCAAATGTCGTTACTCTCGTCGCAGTGCCCGGGGTCCGAACAACTCGCCGGGCCCGGCTGGCAGTCACCGGTATCGAGGTTGCAGATCTCCTCACCGTTGCAGAAGGTCCCGTCACTGCATTCGGTATCGTCGGTACATCCGAGACAGACGTCAGCGGTTTCATCGCAGTGGGCCGCATCGATGCAGGAGCTTTCGCCCGACCAGCACTGACTGCTGACCGGGTCGCAGAATTCTTCCCCGTTGCAGAAAAGGCCGTCGCTGCACTCGTCGTCGAAAATGCATCCGAGACAGACGTCGATCTCATCGTTGCAGTGCTCCTCGTCGCTGCAAGTGGTCGTTCCGGGCCCGCACACGGCGGTCGCGGCGTCACAGATCTCCGCGCCGTTACAGAAATTTCCGTCATCGCATTCGGCGTCTGCAATGCAACCGAGACATTCGTCAGCGTCCTCGTCACAGTGGTCCCGGTCCTCACAGACAATTGCGCCCTGTGCACACAAGCCGATGACGGTGTTGCATGTCTCCACCCCGTTGCAGAAGTTGGCGTCGTTGCATTCGGAGTCGAGCGTACATTCCGGCGTTCGGTCACAAGCCATCTCGCTGAAGGCCGATGGGCCCATCGCGTTCACGGCTCTGACCCGATAGCAGTAGCCGGTCCCGCCCTCGACGGAGTTGTCGCGGAAGACGGTGACGTCTTCTGGGATGTCTGCCGCGAGCAGTTCGAATGGCCCGAGTACCTCCGGGTTGAGGAACGGAATCGGTGAAATCTGCACAACAGCTCGCTCCAACTCGAAACGATCCACATCGGTGGAGTCTGGGGCCCAGGACAGATCGATCTGGTTGCGCGCGACCGCAGAGGCTGTGAGGCCGCTCGGCACGAGCGGGGGTGAGGTGGGTGGGATGGCGGCGCACAGATCGAGTTCGGCACTGCAGGCTTCTCCAGCGCCGCAGCTGCTGGCATTCTCGCAGGCGTTCGCCACACAGGTGTCGACCGTGCACGTCATGCCGTCGTCACACTCGGCGTCTTCGACGCATGCGAGACAGGTTCCGGCGGCTCCGTCACAGTGGGCCGCGTCGATGCAAGCCGCTGGGCCGCCGACGCACTGGCTCGTCTCGACGCTACAGGCTTCCGTGCCGTTGCAGAAGGCGCCGTCGTCGCACTCCGCGTCGGTGATACACTGCAGGCAGGCGTCTCCCGCTTCGTCGCAATGCGCCTCGTCGGAGCAGGCCGCTGGGCCCGGCTGGCACACAGCCGTCTCGGCGTCGCAGATCTCCGGGCCGTTGCAGAAGGTTCCATCGCTACATTCGCCGTCCGAGGTGCAGCCGAGGCAGATGTCTCGGGTCTCGTCGCAGTGGGCGGCGTCGCTGCAGGAAGCGCCGTCTGACCGACACTGGCTGCTGGCCGGGTCGCATATCTCGGCTCCGTTACAGAACGCTGCGTCGTCGCACTCGGCGTCGTCGATACACCCGAGGCAGAAATCGACGGCCTCGTCGCAATGTTCGGCGTCGACGCAGCTGCTGGTTCCCGCATCGCATTGATGGGTACCGGTGTTGCAGGTCTCATTGCCGTTGCAGAAGTCTCCGTCGTCACACTCGATGTTCGCGATGCAAGTGAGACATGCGTCGGCGTCCTCGTCGCAGTGGTCGGGGTCGACGCAGCTCGCAGAGCCAGGTGTGCACAGGCCGATGTCGAGGTTGCAGGTCTCCGCCCCATTACAGAAGTCGTTGTCGTCGCACTCGGAGTCCAAGCTGCATTCCGGCGTTCGGTCACAGGCCATCTCGCTGAAGGCGGACGCACCGACCGCGCTCACCGCCCGGACCCGATAGCAGTACGCGGTCCCGCCCGCGACCGAACCGTCGGTAACGCTGGTGCCATCGGGCGCTATGTTTGCGAGGAGCGGTTGGAACTGCCCGAGCTCCTGAGCGCCGGTCGAGAACTGGGACTCCGCTCGCACCAGCTCGAAGCGCTCGACGCCGTTCGGATCGGCATCCCAGGATACGTCGATCCGGTTGCGCGCGACCGCGGAGGCCGTGATACCGCTCGGCGCAAGCGGAACGGAAGCGGCTGCGGGTGCGCACAGGTTGATGTCGCTATCGCAGATTTCTCCTGTGTCGCAGCTGCTGGAACTCTCGCAGACGTTCGCCACACAGGAGTCGACCGTACAGGAGAGGGTGTCATCGCAATCGGTATCCGCGATGCACATGAGGCAGATATCGACGGCCTCGTCGCAGTGGTCGGAGTCGGCACAGGCCGCCGCGCCTGCCACGCACTGGCCGGTTTCGAAGTTACAGGTCTCGGTGCCGGTGCAGAATTTTCCGTCGTCGCAGTCGGCGTCGAGCAAACAGGCCAGCACGTCTTCAGCGCTGGCTCCGGCCGCGTAGTTCTGCGCCACCTCGGCTGGGGCGAGGTCGCGGTCGTAGATCGCAACGAGGTGCAGGGTTCCGAGCCAGGGTCGGTCCCCCGTATTCTCGTTGCCCAGTGAGAGTATATGGTTGGTGTCCCAGCTGGCGAGGCTCGTACCTGGGTTGCCGGTCTCCTCGAGAATGCCGTTGACATAGAGCTTGGTTTGCCCCGAATCATCGCGCGTGAAGACGACGTGCGAAAGGGAGTGCTCGATGTTTTCGGGCCCATCGAGTGAGGGCTCGCTGCCGTACTGGTTGGAGTTCGTCGTGCGAAAACGCATCGTGTACGACTTGGCATTCTGACCGAGCATGAAATTCGCTCCGTCGGGAAACGGATTCTCGGAGAGTGCAACGATGCGAGCGGGACCGTCTTGCGTGACGCTGCTCGCTGTAGACCACGCTTCCACCGTGACCTCGCCGGTACTCAGGACCGACTGGGTCACCTTTTCCGCTGGACCAGAAGAACTGATCACTGCGGGGGACGCCAGCTCGAGGCTGCCGCCCAGCCATTTCACAGCGGCTGCATCGGCGATGGTGAGGTCGAGCGGTGTACCGGTACCCGAGTTGTCTCGGACGATTTCGCCGGAACCTTCGTCGAACGTATAGAGCACGATGAGGCCGTCGCTGATGCGCGGATCGGGCGGCACGCATTGGTCCTGTGCTATGTCGCAGCTCTCATTGGATGTGCAGCTGCTCGCGCTGTCGCAGACGCCCAGGACGCAGCTGTCTGAGGTGCAGCTCAGGTTGTCGTTGCACTCGGCGTCGTTGACACATTGGAGGCAGATGCCGCTGCCCTCGTCGCAATGGGCGGTGTCATTGCAGGCAATCTCGCCGGCAGTGCACCCACCGGCGACACACTGCTCCAGCCCATTACAGAAGCTCCCGTCGTCACATTCCGGGTCGCCGATACAGTCGAGGCAGGCGTCGCCGGTCTCGTCACAGTGGGCTGCGTCGCCGCAGGCCAGCGCGCCGCGGACGCACTGGCCGGTACCCGAGTCGCAGGTCTCGGTGCCATTGCAGAAGAGGCCATCGTTGCACTCGGCATCGGTGAGGCAGGCGAGACACACGTCGCCGGCCTCGCTGCACCGGGCCGCATCGACACATGCGGCCTCACCACGCGCGCACCGGCCAGTCGCCCCGTCACAGATCTCGGAGCCATTACAGAATAGAGTGTCGTCACAATCCGAATCTGACGAGCAGCGTGGTGCGACTCCGGCGGCGGAGCTTGCGTCGAAGTTCTGTGTCACCTCCATGGGACTCAGGGCGAAATCGTAGATCGCAACGAAGTGGAGGGTCCCGATCCATGCCCGGTCGCCGGTGGGCTCATTGGCGAGCGTCAACCGGTAATTTTCGTTCCAGCTGTCGAGGCTCGCGCCGGGGTTGCCGGTGTCGACGAGAACTCCGTCGACGTACAGGCTTGTCGCACCAGACACGTTGCGAGTGAAGATCAGGTGTGTGGGTGCAATCACCAGGGGCTTGGTCCCCTTGAGATTGGGGTTGTTACCGTACTGGTTCGTTCTCGTGGTGCGGAACCGCATCGTGTAACGGTCTGCCTGACCGAGCATGAAGTTTGCGCCGTCGGGGTACCCGTTCTCGGAGAGCGCGACGATGCGCGCGGGGCCAAACTGGGGCGCGTAGGTCGGCGTCACCCAGGCTTCCAGGGTGACCTCCTGGGTTGCCCGGACCGCGTCGATCACCTTGCTCGCCGCGACCAACGACGTGATGACCGCAGAACCCGTCACCTCGAGGCTCCCGTCCAGCCAGAGGACGGAGGCGGTGTCTGCGATGGTCAGATCGAGCGGCTCTCCGTTGTCCGAGGTGTCATGGACGATGTCGCCACTGCCCTCGTCGAAGGTATAGAGCGCGATCAAGCTACCACCGATTTGGGGCGCCTCCGCGTTCGAGTCAACGGGCTGTGCGTTACTTTGTGCCGGGTACACCAACGAGAAGACGATCGTCAAGGCGGCGAGGGATCGGCGGGTGCTCAGAGACATCAGTACAACTCCAGCGCAGTCGAGGTGCAAATACGCGGTAAACTTCAGGTGTTGCGGCAAATCGGGCTCGGGCGAACTTTCCTCCTACAGGAAAAAGCGACAGCCCACACGCTCGGAACGCGGCAGCCGGTACGGAAACCGGTGAGGCCGGAGCGGGATGTGCAGCTGAGCATCAATGGGTTGTCTCCCGAGTGTAATATTTCACCATCCGGACCGTAGTGGCAATCCCCCGTAGGTAATATAACTCTATCATTTCGAGGGTGGTGGGTCGTATGAAAGGTGCTCGACCCGAGATTCCTGGTAGACGCCAGGGATCTCTAAAGTCGCTTGCGCATCGGGTGCGCGTTTGATTCCAGAGCGACAACGTGGAGTTCTTGGGGTCTATCCAGTCGAACCCGGGATTTGTAGTGAACATTGACGTGGGAACTCTCCTCGCTCTGTTGCCACGAGAAAGAAGCAATGTCGGTGCCAACTCTCCAAGTTCCGCTAGTGACGAATGGGAGGTGAGAGCCGGGGGTTTTACCCCACTGCTGGGCGATACCACGCAGTATCGGCGGCCGACCCAACTGGAACCCCGGTTGTATTTGCCGCCGCACCGAGCGGCCTCCTTCTATATATATCCTTCTATCCGTCAGACCGGACCGATTCGCTGAAGCGGAGAAGAGCCGCCCACGAACCTGGACTGTCCCGTCACCGCATCTGCCGAAGCGTCGCCTAGACTTCCGCGCGAACTCATTCGAGCGGATCGCATTCGGGGTATCGTGTGATGGTGTGTTCGATGGCTGGAGTGATTCGCGGCGCTGCGGGCTCGTGTGCGTTCGCGCTGCTCGCCGCCGGTTTCGCGTCGGGTGCCGAAAACCCTGCACCCGGCGAAGAGAGCCAGATCTATCAATGGATTCGCGAAGTGCGAGCCGACATCGGATCGGCTCGCTCGGCGATCGAGAACAGGGTGCTGAATGCTGAAGCCAGGCAGGCTGAGCGGATCGGCGCTGTTCACCAACGAGTCGACGCTTTGGAGATCACAGCGAGCGAGACGCGCTCGCCATCCTGGCTGCACCCCCTGGGTATCACCGGGAGCAACATTTTCGAGATTTTGGCGTTTATCGGCGTTGCGCTAGGCGTGTGGATTGCGTTTCGTCGCTACTTCGCTCGGGGCGAGAAGAAACGCAGCAACCGATACATCGAACCGGAGACTCGAAAAGTCGAAGCACAGTTAGCCGAACGGCAGCAGCGTGCGCACGAGAAGGAACTCAGTAACCAATACATCGAATTGGAGACTCGAAAGCTCGAAGCACAGTTGCGCGAAAGGCAGCTGCGCGCACAGGAGAAGGAGGAACGTTGGACGCACATCAGCTTCCTGTTCGCGCTATCGCAGCGGCTCCTCGAGGATCGCGAGTTGGCCCAACTCCTCGATATTTTGGAGCGCCCGAGTCGACAGGCTCACTTGAGGAACATGCTCAGGAAATCGGGGATGGCCGAGTTGAACGATGAGGAGGCCCGGCTACTGCGCGCGCTGAACCGGCTTCTGGATCACTTGGAACTCGTCGCGATGGCTTGGAACGACGCATTGTTCACCCTCCAGGAAGTCGGGGTGTTCCTGCGTCGCGTCGCAGCGCTGACTGGTGGCGCTTCGCTACCGGAACTGACGAGCTACTGCGCCCAGCACCATCCACTGACGCATGGCTTGGCGAAGGCATGCCACGAGTTCGAGGCCCAAGGAAATCAGGACCTGGCGCCCGAGTAGTCGAAAAGTGGACGGCGTCGACGCACTTCTCGCCGGCACGTCATCGGGCGGAATCCGCGACCGAGCGGGTCGAGGGCCCTTCACCGAATCGGCACGTGCCACCAGTTCCGGAAGCGTTCAGGGTCCGAGCGAGTGGTTGGGTTTGGCTGTAGCAGCCTCGCCGCTGCAGCGTTGAGCGCGCGGGGGATTCCTCCTGATAGCCGGTGGAGTTCGGCGACGGTGGTCCGATCGAAGAGGGCTCGTATGGCCTCGGTTGCGCCCGCCAGGTGGAGGCGCTCGTGGACGTACCGCGAACTCTCATCCTGCTGCATCGGAGACTCGATCAGGACCTTCTGGCAGGTGGGACCCAGCGACGCAATCTTCTCGTCGGAGTGCGGGTCGTTGATGGCGCTGCCAATGAATCGGAACTCGCCCTTGGAGCTGACGACCAAACGGCCGAGCCAGCGCAGCGTTTCCGTTGGCATCAAGTGCAAGTCGTCGACCAACAGCAGAAAAGCTGAACCGATCACCCGCAGATGGCCGAGGTAGGCCTCGAATGCGAATACCGGGTCCTCGAATCGCGGGCTTCGGAGTTCGTCGAGGATCCAGCAGCACAGGTCCTCGGTGTCGAGCGCCGGGTAGGAGACGAACGCGCGAGGCCCCCCACCGCTGATGCTCTTCCCAGCCACGTGAAGTAGCAGGCTCTTGCCGATTCCGGGGGGACCGACCAGCACCGCAGGGCGCGCAGGCTCGATTCCGCAATCCACCAGCTCCGCAAGCGCGCGCTCAGTTGCCGCGCGCATTACGTAGAGCAAAGGGCTCGAAACGTCCCCGAAGGGATCGATTTCGGGGACCGGGGCTGCGTTCATTTCGTTTCTCCCCAGTGACGAAGGTTCTCGCAATGAACACCCAAGAAGTGACACACTTTTCATGAAACTCCCAAAGAAGTCAAACCATCCTGCATCCGCGAGGCGCTCGCCGCGGCCATCGTCACTCTATCACGGATAAAAAAAAGTGGGTTATTTAACACACACCCAAACAATTATGCGATAATGCCGGCCGAGTGCCGCCCATTTTCGGAGAAGGACCGACAGAATGCAGAATTCATTCATGACAAGTCGTTCACTGTGACCGCCGATCCGCGTGCCGGGGTGAGTCGACCGCGCTTCCGTGTGGTGACCGTCTCGAGTAATAAAGGAGGCGTCGGTAAGACTACGTTCGCCTGTAACCTGGCGATCTATCTGCGCGCGATGCGCGAGGACGTACCGGTACTGCTGCTCACTTTCGACGACCAGCCGATGCCGAGTCGTATGTTCGTCATCGATGACGAAAAACCATCCGATACGATCGTCACCGGCTTCCGTCAGGGAAACCTCGAGAGCGCGATTCGCCTCGGTCAGTACGGGGTCCATTACGTTCCCACGAGCACTCAAGTGGCAGCGCTGAAATCGGAGATCACGTCCCAATCCGATTTGTGGCAGGTGCTGGTGCGGACAGACTGGAACGGGCTCGTCATCATCGATACCAAGAGCGACCTCGAAATCCTGACGCAGAACGCGATCGCCGCAAGCGACCTCTCGATCGTCCTCGTTTCCGACCATGCTTCGCTTGTTGAATCAAAGAAAGTGTTCGACCTGTTTGACGGGTGGGGGCGCCCCCACGAGCGCGCCCGCCTGCTGCTCTCGCTGGTGGATCTCCGCATCAAATTCAGGGAGGGAGAGGATCACGACATCCTGGCGGTCCTCCTCGGCCAAATTCGTCGTTTGGGCTACCCGCTGTTCGAGAGCTTCGTATCGCGGAGCCCGTCCATCGAGGCGCTCTACACCAATCCGGATGAGCGCGCGTATTCGATCCTTCAACGTGCACCCAAGTCGCTGATCCATAAGCAGATGCATCATCTCGCCGATGATGTGCTCACTGCACTTCTCAATGAAGGGGCAGAGTGGGCTGATGTCGTGGATACCGAAGTCAGCCAACCGGTGGTCGTTTCGGTGCAGCGGCCCGTCGCCCCCGCGTGGGTCGCGGAGGCTAGTGTCGATCGCAGGCGGCAGGTCCGATTGAGCTATATCAAGGAGGTTGCAGCCTTCTGCAGTAGCGACCCGGCTATTCTTCCGCTGCAGACCCGTGACCTTTCGTCAGAAGGCCTGGGCATCGAACCGGTCCGCGGACTCGAGGCCGGCGAGCGTGTACAAATCGGGTTGCAGCAGCGCAAGGGCGATCCGCCGCTACTGGTGTGGGCGCGGGTTGTGGTCGACGACGCTGCTACCGCACATGGCCTCGCCTTCGAGTCGGCCCCGCCGCAGACCAGCAGCCGACTGGAACGGATGATCGAGCAGCTTGGCGCCGAGGCGCCCCACGGGGGCGCCGCATCGACGCTGCGGGACGACATCGACGAAACCGAGCGCGAGACTGTGTACGCGGATGCCATCGTCATCCCGGACTTCATCGAAGAGGCCTCGAGCGATATCGTGAATCGGGAAACCATCGCCGTAGCGGACGCTGAAGGCGAAGCCGAGAGCGGGATCGTGTACGCGGAAACCATCGCCATGGCGGAAGCTGAAGGCGAAGCCGAGAGCGGGATCGTGTACGCGGAAGCCATCGTCGTGTCAGAGGAACTGCTCCAACCCGCATCGGTGCTGCCGAACGAGGCCGCTGCCCTTCCTACCAGCGCGGCAGAAATTACACCCGTCGACGAGCGACCGGCGCGGGAACTCACTGACGATCACCTGCTCAACATCGACGAGATGCTCGCCGCCGAAGCGCTTGATACCGACAATCATCCGCTCGTGGAGGAACATCTGATCCGACCCGAGCTTGCCCCGCGACGCCTCGAAGCCGTCTTGCCCGGAGCAGCAGTCGAGACGGCTTTGCTGGTACCGATCGCGAGACCGGTGCCCGTGACCCGGAAGCCAGCCGCTGGTTGGCGCGCGGTCCTGCAACGCAGATCCGTGCTCGCTGCGTCGATTCTGCTGCCGCTCTCATTGCTCGCCGCCTGGCAGATCGACGAGCAGCTGTCGCAAACCCGGGCCGAGCCGGCAGCGGAGACGCCGATGCTCGTGGCTACGGTCTCGGACACCGACGGGGCCATCGGCCAGGGTTCGGACTTCGAGCAGTGGCGGCAGCAAACGGCTGACACACTGTTGGATAGTCTCGATGAGGACGACTCGAGCGCCTACCTGGACGCGATCCGTTGGCTCAGCGAACTCGAGCCCGATGAGACGCTGAATGTCCTGCTAGAGCGCCTCGAAGCGGCCGGGCCGTCGGAAGAGCCGGGCGCAGCATCACGGCGCCGCGCCCTGGCGGCTGAAGCCCTCGGCATGCTCTCGGACCCGCGTGCCGAACAGGCGCTACGCAAGGCCCTAGCCTTTGATGACCAACAGGTGCGGCTCGCCGCTGCCAAAGGCCTTCAACAGATCCGTCTCCGGGAGAATGCCGACGATCTCGCAGTTGCAGAGATGCCCTAGTGTCGTGAGTTAGAGGTCCGCGTACGAAGTCGCGAACGAAGTTTTTTTCGCGGACTGGCCGAGGGGTTGGGCTCGACGAAGTGCTTCCCACCGCATTGCGTTTCGGATGGGAAACTTCACCTGGAATGACGATTTAACCAGCGACATGCGTGTGTGGTGTGCGTGTTGCTAGTTCGCGCATATGTAGAATTTTTCCAACCCTCGGGATTTCTTGCAGACTTCGCCACGGAATTCGAATAGAGTCGATGGGCAGTGTACGCGTCGCCGTTGCAGTTGTCGCAGTCGTCACGGTTCCCGCCTGACGCGGGGCCGGTTCTGAGTGGTGGTTCTGAGTTGGTTCTGAGTGGAGTAGGAGAGTCTCTGTGGATCTGGACAGGCGTTCTTTGCTCAAATCGGGTGTCGTCGTAGGAGCGGGGCTCGCACTGGGCAATACGCAGTGCCCTGGCCCCGACGAGGTGGCTGGCGAAAGCGCCAGCAGTGCAGGCGACACCGAGTCGGGTCGATTCTTCGGCTACGAGCCCTTTACCCAGCCTCTCTTCATTCCCTCTGTCATGACAGCGAAGCCGCCTGGTACACTCGACCCGACACCCGGCAACTACCCGGGGCCGCGCGTCGGTTGGCAGGGCGGTCCGCAGCCACTCGACTACCCCGACAGGGGCCCACACCCGGAGCTCGTGCGGCACGGCATCGCCAAGGAGTTCGACACCGAAGACCCGCGACACTGCGCGGACTGGAACGCGTTCACGGCGGGCACGCACGTCTCGGAGTACTGCCTGGTATCGGAGCAGGCCACCCAGAAGTTCGCGCCCGGAGCCCCCGACACGCGGGTCTTGAGTTACCGAGACGACGCGAAGACCGAGGCCGAGCAGCCGGACGTGAGAACCCCGGGGCCGACGTTCGTCACGCGCTTCCGGGGCCCGGTCGTCGTTCGCAACGAAAACCGGCTCACGAAGCAAAACCTCAGCGAGTCGTTCAACCACGACATCGAGAACTCCGTCCACCAGCACGGCGGCCATAGCCCCGCCCACTCGGACGGCTACCCGGACTTCTACGTGAACGCGGGTGAATCGCGGGACTACTACTACCCGAACATCGGGCCGCGTCTCGCGAACGGCAGCTGCGGGGATGAATTCGATGGGACCTGGATTCCGTCGACGATGTGGTACCACGACCACGCGATGGACATCACGGGGTTCACTGTCGGGAACGGGCTGGCGGGCTTTTATCTCGTGGTCGACGACACCGAACTCGACCTGATCGCGACGGGCGTGCTCCCCGCCCCGGGTCGCGAGGTGCTGGAGGCGCTCGGACTCGAGCCCGAAGTCGTGGATGCCATCGCGCCCGACGGTGCGGGCTACGACATTGGCCTCGCGCTCATTGACCAGCTCTTCGACGCGCAAGGCCAGCTCGTCTATGACTTCCTCGACCACGACGGCCGCCTCGGCGACGTCTTCACCGTCAACGGGCGGGTGCAGCCGTTCTTCGAAGTCGAACGCCGCCAGTATCGCTTTCGCATCCTCAACGCCTCGAACGCCCGCTTCTACGAGCTGCGCCTCAGTAACGGGCGTCCCCTCATCGTGATCGGGACCGACAGCTGGCTGCTGCCGGTGGCGCTGGTCGATACCCAGACGGGCGGGCAGGTCGAACTCGGTATGGGGGAGCGTCACGACGTGATCGTCGACTTTCGCGGACTCGACGATGGGACTGAGGTCTTCCTCGAGAACATCTTCATCCAAACCGAAGGACGTGGGCCAGACGGCGTTGATCCGGACGACCCCACTGCGCTGCTCAAGTTCGTCGTCAAGGGAGACCGGGACGCGCCCGACAGTGCGAACGTGATGGACGGAACGCAAATCCGCGGTTTCGCGGCCGACTTCAGCTGCGAGACCACCCGCGGCACGCTGTCGTTTGCCGCGGACGGGGGACAGTGGGCGCCGCTCGACGCAGCGGATGTCGTCGCCACTCGCGAGTTCCGCTTCGAACGGGCCAACGGCGCATGGGCGGTCAACAACCGCTTTTTCAATCCCCGCAGAGCCGACGCCTCGCCGCAGCTCGGAACCACCGAGCGCTGGTTTCTTACCAATCACGCGGGTGGCTGGTGGCACCCGATCCACCTCCACCTCGACGGCTTCCAGGTTCAGTCGCACAAGTCGCGCCCCAACGGACTTCGCCCGCAGCACTGCTTCAACAACGATGGGGTCAACCTCGAGGGCGGAGACGAGGCCGAGGTGTTGGTCCGCTGGAACACGTTCAGCGGCCCGTTCGTGTTCCACTGCCACAACGTGGAACACGAGGACATGCGCATGATGGGCGTCAATGACCCGAGACCCGCGGGCGAACAGACCCCTCTCGATGCTGAGACCCCCGTCGACCCCGTCGTGTCAGGTGTGGCTTCGTCATGCAAGGATCTCGCGGAAGAGGGGCGCATCTTCTTCGACGCGGAAGGCGATGTAGACAGGCTCCTCGACCGCGGCGTTGGCATCTTCGACGAAGCCAACGAAGAGTGCGATTTCGACATCGACGCGCGCGGCAATCAAGGCCGCGAGGATTAGATTTTGCGCGCTCGAGCACTCCGATGTGTGCTCGCAGCCGGCGTGGCCGCAACGCTATTGGGTTGCAGCCAAGCGGCCAATGCCCCGGTCTCCGCGTCCGCTGAGACCCGCGGCGAGCGCACGCTGCGAGGCAAGACCTCCGACCGCTTTTCGAACATCGCGCTCACCACGCAGCACGGCGAACGCGTGAGATTTTACGAGGATCTCGTACGCGACAAGGTCGTGATGATCAACTTCATGTACACCACCTGCCCGTTGATCTGTCCCGGGATGGCCGCCCAGCTGTCGCGCTTCAACGATCTGCTCGGAGAGCGCGCGGGTCGCGATGTCAGCATGCTTTCCATTTCGATCGACCCGGAAGTGGACACTGCGGAGAAGCTCGACGCCTACTGGAAGGCGTTCGGGAGCAAGCCGGGTTGGACCTTCCTGACAGGGGACTACGACGCGATCGATCGGCTGCGCCATGAACTCGGCGTGTACGACCCCGACCCGATCGTCGACGCCGACAAGACCCAACACGCGGGGATCGTCACGTTCGGTAACGACCGCACCGATCGCTGGGCCGCGCTGCCGGTCCTGACCGATCTGCGAGACCTGGCGCGCAGCGTGCGCCGCTTTACCTGGGACGATCAGTGGGTCGGAACGCGAGATGCTTCTCGCTTCGTGTCGGCAAGCCAGCGAGCCCATAGCACACACGGGATCGTCCGAGAGTTGCGACCCGATCGCGGCCAGGCCGTGATCGAGCACGGGGACATTCCCGGGTTGATGCCGGGCATGACGATGGCGTTCGAGATGAACGAGCCCGAGATGTTCGCCGGGCTCCGGTCGGGCCAGCTCGTCGACTTCGATCTCGAGAGTGACGAGGGGCGGTACCGGATCGTGAAGATCTCGGCCCGACCCGAGTAGGCGAGCTTGCCCGAGGAGCGATTCGGTCGGCGCCAGTTCCTGACGCTGGGCTTCGCGCGTGACGCTGCGCAAGCTCGGGCGACCGGGTCGATACAGCCCTGGCGTCTCCCCGATGTAGCCTTGCTGACGCACGCGGGGAAATCGGTCCGCCTCTACAAAGATCTCGTCCGCGACCACGTCGTGGTCGTTCACCTGCTTTGTGCGGCGTGGGAGGAGCAAGCGCGCGTGCTCCGAAACCTGGAGCGCGTGCACGATCTGCTGAAGGGCCGCTTTGGGAGTCGTGTCTGGCTGCTCTCGCTCTCGATCGATGTCGACGACGAGTTCGTCTGGTTGCCCACCGCTCGCGTAGAGGTAGAGGGCGACCGCGACCGCTGGCTCACGTTGACAGGAGACACGCCTGCGATCGACTCCATCCGTCGTGCCATGGGTGCCTGGGACCCCGATCCCAGACTCGACGCAGACCGCTCCCGATTCGCTGGACTGCTTACGCTGGGAAGTGATCGCACGGGGCGCTGGGCGTCGCTTCCGGCACTCGTCGACCCGGCGGATGTCGTCGCGAGAGTCCGGCGCCTCGACGACGCCTGAGCGACACTGAATCCCGTTGGGCCTCAACGCCCTGGCTACGCGGGTGGGAGATACGGGCTGCGCATCGGTGATGCCATTTGATTATGAAGTGCAATGTCATTGTAATGCTTCACACTCACTTTGTTGAAGGATTCTCGAGAATCATGCGCAAACAGCGGGTCACCTTTTTCGTTGCAGAGCGACTGTCATAGAGGGCTCCATGCAGCCCGGTTTGTTGCTGATCAGGTAAGTCGCTGTTTTTGCCGTCGGACGGGCCGCCGGGCTGCGATCGAACTTGCAGCTGGAGGCATGCTTTGGAACGAACAACTCCGCTGAAGCGCAACGCCAGAATTCGCGCGAATGCGATCCGCTTGTTGATGGCTGCGGCAACCGTCGGATGCTTGGCCGCGATAGCGCTCCCCGCCCAGGCGAAGTACGACATCCCGACGGGCGCAGCGCAGAGTCCCCGCTATGGCGCCCAACCCTTCACGCAAAAGATGCTGCGCTTCGAGGAATTTGGGATCCGAGATCTACCCGACACCGCGTGTACCGACTGCGGACTGCTTCCTGGTCCCGCGAGCTGCGGAGGCCAACCGCCCGCGCTGGCGCTAGACAGCTTCCTCAGCGGGGGCATCCATCCGTTTCCCACCCGCGAGTCGAACGTCTCGATGGCAAACCCCTGGAAGCCCAAGATCGAAGAATGTCTTCGCCCTCTCGCACACAGCGTGATCGAAGGGCGACCTCCCGGAGAGTTGTTCTCGCACCAGCGTTGGGACGAGTTTTTCCCGAAGGTCTATGTGCAGACCGCAACGACGGGAGCGCGCGGCAACACCGGGCTTCGCGACGCCGAACAGCTGCACGGCTACAGCGTGGGAGAGTTCGGGCCCGGCGGTCTGTACCACAATACCACCGGGACTCCGGGTTTCGATGGAACCACGCGAGGCATCGCGGTGCGCTTTCACCCGAACCTGCCTGTTCAGGATCCCGAGGCGCTCTGGACATTCGACGGGACGTTTCCACCCAAGCTGTTGATGGCGCGTTACGGATATCCAACTCTGTTCCGGCACTACAACGCGCTCCCGGTCGATCCGGGAGCCAACTTCGGCTTCGGCCTGCACACACTGACGACCCACGAACACAATGGCCACACACCCGCTGAAAGCGATGGCTACACGCAGGCCTTTTTTTTTCCGGGCGAGTTTTTCGACTATCGCTGGCCGATGATTCTGGCTGGCCATGACCGTATCAACACCGGGGCGACCGACCCGAGGGCCGGAACCCCGGACGGGAGCGGCGGGATCACGAACATCCGTGGTGACTGGCGCGAGACCATGAGCACCCACTGGTTCCACGACCACATGCTCGACTTCACCGCGCAGAACGTCTACAAGGGAAGCGCGGCGATGATGAACTACTACAGCTCCATCGATCGCGGCAACGAGGCCTTGGATTGCCACTACGAGAATCCGATCAATGTGAACCTGTGCCTGCCCAGCGGCAGCGCGCTCGACTGGGGGAATCGGGATTACGACGTCAACCTGATGCTGGCCGACAAGGCCTGGGACATCGCGGGCCAGCTCTTTTTCAACATTTTCAACCTCGACGGCTTCATGGGCGACCGAATAGTCGTCAATTGGCTCTTCAAGCCGTACATGGACGTACGCGCACGCCGCTACCGCTTCCGCATCTTGAACGGCAGCGTGTCGCGATATTTTCGGATCGCGTTGGTGAACGAGTCGGGCGAGCGCGTCCCGTTCCACCTGGTTGCGAATGACGGCAACCTGATGGAACACGCGGTTGCGTTCCCGAACGCGCAGTCGGAGGATTTGCCGACCCAGG
>JAQBGU010000075.1:0-17095 GCA_032128375.1 Deltaproteobacteria bacterium | reverse complement strand
CAACGGAGTCCGAAGCTCATGATGCACATTCGCAGTAAACCGAGACTTCTCCCGATCCAGCTCCTTGAGCTGATCCCGAGCGAGCTCTAGCTCGCGCCGGCGAAGGAAGTCGGTGTATCCCATTCCATCCAGCAACCAACAAGCCGCGACGCTCTCGAATGCTGCGGCTAGCGGAAACACCAGGCTCACAACGTAAGGAGCCATTGCGAGGTCGGGACCGAGTGCAAATGGAAGAGCGGCAGCGAGCGCTGAGAGCGAGAACACGATCTTTGCGGCCTGTTGTGCTCGAAGAGGGAGTAACACTGGCATTCCACAGAACAGCAGCAACAGGCCTGGCGCGTATCCACTAGCGATTCCGCCGGCGGCTTGAATCACGGCGATCAGTGCCAAGCCCATCAGGAGACATCCTGCGTAGGCCGCTGCAAGCGGGTGCGTGTGGCGCGTGCGCATCAACAGGACTGCCATTACAAAATTGCAGCTCAGCCGAAATCCGAGCATCGGAGCGAAGAGTCTTGGAAACAGGAAGTAGTCCAGTCCAATGAATGCGGTGTTGAGACCAAGAATGACCGCAAGCCCTGTCCCGAGAGCTCGGGTCATGGGCTCGCCTTCGATCTCGATGCGGTAGGCGCGGTATTGCGAATCGTCTTGAACGATTGCCTGACTCATTGCTCAGGGAATCGGAGTCCCGCGAACTACGCTTGAGTGTTGGATTCTGGTCGCTTTTCCCGAATCACCGATCTCGATCCCGCGCCCACGAACGCATAGTCCCGCGCCGTACGAGCAGCGCCGGAAGCAGGGTGATATCTGCGAGCAGGCAGAGTACAACGAGAAAAGCGGTGACCATTCCGAGATTTCGTACCAGTGTGAACTCCGAAAGTGCCAGTACGGCAAATCCGAGCGCGATCCCGACTGTCGTAAATACGAGCGCAGGCAGGACGACCCGAAGGGCTGAGTCCAGGGCATCTGCAGCCTCTTGACCAGACTGACGGAAATCACGGAAGCGAGTGGCCAGGTGAATCGTGTCGTCGACGGCTATTCCGAGTGCAAGGCTACCCAGGCACACAGTCGCGGCGTCGAGCGGAATCCCGGCTAGGCCCATCAGACCGTACGTAATCAGCAACGGAACGATGTTCGGAAGCATGGCAGCGAACGCCAGACGTGGTGAGCGAAAGATCGCGAGCAATATCCCGCCCACTAACGCAAACGCCAATCCGAGCCCTCGAAGCTGACCATACGCAATCTCTTCCTCAGCTCTACCGAACTCATACATGATCCCTGTCGTAGTGATCACAACGCCGGGCACGCCGTGGATGGCCCACCACGAGTCGATCTCCTCCGCTAGCGCCATCAGACTCCGGGAACCATTCTCATCCACTCGAAGCAATATATTCGCAGTGTTTCGATCCGAGGAGATCACGTCGCGCATTCGCGTGAGCGAATCGAGGAGCAATAAGTACTGCTCAATCTGAGAGTAATCATTGAGAAGGTCGCTGTTTCGGTGTCCGACGAATCCATCGTGAAGTTGCCGCAGTGGATCCGTGACTGAGATGGCTTTACCGATCTGCGGCATCCCGTTCAATGTCGACGTAAGAGCGTCAATCGCGGCCAACCTATCCGGCTGCGTCAACGGCCGACCGTCCGTGGATCGAACGACGACGTTCATCGGAGTGATTCCGGATAGCCTGGTGCGGATCGCGTCGTAGGACTTCCGCACATCAGAGTCTGGCGAGAACCACAGAATGATGTCCGTCTCGATGCTCAACCGAGTCAGTCCTATGCCGCTCGCCAATACCGCAACGCTCCACAACACCAATACAAGACGCTTATGAGAAACCCAGTTCATCACGATGCCTCTGGCAGTACCGCGTAGCCAGGTATCGAGGGTCGCTCCGCCATCTCCAATCGGACGCAAGCTCAATGCAGCTGGTGCCGTGGTTAACGCCGCCGCCAGAACAGCTATCACTCCAACTGCACCGAACGTCCCCAGCTCACGAATTGCATCGATGCGAATCGTCGATATCGCGAGAAAACCGATCGCGGTAGTGAGGCCCGATAGCCCAATCGGCTTTACTACGCCTGATATCGCCCTTTCGAGTTCGACGCGCCCCTCTACTCCACGTGCCGCAGTGAGTACGTGCATCACGTACGCGCATCCCAGAGCGAGCAGGACAGACGGCAATATCATCGTAGACAGCGACAGACGGGTACCCAGGGCCCCCATTGCTCCGAGAATGACCCAAGTCCCGAACAGGCTGGTGCTGAGCGCGACTATCACCGCATAAAGCCGCGCGAACCCAACGAACACTACGGCCCCGACCAGAAACAACGTCACCGGAACGAAGAGCGCGAGTTCATCGCGGGTTCGAGAATTCACCTCCGTTCTGAACACCGGTACGCCAGACAGCCATGCCCGGTCGTGCAGCAAGCGACTCGCGACCTCAGCGACGACGGAAGGGCGGCCGACGTCTACGTCGTCGTCGAGAATCAGATTGATGGCGAATACGCGTCCATCTTCTGAAACGAGGCTGTTGGACGCAATGCGGTCGTGCCGAAGTCTTTCGATAGTCCGATCGAGATGCGTTGCGATATCCAGTTCGCCAACGGCGGGATCGAAGTCGATACTGCCGTCCGGCGCTGTCCAAATCACCGGAACCGTGCTGATGCTGTCCACACGCCAGACGCCGGGAATGACAGAAAACTCGCTGGAAAGTTCGCGGACCCTCGCCAGAACCTTCGGATCGAAAGGCGAATCGCCCTCGATAGCAATGACCAATATCTCGTCGCCGCCGAATTCGACGAGACTCTGCTGATACACCTGCCAGGCCGAATCACTCCGATCCAAGAAACTCGCGGTCGCGTTGTCGATTTCGAGGCGAACGACTCCGAGCGCCGCGACGGCAGAAATGAGTCCCCAGATCAAGAACACGAGGCGCGGACTTCTGATCGACGCTCGGGTCAGACGCTCGAGCCAGTCGCCCGTGCCTACTGCGCCCTCAGCGACCAAGAGTCAGCGCCGTTTCGCCGATACCACGATCGCTTGCGGAGGCTCGCCGAACTCCAGTTCGACACTGTCTACAGTGAATCCAGCGCTCTTGACCATAGCCGCGAACTCGGATGGATCCCAGAATCGGAATCGCCCCTGCTCCTCGAAATCGAGAATCTTGGAGGCGTCGTTCAAGAAATCACGCGCTAGTTCATCAAAATGCTGACGCGCTTCGATCCCTATAGTTGCTGTCAGGTCCGCCGATCGAAGTTCCGCCAGCCCATCCACGTACAACTTCGAAATGTCCGCATCTCGCCTCAGGGTTGATACCACGAGGTGGCCACCGGGCCGTAGAATGCGAAAAGCTTCTGCCAGCAATGCGTGCGGGTTGGAGACATAGCTCACTACCAGCGAAGCAAGCACCGCGTCGTATTGCCCATCTGATAGCGGAATACGCGTCTCTGACCCCACATCGAGATCTGCGACGACATGCTGCACCCGAATGCGCCCTTCACCGAGCGACCCGAGCCGCTGAGCCCCACGATGAAGTGCTTCTGTGACATAGTCCACTTCATCGATTTTGATCCGCGGCGATTCAATGGGACTCCGCGCCACGCACAGGGGAAACTCTCCCGTCCCCGCACCGAGATCTGCAACGCGTTGACCGCAACGAAGATTCAAGAGGCCGACCTGTTTCTCCATCAGGTTCCGGTAGGCCGCAGTGGCCGTCAGCAACTGCATCCCTATTCGGCGATCGCGACCAAGCAGGTAATCGCCCCAGAATCCTCGCACGTTGGTGATCAGCTTGGGAAGGCGCCCGCGCTCGGCACGCTGACGACGGGCGAGATTGGAAAGCGATGGCAGCCTGGGGCGGACCCGTCGACCCAATGCCATCGCGCTTACCTCTTCGGCAATCAACTGGAATGTGGAAAGTGCCTCCTCGCTCGTTCGCAACTGGTGTCCGGTGGGAACTTCGATGAGACGACGATTGTTGATCTGACCGCAAGAGAGCGCGTCCTGGACAGTCTCAATGTTCATCCAGCCATCGTGACGGCCGTGAATCCAGGTAATCGGAACCTTGATTTGAGCGAGGTCAATTCTCGCGTCCTCTATGTAAACAAGCTTGTGCTTGAGGGCATCCAAGCCGGTGTGATCCATGTCCGCGACCACTCCGACCAACTCGTGCCGACCAAACCTGACACCCTGTTGCAACCCATACCCAAAATCGATCCCTCCCGAAATCGTGCGAAGAGCCGATTGGAGATCAACCATCCCAACCGTGCTGACCCATCCGCCAATTCGCCCTTCTACGTCAGATGCGACTGCCCGGCGCCCCTCGATCGCAGCGAGACTGAAAGTTGCAAGAATGATCGTCGATGGTTGGTAGCGACGATCCGAATCCAAGAAACGGATCGTCGACTGGATGTCCTGAACGGCCTGAGAGAAAGTGAAGTGTTGATACTCCTCTCCAGGCGGACGACACGCAGGATCGATATGCGACTCACCGCGCCGGTGCGTTCCATCGAATCGGACGATTGTCACCGGCTGCCCGGCACGACGAAACGTTTCAAGCAGGGTGGCCGCGAGCGGAAGTAGTGTTTCCTTCGTTCGACCCCATGCGGGTGGGATCACTACTGCCGGAGCACCAACGGTCTCGCCCCAAGTATCGACAATGGCTCGTAGAGTCTCACCTCGTTCGTTCTGATAGTCGGCGATTGGGACACCCCGCTTCGATTCCCCTCCGACACCAAGCATGCGTGCGGCGCGGATCGGAACAGAACGAACTGCCGCAGCGTACAACTCCGCTCGTTCCCAGGCGCGGGTCGCGGGCGAACGGTCGAGGATTCGATCCCGTCGATCTATCGCGATCTGCTTGCCTTGGGAGAGCCCGCTGAGAGAAAGGCCGATCTGAACCCAGCCCGGCCGGTCTGGAGCCAGCGTCTGATGTCGGATCTTCGCGTACGAGGGTTTGGCGTCAGAGCCAGAACGAGCGCGCACAACCAGCTCAGAGGGCAGACTCTCACAGTCGTGTGTGGACAACTCGATGCCGATTCCAGCAGGCGATCGGTTGATGACCCTTGCGAGAATACTCCTTCCGTCCTTCGTGGTGAGGTCAACATGGGATGATGAACCGTTTACGAGTTCGCTGTCGCGATAGCGACTGCGCCTCTCCGTACGATAGATGCGGGATGGGAGCGCGATCTCGATCCACGCTCCGCTTGGAGTCTCCAGTGGTACCGCTGAAAAGAAATACTCATGACCCTCGAGTTGAAAGTTCAGGAAGAGTTGCGCTCCGGCTGAGGCGTCGAAGTGCTCGAGCCTCAATCGAACTCTCGTGGAAGACACCTCGGCAACCGAGGCGCGCCGGAGTTGGTGATTCCGATCGATTCCGCCACCGAGCTGGATCCCGCAATCCAACACTTGGCGCAAGACTGCTTCGATACTCCTACGGTCACTCAATACGCTTTGAGTGAGTCGAGCCATGCTCTCAGGCGTAATCTCGTCGAATTTCTGGAGCACTCCGCCCTCACCCGCACTTCCCTGAACCAAAGTGGTGGCCGAATCCGCTTAGCGTTGAGCTAGCAGGACAATGTGGTTTTTCACCGGGCTGGAATTGTATTGGGAACCGCCCGTCGATCGCAACAATATCTTATAAGATGCGGATATTAATATGGTTTATTCGAGCGTAGACGCGGGAAAGGCAGTCCGTTGGAACAATTTCAGAACGCCGTTACTCATTCTTGCCAATACTGCCCGCGCTCCTACCCACCCTCGCCCTTTCCCGCCTGGGAGCGATCTCGGCGGGCGTCTCCGGCTTCGAGGTTCCAGGTCGAGAACAGTGTGTCGGGGATGTTGGGGTGGATGTTGTAGGTGGTTGTTGTGATCGCTGTTTTCGATTGGCGGCGCAGGTCGGTCATGGTCATCGCGAATGGAATGAAGCGGATTCCGATATTTCGAATGCTCGCTGGGTCGACCTCGAGATGTTTGGTGGCTTTTCCATCGCGATAGAAATCGGTCCACAGGATGACTCCGCGCTGCTCTTCTACGCAGGAGACCAGTCGGTCATAGGTCGACTCGAAGGTCTGACGGTTGTGCAGTTCGAGCAGCGTGCACGGAATGCCGGCTAGCGAATCGCTGCCGGCAATTCGCACATCGTAATCCTCGATGTATTTGGGTTCGATGTCTTCGTAGGCCAGATCGGTTCCGAAGAACGAATCGGCCCGCTGTGAATTCGATAGGTGTCGAGTCAATCGTGCCGCAGGGAGGTACACAAAAAGATCGTCAGCGCGCGCCTCGTTTTCTAGGATCAACACCGATGTCCGTCGCACTGCATAGGGTTCCAGGAATCGGATCAGCGCCCGACCGGGGAGCACGCTTTGCTTACGGGTGATTTGAATCAGACGTGTCATGCCGCGCCCGCTGCGCGGTTGGGTCGATAGCTCCATCGTCTGGATGTAATCTTCGGCGTACAGGTTCGCGAAGGCTCGGGCCAGCAGTCCAGCGCCCGAATTGTCCGGAAGTCGCCTGTCCTCGGCACCCTGGGCTACGAGTGCGGTGCAACCGATCGACATCGCAATCGCGGCGATCGAAGTTCGCGCGATTCGCAGCACGGCTCGAAGCACGGCTCTTATTGATAGCAGCCTACCACCCGGCTTCTCACTCAGCCTATTGTCCAGCCTTGCGCCCAACCCCGCTCGCACTGCCAGCGCCTCCGCTGCGTTCGCTTGATGCTTTGCACCGATTTAGCCGTCCGGCAGTGAAACCTGGCGGACATTGATTCCCGCTTCGCGCAACAGATCCCGCGCAACCTCGCCCATGGGGTAATCAGCATTGTAGACGACTTCGATGATTCCCGAGTTGATGATCATTTTGGTACACATCAGACAGGGAGAGAAGGTCGTGTAGAGCGTCGCGCCGCGAATAGACGAGCCGTGAAAGGCCACCTGGACGATGGCGTTCTCCTCGCCGTGCGAGCACAAGCACTCGTCCAGCTTCGTCCCTCCTTCAGCGAAGCTGTTGCAGCGTGGGCAGCCACCCTCGTTGCAATTCTGGGTGCCGCGGGGAGTTCCGTTGTAGCCGGTCGAAACAATCCGCTTATCGAGTGTAATCACTGCCGCGACCTTGCGCTTCACGCAATTGCTGCGGCTTGAAACGACCCGCGCAATCGACATGAAGTATTCATCCCAACTGGGGCGTTCAAAAAAAAAACTGCGCTCGAGCATCGCCTGCAATCCACGATGCAGTTCTTCGATTTCCCCGTCGTTTGCGAGCGTATCGTCAGCCAGATCGCGCACGGCCAGTAACTGCTGCCCGGCTGGATTCTCGCCACCTAGCTCGCGCCCCTCCAATCGGCGCAGCTCCGCCAGGTCGCCCGGGTCGCCGTTGCGCTTGCGTTCGACGATGCGCTCGAGGCGAAGGGCCTCATCGGCCTCGATCCAAAGCAACCGAAACTCCGGCGTGTGCTCTCGCAGGGCCTCGACCTCGGCCGGGTGACGAACCGAATCGATCACGTAGTTTCGATCGGCCACCAGGGTGCCCGCCAGACGCTCGGCGAGACCACCCAGCCCCTCGGTTGCGCGGATCTCGTTGCCCACCTCGATCATTCGTTCGCGCGTTTCCTCGAGACCGCGCGTCGCGAGTTCAGCGCGAATCACATCGGAAAGCGACAGCGCGTAGAAGCTGCGCGCTTCTAGAAACGCGACTGCCTCGCCCTTGCCAGCTCCGTACAAACCCGAAATTCCGACAATCATTTCAACTCCCTCCGGCGTCCACCGGCTCCAGCAATTCGCGCAGGCCGCGGATGATCGGACAATCGAGCCCATGGTAGGTGTTCGTCGGGTCGATGATCACCGGTGACAGGCCCGCAGCGCGCGCGCCCACCGCATCGATCGAATAGATATCACCGATATAAACGACGCGCTCCGGAGGCAATTCGAGTCGTCGGATAGCCCGGTGAAAAATCTCGGGATCGGGCTTTTCCACACCCTCGAAGTGCGAATCGACGACAAACTCGAGGTCTTCGGTCAATCCGGCCGTTTCCAGCGCCAATTCGGCCCGGCCATCTGCATTCGAGACTACGGCTATCCGCACGCCCCGCCTTCTCAGCCCACGCAGTGTTTCGATGGCATCGGGCAGCGGTACGCGCCAGATGTTCTCCGCGCGATGGACGGCCTCGACTTCCCTCGCAATCTCATGCGCGGTTTCTACCGGAATGCCCGCTGTCGCAAGCAAACCGCGAAAATACCGACCGACCCGGGTCGCGTCGGCACCGATCGCACCACGAGACTCCAGCGAGCGCTGATCGATTGCGATCCGCTCGGCAGCCTCTGCGAGTCGAATTGCCTGGACATCGACCTGGTAGCCGCGGGCGTCGGCCAGTTCGACAAAGACCTGATAGTCAATGTGCAGCAGCGTTCCGCCCGAATCGAACAGCACCGCCGAAGTCGTCTGGTTGTCGATCGGGAGCAACATGCGGCGGCCTATAGCACAGCATTGCTCGGTCTGGCAGGCTGCAGGCTGTGCATGCACTCATCACCGGAGCGAGCGGATTCGTCGGCTGCCACCTGGTGCCTCGGCTGCTGGCCGAGGGCTGGAGAGTCACAGCGTACGATCTCGAACTCGACGTTGTCGACGGCGACGCCGTACAGGCGGCGTTCGATCGCGACAAACCCGACGCGGTCATTCACCTGGCCGCCCAAGCCTCGGTCAGTCTATCGCGATCCGCGCCAGCGCTGACACATCGCGTGAATTATTTCGGAACCTTGTCCGTGCTTCGGGCCGCGCTGCACTGCGAGTCGCGGCCTCGCTTGTTGCTGATCGGCTCAGGGGATCAATATGGGACCACCCGCCCCGGCTCGCCCCCTTTCGCCGAAGACGCGCCGCTGCATCCGGGGTCCGCTTATGCCCGCAGCAAGGCCGAAGCCGAACAACTTGCGAGTACATACTCGAACGCCGGCGTCGACGTGGTGAGTGTCCGCGCATTCAATCATGCAGGTCCAGGCCAGTCCCCGACCTACGTACTTTCGAGCTTTGCGAGACAAATCGCTCAGGTCGAACTCGGTATGCGCGAACCGGTGATGCACGTTGGCAACCTCGAGTCCGTCCGCGACATCATCGACGTAAACGACGTCGTCGAGGCCTACCGGCTGTTGCTCGATCGCCGTGTCGCCCCGCGCGTCTACAATGTCGCCGGTGGCATTGGCCGCAGCATCGGCGAACTCCTCGAAGGTTTGCTCGCACACGCGAGCCAACGGCCCGCGATCAAAATCGACCCGGCACTCGTGCGCCCGACTGATTATTCCGTGGGCGACCCCGGTCGGATTCGGGCCGCAACGGGTTGGAAGCCCTCGATCCCGATTGAAACCACGCTTTCGAGCATGCTCGACTACTGGCGGAGCGAACTCAGCGAGTCATGAGCAGCGCAGTCCACACGTCGCCGTTGGCGTCGGCCATCTCGCGTTCTCCGCTGTGGGACAAGCCCGCCGCCTGCGCGGCGGCAATCACCAGTTTGCACTCATCGCGTAGCAATCCGGCAAGTACTGCGTGTCCTCTGGGGCGCACATGCGCGGCGATTGCATCGATCAGCGGCATCAACTCCGTCCGCAACAAGTTCGCTACGACCAGATCGAAGGTCGCATCTGCCACCGCGTCGAGTGAGCCGACAAACACTTCGAGGCCGCTCTCGATACCGTTGGCGCGTGCATTGGCGCATGCGGCTTCCGTCGCCAGCGGATCCAGATCGAACGCGAAGACAATCCGGGCCCCGAACCGGAGTGCGGCCAACGACAGCACGCCCGTACCGGTACCGACATCGAGCAGCCGCCAGTTCCGGTTGAGCGATTCGAGCGCCGGCTGTAGCGCGTCGATCCACTCGAGTGACAGATGCGTCGAGGGATGTCCGCCGGTTCCGAACGCCTGGCCCGGATCGATGATCAGCTCGGCCTGGCCAGGCTTCGGCACAGCCTCGACAAACGACGGGCGGACCAGCAAGCGCGGCGATATCTCTGCCGCCTTCAAACCCAACTTCCATTGCTCGCTCCAATCTGCTTCGGCGATCCGTTCCGATGGGCTGACGCGCGCTCCGGGAGCTGCGCGAGCAATGGCGGCCTGGACTTCCGCTTCCGCGGCAACCGGCGCATAGAGCAGCAGCCGGATACCATCGGTGCCCTCGCGCTCCTCGATCCCCGCAGTACCCGCCTCGAATGCTTCGGCTGCGAGGATCTCTGCCACATCGGAATCCGCCACGCAAACCTCGATACACAGGTATGCGCCACTCCTGTTCGCAGCCTTCGCGCTCGCCATCTTGTTGAGTTCCTCGGGTTGCTACTTGAGCCGCGTCGCTATCGGGCAGACCCGACTACTACTTGCGCGCAAGCCCATCGACTCGGTGCTGATCGATCCCGAAACCTCGTCCGATATTCGTGAACGACTCGAGTTGGTCGGACTCGCTCGCGAGTTCGCGATCGGGCTTGGTCTCGACGTCGGCGGACAGTACACGAGTTTTGTCGCGTGGCCCGGCGACCGGATCGTCACCACGCTGGTCGCCACCCGTCCGCGCGAAGTCACGCCCGCGGGCTTCTGGTTTCCGATTATCGGCGAGCTGCCCTACAAGGGGTTCTTCGCCCCACAGCGCGCAGCTGCAGAAGCCGCTCGCCTGCGTGAAAAGGGACTGGATGTCTGCGAATTCGGCGTGCGTGCCTACTCGACCCTGGGCTGGCTGGACGACCCGATCACCGGCCCGATGTTGCGGCGCGACAGCGGCGAGTTGCTCGAAACGATTTTCCACGAACTCGTGCACGCGACCGTATACGTGTCGAACCACGCCGACTTCAACGAAGGTGTCGCGACTTTCATCGGCCAGGAAGCCAGCGTATTGTTCTATCGGATGGCCGGCGAATCCGAAATGGCCCGCCAGCGGCAAAGCGAGATCACAGATCATCGCTGTATCAATTCTGAGCTGCTGCGCTTTCGCGAGCAGGTTTCGACGCTATACGAGAATTCCTCGGTCGATCCCGGGCCGCAGCGCAGTGCACTCGAGCAAGCGGCCCGCGAGCGAGTGGCGACGCTCCCCCTGGCCAACCAGGATGCAGTGGTGCTGGCCAGCCAACTCCAATTGAACGACGCGTGCCTCGCCCTGATCGGGACCTATTCATCGGATATCGAAAAATATGCGACGCGGCTCCGCGAACTCGCGGGCGACCTGCCGCGATTCATCGCGCTTCTCGCGGCTTCGGCCGATGCCGACGACCCGAAATCCGCGTTGCTCGCGTCTGGAGTAGACGATCCGCATTGAACCGATCCATATTGCGCAGTTTCCAAGCTTCACACGACCCGGCAACATACCCTCGCGCACCGGCAGAAGCGCCTAGCTGGGGTCCACATCTCAGGTAGCGGCATGCAACCGCCGAATAGGCTCTGGTGTCCGACACTAACAACACCCTCTTGCAACCCGAAGCATTTTCGACCGATGACCTCCCGCAGCTGGATTCGGGCACCGCGGCAGCGCTGACTGGACGCATCCGCGCCAACGTCGAGCGCGCGCTGCGCGGGAAACCCGAAGTCGTTCGCCGCGTGGTCGAGACCTTGATTGCCGGCGGCCACCTGCTAATCGAGGACGTCCCGGGCGTAGGAAAGACGACGCTCGCACGAGCTCTGGCGCGCTCTATCGACGCGAAGTTCGCTCGCATCCAGTTCACCAGTGACCTACTGCCGAGCGATGTTCTTGGCACATCGATACCCGAGAGCCGGGACGGTATCCCGACCGGCGCGTTTTCGTTTCAAGGCGGACCGATCTTCGCCAACGTCGTGCTCGCAGACGAAATCAATCGCGCCAGTCCCAAGACGCAGTCTGCGTTGCTCGAGGCGATGGCCGAGCGCAGCGTCTCGATCGACGGCGTCACTCACGCGCTTTCGCTCCCGCATTTTGTCGTCGCCACGCAAAACCCGCTCGAGCATCACGGCGTACACCCCTTGCCCGAATCGCAACTCGATCGATTCCTGGTTCGCGTCGGCATCGGCTATCCCAGTCCGGCAGACGAGGCCGCGGTGTTGCGCGACGACCCCGCCGCCACCGAGTTGCCGCGGCTCGAGCCCGTGGTGACGGGCGCCGATGTGCTCGGGCTTCAGCGCGCGGCGAGCGCCGTGAAGTTCGACGGGGCCATCGTCGCGTACCTGCTCTCTATCGTCGCCGACACCCGCGAGCACGAAGCTCTCGAGATCGGAGTTTCGCCGCGCGGAGCGATCGCGATGCGGCGTGCCGCACAAGCGCATGCCCTCGTGGACGGTCGCGACTATTGCATTCCCGAAGACGTGCGTGACCTCGCCGTCGACGTATTCGCACATCGCGTCACAGTCGACCCGCGCTCGAGACGAACCCGTGCGGTCGAGGAAACCCCGTGGATCATCCGCGAAATTGTGGACTCGATCCCGATTCCGCTTTGAACGGCGAGAGCCCTCAGCTGGGTCGCGATAAGAGCCCTCAGCTGAGTCGCGATAAGAGCCCTCAGCTGGGTCGCGATCAGAAACATCCGCCGCGACGCGAATCGATTCCCGTCCCTTCCCGCGTGCAACGTTGGCTTCGTCCACCGCGCATGCTTCGACCCACGCGGGCTGGCTGGTTGTTCTTCTGTATCACGATCGGGGTCGGCTTCGCTGCACTGAACACCGGAAACAACCTGCTCTACCTGGTACTCTCACTGTTGCTGGCATTTCTCGTATTGTCGGGTGTGTTGTCGGAATCCTCACTTCGCGGCGTGCGCGTGCGTCGCCGCGTCCCACGCGAACTCGAAGCTGGATCCAGTTGCTCGGTCGTTCTGGAAGTCACCAACGACCAGCGACGCGTCGCGGCTTTCGCGATCGTTGTCGTGGACCACGCGTCATGGCAATCCGCAGGGGCGATCGAAGCCGGCCGCGCATTTGCACTGCGAATTGCGCCCGGCGAAACCGTCCGTCGGCACTACCGCTTCGAGCCCGAGCAGCGCGGCATACTGAATTTCGATGAATTTCAGGTATTTACAAGGTTCCCTTTCGGGCTTTTCTCGAAGTCCCTGAAAATCTCGGCACGCCAGTCGGCACTGGTTTACCCGGCACTCGAACCCGTCGATGCGCGGGCCATTCTCGGTAGCCCACGGGGCAGCGGCGAACAGATTTCGTCACCGGTCGGTGTCGGTTCGGAAGCGGTCGGCTTGCGTGGCTACAGGGCCGGTGACCCGGTGCGTCGGATTCACTGGCGCGCGTCGATCCGAAAACGCGAACTGCTGACACGAGAAGTCGAGAGCGAGCGGGACGCTGAATTCGAAGTGCGTTTGCGAACGCGAGACGTGATCGAAGGCGAGGCTTTCGAACGAGCGATCCGCTGGGCGGCTTCGGAAGTCAGTTCCCTGCTGGACTACGGGACGCGAGTTTCGCTGCGAACCGATCGTCAGTTCATCCCATCTGCTGATGGACAGCGGCAGCGCGCTACCCTGCTGTCGTTCCTGGCGCTGGTGCGACCGGACCACTGCGAGGTCGAAGCCTCGCACGAAGGCGACCACACCGCTGCTCACTCTCTAGCGGCGGTCACGTGAGTCGGCGCTCGTTTCGAGCCCAAGTCGGAGATCCGCGACCGTCGGCCGCCTGGGCGATGGTCATCGTGGCGAGCGCGATGCTGTGGATCACCGAGCAGCTGGCGGTGTGGACGATGCTCACCCAGGCACTCGCCATCGCGTTGTCGTTTTGGCGGCGCAAGCGCCCGTTCCGTTGGCAGCGTAGCGATATCGCGCTGAACGTCGGAATGATGTTCATCACTGGCACGACGATTCAAGTCGCGCTCGAGGGGGGACCGTCGACACTCGGCCTCGCCCACTTCGCGGCGCTCTCACAGGGCTTACAGCTGATCGATGCGCGTCCCCGCAAGACCGAATTCCTGTTGGTTGCACTCGCACTATTTCAGGTCGTTCTCGCTTCGAACCTGACCGACAGCGTGTTCTTCACACCCCTGCTGTTGGTTTTCCTGTTCTCTACTGTTTGGACACTGCTGGTTCACACCATTCGCTCCGAGGCGTTGGAGGCGGACGATCCCTCGGCCAGCCGCGCCCTCACTCCCGGCCTGCTGCGCGTGACACTCTTTGCATCGGGCGCGTCCATCGGGCTCGCACTGGTGTTATTCATGATGTTGCCAAGGCTCCACTCTTCGATTCTGAAGAGTTCAGCGCTGGGGTCCATGCTTGCGACCGCGGGCTTCTCGGATACCGTCGTACTGGGCGCGCTGGGGGCGATCCGCCAGGACTCGACGATCGTTCTGCGCGTGGAAACGCTCGAGGGCAACCCGCCCGGCCACACCGACGCCTATTGGTCCGGACTCGCGTTCGACCATTTCGACGGCGTGTCGTGGTCAGTCAGCCCGAAACTGAAGTACGGCGTGGGTGGAGCTCCCGAACTCGGCGTTCAGCTGGGCGCGAACGACTCTTCGCCCAAGCTGGTTCAGCGGATCGTTCGCGAGCCGGTATCCGGAAGCGTGATATTTGGAGCGGGATTTCGCCACGCGCTGAGGGGCGGCATTCACACATTGGAGCGAGATGTCAACGGCGGCCTCTACGCTGCCGGCCAAAGTGACGATCGCCTGCGGTACACCATCAGCACCGAACCCATGCATAAGGACCACGCCGCGCTTCGCAACGATACGACGACCCCTCCGATGCGCGACGGTGAGCGCTATCTCCAGCTGCCCGATCTCTCGCCAGAAATATCGGCGCTCGCGCACTCGATTGCCGCCGACAAGACGACCGATGCGGATCGCATCGCAGCGCTCGGGACCCACCTGCTGATCAACGGACGCTACTCCGACACGCCGCCGAAAGTCGATGAGGCGTCTGGCAGGACGGCGTTGGAAGCCTTCTTGCTCGACAATATGTCGGCACACTGCGAGTACTACGCAACCGCATTGGTCGTTCTGGCACGCAGCCTCGAGATACCCGCCCGTCTGGTCAACGGCTTCGCCGGCGGAAGCAGGAACAAGATCGGTGGCTTCGTCGAACTGTCGCGGTCCGATGCCCACGCGTGGGTCGAAGTACACTACGCGCGAAATGGCTGGGTTCGCTATGACGCCACGCCTCCGGATCTGCGCCAGCGTGCGGAGCCGCTGTTGTCGATTTCCGGGCAAATGGCACAATTGGCCAGCGCCATCGAGTACTGGTGGTTTCAGCGCATCGTCGGCTTCGATCGCTCGGATCAGATGCATGCGCTCAAAAGCGCATGGCTCGCGTGGCGCAGCTTCCGCGGTATCGGTGATGAGCGGACGCCAGCGTCCAAACCGAAGATCTGGCGGGCCGGCGCCGACGGGAAGGTCCAGTGGCGCGGCGAATTCTGGGTGTTACTGGCGCTTTCGGGTGTGCTCGCTGGTGCGTGGAAGTTCCGCTACGGAACGCGGTCCGATTCCGTCCCGCGCTACTACCGCGATGCACTCCAAATCTTGTCTCGACGCGGGCTGGTTCGCACGCCAACCCTGAGTGCCCGCGACTTCTTGCAGCGAGTTGCCGACACCCAACCCGAGCGCGCCACAGCTGCGTTCGCTCAGTTGACGGACTGCTACCTCGCCGAGCGATTCGGCGATCGGGCGACACCCGATATGCGGGCAGCGCTCGGCGAGCTTCAGTCGTCGACCCGGCGCATCGTCGACTCGGGCGCACGTCGCTAACAGGTCGTTTGCCCGCTGTCGAGTAGCCTGAGGCAGGCGAGGCTGATCCTGGTACAAATGGCTCTGCCGTCGGAGCCAACGCAAGTGTGTTCGCGACCACCGAAAATGCCAGAAACTTCCACACCGCGTCGAGGCTCGCATCTAGCCTTTGGCCCTGGCGAGGACTTCTCCGGCGGACGCCTGGTCCGCCGCCGACATCTGCGGCGGCCCGGGCTGAAGGTCAGCTTGTCGATGCTGCCGGTGCCCCCGGGCCGGCGTGCTTGAATTCGAACACGCGCGTGTGTTTGCCTGGCTCGAGCGCGCGACCCAACAAGCCCTCTCCTACTGCGCCTCCGACTCCACCTTCCCAGCGGAAGCGTTCCAGATCGAGGAGGTTGTAGACGACGACGGGCTTGCCCTCGAGCAGGTAGAGGCCGTAGCCGCCGCCCAAAGTGACGATCATTGTCTCCGCACCGCCGTTGGGGACAGTGATCTCGGCGCTGATGGTTCTGGGTCCACTTGAAGCGCGAATCGAAGGCCCACGCCCATCCGACCGCCATGCGTGGATAGCCCTTGTCGGAGCCCCACTGTTCGTAGCGCTGCATCTGGAGCGCTTCGGGCGCGCGATTTTCTCGAGCGTCTGAGGTAGTTTTCTCCGCGCCTTGGTAGAGGCCGAGTACTACGTGCTAGTGCAACACCCGCCAAGTTTCGGTACCCATGATTGAAGCCGACAGAACGCTCTTCTCCGTCGGACAACGCGATGGTGATCCCTTTGTCAGCATGTACCAGAACTTTCCGGATGTGCCACTAGTTAGCCAGCAAAAGGGGTGTGTTTCGAAATGCGCAAAACCATCTGTCAGATGAAAAAACTTCCGATTCGGTCGACATTCTCATTGATTGCGCTTTTCACTTTGGCTTTGCCGTCAATCGCGCAGGCGCAAGCGAAGCCCAGGCCGAACATCCTCGTGATCTGGGGCGACGACATCGGCTACTGGAACATCAGCGCCTACAACCAGGGCATGATGGGATACCAGACGCCCAACATCGATCGCATCGCAGAGGAAGGCGTGATGTTCACCGACTGGTACGGCCAGCAGAGCTGCACCGCCGGCCGCGCCGCATTCATCACCGGCCAGTCGCCGTACCGCACCGGAAACCTCAAGGTCGGGCTGCCCGGAGCGAAGGAAGGCCTGCAGAAGGAAGACGTGACCATCGCCGAGCTGCTCAAGGCGCGCGGCTACATGACCGGTCAGTTCGGAAAGAACCACCTCGGCGACCTCGATTCGCATCTGCCCACCGCGCACGGTTTTGACGAGTTCTTCGGCTCGCTCTATCACCTGAACGCCGAGGACGAACCGGAGCATCCCGACTACTTCAAGGATCCCGCGCTGCAGAAGAGGTACGGAACGCGCGGCGTGATCCACAGCTGGGCCAATGCGGACGGCACCCAGAAGATCGAG
>JAQBGU010000074.1:0-11009 GCA_032128375.1 Deltaproteobacteria bacterium | reverse complement strand
GCCAGCAACGCTCACAGCCGAAGTCGTCCTCCGGTCCGTCATCACCCATCGTGCCTACCTCCGACCGCGGCGCATCCCAGGAAAACATCTGCCCAACGGATCGGCAAATAGCGGCGAGCAGCAACGCTGTCCCGACCCGACCTGCCGACCGAGTATCGGCAGCCGGCAGCCAAGGTCAATTGAACAGGCTAGTCGTTGGCCGGGTCCTTCGCCGATGACTACCTTCTATCCGTTCCAGCATTCTTATGCCGGAGACCTGATTCCATGTTCGCCGTTCGGCGGACTGAGAACCACCTGGGTGGGCAGCCCCATCTGATAGACGGTGCCATTCGACACCCGCCCCCAACTACGGGCGGCCCACACCAGGTCGAACCACAATGAAGATGAGACGAGCCCAGTGTTTTAGCGTCTTCAAAACGCTCCTATCTGATTGCGGGATTCGGTTTCAACTCGGCGCCTTCCGGCAACACATCCGTTTCCAAGAAGCGCCACAACGCAATCAGAAGTTTGCGTGCCAAAGCGATGATCCCGACCTTTCGCATCCGCTTGCTTCCATGACCGAAGCGCTTCTCCTACCAAAGGCTGAGATCGCTCTGGGGTTGGAACCGAAGCCACCCCCACGCAATCTCGACAGACATCCCTCGGACATGGCGATTGCCCGCATGGCTGATCCCCTGCTCTTGATGTTGATTCCCGCTCTGAAAGGGAGTCGGAGTCAGGCCCGCCAGTGCCCCAACCTCTTTCGCATTCCGAAACTCCCGCCAGCCAAAGAACTCCATCACGTACAACCACGAGCTATTGATCCCGATTCCCCGCAGCGTGTTCAGCTGAAACACGTTGTCGATCACAGGGATCGGGTCGAGCTCGGAGAATCTCGCGACGTTCTGCCTCGAGCGTTCGGATCATCTCGGTACACAACTCCACGCGTTTCCATTCCCTACGGAGTCGAGTGAAGGCCCGGTCGGCAGAAACTTCTCGCCAAAACCGATGGTGAATCCGAGCTTCCACGTGCCTTCACCTAATTCCATCGACATATGTGGGCACTCACCGCATACGGTAGGCTCGCTCTCGATCATTGCTGTAGACATTGCGTTTCTCCCTTTTTGGTTTGGTGACTCACAAAAGGGTAACAGCAACGATCTCAGATGGCGTAGCTCCTGGATAGAATCTGATAGGTGTTAGGCGTCGGCTGCTGCAATTTGGTTGTGACCCCTAGGTGTCGGGTGGGGTGAATTGTGCAAAAAAACTTCCGCCCCCGTTGCGTTCGATGTCTCGTTCGCAAAGCAGTAATATGAAGGCTTCTTGTCGATGAAGATTTGGTGGTCAAACGTCAGTTCTGCGTCCAGATTGAACAATCCAGCTGGAACGATGTACCGACCACTACCCTTGACGCGAATGTAGAGATGCGATCCACATACGGAACAAAAGGCTCGCTCCGCCCAAGCTGTGGAGTCGAAAACAACAACGTTCGTCTTGCCAGATATCTCTAGATCATTTCCGCCATCGAGAGCGAACAATGGGCCTCCGCCCCACTTTCGGCAGATATCGCAATGACAGGCTCCGACTTTCTCTCCAACCTCTGCTTCGAAGGTGACCGATCCGCAGAGACAACCGCCCTTTGTACGAATGTTACCCATTTCCAACCTCCTGGATGTGGTTGTGCCTAACGCCTAACATCCAGAACAAGGCCGCGAAAAGTTGCGGCCTTTTTGCGAAGCAGGATGACACGTTTGGGGGGTCTGCTGCAGCGAGTTGCTAGGCGACGCATCCTGATCATTTTGGTCTGTGATCACCATTCGGACCAGGGGTGATGTGGAGGAGCCGTGTTTTCTCAAGTACATCGACTTTGTGCCACTCTCCCTTTTTTACAATGCACGCCGCTCCGGGGCCCAGTTCTAGTGGATGCGCTGGATCGGAATCGCCGACTACCCGGAGCCTACCGGAAATGACGTAGAGGATCTCGTCGCCGTCAGGGTGTACCTCTCCTCCGTGTGGCGCATCGTGTTCCATAGTAACGATTCCCACGGTCACGCCATCGATCCGCACGGGAGGGCCCGCTTGTCGTTCTCTCGTGGATACGGAGAAATCTCTGTGAATGTCGAAAGAAGAATGAGAGGCGTCTACGGAAATGACTTTGTTCATGGATTTCCCCTCAATGAGGCAACTGGACAGTCGCCTAACGTGGTCGTCAGCTGGCCCTGGGCTCACGGAACCATTTCGATCTCGCTCGGTCGCCACTCTTTGGTGAAGAACGGCTCGAGCGGGCTGTATAGACGCAGGATGACGAAGAAACCCTTCTCGGGCATCGTCTGGATCCAGTTGCCGCGCTTGACGCCGTCAGGCTGCCGGGGGCCGAAGGACACGGTCGTGGAGCCGTCGGCGTTCGATTCGGCGGCGGGCGACGGATAGCTCTGGCTGCCAGCGCGGGGGTAGCGCTGCGGCGTGTCCAGCATCGATCGCGTCTGGTTGTCGTACAGCGTCAAGGACCAGAATTTCGCCTCCGGAATGCCCTTCGGCAGCGTCACTTTGTAAGTCTTGGCGCCGTCGTAGTACTGCTTGTTCGCATCCAGAGCGGCAAAGAGATACTGCGAGCCGATCCCCGTCATACGCATGGCCATGGCCGGCGTGATGCCGGTGATGCCGTAGAAGAATGCCGACCGTGCATCGAGCGTGCGATAACCGGTGTCCGGGAATGGTTTGACCCCTTCGGGAATTCGCATCCCGTCGCGGACAGGTCCGACGATTTCCGGGATCGGTGTCTGGAACTCATAGCCATTGACAAACAGGGGATTCATCCACGCGGAGTTGGGATAGTAGAACCAGCTTGGATCGCGGGGACTCATGAGCAGGCTGCGCGAGGTGGCGTTCGCGACCGCGAGCGCTTCGGTCATAGTCCTTTTCATCCGCGCGTCGGGCGCAAAGGGTTTGCCTTTGATGATGCCGATGGCGGCCAAAGGGCCCATCAGCTCAGGGTCGAGCGAGGTAGCCGGCTCCTGTTGCACGGCCTCGTCAAGCATCTCGTAGTAACTGAAGTCATTGGGCGGGACGGTGTTCATCACCTTGCCGCTGCCTTCATGAAACACTGTCGCTGGCGGCGGCGTGACCCGACCCAGCCTGGCCTTGCCGCTCAGAAACTCGGCAATGGGCGTGCCAAGGCCACCTGCCTCGTATGGGTAAATCTTGGTGAACTTTCGAATCACGTCTGCCGCCGGCTTCGGATCGTCGTTCTCCAGGAACATGCGCCCGAGAATCAGGACGCGGGTGGTCCTAGCGTGGGCGACAAAGAACCCACCCTCGGGCAGCGGACCGTCGTAGCCGGGCGGCAGGATGAGGTATCTTCCGCCTTCACCTCGATCCGGACCGGGCAAGCCGAAGTCAATGACCCAGTGCCACCACATGTCGTCGAGGGTGCCCAGCGCCTTGGGTGGAGTCTCGAACACCATGGGCCCCTTGGTGAGATCGATGAAGCCGACGAAGTAGACCGTATCCGCGTTCGCCGTCAGGAACAGCGACTTGGCATCCATCAACGTGGAGAACAAAAGAATCTCATTGTCCTTCACCCCGATGTCGAGAAGGCCTTTCCGGGCAGCGGCAGCGCTCACGCCCTGCATGGTGTTGACGAACGCCTCAAATGCGTGCGTGAAATCCAGGTTGTCATAGACCTTTTCCAAAGTTGACTTG
Source organism: Deltaproteobacteria bacterium (assembly GCA_032128375.1). Taxonomy (GTDB): domain Bacteria; phylum Myxococcota_A; class UBA9160; order UBA9160; family SMWR01; genus JAJDAM01. The sequence goes on along the minus strand of JAQBGU010000074.1, from coordinate 7,328 downwards.
CTGGGCATTCCATCCTTGAAGTCGAGCGGTCCAATTCGGCTGTTGACCTTGTCAGGCGTGGTGAGCGGCGCCGGGATTGCGGTTGTCGTTTGGGCAGTGGCCAAACGAGGCGCAGCCAGCACGGTGCAGGCTACAAGGACCGCCAGACTGCTGATGAACTGCCTCATTACTTCGTCTCCTTTGAAAGGTCTCGTCTCCAAGAAGGAACTGAGATTCTACACCCAGAACCACAGCACTACTGCGGAATCGACCTAGACCATGGAGCTCACAGTGCTGCGCCAGGCGCGCGGACGCGACCGCGATGCCTTTGCGCGGCTCAAGACGATCCCCGGAATCGGCAAGATCCTGGAGCTTACGATCCTCTACGAGGTACACGACATTCACCGCTTCGCGCGGGTCCAGGAGTTCGCTTCCTACAACCGGCTGGTGAAGTGCCAGAGTTCATCAGCGGGGAAGATCAAAGGCACCAGCGGTGCGAAGATGGGCAACGTCCATTTGAAATGGGCTTTCTCCGAGGCGGTGCTTTTGTTGGCGAAGTGCCCAGACGGCAAGAAGCTCGTCGATCGTTTGGCGAAGAAACATGTTAAAGGAAAGGCGCTCTCGATTCTGGCTCATCGCATCGGAAGGGCCGCCTACTTCGTGCTGAAGCGCAAGCGAGCGTTCGACCTCGAGCGTTTCTTGAGGATGTAGGACGGAGGAGAGGGGGCGAGCCCGTCGCCTAACTCGAGCCACTCACGGTGGAGTCCGACTGAGATGCCGAACCTGAGATCACAAGATCTGTATCGCCTTGTGCGAAGACGAGCCTGGCATCCTGGACACGAACACCCGGTAGCGCGAGCGCTTGATTGGACACCCCCTCTCGCTCCAAGGGACATTCGCGAGGGTCCACTCGACTCTTCTGGATCTCTGCCCCTCCCCCCCAGCCCGCAAACACGGGTGACGCGCTTCGGTTCGGCGCGCCGCCAGTGTCTTGTTGAATGGGACGACATGAGGGAACGAATGAGCCGTCGATCGTCGCCGTGCAGTACGAGCCGCACGTGAAGGCCTTCTACGAGAAGCTGCCAGAGGAAAGACCAAGATGCAGGCGAACCTTGCGGTGATGCGAAAGCTCCTACACGCCATCTACGGAATGATGAAACACGATCGAGACTTCGAAGGGGAGAAATTCTATGGGCTAGGCGCTTGACTGCGAAATAGAGTATCTAACGGTTTTGCGCTCAGCTGCGGCCAGCAGCGCCGCCCAAGGTCGCTGAGCCACCGAAGTTGAATGCCAGAAGGCTACCAAACCTCGATTGAAGCGCGCTGTTGGCCGTCAGCTGCAGCGCCTTGGACGGCGTGCGATCTTACGCGATGGGGTTGGGAGTTGTGCCGCCGCGAGACCGTGCGAGGAAGCCGAGGATCGCATCGCTGGCAACAGAGGGATTGTCGAGGTGCATGTCGTGCGACGCGGCGGGGATTCCGGCCCGCTCGACGTTGGGCAACAATTCCTCGAGGCGGTCGGTCAGGAGATGGGCCATCCGGGGACTGTCGTCTCCGGTCAAGAGCAGCACCGGAACCTCGACTCCTCGGACATCATCGTCGTCAAGCGGCGGAAACCCGCTGTCTCCGAGTGCGAACGCGCGCATCGTGCTGATGTTCTCTAGTGCCTGCGCCTTGCGCGCGTCACTTAGGAGTTCGAAGTGTTTATCGCCGAGGACGCCCCGAAGGAAGATCAGCATCGCCTCTTCGTCGTCACCACGCTCGAAGGCTTTCTGTACACGGGCGACGGTACCGCCCCCAAACTTCAAGATCTCGAATGCAATGCGGGGGCGAGTCATGATCAGACCCAGTAGTTCCACCACGCCCGGGGGTACACTCTTCACGAAGAGTGGGATCACAGGAGGCTCCTCCAGTACTAGCGTGCGCACAACATCGGGATGTCGCACGGCGGTGAGCAGACTTATGAAGGCGCCTTGGGAGTTCCCGACAATGTGTGCAGGTGCGGCACCCAACTCTCGAATGAAGGCGGCAAGGTCATCGACGTGTGTCAGCCATGGGTCATCGGCGCCCGGCGATATTTCCGGGTTGGGCCGCGAGTAGCGGCGGCTGTATGTGATCGCGCGATAGTGGCTTCCAATCGCAGGCAACTGTGGTAGCCAAATTCGGAGGTCTCCCAGGCCGCCGTGAACCATAACGACCGGCTCGCCTTCACCCTGCTCGCAATAGGCAAGGCTCGTTCCATTCACCTTGGCAACTCTGGCAGTCTCGAACTCCGCAACCGTCATCGCGATTCTCTCCGGTCCTTCGTGGCGTTGGACGCCTGACCACGCCGCCCAACTCGTTAGTAACCGGCTGCCAGTGTAATCGAGTTGTCCCGCCGCGTCCTGCTGGATATTGTTCTCTCGGGTTGTGAGCGGTCTGCCAGAATCCTTCATTGCGACTGCGAGATAGGGCGCCGCCGGTCGCTGACTCGTCATAGCGTTATCCATGCCCGAAGGTGCGGATAGAACGACTGGTGTTCGCTTGGGCGTTGCGATCCTCGAGCAGGGCTCGCGCTGGGGGTACTGACGGGCGGGTGCTCAGACCACAGCCCTGTTCGCCACGCTCGGACGAAGATGACGTTCTGACGGTAGAACCGAGCGAGCCAGGCGCCTACCATTCTGGTGAATGGCTGGCCTTAGCGAACTCGAGATCGTGATCGACCGCTCTGCGTGCCGCGGTGTAGGGGAGTGTGTGCTTCGCGCCGGTCGGTCGTTCGCGCTCGATGACGATGATCGCGCGAAGCTGATCTTGCCGGCCGCGGGCTCCGATTCGATCCCACGCTCAGCGGCGAACCGCGACGACGACCTCGTGGTTCTCGCGGCCGCCCGTGCCTGCCCCAATTTCGCGATTTCGGTGAGCCGCGGTGGAGTCCGGCTGGTCTGAGTCCGCGTGTGGGCGAAGATTCGCATGCCGGCTGGCGATTGGACCGGGCGCTTTTGCTGTGCTTCTCTCTCGGGCCATGCTCGATCCGCGAACCCTCGAAACCCACCGCGACGAAATTGTCGAAAGCTGCCGAAAGCGACGCGTAAGCGCGGACGTAGACGCTGCCATCGCGGCCCAGCAGCGGGTCGCCGCCGTCCAGACCGCACTCGACGAGGCCAATCGCCAACGCAATGAGCACCAGGCCTCAGGCAAACGCAAGCTCGAGCCGGCTGAGCGCGAAGCGCATGCCAGCGAGGGCCGCCGATTGAAAGACGAGGTGGCTGCGCTCGAGCCGCGAGTCGGCGAGGCGCGCGCGGAACTCGAGCAGAAGATGCTCGCAATCCCGAACCTTCTGCATCCGGAATCGCCGGAAGGCGGCGAGGACGACTTCAAGTTGCTCCACAAGGTCGGCGAACCCCGTCACTTCGATTTCGAACCGCTGACCCACCTCGAACTCAACGAGAAGCTCTTCCTGTTCGACTTCGAGTCGGCGGCGAAAGTCAGTGGCCAGAAGTGGTACTACCTGAAGAACGACGGAGTGCTGCTCGAACTCGCGCTGACCCGGCATGCACTCGACCATGCGATGGCGGCCGGCTACGCGCCGTTTTCGACACCGGACGTGGCCAGGCGACACATCGTCGACGCGCTCGCATTCAGCCCGCGCGGCAACGAGACGAACATCTACTCCATCACGGATACCGATCTCGATTTGATCGGAACATCCGAGATCACGCTAGGCGGACTCCACGCGGACGAACTACTTGCCGAAGCCGATCTACCCATCCGGATGGTCGGCCTTTCCCATTGCTTCCGAACCGAGGCTGGGTCTGCTGGTCGAGAAAGCAAGGGACTGTACCGGGTCCACCAATTCACCAAGGTCGAGATGTTCGTCGTCGCAGCGCCCGAACAGTCGGCTGCGCTGCACGATGAGTTGCTGGCGATCGAAGAGCGCATCTTGCAGGACCTCGAGGTCCCGTACCGGGTGATCGATGTCGCAACCGGTGATCTGGGTGCACCCGCGTACCGCAAGTTCGATATCGAGGGTTGGATGCCCATGCGCGGCGATGGCGGCGACTATGGCGAGTTGACGAGTGCATCGAACTGCACCGACTACCAGGCGCGCCGGCTGAAGACGCGCTTCCGGCGCGCCGACGTCAAGAAAAACGAGTTCGTCCACACGCTGAACGGCACAGCATGCGCCGTGCCCCGCACGATCGTCGCGATCGTCGAAAACCACCAGCGCGCCGACGGGTCGGTTGCGATTCCCAAGGCGCTGCAGCCGTACATGGGCGGCCGACCAAGCCTGCTCGCGCCAGGCGACGGCCGTGGATCGCGTTGAAGACCAGCTGGTGCTCGGCACCGCCGGTCATATCGACCACGGCAAGACGGCGCTGATCCGCGCGCTAACGGGCGTCGATACCGATCGGCTCCCGGAAGAGAAGGCGCGCGGCATCACGATCGACCTGGGGTTTGCGCCACTCGATCTGCCCGACGGGCGCCGCGTCAGCATCGTCGATGTTCCGGGTCACGAAGGGCTCGTGCGTACGATGGTCTCCGGCGCAACCGGAATCGATATGGTGGTGCTGGTGGTGGCGGCCGACGAGGGCGTGATGCCGCAAACCCGCGAACACGTGGCGATCTGCGAATTGCTGGGTATCGATCGCGGCATCGTCGCGTTGACGAAAATCGACAACACTGAGCCGGAACTGGCCGAGCTCGCCGCCGAGGAAGTGGCCGAGCTGTTGGAGCCGACGTTGCTTGCAGGCGCGCCCATCCTTCCGGTGTCGTCGTTGACGGGCGACGGCATCGATGCGCTGCGCATAGCCATTGGCGAATTGATTAGCGGTGCGAAGCCGCGCACGCCGAGAACCGGGACGCCGCGTCTGTCGATCGATCGCAGTTTTGCGGCAAAGGGTTTCGGCTGCGTGGTCACGGGGACGCTGATCGGAGGCTCATTCGCTATCGGCGACGCGATCGAGATCCTGCCGACCGGACGGCGCTGTCGAATTCGCGGCTTGCAGAGCCACGGTGTGTCGGTCGACACTTGTGGGCCGGGCCTTCGGTGTGCGGTGAACCTGCAGGGTGTCGAACTCGACGAAGTATCGCGCGGGCAGGTGATCTCGACGCCGGCCGCCATCGATCCCACGCAGACCGCCGACGTGAAGTTGTGGTGGCTCGCTGCCGCTCCGCCAATCGAGGATCAGGCCGCGATCGAATTCCTGGCGGGAACCGCAGAACGCCGTGCGCGACTCGCGCCGATCGGCGATTCAACGCTGGCGGCCGGCGCGATCGGCTACGCGCGGCTTCACATCGATGGTGAGCCAATCCCGTTGGTCCCCGGTGACCGATTCATCGCGAGGGGATTCGCGCGAAACGAGATGGGGGGCTCGACCGTCGGTGGTGGCATCGTGCTCGATACCGCACCGCCGCATCGACGCCGCAACGATCCGACCCTGCACGCCGATCTGGCCGCGCTCGCTGCCGGCAAACCCGAAGACGCGTTGCTGGTTCGGATTCGACGGATGGGTCTTTCCGGAATCGAAGGCGATCGACTTCGACGCGAAGTCGGCCTCGATGCGTCGACCTACGACCTGGCCCTCGCGTCAGTATGCGCATCCGGCCTGGCAGCCGAGACCTCGAGCCACCGGCTCCTGCACCGCGACTCGCTCGAAAGCCTGGAGCGCCGCCTGCTGGCCGCGCTTGCCGCCTATCACGCTGCGGAGCCGATTCGACCGGGTATGCCCACCGGTGCGCTGCGCGGGAGCCTACCTGACAACGTGTCACGCGACACTGCGGAATGCGTCATCGGGCGACTTCGCGAGCGCGCTGCGCTGGTAGTCGAGGCCGACTACGGACGGCTACCGGAACACAGCGCAAAGCTCGGAAAGCAGGACGAAGAGATCGTTGCGCGCATGCTCGACGATGCGCGCGCAGCCGGACTCGAGCCGCCGTCGCTCAAGGACTGGAGCGATCGGCACAGAGTCAGTCCGGATCACTTCGGCGACCTGCTCGCCTACCTCGTGCGCGCCGAGCGACTGGTGCGAGCACCCGGAGATTTCTGGTTCGACGCCGAAGCGGTCGACGCTCTGCGCGAGAAAGTGGCGGCGCACATTCGCGAAAACGGTCGGCTCGAGACGCCCGACTACAAGGCGTTGATCGGGACCACGCGCAGAACGGCAGTGCCGCTGATGGAACTCTTCGACCAGGAGCACTTCACCGTCCGCTCCGGCGACGCCCGCGTGCTACGCCGCGGCTAGGAGTCTTCGCGATGACTTACGATCAAGAAACGTCGAGCACCTTGGTCCGCTCCTCCGGAGATCGTTTCACGAGGTTTGCAGGAACCGGCTGCCCCATCTCACGATAGCTGTTGATCGCCACGTCGATCAACTTGTCTTCCAACAGCAGAAGAAAGCGGGCGAGGCCCTCGTCGCTGCTGGCGTCTGCCGGCACCCGGAAAGGGCCGTCGAGGTAGTACTTGATTACGTTGAAAGGAAGCGGGATGGCGGTGCGATCCCACGTGTCGAGGCGAACGCGGCGTTTGTACCAGGTTCGCACCAGCACCACTGGGCGTCCGCACTCTCGGGCGATCACGACGCCACCGCGCTTCATCCTGTAAGCGGGCCCGTGGGATCCGTCGACCGTGATCCCATAGGTGACGTTGCTCGTCGCGTTCATGTGATCGATCATGTCCGATACCACGGCTGACCGCCGCCGAGAGGCTCTCCGGCTGGAACCGCCGCGGAAGACCGCGAAACCGCACAGTTCGAGCATCCGCGTAATGATCTCGCCGACGGTCCCGATACTCGCAAGGGTATGGGGCTGAACCGCCAAAAAGCCGCGCCCGTACGCGAATGCGACCGTGAATACCTCTTCGTGCCACAGCAAGGCGACGGCTCCGTCGTGTTTCTGACTGATTTCGTCCAGGACCTGGAAACCGTTCGTATCGACGCGACTCGTCGCGAACACGAACTTCATGTAGAAGACGTAGACCCTCGGAACGACGGCTACCGCGAGCCGTGTGAGCGGCCTGACGAAAGCGTTGCGGACACTGCGCCTGATGCGCCGCCGGATGTTTCGGCGCTGGATCGTGGGCTGACTCATGAGCTATGAAAGCCTAGCCCGAATCATTTCGGAAAGTGCAGCCCGGCAACGGCTGCCCGAGCGGATCGCGATTCAGATCGCCGCAGATCGGATTCGAGAGCGGCACGCGATCGTGCCGCGCATGTTGCGCAGGACCGACAGGCTCTGTTGATCGCTTTCGTGATGACCCTAGCCGCGTCGCCGACCCTAGTGCAACACCCGCCAAGTTTCGGTACCCATGATTGAAGCCGACAGAACGCTCTTCTCCGTCGGACAACGCGACGGTGATCCCTTTGTCAGCATGT
>JAQBGU010000073.1:0-4875 GCA_032128375.1 Deltaproteobacteria bacterium | reverse complement strand
CCGCCGCCGAACGCGATCACCAGAATCTCTTCGGCCGCTTCGTGGAGCAGCATTGGCAGGTTGCCCAGTAAACGAAAGGTCTGGATCGACGCGTGGTCGGTGGGTACCTCTCCTGCACCGTTGACCTTGAGGACCCGGGTGTCACCAGGAACCTGAAGCACCGTCACGGTGCCTCCTGGCGCCTCGTCGTAGTAAAGCAACTCCGCCTGCCCTGGGGCGAACATCTTGACCAGCAGCGTCCGGGGCACGAAAAGGGTCAACAACAAGACCGGCGCCATCAGGGCTGCGCACCAAACCAGCCGCGTTTTCTGGCGGGTCGCCGTGTCGAGAGCGATTACTCCGACCCCGAGCGAAACGTTGAGCCACGCAAGAGTCGTAACACTGGCCTGGGTCCCGATCAGCGGGATGAACACGAACCCAACCCCGAACGCACCCGCGATCGCTCCGGCCGTGTTCACGGCGTAGACGTCCCCGATGTCGCGGCCGAGCGTGTTCAGTCCGACGGAGCGAATGCGCCCGACGACGGGAAAAAGTATTCCCATCACGATCGTCGGCGGCAGGATGACGGTGACGATCAGGATCACCTGCCGGACGATGTTCGCTTCCCAGCTGAAGGCCGGACCGAGCGCCGAACGAATTCCCGGGATTGCCGAGAACATCACGATTGAACCGAGACCGAACAGTCCCAGCAACAATTGAAGTACGCCGAACGTCGTGAACAGTCGCGTGAATCGGTCGGCAAGGCGCGCCCCGATAGCAGCGCCTAGCGCAAGCCCGAACAGAAATACGATCAGGATCGCACTCAGGCTTTGGGTCGTCGTGATGCCCAGAATCATCGAGAGCAAGCGCGTCCAGACCACCTCGTAACCCAGGGCCGTGAACCCGGACAGCGCGTACCCCCAGAACACCAGCCGCACCAGGTTTGCCGGGAGATATGTGTTCGAAAGCGCCGGCGAGGGCTCTGGCTGCGTCTCGGCTCTCGAGGCGCCGTCTGCGGTGTCGGTCGATCGACTCGCGAGGAAGGCGACCGCCGCGATCACCAGATTGAGGAGTGCGGCGACTGCAATCGTCTCCCGCACACCGAACTGCTCGACGAGCCAGAACGCGGCGGCGGCGCAACCGACAACGGCACCCGCCGTATTGACCGCATACAGACTACCGACGCGCGAACCCACCGAGGAGATCCGCTGCACCACGAACTTGGCCAGGACCGGAAGCGTCGCGCCCATCAGGGTCGTCGGCACGAGCAGGACGACAAAACTGATCGAGAAACGGACAAGCGAGAACGCGTAGTCATGTGCCTCGAGCAAGCGATAGAGCAGCGTGTAGAGATCATCCAGGCGAGCGAGAATCAGCGGGAACGCGAGCGCAAACAGACCGATGCCCAGCTCGAGCTTCGCGTAGAGCCTGAGCCCCTTCCCGTCGCGGTCCACCTTGCGACCGAAGTACGCGCTGCCCAGCGCAAGGCCGGCCATCAACGCCGCGAGAACCGTGCTGACCGCGAACATGCTGGTCCCGAAGACGACAACAAGCATGCGCACCCAGACGACCTGATAGATCAGACTGCTCGCTCCCGAAAGGAAGAACAGCACCCCGATGATCATCTTCGTCCGGCTGGTGTGCGATGCGTTCATGGCGACTGCTCGATCCTGCCGCTACGCGAGATGTTCGGGACGCAGCAGCTGGAATGCGGCGACGACCAGCGCGTGAGTGATTCGTCCGGACGCGATCCACTCGGGGATTTCGACCAACGGGACATCGAACGCTTCGAATGCCTCGTTGGGATCGGGGCTCGGTTCGCTCACACGTTCGGCGTCGAGGGCCAGGTACGAGTAGCAGCGGTTGTTCTGGATCGCGGGATTCGGGTGGACCCAGCCCAACTCGACGACCTTGCGAGCCGAGTAGCCGGTCTCTTCACGCAGCTCGCGAACGGCCGCATCGAGTGGCAGTTCCCCCGGATCGCACATCCCGCCGGGAATCTCACAGGTAAAACCGGCGACTCCGTAGCGGAACTGCTTGATCATTCGAACGGTCCGCTCGGGGGTCAACGGAATGATGTTGATCCAGTCCGGGGCTTCGATGACGTAGAACGACTGGGTTGGGCGTCCGTCGGGTGGGTCAAAGCTGACGCGGTCCAGGTCGAAGATACCGCAACGCTGGAGCCTGTCCGACCCCTTTCGGCGCCAGGGCTCCAACGGCTCGTCGCCCGCCTACTCGGATTCGGGCTTGGCCGATTTTACGGCTCGTTTTGCAGCGACCGCAACCAACTTGCGTCGCTTGCGCTGAGCGCGCTTGAGCTGCTTGACCTTGCGCTTGCGGACCCCGGGGTCCATCCCTTCGGCCTTGTCAGCCAAGTTCTTGCGGATGACCCCTTCGCGCTTCTGGATTCGTTCTGCGGTTTGAATGGGCATGATTGTTCCTCAGTATTCGGGCGAGCAATGCTAGCACACCGGACGTTATAATCCCCCGATGCCCGAACTAGAGCGCCATGTCTTCGTCTGCGAGCACACACGCGATCCGTCGAATCCCAAGGGGTGCTGCGCCTCGAAAGGGTCCGTCCTGATCCGCTCGCGTCTCAAAAAGCTGGCCCACGAGGCCGGATTGCGGGGTCGAATGAGAATCAACTCCGCCGGTTGCCTCGACCACTGCGCCCTCGGGGTAACCCTCGTCGTCTACCCCGAGGCTGTCTGGTACGGCCACGTGACGCTCGACGATGTCGACGAGATCTTCGAAGAGCACATCCTTCACGGCAGACCGGTCGAGCGCCTACGCGTGGACCTACCGGGGGAGCCACCTGCGGCCGCCCGGGAACCGCAGGATTGAACGAGGATCGGTCCGGCACGCGCCCGCCAGCTGCGGACGGAGGCGGGCTTCCCGATCCACCGCCTTCGCCCACCATTCGCCGGGTCCGTTCGCCGCTGCTCCGATGGTACCGCCATGAACGCCGGGACCTGCCCTGGCGTCGAACAAAAGACCCGTACGCCATCTGGGTTTCCGAGATCATGCTGCAACAGACCCAGGTCGCAACCGTGATCCCCTACTACCAGCGATTCCTTGAACGATTCCCGGACCCCCAGCGCCTTGCCGCGGCCACCGAGGATGAAGTGCTCGCGGCGTGGAGCGGGCTAGGCTATTACCGTCGCGCACGCGGTCTTCGTTCAGCGGCGCGTGTCGTCGTCGACGAGCACGGGGGACGGTTGCCCTGCGACGCAGAAACGTTGCAACGCATTCCCGGTATCGGACGCTACACGGCGGGCGCGATTGCCAGCATCGCGTTCGATCGGCCGGAGCCGATTCTTGACGGAAACGTTCGGCGGGTGCTCAGCCGACTTTTTGCGCTCGATGCATCCGAGGTCACACGTGGGACCGAAGATCGCTGGCTCTGGGCTGTCGCCGCGGATCTGGTGCGTGGCGCGTCTCCGGGTGACCTGAATCAGGCATTGATGGAACTGGGTGCGCAGATCTGTACACCGCGAGCCCCGCGTTGCCGAGATTGTCCGGTCGCGTCGGTGTGCCGCGCTCGGATCGAGCATCGCCCCGAAGCCTTCCCATTCGTGCGTGCGGCGCGGCCCACCGAAAGCGTTCGAGTGGCAGTGGCCTGGGTCACTCGCGCGGGGCGGCTCCTTCTCGAACGACCTGGCCCCGACAGTCCCTTTCGCGGGAGCTGGGACCTACCGGCAATCGCCCTCGACGATCGCGCCGATGCCGCGACCGAATTGGCGACGGCCCTCGATACTCGTCACGCTCTTCGCGTACGTCCGAGTTCGACGATGGCCCGTGCGACACACGGTATTCTTCATCGCCGACTCAAACTCGAAGTCTTCGCTTGCAAATCTCTCACCGGGCGGGTGAGCGGAAACGACGAACTACGGTGGCTCGACCCCGACGATCTCGCGCAGGCAGCAGTCTCGGGTGCAACTCCCAAGATCATTCGAGCGGTGGCCGCCCATGCATCCGCGGCCAGGCCGCAAACCGTGCGTCGAATCCGGCGCAGTACGCAAGCGTTCCGCTGAGCACGGCGAGGCCGCGATACGTTTCTCCGCGAGCTTCGAACACGACCAGTGCCAGCAACGCGATCGCCAGTGGCAAGATGTGGCTCAGCCACAGCCGGCGAGGCTCACTGCGATCGCGAGCGTCTTCAGCGAATGCTCCTGTCACGCATCCGATCTGAAACAGCACGACGATCGCGAAACTCTCGCCCCAGCGCACCCGCTCGCTCGCGATACCGCCGAGAGCATTCCAGGGATCGTGAACACCGAAGAGCAGGACGGCCCAGAAGCTGACACGCAGCCAACCCTGGACACGCAGCCCGAGCCGCCGTTCGCTTCGCGGTGACAGGGTGAACGGCATCCGAACACCGTTGGGGCGCTATGGGACCCTCACCCGATCGTCGCATGGGGATTCGTCCGAGCGCTAGCGTCCAGCGTGTCGTGATTTCCGCACGGCAACACCTCGGCAGGATCCAACGTGGCTCGAAGAATGTTGCGCTAAGCGCTCCGACGGATGTCCGCGGGCGGGCAACCCGTGCAGCGCAATTGCCCGCGGGCGGGCAGTCGTCAGGCGGCCTGCTCCGATTCCTTGGCGTTTGAGCGGGTCCTGACCTGGCACGCGCTTTGGTTATTGCCAGGCCATGCTGGACTGGCCGACTCAACCCGTGGAGAAGATTCCCGCTGCCCAATTCAGGCCACCGTTTTGTCCCTGGCCGAACTGTCCCTCGAATCGAGCCGGGATCGAGGTCAGGTTTCGCAAGCACGGGGTCTTCGTGCGTTCCGACCATCGTTCCATTCCACGATTCCGCTGCATGATCTGCCTTCGAACCTGCTCGCAACAAACCTTCTCGTGCACCTACTACCTGAAGCGACCCGAGCTCATCGT
>JAQBGU010000072.1:0-12008 GCA_032128375.1 Deltaproteobacteria bacterium | reverse complement strand
ACCCGCACAGAGTCTTCATCCGATTCTCGAGCCCTAGGGCGAATTCTCGAATTTTTCCGTCGTCGCCTGCACGCTAGAGCTGGCGCCCTACCGCGCAGACTCCTAGCGGCTCATTTCATCACAAGACAGTTCACACCTCGCTGCGGGCTGGCCCCGCGGCAGGGGTGAGCTGCGCCTGGAGCCCGCTTCGAACCCAACTGGCAGCTTCGCGATCCGTGACGGGTCGAACCACTCGAGCCTCATCTGCGCGCGCCCTGATCGACCCGTTCCCCGTCTTGCCATCATGGACTCATACGAATGGAAGGCCGATCAATCGCTCGATTCGGCGACCGGTTTCTTCCAGCAGTACAGGCGCATCGGTGGCACATTCAAGAGTTCGATCTCGACCTTGGGCGCGCCAATGATCTGTTTGCCGAGAACCGACACCCGATCGCGAAATTGGTACGCAACGAACCGTCCGCCCGGCGCCAGAGACGACCAGACCTCATCGATTATCCGACGACCGACCGCTGTTGACATCGTCGAAAACGGGATCCCTGACAAGATCACATCGGGGCGCTCCATCTCGTGTCGGTTGAGCGCATCTCGAATTTTGGCAGCACTGCCAAATTCGACCGAGAGCCTCGGATCGGGAAGATCGGCCAGCAGCGCGGCGAACTGCGCGCTCAGCTCGATGGCCAAGACCCGGGAGGAAGCGGGCAGCGCGCGCAACACGGCGCGAGTCGTGCCACCCGTTCCCGGACCCAATTCGACGACGTTCTTCGCCCGTGACACCTGCGCGATTGCCACGATCCTCCGTTCGAGAAAGCGCGAACTGGGGATGACCGATCCGACCAGTCCGGGTCGTTTGAAGAACTCATTGAGAAAAGTGAGACGTTGATCGGGCTGAGGTCGAAAGCGCTGGAGGTTGGGCATGGCGTGGACCATAGCGACGATTCGCTGGGGCTACCGCGCCTTCGATGGTTTCGATCGGCTCGAGGCCTATTGTCGGAACCTCCCATCAAAGCGGCCCGAACCAGATCAACACCAGCGCACCCACCGGCCAGGTGTAGTACGCGAAGTAGTGGAATCCACTCGATTGCAACAGTCGTACGAACAACCAGATCGCGGCGATTCCGGAGATCAGCGCGGCCAGCATACCAAGCGCGATCGGAACCATCATCGCCGATGCGACAGCCCCAAATTCCGGGATCATTCGCACAGCCGCGCCCGTGATCGCGATACTGCTCATCAGAAACGAAAATTCTGCGGCCGCCAACGGCGTCACACCCAGCGCCAGCGCCGCCGCCACGGTCGCACCGCTGCGCGAGATTCCCGGTGCGATCGCGATCGATTGCGCACAACCGATCAGCAAGGCCGCCGTCCAGGTCGGCGACGGCAGCCGCGCAGCACCTACGGTCCATCGGGTTGACCACAAGATCGCCCCGGTGATCAGCAACCCCATTCCCGCCGCCGCCGGTGACTCGAACTGCTCGTCGATCAAATCTCCGGCGACCAGCACCAACACGACGGCTGGGAGAGTCGCGACTGCGAGCTTCCCTACGTATTCGAGATCCGGGAGGTTCAGCCGCAATGTTCCGCGGATCAGCGAAGCGACGCGAGCTCGGTAGAAGATCAATACCGATGCCAGCGTGGCCACGTGCACGGCGACTTCGAACAGGATCCCCTCCTGCTCCACATTCATCAGTGACTGAACGATCACCAGGTGACCCGAACTCGAGACCGGCAAGAATTCAGTCAGTCCCTGAACGATTCCCAAAATGATCGCTTCGACTGAGTTCAATTACCCAGCCCTAGACGGGTTTCGGCCGCCGCTTCCCGCCGAAATGGCGGCGCGACGACGACGGATAGAGACTCGCAGCCGAAGCACCTATTGACCGCCCGCAACTACGCCAGCGGGCGTTTCCTTTCTTGCGCCCGCCACTCGGAGGCGCCTGCGCAGGATCATGTGCTGCCGACGGCGCTCGATCATCAGGTAGGTCGCCGGCACGATGAAGAATGTCAGCAACGTCGAGAAGAACATTCCGCCAATTACGGCAATTCCCAGCGGCGCTCGCGAATCGCCCCCTGCCCCGCTACCCATCGCGATCGGCAGGATCCCGACCATCGTCGCCAACGCGGTCATCAGAATCGGGCGAAACCTCGTTTGTGCCGCCTGGATGACCGCTTGATAGAGCTCGGCGCCGCTATCGCGCAGTTGGTTCGCGAATTCGACGATCAGAATCGAGTTCTTGGTGACCAGCCCGACCAACATCACCAGTCCGATCTTGCTGTAGAGATTGAGCGTTCCGGGTAGCGCGATGAGCTCGACGTCTCCGAGAGCAGCCGTCACCCACAGCGCGACGAGTGCGCCGGTGAAGCTGAACGCAACCGCGACCAGGATCGTAATGGGGTGGACGAAACTCTCGAACTGCGCAGCGAGAACGAGGTAAACGACCAGGATCGCGAGCCCGTACGCAAACGTGAGCGCGTTGCCACTTTCCAGAAACTTTTCAGCCTCACCGGTGAACGCGATGCGGTAACCCTCGTCGGGTAGAACCTCGAGCGCAATCCGTTCGGCAATCTCGATCGCCTCGCCTTGCGAAAGTCCGTCGAGATTCGCGGACACGGTGACCGAGCGTTGCCTGTTGTAATGCGGGACCTCGCGCGGTGCAGTGCCCTCCCGAGTAGCCACCAATGAAGAAAGCGGAATCAACAATCCATCGTTTCCGCGGACCGAATACTCGAGGATGTCGCGCGGGTCGTTTCGCTCGTTGTGACCCAACTGAACCATGACTTTGTAGGTCTCGCCCTCGAGCTTGAAAGTGGAAAGATCCAGACCGCCCAGCAGAGTCTGCAACGTCGTCGCAATAGACCGCACCGAGACCCCAAGGTCACCCGCACGATTGCGGTCGATTTCAACATCGAGTTGCGGCTTGTTGAGATAGAGATCCGTCTGGATGTTTCCGAAGCCGCCGTACTCCTCCAGGCGTTGCTCAATCAAACGAGCGTAATGGGCCAACTGTGGGAGATCTTCGCCCCCGATCGAAAACGAAACAGGGGACGACAAGAAACCGGAAAGCGGCGACGGCGTGCTTGGGTACGCCTTGATTCCACCAATCTTCCCGAGATCTGCTCGCAAGCTCCTGGCGACGTCTTCTTGGCCGCGCTCCCGTTGCTCGGTCGGACTCAAGCTTGTGATCACGATTCCCTGATTCACCAGGCCGGGTGTCCCGAGCCCCAGCGCAATGACCGAGAATACATGCTCGACTTCGGGGATCTCCATCAGTTGTTCCTCGGCGACCTTCTGGTAGCGATCCATGTAATCGATCGTGCTGCCTTCGGGCGCCTGGGTCCAAACGAGCACAAATCCGCGATCCGATTTGGGAATCAGTTCTTCATCGATCTGGCCCCATAGCAGAACGCCGAACCCAAGCCACGCAAACCCGAGCAGAACCCACATGGTGGGTCGCCGTAGCACCGCCTCTAGCGAGGCGCCGTAAGCGGCCGACCAGCTGTCGACCATCCTTGCCAGCAGAAGTTTCAATCCCGTCTCTTTCGGATTGCGACGGACGATCAGCGCGCACAAGGCGGGCGAGAGTGTCACCGCCACAAACCCCGACACCGAAAGCGCCGCAGCGACGGTCACCGCGAACTCTCGAAACAGTCGACCCGTGGTGTCGGTCAAGAACGAAAGCGGCAAAAACACGGCAACCGCCGAAACCGTCGCTGCGACGACCGCAAACGAGATTTCCTTCATTCCGTGCCGTGCGGCGTCCATCGGCTCGGCGCCTTCTTCCATCCAGCGGGTGATGTTCTCGAGCACGACGATCGCATCATCGACGACGAGACCGATCGCGAGTGTGATCCCCATCAGCGTCAGCGTGTTGATTGTGAAACCGGCGAAGTACAGGAACGCGAATGAGCCAAGGATCGAAACCGGGATCGCGATCGTCGGGACCAATGTGGCTCGAAACGAGCGCAAGAACACGTAGATCACGAGCACGACCAATACGATCGCCTCGAAGATCGTCGTTCTGACATCCTTGATCGATTGGCGAATGAACCGCGAGCTGTCGAATGCGACCTCGAGTTTCGTGCCGGGTGGGAGTCTCCCCTGGAGTTCGTCGATCTTGGCGATTACCGCGTCGGCCACATCGAGCGTGTTCGCGGTCGACTGTTTCACGATGCCCAGCCCCACCGCCGGTATTCCGTTGTAGCGGACCAGCTTGCGTGCGCTTTCTGGCCCGGATTCGATATGGCTGACGTCGCCAAGACGCACGGCAGCGCCATTGACCTGCGCGACGATCAGGTTGCGGTAGTCATCGACGGTCTTGAGTTCGCCGAGACTGCGAACCGTGAATTCCGTGTCGTTCGACTCGACGCGGCCGGACGGTATGTCGACATTCTCGCGTGATAGCGCGGCGCCGACGTCAAAAGCGGTCAGGTTGTGTGCGGCCAGGCGCCGGTTCTCGAGCCACACCCGCATCGCATAGCGGCGTTCGCCACCGATCATCACCGTGGCCACACCGGGTTGTTTGCTGAGTGGATCGAGGAGCAATGTGTCGGCGATCGTCGTCAGTTCGACCTGGTCGTAGAGAGGGCCCGAAAGGGCCAACCATATCACCGCCCCCGAATCGGAATCGCGTTTGGCAACCACCGGCTCGTCGACTTCATCAGGAAGCTCGCGGCGCGCGCGCGACACACGATCGCGAACATCGTTGGTTGCCGCTTCGAGATCGCGGCTGAGTTCGAACTCGATCGTGATGATGGAAACCTGTTCTCGGCTGATCGAGGTGACGTGTTTGACACCCTCGATCCCGTTGACCTGGTCTTCCAGCGGGTCGGTGACCGAGGTCTCGACCACTTCGGGGGCCGCGCCGGGGAAGATCGTCGTCACGGAGACGATCGGTGGATCGATGGCCGGTAGTTCGCGATTCTGCAACTGCGTCAGGCTGATGATGCCGAACAGCGCAATCACCAAAGACATGACCGATGCGAGTACCGGTCGGTTGATGCAAGCCTCGGAGATTTTCACGTGCCCTCTCCGGCGGGCTCCTCGGACGGCACACTCGCTTGCCCACTTTCAGGCACTTTCGAGTGTGCGACCTTCATACCATCGTTGACCTTGTGAGTGCCGGCCGTCACGATCCGATCCCCTCCGACCAGGCCACCCGTAACCTCGACCAGCCCGCCCTTTCGAAGACCCACCTCGATCGGGACTCGAGTCGCGACATCTCCGTCATCAACACGCCACACGAATGTCCCGACTCCGTCCGAAATCACGGCCGACTCGGGTATCAACAATGCGTTTTCCTGGCTGCGAATCTCTACTTCGATGTTGGTGTACAAACCCGCGGCGAGTCTTCCTTCCGCGTTCGGAATCCACGCTTTGACTAACAGGCGACGCGCCTTCGTATCCAACGTAGGCGACACAAAAAACACTTCGCCGGGGAATCGCTCGCCGGGATAGGGCGCGACCAAGATATCCACCGGAATGCCGACACGGGCGAACGGCAGCGCGATCTCACTCATCGCAAACGTCGCCTGGAGCCGATCGACCGCATCGATCTGGACCAGCGGGACCTGTTCTGTGAGAAATTCTCCCGGTGAAACCAGCAACATCCCAACCATTCCATCGAATGGCGCTCGGATGCGCGTCTGGGACAACGCGATTCGGGCGAGTTCCACGCGCGCCTGAGCGACGCCTTGTTCGGCCGCGGTCTCGTCCTTCCGCGCCTGCGCGGCGACATCCCGGCTCAACAGCGTCGCGGCGCGCTTTGCCTGTGAGGCCGCCAGCAGCAGGTTGGCTTCGGCGACTTTCAACATCGCCTCCTGCTCACCACTGCGCAATCGGAACAACACTTCCCCCTTCCTGACGTGCTGTCCCTCTTCGAATTGGATCGACTCCAGGATTCCGTCGACTTCGGACTTCAGGACCACGCTCTTTTCCGAAGCCAGTTGTCCGCCGAACGCGACAATGTCGCGCAACAAGCCGGGTTGAATGACCAGTGTCTCGACCGTCGGCACCTTATCGAACGACTTGTGGTCGGCCTCGGATTCGCCGCAACCCGCCAGGCTGAGCACGGTCAGCATCACGCCAAGCCACACGCGTCCGAACGGGGCCAGAGGCCCAGTCGTTGCCGGGAGTCGGTGGGGCGGGGACATCTAGGTCATCCTATCGAACACACAGGATCCCAGGTAGGCGCACCCGCACGCCGAACGAATTAAGGCGGGCTCTCGCGCTCACCTTTGTGGTAGTAACCGGGGTGGCCATCACACCGGGGTTGAGTTCCTGCAGTGGGCCACTGTCAAAAAGCATCGGATTGGAGAGGGGTTTCCTTGATAGTCGCATGTCTGGATTTGGAGGGTGTGCTGGTCCCGGAGATCTGGATCAACGTCGCCGAACGAACCGGAATCGACGCGCTGCGGCGGACGACCCGCGACGAACCCGATTACAGCGTGTTGATGCGGCAGCGCCTGAAAATTCTCGACGAACATGGGCTGGGTATCGCCCAGATCCAGGAAGTGATCGGAACCATGCAGCCGCTTCCAGGCGCAGCCGACTTTCTCGATTGGCTTCGCGAGCGCTACCAGTTGGTCATCCTGTCTGACACCTTCTACCAGTTCGCCGAACCCCTGATGCGGCAGCTCGCGTTTCCAACACTGTTCTGTCACAACCTGGAAGTAAACGAGCACGGACGCATCGTCGATTTTCATCTTCGCCTCGCAGATCAGAAGCGAAGGGCGGTGGAGGCTTTTCACGGGCTGAACTTGAAAGTGATTGCGGCGGGCGATTCCTACAACGACACCTCGATGTTGCTCGAAGCCGACGCCGGAATTCTGTTCAGTCCGCCCGACAATGTCGTCGCGGAGTTCCCGCAACTACCAGTGACTCGGGACTACCAGCAGTTGCGGGATGCGTTTCTCGAGGCGGAGGTCTTGTGCAGATGAGTGCAATCGAGCGAGCTTCAGGGTTGACACTGTTGGTGCTGGCGGTCGGAATGATCGCGCTGGCTTGCGACGACGCATCCGTGCCGTCTGCGCCTCGTGGGTCCGACCCTGCCCCGCGCCCCGCATCTTCGCCCCCGCCCTCTGCTCCCTCCAAGCCTACGCCCGCCCCTCCGGCTGCGCACGACGCCGCACAAAGCCCGCTCCCCAATCATGCAGGATCAGTGAAGCCGCAGATCGCCGACGCCAAGACGGGACTCGCCGATTACCAGATCTACTGTGCCTCGTGCCACGGCCAAACAGGCGGCGGCGATGGGCCCGTTGCCGCAGCACTGCCGGTTCAGCCCGCCAAGCACAACGATGGGGACTACATGAACGCGCTGAGCGACGACTACCTCTTCAAGGTCATCTCCGAAGGTGGCCCCGCAGTGGGCAAGTCCGACATGATGGCGCCGTGGAGCAGTTCATTGTCCGACGCGCAGATCCGAAACATCATCGCATTCATCCGAACGCTGGCGGACCCTCCCTACTCCAACTAGCAGGCTGTTCAAGATCCTTTCCCTGCGGGTGCGCGCTCTAGAGCTGGCGCTGCTACGCAGACGCATCATTCCAATTCTTCGACGTCGTCGCCTGCACGCCGGAACTGGCGCTCTACCGCGCAGACGCCTAGCGGGTCAAGTTCGAGACGACCAGGCTCTTCTTCTGCTGCGATGTTCGCGGAATTTCGTCGACGAACTCTGTGACGACGGCTACCTCGTGTTCCAGACGCTCTTCGAGACCACTGCAGAACAGATCGAGTTCTTCTTGTGTGAAATTCGCTGCGCGGACCACCTTGATGATGACTTCGTCGAGATCGTTCTGCACGATCTGAAGATCGGCAAAGCCTACGCGTCCATCGATCAGAAATTCGATGACGATCGGTGAGTGGACCTTCCCCGACCGGGTCCGAATGAAGTCGCCTTCGCGTCCCTCGATCTTGTCGATCAGCGGATAGTTCCGACCGCAGCTGCAGGTGCCAAAGCCGACCTGTGCGACATCGTGGGTGCAAAAGCGGATCAGCGGAACCGATCGGTTGTCGAAGCTCGTCCCGACAATTTCACCGGTCTCGCCCGGCTGGGCCGGGACACCGCTCTCGCTCAGCACCTCGGCGAAGCCGTACTCGCTTTGGACGTGATAAATGTTCGAGTCCTTGCAATAGCCAAACAGCGCGCACGACTCGATGTGTCCATAGTGGATCCGGACGGGTGCCTGGAAGACCGCTTCGAGGTGGCGGCGCTGAAAATCGTAGAGCGTCTCGGACCCACACAGCACGAGGTCAAAGACCTTCTTCTCCCAGCCGATCTCCTGCGCATAGGTTGCAAACAGGTACGCGAGCGAGGGGTACGCGATCAGGACCTTCGGACCGTGTGCCTCCACGGCTTTCAGGTAACGTTCAACGGAGTCGTGTGTCAGCCGCTGCGCGGACAGGATCATTGCGTTCGAGACGCGGTCCATGTACCAGATGCCGTCGTTGATGTCCGCCGGGCACTCGCGGTGTTGCAAGATCGCGGCGAGCATGCCGTGTTTGTACCCGACCCGATTCCAGTTGTGCCAGATGAACGCCTGCTCGCGCTGCCGGAAGCTCTCCTCGAAGTTCAACCAGACGCCGGAGCCGGTCGTACCGCCGGTACAAAACGGCATCAATTTGTCGCCTTCCAACGCGTGAATGCGGTCGTAGTTCGCGAGCAGCGTCTGCTTGTTCATGGTCGGGAAGCGACGGATGTCATCGAGATCTTTGAGGTCGTCGGGCGACACACCGTGAGTGTCGAACGATTCGCGATAGAACGGAATCTGGTGATACGCGTAGTCGATCGTCTGTTTCAGTTTGATGAGCTGATATTCCGCGTGCTTCTCAGCACTCCACCACTGGCTCTTCTGTAGGAATCGGCGCGTCTTGCGAAACTCGCGTCCGTAACGAATCCCTTGCGGTACCAATTTCGCGACCGCGCCCAGTACCCCGACCATCAAGTGGGGGTTTCGGGACAGCACTTTGCGGCCGACGCGATACAGCATTTGACTCCTTGGTGACGTCCTGCGCGGCATGGCCGCATGTGCAGGACGCCTAGAAGCCCCCGCGTTTGCTGAGGGCTCCCATGAGGCTTCCTCGCCGAGGGCCGATGGGTGAGTTTATGAGTCTATACAACGCGCGAACGGTAGTGACGGCCTTTCTGTTTCCCCGCGGGGCGTCACTGCGATCCACACGTGCGCAAATAGTGGCTCCAGGTTCCGGCGAGCCAATTCACCAGTTTCTCTTGCGTGGCATCCGCGCGTGAAGTCGGCCCACCCCCAGTGATCCCAATAAAATTCACCGGTCGTGGACCGTTGAACATCGTCTCCATGGCACTATTCAAACTCGGCTCGAAAACGTCCTCGACGGGCCGACCGCGATAGATCCTCAGAATCGCGGTGACTTCTGTATTTCCCAGCACCTGCTGCCGCCAGACCCGAATCGGTACTTCCACCCCGTCGACTTGGATCCACACCAGATGCGACGGCCCATCGGTCCAGTAGCCCGGCGTGAAAAAGGGGCGTTCGCCGTAGTACGGCTGCGGTACCGAAGAGCGAATCCACAGGAATCGAGCCCCATACGCGTCGCCGCGGGTGAACTGGCTCACCGCATAGCTGTAGTGGCTGCTCCACTCGGCGACTCCGTATGTACCGTTCATTTCCATGCGTCTCAACGCGGCCAGATCGTCACAATCCTCGTTTGGCAAGCCCACGACGTAGTGCGCCGTCACCGGAACGGCGGTCGCGAGCAACATCACAAGCAGCACGGCGAGGTAGCGGCTCGACAGCCGCGTCATCCGAGTTCCTCGCGCAGCGTTCGCAGATCGGCCAGCGCAATGAGCAACAGCAGGGCGATCCAGAACGCGACGATCCCACTCGCGGTGTGCCAGAAGGTCGTCAGAAACGGCATGCCCAGGTACTTGACGCCCAGCAGCAACACGACGCCACGGGGAATATTGATCGCAACCGCGAGCAACCAGGGCACAACCATCAACAGCGCGATGCGGACGCGAGAGCGGCTGTAGGTACCCAGTACCAGCGCCACACACAAGCTCGCGTAGACCCCGCCGAAGCCACTGCAATCCTCACTGACGTTGAAGCCACCCTCTGCGATCAAAACCGAGGTCCCAACCCGAACGGTCTGCATGCCCATCAGTTCTACGATTCCGACAATGCCGCGCGAAATCAGCTGCGGCAGGTAGAGATCGCCGGCGAATCGCGTGGAGATTGGAATCATGAACAGACTGAGGAGCAGCGGCAGCCACAGCAGCCGAGTCTTTCGGGCACCCAGAAGCAGCAGTGAGAGACCGGGCAAGCATAGAAGCAGACCGAACAGCGACAGGTACTGGCTGCGAAGTGCGCAATCGATGATCACCAACACGAGCCCGCCGGCAACTACAGCCAGCCCCCACGGCGACGCCTCTTCGCTCGTTTCATCGATCTCTCTGTCGTGTTTCTCGCCGTCCCTTTCACAGTCTTTGCGCAGGATTCGGGTGGTCAGCACGACCATCAAGACCGGTACGAACAAGCTGTGCCCATTCCACCAGATGCCATGCATGTACTGTTCGGTCAGCCAGAACACGACGGAGCTGAACAAGAACAGATACGTCCCGCCAACCACCCACAACAGCATTGGAGGGCGCGCCCAGAGCGCCGGTAGATTCTGCCGGCGGCGGTGGGTAGCTCGGTAGCAGAGCGTCGCGCCGAACATCAGCGCACCACACGCCAGCGACACGCTGGTTTTCGAAGACGACTGAGGGCTGATCGCAATCAGAACCCCCAGTAGTACCGCCCAACCCAGATCTCCTGCTGTGAACTTCACGATTGCTGGCAAGCTCGCTCGTTTCGCAGGGCGTCTCGCAGCTCGCCTCGCAGCTCCCCTCGCAGGAAGTCGAATACGCACAATGTCTCATGCTCGGGGATGGGTGAAAAATTGATCATCGAGCTCCAAACGACATTTCGCGGTCCGATTCGTCTGAGAATACCGAAGACGATCCAGATGTGCGGCAACAGACGAGACACATACCGATATGCGGGCAGGCCGCCATTGGCTGCTAGAGTTTCTGGCTGTGAAGGTCTTCATCAGTGTCGACATGGAGGGAATCTCCGGGCTCGTCCGTTGGGCGGACGTCGTCACGCGCGGCATCGATTTCGAGCGCAACCGTGGCCTGATGACGCTCGACGCCAATGCGGCGATCGAGGGCGCATTCGATGCGGGGGCTACCGAGGTGGTGGTCGAAGAGAACCACGGGGTCGAAGATCTGTGTGACCTGCTGATCGACGAAATCGATCCCCGTTGCCACGTCGTGCGTGGGGCCGGGCGTCCCGGAGCGACGACGATGGCCGCGCTCGATTCCGATACCGGCGTGGTACTGCTCGTGGGCCATCACGCCAGAGCGGGTTCGCGACCCGGCATCATGGCGCACACGGTCTCGTACGAAAAATTCCGCTCGGTGCGGGTCAACGATGCCGATTGCGGAGAGCCCGAAATTTTCGCGATCCGGGCCGGTGAACTCGGTGTGCCCGTCGGTATGTTGAGCGGCGACCAGGTCGCGACCGAGCAGTTGTGCAGGCGTGCGCCGTGAGCCGAGGCGGTCATCGTGAAGACCGCGCTATCGAATGTCGCGGGCGATGTCATTCCCCCGTCTCGGGCGCGTGAGTTGATTCGAGCTTCGGCGAAGCGCTCGGTCGAACGGGCCAGGCGCGGCGAGCTCCAGCCCTACCGCGGCGAGGCGGCCCCGTATGCGATCGAGGTCGGGATGCGAGAACCGATCACGGACGGGTTGCGGGGGAATCTCGATACGCTCGACGAATTCGAAATCGTCGACGAGCGCACCATTCGCACATCGGCCGCCGACATGGATCTCGGCTTCCGACGGATCGCGTACCTCGGTTTTGGCGATCGCCCGGGGTTGACGCGGTACTAGACCTGAAATAAGCGCTCTTCGGTTTAAGTTTGCCAGATCGTGCACGAAGAAATCAGAAAATGACTCATATGGGGATTCGGCCGCGTATTGAGGGATCCGAAGAGG
>JAQBGU010000071.1:0-33105 GCA_032128375.1 Deltaproteobacteria bacterium | reverse complement strand
CATCGCAGCGGCGGCGAGGCGAGCAGACCTCAGGAAGAAGGCAACCATGGCGAAGACCAGAACGAGAGCGGCCGGAAAGCTTCGCATCTGCGTTGATTGGACGTCTTGAACCCATGCAACCTGCATCTCGACGTGGCCAGTTGCGAGAATTTCCCAATCAGGAGGAAGATTGATTCTCTCGTACCTCTCCAGTTCATTGAGGATGCGCGTTTGAGTAGACGTGGCCAGTTGCGGGGCGTTCGCTGAAATACGAACCGCCGATCGATCAAAACTGACCCAGGTACCGAGAAGACCTGGATCATCGAATCCTATCAACTCCAATATTTCAGCATTTCCGATTGTAGTATCGCTAATCTGGTCGAACTCTGGCCGATTTCCGTTCAACAGGCGGTTCACTCGTGCAATCACATCCAGGATGCTCGTCGCGGCTCCCAACTCACCATTGCCTTCTAGAAACGAGTGAAGATCTCGGATTCGCCTGAGTGTCTCCGGATCCTCAAGCTCGGTTCCAGCCGGAAGGCGAACCTCGAGCTCGAGGGTCGTCGACTGCCCGAGTCGCTCTTCCAGAAACCGCTGTGAACGAACGACGGGACTCGATTCACCAAGAGACTCGGTCCAGTCCTGATCGACGCGCAGGTACTTGAACCAACCGATGAGGCAAACTGCGAGTCCGACGATTGACACGACGAGCAACAGACCCTTACGGCGTTTGCTGGCGGCGAGCAGCCCTTCGAGGACGACATGCCAGATCCTAGAAACCTTCGCTTCTCTAACAGCATTTTCAGGAACCAGTGTGATGACAACTGGCAGCAGTGAGAACGTCAAGGCCAAGCACGAGAGCACCCCGAACGATGCGATTGCACCGAAACGCGTAAACGTCGCGAGATCACTCGTGACGAACGAAACAAATGCCGCCGCTGTCGTGAGGCTTGTGATGAGGGCTGGCGGCCCAACGACCCGAGCAGCCGCTTCAAGGCGCTCGCTCGTCGACGACAGGTGACCATCGCCACGAGCCGAGAAAAACGCGAGCAGATGCACTGAGTCGCAAACGCCGACAACGAGAATGAGCGGCGCCAAGACTTCGAGAATTCCGTCCTGTGGCCACCCGAGCCATCCGAGCGCACCGAATGTCCATGCAAGTGCGACCCCCATCGTCGCAAGGGCCACAGCTGTGAAGCTCAGCGATCGGCAGAATAGAAAAAGAATGATTCCGATTACGAGCACAGTGAATGGAATTAGTCGCGCCGTGCTCTCAGCCAAATCTCGGCCGATGATAAGAGTCGCAATCGGATCGCCAACGAGGTGAAAAACGAATCCCTTGTCTTCGTAGGGACGAATCGCCTCAAATACCGCATGAGCGACTGCGGTACTCGTTTCGTCGCGGCTGTCGACTGGCTGGACGGTAATTACCGCAACCAAGCCGTCCGTCGATACAACGGTCCCCATCCAGAGCCGATCGGAGACTGCTGTCTCGACGAGTTCTGATGCATCGGGTGTACGACGACCATTTTCGACGAATCGTCGAATCCGAAATCCGTCGTCACGCGCCACGAGCAATGGTGCGTTCGATGGACCCGTGACACGTCCAACGCCAGGCGTCGAAGCCAGCTCTTCCAGGATTGCGCTGCTGGCATCCATCGAATCAGCGTCGAACACATTCTCGCATGCGAGCCCGGGCCCGCACTCCCAGGCGATCTGGATCGGAAAACCACCGCCGAATTTCTCGATGAAGTTATCGAGCCGCTGAACTGCGGGATGCTCATCGCCAATCAAGACGCGGTACCCATATTCCGGACGAACCCGCGGAAGACCTGCTGCGAGAATCACCGTTACGACCAAGAGGACGGCCAGCGTCGTCTTCGGATACTCCAGACTGAGTCGCGTCAGGCGCTCCAATTCGCTCGTCCTAGTTTCGCCGCGAAAGCGGAATGTGGTGCTTTTCGATCAGCCGGTAGACCGCGGCGCGACTCTTACCCAGGATCTCGGCAGCGTGCGTGATGTTCCCACCAGCGTCTCGCAGGGCCCGGAGGAGTCTCTCCCTCTCGATCAGCTGTCGCTCTTCCCGCATGCTCGCGATGGATTTTTCCAGATCGGACATCAGTTCTTCGAGCGTCTGGCGCCGAATCACTTTTCCGTGTGAGTACGCGACCGCGCGTTCCAGCAGTCGTTCGAGCTGCCGGAGATTTTCAGGAAAACGACAGGTCTCGAGGTGCTTCAGAGCCGCGGGAGACAGCTGAATCCTCGTGCGTCCGACGGCCGTTCCGATTTTCTGCAACAGTGCCTTGGAGATTAGCGGTACGTCGCTTGTACGATCACGAAGAGGCGGCATCGCTACCTCGAACCGAAGCAGCGAGTGGCCGAGCCGCGGGTCGAATGCTCCCGAGCGGACCAGCGAGGACAGCTCGGCCGACGTGCTCGCGAAGACCCGCGTAGGACTCGCAAGGCCCGATGTCTCATTTCGGGCCAGCCGATCAGCCCAGAATCGCTGGGCCTCCGGTGTCAACTGCTCAACATCCACCAGGTGCACGCCCCCGATGGAAGCGCTCTTCGGGAAATCGGCCGGGACGAACGCAATTGCATTCACACGTTGGAGGTGACCGCTGCTCGTCGCTCCCAATTCGTGCATTGCCCGGATCGCTGTCGAACGACCCGTCCCTGGCTCGCCTGAAACGAGAACCGAAGTCGAAAGAGGTGCCAGGCCATTCAGCTGCCAACGCACTCTGGTGATTGCTTCGCTGTCGCCGACGAGCCGTTTTTCGAGTTCAGCTCCGCTGGGCGGCGCATGCTTCGTGTGCAGCGCGTCCCCGACGAGTCCGACAAGAGCATCAATCTCGAGATCCAACGAGTTGACGAAATCGTCCGCTCCAGCCTTGAAGGCTTCTGCGGCGCTCTCGACCGAACCGTGTCCGCTGAACACGATTACGGGAACGTCGGAACGCGAGCGGATTCGGCGGAGCAGCTCGATCCCATCACAACGGGGCATCGACATATCCGTGACCACGACCCCAGGCTCCGACTGGCAGAAGCGCTCCCAACCCGCCTCGCCGTCTGCAGCGGCAACAACGGTAAAGCCAGCCTCTTCCAGTTCCGCACTGAGCAGCTCGCGAGCGCGCTTTTGATCGTCAACCACGAGCACGGTGGTCATGCCGTTCTCCCTGCGATCCCATGCTCCTTATGAACCTATCCTGTTGAATATTCAACAGATTTATCCGTCCAACTGTGTCACAAAGTGTCCGCTGTCGTCCGGTTCGGGAGAATTCACGCGGCGCCGCTCGACGACTCGCGAGAACTTTTTGGGCTTGCGTCCAGATCTCCCATTTCCCGTGATCTGTCGCGACCGCCAGCGCGCCAGCGCGAATATCAGCGCCGGCAAGACCAGAACCGATGCCAGCAACGCTCCCAGAATCGCGATCGCGATGAAGATTCCGAAGCTTGAGATCGACTGCCAAGCCGATGCCATCAACGTCAAGAATCCCAATGCCAGCGCGAAGGACGTCGTGATGACTGCGCGCCCCGTCTGGCGGATTGAAGCGCGTATCGCGTTGGCTGGGTCAGCGCCGGCCCGACATTGCCGCTTGTAGTGATCGAGGAGGTGAACGCTGTCGTCGACGCCAATACCGAGCAAGATTACCGCGATCATCGACCGCCCGACGTCGAGCGTCAGTCCAGCCCAGCCCATGGCTCCGAGCGTCACCACGATCGGCATCAGCGTCGGGACCATCGCGAGCGCCGCGAGCCGGATGGACTTGAAAAAGATGGCTACCATCCCGAAGACAAGAACGAGAGCGATCGGAAAGCTGCGCATCTGCGTGGACTGAACGTCACGAACCCATGCGAACTGCATCGCGAGCCGTCCCGTTGCAACGACCTCCCAGTTCGGCGGTAGCTTCGCTGTCGTGTACCGCTCCACATCGTCCAAGATGATTCGCTGTGCCGAAGTGGTTAGCTCGAGGGCACCCACCGAGACTCGAACCACCGATCGATCGAAGCTGACCCAGGCGTTAAGCAGGCCAGGATCGTCGAATCCGATCAGTTCCAGGATCTCCGCATTGCCGATGTGTGTGTCGCTGGCCCGGTCAAACTCAGGCCGATCATCATTCAGCAAGCGGTTCACGCGCCCGATGATGTCCAGGATGCTCGTCGCCTCTCCCAACCCATCCACGGTCTCCAGAAACAATTGGAAGTCGTCGAGTCGGCTGAGCGTCGCAGGATCTTCGAGTTCGAACCCTGATGGAATGCGAAGCTCGAGCTCGAGCGTGTTCGACTGCCCCAGCCGCTCGTCGACGAAGCGCCGAGAGCGAACGACGCTACTCGACTCACCCAGTGACTCGGTCCAGTCCTGATCGACTCGCAGGTACTTGACTCCGATCAGGCAGACGGCGAGTCCAAGCGCTGCCGTCGCGAGCAGCAGTGCATCGCGGCGCTCGCTGACACCTAGCAGCCCTTCCAGGATGATCTGCCAGCTCGCAAGGACGCTGTCCTGTCTAGCCGCGTTCGCGGGGACTAACGTGACGAGGATTGGCAACAGTGCGAAAGTCAAGATCAAACAGCAGAGCACCCCGAACGAAGCGATTGATCCGAACCGCACGAACGTCGCGAGGTCGCTCGCGACAAACGAAACGAAGGCGGCAGCCGTCGTCAGGCTCGTGACGAGCGCTGGCGGTCCGACGCTCCGGGCCGCCGCTGCCAGGCGCTCACTCCTTGTTCTCTCGCTCGCATCGCGACCGCTCGAAGAGAAGCGCGCGAGCAGATGGACGGAGTCGCAGACTCCAACAACGAGAATCAGCGGTGCGAGAACTTCCAGAATCCCATCCTGCGGCCAGCCAAGCCACCCGAGCATTCCGAACGTCCAAGCGAGTGCGACCCCCATCGTCACCAGAGCCACAGCGGCAAAGCTCAGCGATCGACAGAACAGCAGAAGAATTGCGCCGATCACGAGCACGGTGAATGGAATCAACCGAGCCGTGCTCTCGGCGAGGTCTCGGCCAACGATCAAATTCGCGATCGGATCCCCAACGAGGTAGAAGCTGAGTCCTCGCTCCTCGTAGGGACCTATCACCTCGAGCACTGCCAGGCTCACAGCGGCACTCGTTTCGTCGCGACTGTCAACGGGCTGGACGCTGATCGCCGCCACCATTCCATCCGTCGATACGATTGTCCCACTCCAGAGCGGATCAGAGACTGCAAGCGCAGCCAGTTTGGCCGTGTCCGATGGGCGCCGACCCTTCTCGACGAATCGACGAACGACGAAACCGTTCTCGTGGGCTACGAGCAGCGGGGCATTCGATGGCGCCGTAACACTTTGTACGCCAGGCATGGAAAGCAATTTGTCGGAAATCTCACTGCTGATCTTCATCGATTCCGCGTCGAAGGCATTTCCGCATGCGAACCCTGGCCCACATTCCCAGGCAATCTGGATGGGAAAACCGCCGCCGAATTTCTCGATGAATCGATCGAGCCTCTGAACTGCGGGATGGTCGTCACCAATCAAGACGCGGTACCCGAATTCCGAGCGGACTCGGGGAAGACCCGCGGCCAGCATCAGGGTTACCGCAGAGAGGATGGCCAGTGTCGTCTTCGGGTAATCCAGGCTGATTCGAGTGATGCGTTCCAATTCTTGATCGACCTGGCTGCTCCCGAGGGGCCACCAATAACGCGTTAGTCAGCTCGTTCTCCGTACAGTTCCCATTCCTTTATGCACCCAGCGGACTTCACTATCAACATATTTCTGCGTACGGTGGCGTCCGATGACGTCCGATGACGTCCAGCTCGAGCGAATCGGAGCGCTCCGTTTTCGTCCGATTCGCGGGCCAGAGCAATCGGACGAATTCGCCGGCAGGTGCGGTGCGACGAAAGGAACTCTGCGGGTAGGCGTTCGACAACGTTCCAGCCGAGAGATACCGGCCGTTCGATCGGGGAGATGCTCAGGATCGAATCGCCGCCGGCTTCTGTCCTGGGGGCTTTGACCGCGCGCATTCCGAGGAACACGCCGGCCTGATTGACATCGATGACGCGCCGGTAGCTATCGAGCGGCAACTCGGCCAGTGGTGCCCCAACCCGCGCGCAGCGCCGCTGATGAGCGCCACCTTACCGTCCAGTCGGCGCCTGTTTCCCTCCACAAGGCATTGGCTGCTTCTATCCATTCCCCATGCCATACCCCATGCCGCCATTCCGGTACCGCGGACCAGTTTGGGGAGGACGCCTCGACTGAGCAGAATGCTCTTGCCGCACTGTCCAAATTCGGCAACGCATCAGCAGGTGCCCGGCGGCGAGTGCCTGCCCCGCCTAGCGATCGCGAATTCGCCCACGGGTGACCCCCATCACTGAGTCGGATCGTTCGTGACCGATACAACAAGCAGCATGAAAATTTCTGGTAGATCCAATGGGTCGATGCAACACCCTCTCTTTCCATTGAGAAAGGGGGATGGCGCAGAGGGTCGGACGGGCACTCTCCAGTTCACAGAGAGCCGATCTCTGGAACCGATGGAAGAGCGGCCAGTCGCTAAACGATATCGCTCGAGCACTTGGGAAGTTTCCGGCCTCGATCCGCGGCGCTGTGTCATCCGAAGGCGCCATCGCGCCGCACAGCCGGCGGCGCTCACGGTTGGAGTCTGTCTGAGCGCGAGGAGATCTCGCGCGGAATTGCGAAGGGCGATGCGATGCGATTCGATGCGAACGATCGCAGCCGCGATCCAGCGAGCGCCGTCGACGGTGAGTCGCGAGATAGCACGTCATGGCGGACGGACGAGCTATCGAGCGAATCAGGCTGGGATGATCGCGTCTGCGGTCTTGCGGTCCTGACCGGTGCTCAGGACTCGTGCGACGTCGATGCTTTGGCCGCTGCAGGGAGCGGGCATCGTGACGCCTTTTCGGCCGCAAATCGTCTGTCCGGGCGACCCGATATTGCCAAACAGGCGATTCGTACGCGCGCGGACGCAGGCGCTGAACGGCTCGTGTTGGCTTGGCACGCATGTCGTCAAACCCCGACGTTGCCCAATTGGCGCGAGACATTCGCGCGAGTCAAATCGTAGAACCACGGCGCGGGCCGCCTCGCGAGGAAGCTAATCAGCACAGCATGGAGGCGTTATGGCTAGTCACGTGTACGCACAGGGAAACCCTGGGCTCTCCCCGATCACCCTGATAGTCGTTCTGTTGTCGGGGTTGCAAGCATTGACGAGCTGTCATTCGGTGCCGCCGCCCGACCCAGATCAAGCCATCATCGCGAAAGGCAGGGGCTTGTTCTTCGATGAGACGTTCGACGGTAATGGTCGAACCTGCGGCACTTGCCACCGTGAAGACAACAACTTCGCGATAGAGCCGGCCTTCATCGCCACGCTCCCAGACGATGATCCTTTGTTCGTGGCGGAATTTGACCCTGCGCTGAAAGACCTCGAGCGGCCCAAGCTGATGCGCGAATTTGGGCTCATTCTCGAGAATCAGGACGGGTTTGACGACTTGGCGAATGACTTCAATCTTCGCGGCGTACCCCACACGCTCGGCCTGCGCGTCTCGATAGACAGTGCGGCAGGACCCCGCACGGGCTGGTCGGGCGATGGTGCACCGGGCGACGGCTCACTGCGATCGTTTGCCACCGGTGCAGTCATTCAACACTTTACGAAGACTCTGAATCGCGTGCCGAACGTCGACTTTCGGCTGCCGAGCGACGAGGAGCTCGATGCGCTGGAAGCCTTCCAGCTATCGCTAGGACGCCAGCAAGATCTAACCTTACCGCTCGCATTGAAAGGTACGGTTGCCAGGCGCGGACAGGAAATCTTTCTGGACAACACGCTTGGCAAATGCAATGCCTGCCATTTCAACGCGGGTGCTAACGGGGACCCGAATATATTCGGCCCCGATGCGGGTAACCTGAACTTCGACACGGGTGTCGAGGATCTACCCGATCAACCGGCCGACCTGACTGGCGAATTCGTCCCGCCTGATGATGGACTCGGCACGCCGGGTGATGGCACGTTCAATACCCCCCCGCTAGTGGAGGCTGCTGACACGGGCCCATTCTTTCATGACAATTCGATTGAAACCATTGAAGGAGCGGTTGGCTTTTACGACGGCGAATCCTTCAACAACTCGCCGGCGGGCCAGCTTTTGGCCGATGCCACAGGTGGCGGCATCGAATTGGACGGCACCCAGATCGTGGCCATTGCGGCTTTCCTTCGCGTGATCAACACGCTCGAGAACATCCGCGCAAGCATCGAAACCCTGGAACAAAGCAATCGATCGCGTGGCGCGAGGGCCAAGGAACTGCTCGGTCTGGCGGCTGCCGATACCCAGGACGGCATTGGCGTGTTGATGGGTGGCGGCCTGCACCCCCAGGCAGTGGCGCATTTGAAGGAAGCCAAACATCAGGCCCGATGCGCGTCACGTACTTGGTTTTTTCGGCGTAGCCACGCTAGAGCGGCCATCCGCGAACTAGCGTTGGCGCGCGCGGAGATGATCCAATGACGTCAGATAGCCTGGCGATGCCACGGAGGAAAACAGCTATGCGTACGATATCTTTGTTGGGAAGTTTGACGCTCCTGTTGCTTGGCAACATCTCGCTTGCATACGCCCAGAAGGCAACCGAAATATTCATCCCCATCGGCGAGTCGCCTGGACTGTCATCAAAACATACCTATATGGGCAAGATTGAGAGCGTCAATGAACAGGAACGAACCATCATGGCGGATGGCCACAATATCAAAATTGGACGCGATACCCATATCTGGCTGGATCGGACCGCCCTCGAGGCAAGCAACGTAGCTGGCAGTTTTTCGGATCTACAATCGGGCCGGCAGGTAGAAATCAAGTTTGCCAATGCGGACCTCAAGCAAGCAGCGGAATGGATCAAGGTGAAGGTCACCCAACCGTAATCGCGCTCAACCCATTTGTGGTTGGCCGGCTGGAATAATGGGCTCTTCAGACGGGGATGTCCCAGAACCTGTTGAACTAGAGAACTGAGAGCGGCGGCTCCTTCACCCTCTGTGTGCTGTTTCCCTCCACAAGGCATTGGCTGCTTCTACCCAGTCCCCATGCCGGTACCGCGTAGGCCAAAACCGCGGACCCGCCGGGGGAGGATTCCCCGGCTGAGCAGAATGCTTTTGCGGCGTTGTCCAAATTCGGCAACGCATCAGCAGGCGCCCGGCAGCGAGTGCCTGCCCCGCCGGTAGCGAACGCGAATTCGCCCACGGGTGACCCCGATCACCGAGCCGGATCGTTTGTCACCGATACATCAAGCACCATGAAAATTTCTCTCGGCGTCTCCATCCGTCGGTTCTTGTGTCTCGCAACACTCATCGGGCTCGGAGTACTCAGCCTCGGCGGGCGCCCGGCCGCAGCAGAGTCGCTCCGCTGGTTACCCTCAACGAGCGCTGGCGTCGTGGGCTACAAGCTCTTCGTCGGATCCGAATCCGGCTTCTTCGCAGCCGGGCAAGTCGATCGGATTGTCGATATCGGCAGCGACTTCACGGTGATCGCAGGCATAGCGAGTCACCCGCTCGAGAATCTGATCAGCGGTCCTGCGTGGGTGGTGATGACCGCCTACGACGGAGCCGGCCGCGCATCGCCGCCCTCCAATCAGCTGTTTCGCGATCTGCCTGAGTCCTGCACATCCGATTCGGACTGCTACGACGGCACCGCCTGCAACGGCGAAGAGCGCTGCAACCTCGGGTTCTGCAGCGTCGGTACGCCGCTTCAGTGCGGCAATTCCGATCCGTGCAACGTCGGTCGCTGCGACCCTGTGAGCGGTTGCGCGGCTGATCCTGTGCCAAACGGAACCGTGTGTAATGACGGCGACGCGACTACCGAAGGCGACCGCTGTGAAGCGGGCGCCTGCTACGGCAATGTCGTGGAGGCACGCGTACCGACCGACTACACGAGCCCCGAGCCCATCACGCTGTCGTTCGATCTCACGGAAATCGGCCAGGACCCGCCGGGCTGGTTCGACACGGGGGCATTCAACTCGCTCAGCGAGGCCAACCTGTTCGACGTCATGGCGTTGTCGGACGGCAACAAGGTGTTCACAACGAGGTCGGAGTCGACCAACATCCACTCGCACTTCATCGCAAATAGCGACCGCTGGTCCGGTTACGAAGTCAACGGGCGTATGCGTGTGGCGAATGCGACAGCGGGAATCGGAATCACCCTGTATAGCGACTATCCACGTGCCGACGCCTACTACCGACTGCGTCGTTTCGATTCGGGGTCGTTTCACTTCGCGCTTCACGGCGGCGACCTCGACGCCTGTGTGGGCGACACAGAGACGGGCGTCTCACCGGCCGCCAATGTCTGGTACAGCTTCCGATTCCGGGCTTTCGACGCTGGCGAGGGGACGCGTCTGCAGGCCAAGGTCTGGTCGGAAGGCAGCGCGGAGCCCGGGAACTGGCTGGCAGACTGCCTGGATGCCAGCGCCACCCGGCGCTTGGGTGGAGCACCGGGTGTGTGGTCGATGGGATCGGGTGAGAAGTATTGGGACGACCTCGCGGTGGTTCCTCTGCAGCCCGCGAGCGAAATTCCGCCGGCCGACGTGCCGGAGTGTGTGTCCGATGCGGACTGCGGCGACGCGGACGCCTGCACGGGAGTGGAGCGCTGTGTCGACGGAGCTTGCTTCGATGGCTCGCCACTGGAGTGCGCTGATCCGGGGGCCTGTCGGGTAACGACATGCGACGCATCCGCCGGCTGTGCAATCGAGCCGATCGCCAACGGCACCGTATGCGGTGTGGGCGATTTCTGTACCACCGCTGACACCTGCTTCGACGGCGTGTGTACCGCGGGTGCGGCGCTCGCCTGTCCCGACCCGGGCGCCTGCCTGATCGGTCGCTGCGATCCGACACGCGGTTGCGAGTCCGAGCCGATGCCGGACGGCAGCCATTGCGATGACGCAGACATCGATACGCTGAATGATTCGTGCGGCGCTGGCATATGTAGAGGAACGCTATTGCCGCCCCCGCCCGCGGAACAGCCGCCGCCCGATGAAGAGCCTCAGCCTGATCCTGATGAAGAGCCTCAGCCTGATCCGGGTGAAGAGCCTCAGCCCGATCCTGATCAAGAGACGCCGCCCACTGATCGGCCTCCGATTGGCGACTTCGGTCGGCTTCTGTTCGACTTCGAAGACGTCGCAGCGGGCGAGAACCCGCCGGGCTGGCTCGACACCCGAAACAGCAACTCCCTCGCGGAAGGCGACGACTTTGCGGTCTTCGAACTCGCCGATGGCGACCACGTATTCGGAACTACGTCGAAGCGGACGAATATCCACTCGCACTTCGTGGCACAGAACAGCGTCAAATGGTTCGACTACGAGTTCCGGGGTCGCATGTTGATCAAGCGCGCCGCATCCGGCATCGGCGTCACCCTATACAGCGACTATCCGTCTTCAGACAGCTATTACCGTCTCCGACACAACGGCACCGAACCCTTCCACCTGGCCAACCACCCGGACGGCGGCGAAGCCATGTGTCAGGGCGCCACCACGACATCGGTGCAGCCGAAAGCGGACACCTGGTATGCATTCCGATTCCAGGCCTTCGACGCTGAAATGAGTACGCGACTTCGCGCCAAGCTGTGGGCCGTGGACGAGCCAGAGCCTGAGCCGTGGCAGATCGACTGCCTGGCACCCGCAGACGCTGCCTATTTCTCCGGATCTCCCGGCTTGTGGTCGATGGGCCGCGGCGGGAAGTTCTGGGACGACCTCGAGATGATCGAGCTCGACAGCTCGCAGCTGCCCTGATCGCGCCCGGTCGGATTTCAATCGGGAAACAACACGCTGATGCTCTCTCGCTGGTGAATACGGCGAATCGCCTCGCCGAACAGGGGCGCCACTGACACGATCTCCACCTTGTCGCAGAATGCTACGGGCGCAGTCTCGATGGAATCCGTGACGAACAGGCACTCAATGGCGCTCTGTTCGATCCGTTCCATCGACCCTTCGGTGAACACACCGTGTGTCACCGCGGCGAGGACGCTTTGGGCGCCTTTGTCGATGAGAACCTTCGCGGCCTCTGCCAGCGTGCCGCCAGAGATCGTGAAATCGTCGACGATCAGCGCAGTCTTGCCCTCGACACTACCAATCAACTCCATCACTTCCGCTCGTTCGTCGTGTGCCTTGCGCTCCTTGGTCGCAATCGCGATCGAGCACCCCAGCTGCGTCGCATAGCGCCGCGCCGACTTCACGAAGCCGGTGTCGGGCGAAACGACGATGAGGTCGGAAAGCTCTCGCTTCCGGATCGCTTCACACAGAACCGGCATCGCGTAGAGATCGTCAGCGGGAATCCGGAAGAAGCCCGCTATCTGCGGCGCGTGAAGGTCCATCGTTACGACGCGGTCCGCACCTGTGACTTCGATGGCGTCCGCGCAGACGCGAGCCCGAATCGACACACGCGGCTCGTCTTTCTTGTCCCCTTTCGCGTAGCTGAAATAAGGCATCACGACCGTCACCTGATCGGCGCTGGCACGCTTGAAGGCATCGACCCAGAACAGCAGTTCCATGAAATTGTCGTTGGTGGGAAAGGCTGTCGACTGGATCAGATAGACACGCCGGCCGCGCACGTTCTCCTGGATGCGAACAAAAAGGTTCCCCTCCGAAAAGCGCAATACCTCGCCCGCACCCACCGGAACGCCCAGGTAGGCGCAGATATTGCCCGCCAACTTCGGACTGGCGCTGCCCCCGAAGATGAGCATCTCGTCCATCGCTTCAGCTCTCCCTTGCCGTGGCGCGAGCGTCCATCAGCGTCACTTTCAATTGCGTGACGATTACCTAGCCATTACCCAGCCATTACCCAACCATTACCTGGCCATTACGATGCCCCGCGTCGCTCCGGTTACGAGGGCGACTTGTCCTTGGAGCGGGTTTTCATCACCCATCACTCATCTCTTCCACCCATTGGGTGTGCTCCTGTGTCGATCACCGTGCAATGCTATGGGGCCGATGCGATGCGTGCGATCAGACTACCACGCGAGCAGAGGGGGCCCACGACTATCTCCCGGAATCTGCGGAGCGCGCGTTATCATGCTGCCCGAAAGCGTGCCGCCGAGATCGTGATCCCGAACCCGCTCAGGGATCGCTGGCTGGATGCGAACCCGTCGGACATCGGGAAATTCAGACGGAGGATGCATGTTCGAATTGACCGGAAGAGTGGCTCTGGTAACCGGGGCCGGCCAGGGAGTAGGCGCGGGTATTGCACGTCAGCTCGCGCGCCAGGGTGCGGCGGTCGCGGTAAACGACCTGCACGCCAATCGCGCGGCGACAACGGTCTGTGCCATCGTCGCGGCGGGCGGACGCGCCTCGGGCTTCGAATTCGACGTCGCGAACTACGCGGGCGTCGTCGCAGCCACAAACGCGATCGAGGCCGAGTTCGGTCCCATCGATGTGCTCGTCAACAACGCGGGCGTACCCGCCAACATGGCGATGACGCGGTTCCGCGACACCGAGCCTGCCGATTGGACGCCCTACATCGACGTAAACCTCTACGGGGTTCTGAACTGCTGCAAGGCGTTGATTGATGGTATGTGCGAGCGCGGATTCGGTCGTCTGATTACGATCTCCTCGGGAGCGGCAACGGCCGGATCACCGATCGGCGTATCGGCCTACGGGGCTGGCAAGGGCGGCGGGCTCGGCTTCATGCGCAACCTCGCTCTCGAGATCGCGCGCGATGGCGTCACAGTGAACTGCATTGCACTCGGTGTCATGAACAACATTCCCGAAGAGATGCTGCCGATGGTGGCGTCGACGGTGCCCGTGGGTCGTGCCGGAGATCCGGACGAGATCGGCGCTTGCTGCGTGTATCTGGCTTCTGACGAAGCCAGCTGGATGACAGGACAGACCATCCAGTTGAACGGGGGCTCGGTCACGACCTGATGTGGCCTTCGGACCCCATGACCTGTTTCCGACAGCGGCGCGTGTCAATTCAAGCCATTTTCAACAGGTCTTTTTCAACAGCCCGTTGTCTCGAGGCAAATGATTCCAGCCCACACAGGAGACGCAATGGGATGCTGTGAAGGCAAGAATGCACTCGTCACCGGCGCTAGCCGGGGAATCGGCCGGGCGATCGCAAAGCGCCTCGCAGCCGAGGGAGCCAATGTCGTGCTCTGCGCATCTCGGCCTGGGCGCCATGGCAATCTCGCGGGCACCCTCGACGAGAGCGCCGAAGAAATTCGACGTGACGGCGGCAACGTTGCCACCGCCATCGCGGATCTGCTCGACGGCGATGCCCGAGCGGATCTCGTTGCGCGCGCGGAAGCCGCCTTTGGGCCCCTCGATATCCTGGTGAACAATGCCGCGATGGGTGCATGGGCGATGCCGAGCCAATCGACGCTCGCAGACCGTCGAAAGATGCTCGAGGTCAACCTGCACGCTCCGGTCGACTTGGCGCAGCAGGTGCTCCCGGGCATGCGCAAGCGAGGTAGCGGCTGGGTGCTCAGCATCGGTAGCGCTTCCGACCGGCAGCCGGCCGTCCCGTATCGCGATACCCGGGACGCGGCTCATATCATCACCGCCTATGGAGCCACCAAGGCGGCCCTCGATCGCTACATGCAGGGACTCGCGCACGAAGTCGCCAGCGATGGTGTGTTCGTGAATGTTCTCGCTCCGGTCTCGATCGTATTGACGCAAGAAGCCGCGCGCTTCATCGGCCATATCGCGAAGAATAATCCGGACATGGCCGAATCGATCGAAGTCATGGTCGAGGCCGCGCTGGAACTCTGCACCGGACGCCACGTCGGGCAGGTATTGCTGAGCCGCGAACTGCTTCACCGCGTCGCGCGCCCGGTGCGTTCGCTCGATGGCCAGACGATCATCGGCGACGCCTTCATGCCAGCCGACGTGGATGCGGTGATCTTGTGAACCCGTTGTGAACCTGTTGTGAGCTTGCTGTGATCTTTCTGTTCGATTTTCAGAACTACCGGAAGATGATTCGCCTCGCCTGGAACGAGCCCAGTGCGCCGGTACGGGTCTACTTTCTGATGATCCTGCTGCTTTGGATCCCGCCGGTTTCGACCTTTCACGCGATCTGCTTCTTCCTCGACGGGCTGCTGTTCCCCGGCTTGTGGCGCACGCAGATCGTGAAACCCGTCTTTGTCGTCGGCCATGCGCGCAGCGGCACCACACTGACCCATCGCCTGATGAGCCAGGACGAGGGGCGATTCAGTTCCTTCATGCTCTACGAAATGTACTTTCCCTCGTTGCTTCAGAAGTGGCTGATCCGTCGCGTGGCGGCGCTCGACCGAAAGCTCGGCGGTCACCTCGAACGGCGCGTTGCGGCCTGGAACGAGCGCCACTACGCAGCGATGCGTGGCATCCACGACATGGGCATCACGAACCTGGAAGAAGACGACATCGTCTTGTACTACTCGCTCGCGTCGGGTTACTGGATCACGAAGATGCCGTATATGGGCGATCTCGATTTCTACTATGTCGACAAGTGGCCCGAAAAGAAGCGCAAGCGTCTGATGCGCTTCTATCGCGATTGTGTGCGTCGTCAGCTGTACTTGAACGGCAGCGACAAGATTCATCTGAGCAAGAACCCCGTGTTCGCGGGCCGGGTCGAGGCGTTGATCGAAACCTTCCCCGACGCTCGCATCGTGGTACCCATCCGCAATCCGTACGAAACGATCCCGAGCCTGCTGAAACTGATGCGTTCCGGCTGGAAGCGCCTCGCTTGGGAGGAGGACCGGCAACAGCGGTGCTTGGCCTTCCTCGGCAACCAGTCCTTCCATACCTACAAGCATCCCCTCGAGGTTCTGGCGCGGATGCCCGAAGTCCCCCACTCCGTGGTCGACTATCGCGACCTCGCAAGCGACCCTGCCGGTGCGATCGAGCGGGTGTATCGCGACCTGGGCTTCGAGCTATCGCCCGCATACCGCGAGGTCCTGCTGGCTCAGGGCACGCGAGCGCGCGAACACAAGAGCGACCATCGCTACAGCCTCGAGGAATTCGGCTTGGAAGCCGACGCGATTCGTTCTGAGCTGGCAGAGCTATTCGATCGCTTCGGCTGGGACGACGACGGAATGCCGCAGACGCCTCTGGGTACCGCGGCACAAAGTGGGCGAAACGGTGGGTCTGATCAAAAGGAGAACCACTAGTGCAACACCCGCCAAGTTTCGGTACCCATGATTGAAGCCGACAGAACGCTCTTCTCCGTCGGACAACGCGACGGTGATCCCTTTGTCAGCATGTACCAGAACTTTCCGGATGTGCCACTAGATGGCAGACGAGACCCGCGAGCAGCTTCGCGAAGCTTGGGACGGGATGATCGCCGAGTTCGAGCGCGCTCGTGACGCGATCGATCAGCCACAGTTGCTGCCGGCGCCGGGCAACGACCGAAATCTCGCCGAGGGCTATCGATATCTGCTCGGTTTCGTCCACAGTGCGGTCGAGCGCGCGTTCCATGCCGACGTCAACCACCCGTTCATCCGGCATGCGCTGTCTATCGTCAACAAGGCCACCATCGACAACGCCGATGCGATCTACTTTCAAGCGCAAATCGACGGACGCCAGAGCTACCTCATCCGCGGTCGCGCCGCCGACCAGCTGCATTGGCGGGGCGATGCGCGAGCAGAAGCCGGCCGCCTGGCGCCGCAATATGTGATCTTCGAAGTCAGCCAGGGGCCATTGGCGGGCGATACCGGCAGCCTCGCCGAATTGCGGCCGGGTATCAAAGCGAATACGGGCAAGCTCGACTCCAGTGAGATCGAAGTCGACGCCGACGGACACTTCGAAATTCTGCTCGCACCACAGAAGCCCGCTGGCTACCCGGGGAACTTCATCGCCACCCGTCGCAGCAGCGGCCAAGCCGATCCGACCGGTGTTGTGAAGGGCCCCGATCGCTATGCCGATTATCTGAGCGGTCGGCAGCTCTTCTACGACTGGGAACGCGAAGACGCGGTCGCGCTGACGATCGAACCGCTGGATCATTCGGGCGACTCGTCGCCCACCTATGCGCCCTCTCGCGCCGTCGACGAGCTGACACGCTGCGGCGAATTGGTGCGCGGGCAGATGCACTTCTGGAACCAGTTCTACGCGATCCTGCTCGAGACGTACGGCAAACGCCCGGGCGGCATGGCCAGCGACGACAGCGAGCGTTTCATGCCGCGCAACAAGTTCAACGAACCCAACGCGGCGGCCCGCGAGACAGGCGGAGGTCAGAGCACGAATATCTACGCTGGCGGTGTCTACGAGCTAGAGGAAGACGAGGCGCTGGTCATCGAGAGTCGCATCAAAGTCCAACCACAGTACATCGGCTTTCATCTTTCCAGTCTTTGGGGCGAGTCTCACGACTTCGCAAACCACCAGAGCAGCTTGAATGGCATGCAGATGGAAATCGATGAAGACGGCGTGCTGCGCTGGGTGGTCGCACATCGAGACCCGGGTGTACCGAATTGGGTCGACACCACCGGGCATCGCGAAGGCTACCTGGTACCGCGATGGGCCTACTCGAAGACACCCCCGAAATCGGACTGGCCGACAATCCTCGCGAAGAAGGTGTCGTTTTCGCAGATCCGCGAGCATCTACCCAAGGGCGTGCGGGAAGTGAGTCGTTTGGAACGCCGCGAGCGAATCCGGCAGCGTCAGCTGCACATTCAGAGTCGCTATCGCGTCTTCTAGTCGGGGTCGGTGGATCAGCTTGGCCGTTGGGCCAGGCCGTTTTGGCGCGGCTCAGCAATGAGGCTGGCGACCTGCGAGCCGCCAGCGCCGAATTGACACGTACGGCCTGCCTGGGCGTGAGTGCGACATGCGCATAGGGGGTGCCTCGAAGCGAGCGCTTCTGGTCGGCGCCTGGCGATAACGCCCGGGCCGTGACGCGAACTCCGCCAGGGGTCACTGGCGCGAAGATATCACGCACCTTTCGCGGGATACTGCGTTGCGACTCAGATCACGTAGCCATCTCCGGTCGCGCGGACCGTCAGGTCGCTGATCGACACACCCCACGGCTGATTGATCGCAAACACGACCTGGTCGGCCAGCAGCTCCGGGGAAAGAGCGAAATAGCGCGGGTCGTCGGGATCCGTGAGCTCGGGTTCCGCTGTGCCGGTGAGCACGGCACCGATCTTCTGCATGAAGCTGTCCTTGTTCGCGCCGAGGATTCCCTCGAAAGCAGCCGGGTTGATCACGCCCGCTCCGAGGCCGGTACCCGGCACGCCTGTGGGTCGGATCGTCGTGACCTTGATGCGTCCCTGGGACTCCTGGCGCAGCGCTTCCGAAAGCACGTTCACGGCAGCCTTGGTGGCGCCGTACACAGCGGCTCCGGCCACCGGGTAGTTTCCGTAGATGGACGAAATATTCACGATGTGGCCGCGTCGCTGGGCGATCATCTGATCGTGTACCGCGATGATGCCGTGGAGCACGCCCTTGAAATTGATGTCGATACAGCGATCCCAGGCATCCGCTGCCACTGCGTGATCGGCATACAGCGCCAGCGGCATCACGCCCGCGTTGTTGACCATCACATCGATTGCGCCGAACCTCTCGACTGCGCGGGCGGCGAGGTGGGTCATCTGGCGGCGGTCGGTCACGTCTGCGACGACCGCCAACGCACTTCCGCCCTGCCCCGCGATCGAATCGATCGTTCGCTTCAGCTCGGGCTCGTTCACATCGGCCGCAACGACTCGTCCGCCAAGAGCCGCAACCCGCTCGGCCACGAGCCGACCAAAGCCTCCCGCCGCACCGGTAATGACAATCACCCTGCCGTCCACGTGGTTCGTCACAAGCCCATCTCCCTGGCGGTTGCCTTCGAAAATTCCCGTCGTTCTGCGTGCGGCGAGCATAGCCCCGCGATCCTCCTCGTTGGTAGCGGCAACGATTCCGCGTCGAGGGCACTGCCCCAACCTCAGCGAGCTCGAGTCCGCGGCGGCAATGGCTCGTTTCCTGGCCGGACTTGGCTTTGGCTCCGAGCGGCTGATGGAACGGCGCAGCGCCATCGCTGCTTCGAACACGATGTGAATCGCGTGGCGCCGAGCGCGCTGGGTTGAGTCCGACGGGCGCCTGCGTTAGAAACCGAATAGGAGGAACCTGGTGGCCGCACCGCGACCCCCGCAACCCGCGACACCGGATCGTGACGATTTCGCGATTCACCGTGCGCGTGGCGCCGGGGATCCAGCTCGGCTACGTGCGCGAAGGGGTCGGCGGCTACCCGCTGTTGTTGGTGCACGGCTACCCGGAGAGCAAGCGAATCTGGTGGCGGAACATCGAGCCATTGGTCCGAGCCGGATACGAGGTGATCGTCCCCGATCTTCGCGGCTACGGCGCTTCGGACCTCTGCGACGACGACGCCTACGACCTGGCGCTGTATTCGCGCGATCTCTATGCGCTGGTACACGATGTGCTCGGACACGAGCGCTGCGGGCTGCTCGGCGGCGATGTGGGTGGTGTGGTGATCTGCGACATGGCGAACCGCTTCCCGGGGTTCGTCGACCGGATGATCTTCTTTAATTCGATCGCCCCGATGGTCCCGTCCGAGTTGGACTGGTCCAGCCACCCCTGCTCGCCCAAGCTGTCGAGGTCAAGACACTGATCCTGTACGGCCCTGACGACCAGGTCGTTCCCAAGGACTTCCCGAAGCGTTGCGAGATCGCGTTCCCGGACCGGGTCGGTCCGGTGTTCGTCCCGGAGTGTGGCCACTTCCTGCAGTGGGAACGCGCCGACGTGCTCAACGCAATGACGGAGTTCTGCTTCGCCGGCTGCGGCTGAACCGATGACCGCGCCGCACCGGCCCAAGACGAGCGGTGGCAATTCCCCATCCGGATGACGAGCCCTTTCGGAACTTCGAGCACATTCACGTTCAATACACCGGCTGCACAATCAGCGATGAAGTGTGGACGGCCTCGCGCTACGTGGCGCTCACCACAGGCCTGCATCGGGTCGGTGCCCAGCGCAATATCGACCCCATCTCACAGACACGCATAGACGCAATCGAGTACGCGCATCGTGCGCGTGGTCTGCCAGCGTTGGCCGGGATGGTTCGTGATGTACGCGAACGCGACCTTTGCCTCGGGGTCGGCCATTCCGAGCGACCCCCCGTAGCCGAAGTGACCGAAGCTATCGGCGTTCGGACCGATTGGACGCGAAGGCTGTGCGAGCTGAAGCCCGAGACCGAAACTCGAAGGCTTGCCAAGGACGCGATCAGCGCCACTCGAGTGCGGCCGGGCGGCTTCGGCCCTCAGCCCGGGCCCGACCCAGCGGCGGCCGTTCACTTTGCCGTCCAGGTAGGCCGAGTAGATCGTCGCGACCGCGCGCGCGTTGCCGTGACCGTTGGTTGATGGAATGACTGCCTCGCGCCACTCTTTCGTGTTCACACTGCCGATTCCGCTGATCCCGGCCGGGTTGAAATAGCTGCGCCAGATCATCTCGTCGTGCGCGGCGTCGCCCGTGGGCGGAAACGCCATCGCCCAACGCTCGGGTGTGTCAACTGCCACATCCGGAGCGAACACGCGAGATACCCGGCCATGCAGGCCGGCA
Source organism: Deltaproteobacteria bacterium (assembly GCA_032128375.1). Lineage (GTDB taxonomy): Bacteria > Myxococcota_A > UBA9160 > UBA9160 > SMWR01 > JAJDAM01. The sequence goes on along the minus strand of JAQBGU010000071.1, from coordinate 12,665 downwards.
GGCAGCCCGAAGAAGTAGTCCGCACCCAGCGGCCGTGCGATGCGTTGTTGCAGCAGTTCGCCGACCGGCGTGCCGGTCGCGCGACGAATGACTTCACCGACCAGGAAGCCCTGCGTATTGACGTGATAACCGTGATCGGAATCCGGCTCCCAAAACGGCGCCTGCCCGGCCAGTTCGTCGCACATGCGCGTCCAGTCGTATTTGGCTTCGGGCGGCAGCAACGTTCGCACGCCGGGAAGACCCGAGCGGTGCGCGAGCAGCGAGCGAACCGTCAGGTGTCCTTTGCCGTGGGCCGAAAACTCGGGCCACAGCGAGGACACCTTCGCATCGAGATCCAGTTCACCGGTCTCCGCACAGCCGACCGCCAACAGCGACAGAATTCCCTTGCCGACCGAATAAGCGTTGACGAGCGTGTCGCGTTGCCAGGGTCGAGACTTGGCAGAGTCCACATGGCCGCCCCAGAGGTCGATGACCTTGCGCCCTGCGACGAAGACGGCGACCGAGGCTCCCCACTCGTCATCGGTTGCGAAGTTCTCGGCGAGCGCTTCGCGCACGGGTTGAAATCGCTCGTCGCACGCACCCCCGATCGTGATCGGGACGGCGACCGCTTCGTCAGGCATCGACATCGGCTTCGATGCTAGCAGTCGACTACCGGATCGGGGCCAGGCTCCCGCAGCGCAGGTCCGAAAGGAAGGCGCCGGCTTGCCCCGCCCAGCGTTGTCCCGCTGAAGATTTCTCCCAAACAGCCAACGCGACACTGCAATCGGCGATTTCGCCGTCGAATTCGAACTCGAGGTGGTACGCCTCTCGTCTGTTGCCCGCGCGTTCGCAACCCCGGCACTCACCGCTATCGGCCAGCGTCACCTCGGGCCAGGCCGGCGCGGGACGCTGCCCGCGCTGGCTCGCTTCGACCCAGCGATGTGTCGTCCAACGGTCGACGCTGTACCGGCATTGGTCGTCGTGCACCGCAACGTCTTTGTATCGCGTCTGGCAGGTTTCGAATTCGCGAAATGTTCCATCGCCCCGATCACTCTTCTGGGTCGAGCACACTTCTCCGTCCGGCTGCTTGCGGTGCGATCGCACTTCGCTCGAGCGCCGAACCGAATAGGCGTCGCGCGGCATCGCATCGCACCAGTCGCTCTGCTCGACTGCATCGAAGCGCTCGATCTCGATCGCGCGCTCCCAGCTGTGACCGCGCAGCTCGATGCTGACGTCCTGCTCGAAATACACGAGGTTCAACCCGATCGCGATCGCAGCCACCCCGATGGCCAGCGCCGGCCAGCGCCAACGCGAGGGGGTGGAAGCCGGCACCGTTCGCGGGGTTTCATCGTTGGCACGTGACGTTGCATCAGCGTTCGAAACAACGTCGGGCTGTCTGGCCACCTCCCGTGCAGCATCGAGCGCAGCCCCACATCCAGCGCAGTGACTCGCGACTGCAGCAGACGGGGCGCCGCAGGCGCCACACAGGCGATCGGCACCGGAGAATTCGTGATCCCCGACCGCCAGCTTGTCGGCCGCTTCAGGGAAATAGCGAGACGAGGGGTCCTGCGCTCCGCCACACGCCGGGCAATGGCGATGGGACAATCCCAGCAACTTGCGGGTACCGCAGTACGCGCAGTCCCAAAGCATTTCGAATACGCGCTCTTCGCTCATGCTCTTCTTCGATCGAGTCCTGGCTCTCTGATCGGGTCTACGCCAGTTCGAGTTGAGCAGCCGTGCATGACACTTCCGAACCACGCCTTGTGCGGAAATCCCAAGGGACAGCAGCATTCGACGTCCTGAACGAAACGTCGTATACCTCCTCCCCATGGACAGAGGAACCGCAGTCGTCGCCGGCGCAACGGGTTACATCGGAAAGTTCGCGGTCATCGCGTTTCAACAGGCGGGCTACCGGGTGCGCGCGATCACACGTGACGAGAGACGCCTGGCACAGCGGGGTCCCTTCCACGCTTCGGGCGTCCGTGAATACTGCGACGAGGTCGTCGTCGCGGAAGTCACCAAACCCGAGACGCTCGAAGGTGTCATGGGCGACGCCGAAGTGGTGTTCTCCAGTGTGGGCATTTCGCGCCAACGCGACAGGTTGAGCTTCGAGCAGGTCGACTACCAGGCAAACCGAAACCTCATCGACCAGGCCGAGCGCGCTGGTGTCAACAAATTCATCTACGTCTCGATGTGGGGCCCGGAGGAAATCGCCGACCTGGCCATCACACGTGCCCACGAACGCGTGGTCGGGGATCTCGCAAACTCCCCGCTCGACTACGCGGTGGTGCGGCCATCCGGCTATTTTTCTGACATGGGCGCGCTGATGGATATGGCGAAGCGCGGCCGTGCCCTCATCGTTGGACCGGGAAACAACCGCTTCAACCCGGTACACGGCGCGGACGTCGCACGCGTGGCGGTGGAGTCGGTGACGTCCAAGGCAATCGATCACGGAGTGGGTGGCCCGGATGTGTACACCCAGTGCGAAGCGGCCGAGCTGGCCTTCGAGGTACTCGGCAAGCCTGCAAAGCTCACCCACATCCCGATGTGGCTGGCGCGCGGCGGAGTACGCTTGATCGGGTTGCTCAGCACCCAGTTCGGAGACTTGGCGGATTTCATCGTCACCGCTGGCGAGATCGACGGCGTCGCTCCGCAGAACGGCAAACACAGCCTTCGCTCGCATTTCGAAGAACTCGCCGGGCAGTAAGCCGAGCCCACTGACGACGCACAACACATGGGCATCGCGAAGTCTTTGAAGCTGGTGGTGGTGTTCCCAACGAATCGACTCGCAACGAATCAACTCCCAACAATCAGGTAAGGAGGATAGGAATGAAGGCCGTCAAAATTCTCGCGATATCGTTTTGTGTCTACGTTGGAATCGTCGCTGCATTCGAATCCATGATTGGCTTCTTCCAACCCGCCGGCGGAAACACGCTGGTGATTACCACGGCAGACAGCGGCGGCGACTCGGGAGAACGGGTCGTTTCCCGTCTCGACAGTGGCGGCCGGCTCTACGTTGCGGCGAACCACTGGCCGCGCGCCTGGTACGAAAACGCGTTGTCGAACCCGACTGTTCGAGTCGAAATGGATGGACAGGAAGCGGCGTATCAGGCCGTGCCGGTCACCGGCGAGGAACACGACCGCGTCGATTCCGACAACAGTCTTGGCATGGCATTCCGCGTGCTGACCGGGTTTCCGCCCCGGTATTTTCTGCGACTGGATCCCCTATGACCACGCGGCGGCATACGGGATTCTGCTGCCGCGCCCCGCTACCCCCGAGCCGGCGCCTGCCATTGGTTGCCAACCACTGCGACCTTGCGCCGGATCTCGAAGCCCAGCTTCTTGTAGAGGCTGATCGCCTTCTCGTTGGTGTCGACCACATGAAGCAGCGCCCGGTTGCCTTGCTCGCGGATGAGTGCGGCCAGAAAGAGCGTCAGCGCTGTGCCGAGTCCCTGACGTTGCACATCCGGATGCGCGCACACCGCCGAGATTTCGCACCAACCCGGCACTTGAAAGCGTTGCCCTGCCATCGCGACGAGGCGACCCGCCTGGTGGACGCCGACGTAGGTTCCGAGTTCGAGGGTGCGAGGATGGAAGGGACCGGGCTCGGTCAACGCGATCAGCTCCATGATCTCATCGGCATCCGCGGGGCCTAACGGCCTGACGTCGAGCTTGGGGGCATCGGGTAGATCGCGGGCGATCATCTGGTAACCAGCGATCCGAAACAGCTCGGTCCATCCCTCGGGCGATGCGGGTACTTCGTCGCGAAACAGGACCGCGATTCCGGCGCGCCCGACGAGGTCTGCGAGCGCAGCCCAAGCCCGCTCGTCGACGCGATCCACCCCAGCAAACGGCGACACCTCGGGATCGAAGCGACACGCCCGACCACCCGCCGCGCGCCTTTCGGCAAAGCGCTCGAGTGGGCCGTGCAGCGCATGCCAGACCGGGTTGTCGAGGAGTTCCGCGTCGCGCGGCCGCAGCGCTTCGAACGACGGCTTTGTCTGCTTGGCCGTTTGCCCGGGTCTTGTCTGCTTGGCTTTTGTCTGCTTGGCTCTTGTTTGCTTGGCTTTTGCTTGCTTGGGCACGGCGCTAGCGTTAGCCCATGGCGAGCCATCCCACCACGCCGACTTCTTCGAACACGCGGTTCTCTGCGGAAGACGACGACCTCGACCGCCGCGTCGCCGACGCAGTCGAGTCGGTGGGCTACGCGATCGTCACCGACCTGATCGACCTCGAACGTTGCCGCGCGCTCGTGGCGGACATCGACCGCGTCGAAGTCGACCACGGGATCGCGTATGGGGCGAACGACTTCGAGGGCTTCCATACGCGTCGCATCTTCAACTTGATTGCGCGGGGCGCGAGCTTCCGCGACCTCGTGATCGACGACAAAGTCCTCCAGCTGGTGGAGGCTATCCTCGGCGAGGGGTTCCTGCTGTCCGGCACGACCTCGATGCACATCGATCCCGGCGAAACCCCGCAACTGCTGCACGCCGATGACGGCATGATCACGCTTCCGCGCCCGCAGCCCGCGACACTGCTCACGACGCTGTGGGCGCTCAGTGACTTCCGGCCCGAGACCGGCGCCACACGGCTCGTTCCCGCGTCGCACCGCAGGCCCGAGATGCCGCGGCCGGGCGAAGTCCACGAGAGCATCGCCGCCGAGATGCCCGCGGGCAGCGCCCTGTTCCTGCATGGGTCCATCTGGCACGGCGGCGGCGCCAATACGACGGCCGACATGCAACGCTACGGCCTGTCGATTCAGTATGTGGCCGGGTGGTGTCGGCAGCAGCAGAATCTGATGCTCGGAACACCGCGCGAAGTCGTCGCCGAGTATCCGCGAAAGCTCCAGGAGCTGATCGGATACTCGATGTACAAAAACGTCATGGGCCATGTCGATCGCGAGCATCCGCTCACGTTGCTCGGCATCGACCAGGCACCGGAGATGGTCTGGGAAAAGATGGCAAGGCGGCGCGGCTAGCGTCGACGCTGTTGGAGGAGCTGTAGATGGCGGTCGATGCACCCGCGCAACCGAACCCGGCAGAGCTGGGTTTCGATCCCGATGCGTTGCGGGCGAAATACCACCGCGAGCGCGACAAGCGCCTTCGGGCCGACGGCAACAACCAGTACATGGAGGTCGCAGGCGATGTCGCTCACTTTCTCGACGATCCCTATGTCGAACCCGGATTTTCGCGCGAGCCGCTGACGGACGAAATCGACGTTGCGATCATCGGCGCCGGTTTCAGTGGCCTGTGCACCGGCGCGCGCTTACGCCAGGCCGGTGTCGATAGCATCCGCCTGATCGAAACCGGAGGCGACGTCGGCGGAACCTGGTACTGGAACCGCTACCCCGGCGTGCAGTGCGATATCGAGTCGTACATCTACCTGCCGCTGCTCGAAGAACTCGCGTACATCCCCACCGAAAAGTACGCGCATGGGCCGGAGATCTTCGCGCACGCGCAAGCGATCGCGAAGCACTTCGACCTGTACGGCAACGCGTGCTTCCGGACCCAGGTGACCGAAATGCGCTGGGACGAAAGTGAGTCCCGATGGATTCTGTCCACCAACCGCGACGACCGAATGAAGGCGCGCTTCGCAATCGTCGCGAACGGCCCGTTGAGTCGACCGAAGCTGCCGGGCATCCCCGGCATCGATTCGTTCGAGGGACGTTCCTTTCACACCAGTCGCTGGGACTACGGCTACACAGGTGGCGACACGAACGGAAAGCTGACACGGCTCGCCGACAAACGCGTCGGAGTGATCGGCACCGGCGCAACATCGGTCCAGAGCATCCCGCATCTCGGCGAGGTAGCCGAACACCTCTACGTGTTTCAGCGCACGCCGTCGTCGATCGACGTGCGTGGCAATCAGCCGACCGACCCGAAATGGGCGGAGAGCCTGGAGCCTGGCTGGCAGCAGAAGCGAATCGACAACTTCAGCACACTGGTGTCGGGTGGTTTTGCGGAAGAAGACATGGTCAGCGACGGCTGGACCGACATTATCCGGAACCTGTCGGGGTTGGCGGCCAGCGGTGACCTCGGAACTTCGATGGAAGAAATCGCGAAGAAAGTGGAGCTCGCGGACTTTCAGAAGATGGAGCAGATCCGCGCTCGTGTGGATTCCTTCGTCAGCGACCCGGATACCGCCGAATCGCTGAAACCCTACTACCGGCAGTTCTGCAAACGACCTTGCTTCCACGACAACTACCTGCCGACGTTCGATCGGCCGAACGTGACACTGGTGGATACGCAGGGGGAAGGAGTCGAGCGCATTACCCGGACTGGCGTCGTGGTCGACGGCACGGAGTACCCGCTCGATTGCCTGATCTACGCGACCGGCTTCGAAGTAGGGACCGACTACGCGCGACGCGCGCGTTGCGAAATCGTGGGTCGCGGTGGGCTGACGCTGACGGAAAAATGGACCGACGGCGTCTCGACGTTTCACGGCATGTTCAGCCGTGGCTTTCCGAATTGCTTCTTCCTGGGCGGCATGCAGTCCGGCGTGACCCCGAACTTCACCGAGCTATACAACGAGCAGAGCCAGCACATCGCCTACGTGGTCGGGCACGTCCTGAGCCATGAATTCAAGAGCATCGATGCCTCGGCAGAAGCCGAAGCCGGCTGGGTTCGCACGATCCAGCAGGGCGGAATGACGGGCGGCTTCCTCGACGGGTGCACACCCGGCTACTACAACAACGAGGGCCAACCCGATGCAGGGCCCGGCTGGTTTGGTGGTAGCTTCGGCGGCGGCGCGATGCAGTTCTTCCAGCTGTTGCGAGACTGGCGCGCGACGGGTGAGTTGGAAGGTCTGGAAATCGGGTAGCGATCCTTTCACACATGGAGTGACGTAGGGAGTGACGTATGGAGTGACGTACCTGACCACGGCGCGAACCAGACAGGCGCAGACGTGAGCGGGATGCCGTCCCCGGACTTCGTCGCGGAGATCGAGATTCGCATCCCCCGCACCGGGCTGTATGCATTTCTGTGCGACCTGCACAACTACGTTCCGCTCCATCCATTGATCGAATCGATCGAAGAGATCTCGCCGAGCGACGCAGTGCCGCGCGCACGTCGCTACCGCGTCGTCGATCGGATTCCGTTGGGTCCGCTGCGGCTTCGTACGGTCTACACTGCCGCGCTCGAGCCGGTGAGCGAGCACGAAGTCCACGGACACGCGTGGCAAACGCCGGGCGTTCGCCTGCACACCGTCTACGCGTTGCAGGATACGGATTCGGGTACGCGGCTGGTCGAACGCGTGTCAGTCCGAGCCCCTCGCCTTCTGCGCCGCTTCGTCATCGACCAGGCGCGCAAGTCGCACGAAGAGACACTCGCGAAAATGAAGCTTCTTCTGGAAAAGAGATGATCCGACGACGCAATGCGTGGTGACGGCTCGGCGACGACGGCCCACCCGATGAGGGCAAGCGGGGTCGATTCCAGTGCCACGCGAGCGTTTGGATACCCTGGCACACCTGGCCGATGCAGAAATCCCTGTTTACCGCGAGGTCGATGGGATTTCCCTCGAAGTCGTCCATCCGCTCGCGTCGCGTCGTAGCGGGCTCAGCTGCGTCGGCAGCGAAGCTCGCCGGAGCTGAAATCGTGTGCCGACCCAAGCAAGCTCCGTATCGAATCAGCGCCGGGGAACGGGTCTCACAGGGGCTTGATTGCCCGGACGAACGGTGAGGCTACCGCTGTCATCGTCGTCAGTGTCGACGTTCCAGACCCTGCCACCACCTGATGAGCTGCACGCATCGTTGCAGCTGTCCTCGACATCGGAGTCGTCGTAGTCGGCGCTCATCGCGTGTGCGAGCGTGCCGTTGTTGCACTGGCACTTCACACTAGCGAATGCCGTTCCAGGGCCGAGCAGGCAAAGGAGAAGAACGGCGATTCCTGCAAGAATGGTGCTTCGGTCGCGCATGTTCTGGCGCCTCCAGAAGAAGGAAGTGGAAAACGGATCGACGCCTGCGTATTCGTCCTGACGCAACTCTCGCTTTAGCTCTCTCGTTCGGCGCACCAATCTCGTTCGCCGGCCCGCCGAGTCATCCGCAGCCTTCCTTTCCAGGTACGAAACTCCATATGCGAAACTCCATATGCGAAACTCTACGACCGAGGTCAAACGCAACCGCATCTCCACTCCGGAAACGTTTCCTGATAAACTCGCAGCACGCGCTCGCGGGGCCATGGCGCTCGAACCCGACCTCCCCGAGTCAGCACAGTGACAGGACCGTGACAGGACCGTGGCAGGACCGTGGCAGGATCATGTCAGCACAATGTCAGGACAACGGGAGGTCCCAGTGGACGCCATATCGATCGAGAGCTTGCAAAGTTTGATTCAGGTCATCTCGGCCTGGAGCCTGAAAGTACTGGGCGGGATCGCGATTCTCGCAGCCGGGGTATTCATCGCGCGAATCGGCGCGAGAGCGATCCGGCGCAGTGCCGGGGTGACGCTCGACGAATCACTCGCAGGCTTCCTGGGCAAATTCGCCTACTATGGGATCCTCTCGATCGTACTCATCTCGGTCTGCGGCATCGTGGGGATCGAAACCGCGTCGCTGATCACGGTGCTGGGTGCATCGAGCCTGGCGATCGGGCTTGCATTGCAGGGTTCCCTGTCGAATCTCGCCTCGGGCGTGATGATGTTCATCTTTCGCCCCTACAAAATCGGTGACTACGTCGAGATCGGCGACGACGTCGGTTTCGTCGTCGAGATGGGAGTGTTCTCGACCCAGCTGGATACACGCGACAACATTCGCGTCGTAATTCCTAACGCGCATGTCGCAGAGCAATCGATTCGCAACTGGTCGACCAACGGCTCGCGCCGGCTGGACCTCGAGATCGAGATCGCGGTCGATTCGCCGATTGCTGCAGCGCGCGAGGCAATCGCGACCTTACTCCGCGGAGAAGACCGCGTGCTCGAAACGCCCGAACCCAGCGTGGCTACCAGCGACTTCGGCGACACCTCGGTTCGGCTCGTCGTGCGCCCGTGGTGTCGCATTGAGGACTACTGGGACCTCCGCTTCGAGCTGCCCGAGAAAATGAAATCCGCTATCGAATCTGCGGGTTCCGCACTCCCCTGCCCGCAGCGCCAGATCGTGATGAACGCGGCTGAGATCGCCGCGTGAATACGGACGAGTCGCGATTCCGCGGGAGGCACTGCAAGCACGACGGCACAGACCGTGATTTCTTCCGAATCAAGGGCAACGAGGTCGGGCGATGCGGGGATCTCTGTTCGGTTCATCTTGATCCTGCGCGCTGTGAGAATGCTTGGAATCGGCGTACGCTAGCGGCCCTTTGCGGTACTCATGGTGGAGAGTCATGTTTCAATCCGCGTCGACGCTTGCTCGCAGACTCCGCGATGGCGAGATCACCAGCGAGGAACTGGTCGAGGAGTACCTGCACCGCATCGAAAAAATCAATCCTGCATTGAACGCCGCAGTAGCACTGGCGGATGACGCCATCCACGCCGCAAGGCGAGCCGACGCAAGGCTCGCCAAGGGCCAGTGCGACGGGCCGCTGCACGGCGTACCGATGACGATCAAGGATTGCTTCGACACCGCCGGGGTTCCGTCGACGTGGGGGACCCTCGGGCGGAAGGGCTTCGTGCCCAACAAAGACGCAACCGTGGTCGGGAGGTTGAAGTCTGCCGGCGCCGTTTTGCTGGGTAAGACCAACACGCCGGAATTCACCCTGAGTTTCTCGACCTACAACAAGATTCACGGTTTCACGAAAAACCCTTATGACCTGACTCGATCTCCCGGAGGCAGCAGCGGTGGGGCCGCCGCGGCCATAGCCTGCGGTCTGACGAGTTTCGACATCGGCACGGATTTCGGCGGCAGTATTCGCGTGCCCTCGCACTTCTGTGGAACCGTCGGTATCAAGCCGACGAGCGGCAGCGTACCGAGGACCGGACTGTGCCTGCCGCCGGGTTGGTTGATGGATTTCATGAGCCATGTGGGACCGATGGCACGGAAGGTCGCCGATCTCAGTCTGATCCTACCGGTGATCTGGGGGCCGGACTCGATCGATACGACGATTGCGCCCGTTCCCTTCCCGAACCCTGAACGGGTGGAATTGAAGGGCTTGCGCTGTGCGGTGATGATCAGCAATGGCGTCTCGGAACCGGACGAGGAGACGCAGTCCGCATTGAGGAATACCGAAGCACTGTTGGAGGACGCAGGACTGGACGTGCGGCGCGATCGTTTGGAAGGCATTCCCGACACATCGGATATCGTTGGCGGGCTGCTCAGCGTCGGCGGTTACGCGTTCATCACAGAGATCACACGGGCCGCCGGGACGAAGCCGGAGGACGTAGCGAACAACTGGTTGAAGGAACTCGATCCAAATGACGTCTCCGCGCAAGAGTTCAGCGAGTGGCGCAGCAAGTACTTTCACGTTTCGGCGCAAGCGCTGAACGACCAGTTGGTTCGGGTCGAGGATCACCGTAGTCGCCTGCTCCAGCAGATGGCTCAGTACGATGTGCTCGTGTCGCCGGTCAATCCGCACCCGGCGCCCGCCCTACCGAAGGCAGGCGATCACCCGTTTCCGGATGGGAGCTATACAGACGTCTTCGACGTCACGGGATGGCCCGCTGGCGTCGTTCGTGCCGGGACGTCGAGCGAGGGACTGCCCATTGGCGTCCAGATAGTCGCGAACCCATGGCGCGAAGACATCGTACTGGCGGTCATGGCGCTGGTCGAAGCAGCGCTGCCGGAATTTCCGCGTCCCTCAATCGCTCTGGACTGAATCCGAGTGGTGCTCGTTGGACGGCGAGCATCCGATTCTCGATCGGGACTCGACTTCTGAGCTTGTTTCGGTTCATCGTCTTTCCTCTGATTTTCTCGACCTTTTGCCGCAAAGACAGTTGCCAAATCTATGTAGAGCCTGAGTCGAGTACTGTGATCTCTTTCACACCGGTACTGAATACTGCGGAGGCGTACGATCGCGATTCGTCTGGAAGGCGATGAGAGACGCGCCGAGGAGGCACGAAATGTTCCACGCTGCCAAGGGCTCTGTGGATCGCAGAAGTAAACCTCGACGTCGGTTGCCACCGAGAACTCTCTGTGCCCGGCCATCTCCAGCCCACGGTCCCAGGTAAGGACTTCCGCAGCTCCGCAGGTAGCCGTCCAATTTTCTTGATTAAATTTTTCACCACGGTCTGCGTACCCTTGCTCTCTACCTTCACCAGCATCATAAACCGAGACTGGTGCTCGACAAGCGTCGCGACGTGCGTGTCATGCGAGCCGGAAATGAGATCTCCCTCCCAGTGGCCGGGAACCGCACGGTCTTCGATCGCGGCAGGACGTTCGCGGATGGAAACGGCATCGACGATCTGGCCGTGTTGCTGGCGGTCTCGACGTCCGGAAACGGAATCAGCGAGCTGCGCGAAGGCTGTGCCGTCCTTTCCGTCGGCTGAGTATGCTGGCATCTCCTGCCACCCGTTGGCCGTAAAACCATCGCGCAAGCGGTTGGCTGCATCTTCGCCAGGCGGCGAATTTTGGAAGGACCCTGTGATCACGAGACGGCACCCACGAACCGGTTCCCGAAGCGCCTCGTGGGTGAACACACCGGTGCTGCGCTGGATTGAGGTTCCTGGGCTCGCGATAGCGATTGACTGAGCCAAGTCGCAGGCAAGCTGACTGGAATTTTCCGGTGTCGTTTGGGCGGCAGCGTGGCGCGCAAGGACTGTGCCGTGAATCGCGGCGAGGGCGGCGCCCGTTACGAAGAGAAAGACTCCGCTGTAGACAACGCGGTTTGTCACCGTAATTTCCGCCGCCTTCGATGTTGGCCGTACTGTCAACCTCCGCGGCTGACTTTTTGATTCTACATACGCATCTCTCCCTTCGGAAGTTCGTCGAGGATGTTTCTGGCGGCTTCGCGATGCGTCCGGACTTGCCGAACCACCTTCTATCCGTGCCGACGTCGATGCGTCGAACACTGTAAACGATCGCGTAGAAGTGACGTTTTCTGAGCATCTCGCCGTGGAGTAGCCCGTCCGGGGTTCGGGCCTGACCTGTTCTTCTGTCATTCATGACCGGGGGTCCGGGGGCGGGCAGCCCCCGGGTGTCCCGCTCGCGACCCGGCCTGCGTCCCAAAAAATTCGATGTGCCGACCCGGCTACCGAAGGACCGAAGGGGCTGGGCCGCGCTTGTGCAGCAGCCCATCGTCATCGCCGCTCGCGACACGACCCAATGTCCTACCGTGCCCCTAATCAAGTGAGGACCCAGAGTACGAGCTCCGGGTCCTCGAGTGGACGAGTCATGTCTTAGAAGGCGTAGCCTCGACCGACTCCAATTGTCGCACGTTTTCGGGCTTCTGGGGCCGGCGCGTCTTCCTCTTCTTGGGGGGGGCGACTGGGCGATGGAGGCGGCCGAGACGGCTCGGCAAGCGCGTTGCCCGCGCTGCCACACCGTGTTCGCGATCTGCTCGCACTGCGATCCGGGCCAGGTTTACTGTGGCGAGTCGTGCTCGAGACCCACGCGGCGCGACAGCTTGCGACGCGCTCGGCGCCGTCACCGCTAGAGCCCAGAAGGACGCCTCGACCACCGGGATCGAGAGCGAGATCGCCGCCGCCGCAGGCGACTCGAGTGCACGCGCGTGGGGGATCACCCTTCCGCGCAGCCCGCGCGGGGTGCCAGAGTCCTCGCCACCGCCTCCGAACTCTCCACCGTGGAGCCCGTTTCGGATCAGGGCGGG
>JAQBGU010000070.1:0-2817 GCA_032128375.1 Deltaproteobacteria bacterium | reverse complement strand
GGAATCGCTAGGCGACCTCGGCTACCTCGACGACGACGGCTACCTCTACTTGGTCGATCGCAAGACGGACATGATCGTCACCGGCGGCGCGAACGTCTACCCCGCCGAAGTCGAAGCCGCCCTCGACGCGCATCCGAAGATTCGCTCGAGCGCAGTCGTCGGGCTGCCCGACGACGACCTCGGCCAGCGCATTCACGCAATCTTCGAAGCGGTGGAGCCGTTGACCGACACTGAATTGCGCGAACACCTGGTCGACCGACTCGCCCGCTACAAGATCCCGCGCAGTTTCGAACGCGTCGCCGAGCCGCTGCGCGACGACGCGGGCAAACTGCGCCGCTCCGCGTTGCGCGACGCGCGCATCGCGGGTCGCTGACATTGCGCGACACAGAGCGGAGAGGACCCGATTCAGTCGATCCGAATCAAGCGGGCGGCGCTGGCGCGCTGCTCGGCTTGCATTGCGAGCAGGCGACGGCGAAACCACCAGACCAGGCCAACGATGACCCCAATCGGCAGAAACGTCATGAACGCGGTGGTCCCGATGAAGGCCTGGCGCGCTTCATCGGATCGGCCCGAGAAGCAGACGGCGCACGCGTGCGCGAGTCGAGGTACAAATAGAAGCGCCGCGAGCGGCAGGGCCGGTCTCATCCAAACCCCCGCGACCTCGATGCTTGCGTTGCCTCTGTTGGATTCTGTTCGCTGCGCGAGTTTCACCAGACGACCTTCACACCTTCACACCTTCACACCTACACACCTATACACCTTCACAGGTAGACGAGAAAATAGAGAATCGGCCACAGCCCCACCACGAAGTACCAAAACAGCTGCGCGGCCGCGAAAGTGCTCGGTGCCAGCAAGCCACAGGTCAACTTCAACCCGGCCCGCACCAGCATCGCGAGCCCAGCGAGCGCGTGCAGGCCGTGCATCCCGACGATCAGGTAGAAGAAGCTGCCGTAGTTGCTCGATGTGATCGTGAGCCCGTGGCGAATCAGAGAAATCCACTCGTAGCCCTGAAAACACACGAAGAACACACCGAGTCCGATCGCAATGAACAGCGGGCGTTTCGCCGCATCGCGGCTGGCGACGAACGCGCGATTCGCGAAGTACAGCACGGCGGCACTGGCCAGCAGCATCGCGGTGTTGAATGCGGTTGCCTCCACGGGTAATCGCGGCTGTCCCGGCGGAGGCCATCCCAGCGCGCCCGCTTTGACGATGACGAACGCGCTGATCAAACCCGCGAACATCATGACTTCCGCGACCACGAAGATCAGCGTGCCCATGACGGCGTTGGGCAATACCGGAATCGGACGCGGATCGCTGATGACTCGCAGTGACACCGTGGATCGATGCGCCATGTCGATGCCTCCTGGGCAGCGCTAGTGGTGCGCGGGTGCGGACTCGGCGTGGACCCGCGGCTTCACCCAGTTGGCTCCTTCGTGCTTCATTACGTCCGGTGCGGAGCCGGCGAAGAACAGCAGCATGAAGACCAAGACTGTCAACAGCAGGTACACCGCATAGCGGGGTTCGACGTTCAGGTGCATGAAATTCTTTGCGACGATATACGCCTTGACGATCGCGATGCCGAACGCCGTGATCAGCGTTACGGCCGGAATCCCGATGAAAGGACCCGCGACGCTGATCGCCAACAAGACCAGCAAAATCTGCCAGACGCGAACGTAGTTGACTTCGTGGTGTTCCGCGGTTTCTGCGTGTTCTGACATTATGAGTCCTACTTGGCGATGTAGAGCAGAGGAAAGAGAAAGATCCAGACGATGTCGACGAAGTGCCAATAGATCCCGATCAGTTCAACGCGATGGAGCTCTTCGTTGCGCTTGGCGGTCTGGGCGACGATCAGCATGATGATCCCACCGGCGATCACATGCAGACCGTGAAGACCGGCGGCCGTGTAGTAGAACGACCAGAACGTATTGGCGGTGATCGTGTAGCCGTGTGAGATCTCGGAGGTCCACTCGACTGCCTTGATGCAAAGGAAGGCCCCGGCACCAACGCAAGTCAAGTAGAGCAGGTTCGCGGCCTTCTTGCCGTCACCCGCTTCGGCCGCCTTGTGAGCCAGTACGGCCGAAAGGCTCGACGTCAGCAGCACGAAAGTATTGGTTGCGCCGAACCAGACGTTGGTATTGGCCGCGTACCCCGCCCATTCCGGATTTCCGAGGCGGTGCATGATGTAGGAAACCAGCAAGCCTCCGAAGATGACGATTTCGGACGCGACCACCCACCAGACGGCGAGCCGTCCGGTCGGGATCCCCGCTTCCATTCGCGTTGTTGCAATGGGTCTCATCGGGTTCTCCGCGATCAGCTTGGCAGGTGCTGGGGATGAAAGTCTTCTTCACGGTCCGGATGCGCGTACTCGTACGGTCCGCGATAGCAGTTCGGCAGCCCATCGGGCCAGTTGCCGTGCGGCGGCGGCGACGTTGCACTCCACTCGAGCGTGTTGGCCCGCCACGGGTTGTTGCCGGCGTCTTTCTCTTTCTTCCGCCAGGTGTCGAAGCAGTTGTAGAAGAAGACCAGCTGGAACGCGAGCATCACGAGCAGTGCAGTGGTCGCGAATACCCGCAGGTCCTGCATCTCGGGGCCCGCCAGTTCCGGGAAGTGCTCGTAGCTGTAGATGCGCCGGTGCTGGCCGGCAGCACCGAGCACGAACAGTGGAATGAAGATGCAGTTGAACGGAATGATCGTGCCCCAGAAATGAATTTTCCCGAGCGTGTCGTTCATCATCTTTCCGAACATCTTCGGGAACCAGTAGGTGAACCCGGCGAATGTGCCAATGATCGCGATTGGAAAGAAGGTGTAGTGGAAGTG
>JAQBGU010000069.1:0-4015 GCA_032128375.1 Deltaproteobacteria bacterium | reverse complement strand
TTAACGCGCTGGTCCTGCTGGCGACGGCTTGGTTGGTGCCGGGCTTTCACGTTGCCGGCTTCTGGCCGGCGGTGGGGGGTAGCCTGGTGATCAGCATCGTCAGTTTCTTCCTCGGGGCCGGCAACGGGCGGGGGAAGATCGTAGTCGGTCGGGTCGAGGCCGGCAGTCAATTCGTGCGTCGACCACCGCTTGGCAAGGGCGACATCATCGACGTTTAGCAGGCTTTGCTGCGCCAAAGTCGCCGCCACCGGTCACCGTGGTACAGTAGGCTGCCGCGTCCGTGTCCTCTGCAAGCAAATGAAAATGTTGTTCTGCCATCGTCAGCGTTGCCCACCGGCTACCGAGTTCCGGTGAGGCCCACGGGTTGACCTGCTCCCGCGCGATACGCGGGGGACGCCCACATGTGGCTCTGCTCCTTAACCGGCCAATAAGGCCGGATCGGTTCCGTTTCGTTTCTATCTCGTTCTTTATTCTCGTTAAGAGGGGATCATAAATCCCGATCTATCTCGTTCCCCCGCTGTATCGTGGGCGGATGCAGAAGCTCGTACGGGTGAAGCTCTCGGTGGAGGCGTACGTCGGGGAGCAGTTCCACAGGCAGATGCGGCCGCCGTCTCAGTGTCCGAACTGCGGGCGGTTTCATCGGCTGTGGGGGCATGCCTACTACGAGCGCGGCGGCACGGACTTGTCCGGCAAGGTGATCGCGTTCTGGGTGCGCCGGTTTCGCTGCACGTACTGCCGGGTGACGGTCAGTTGCCTGCCCTGCTTCGCCCAGCCCTACCGCCTGGTCAACCACGCCACGCTCGAAGCGTTTGTGAAGGGGGCGCATCGACGGCGTGACGTGCAAGCGCAGTGGGATCTGCTGCAGCGTTACCGGCGCCGGTTCGCCGCGTGGCGACCACAACTGCTGAAGATCATCGGGCACCGGTTCGGTCGCGCCCCGCCGAAAGAAGATGCCACCGCCTTCTGGCGAAGAGCGGTGGCAACGTGCGGGTCGACCAGCAAGCTGACGGTGCTACTTGTCCAAGAGTTCGCCACCACCTGCTTCTCGACCTACCGCTGCCATCAAGCGTCCTTCGCCGAGTAGGCGACCAACGGCTCCACGGCCAACGGATCGGCCCGGACTCCACACACCTTGTCTTTGTACGACATCACCAGCCCTGTGACAAGCTGCGTGGCATGAAAACCGAACTGGAACCAGCCCGTTGGACTTCCCCGCAGACGCCGACGCGGCACAACGAGGCCCGCGTCATCGAGGATGCGGTCCCCTTCGAGGTGCCGCTCAGGCGGGCTGTGCCAACCCGCAGTCAGCGCCACGACGCAGAGACCGGAGGCCATCGATGACACAACGATATGCGCGGCAGACGATCAGCAAACAACCCGTAGACTCAGAGCGGGTGCGCTCCATGCCGAAGCAGTTCGGTCCGTTGGACCGGCGCCTGGTCTACGGCAAACACATCAACCGCATGAGTGCTGAGCAGATCGCGCTGTATGTGTTCCTGGCGTGCGTCAGTGATGCCGAGGGGCTCTCGTTCTACTCCGACGAGCGCGTCTGCGAGTACCTGCCCTTCAGTCTCAACGGGCTGGGCCATGCCCGTGAGGCGTTGGTGCAAGGCGGCTTCCTGCTCTACCGCCGGCCGATCTACCAACTGCTCAACCTGCCCGAACCCCCGCGAGGGGCGTAAGCCATGACGCGTAGCCTCTTCACCATGCGTCAGTGTCAACGCCAGGGAATATGGGAACTGGTCTCAGGCGACGGCCAGCCGGTCGAGCAGGCTGAACGGTTCATCCACACGCTGGTGTTGCGCGGCCTTTCGCCGCAGACCCGGCGCGCCTACGCCTACGATCTGCTGGAGGCCTATCGCTGGATGGACGAAGTCAACCGGCATCCGGAGCAGATCACCGGAGACGACCTGATCGCCTTTATCGATTACATGCAGCGTCCACCACCGGCCTCACCCGCGACCATCAACCGGCGGCTGCGCCTGCTGCAGCGCTTCGTCGCGTTCCTCACCGGCGACACCCCCGTCGTCGCCGCCTGGCGGCAGCATACCCACGCGCTCTCCTTTCACAGCCGCTCCCGGCGCGGATCGGTACGTATCAAGGAGCCTCACCGGGTGATCCACCCACTCACGGACGCCGAGGTGATGAGGTTCTACGCCAGCCTCAAGACCTGGCGCGATCGATCCATGATGCTGCTGATGTGGGCCGAGGGACTGCGCTCAGCCGAAGTGCTGAACCTGACCGTCAAAGACATCGACGATGCCGCCCACGGCCTGCGCATCCTGGGCAAGGGCCGCAAGCAGCGGGTCATGCCGCTGGCCGACGCGGCCGCCAACACCCTTCGCCTCTATGCCCAGCTTGAGCGGCCCATCACGGACTCCCCGAGTATGTTCGTCGTGCTCAAGGGCCCACGCCGTGGCCAGCCGCTCAGTGCCGGGGGGCTGCGCCGCCTCTTTCGCTATCACCGCGGCAAGAGCGGCATCAAGCAAGCGAACCCGCACCGGTTCCGGCACTGCTTTGGCGCCAACATGACCCGCGGTCGCGTGCCCCTGTTGGTGCTGGCCCGGATGATGGGGCACAGCTCGCCGCACACCACCATGCGCTACGTCGAGATCGAGGACCCCGAGTTGCGCACCCATTACCTCGAGGCCCTCGACGTGCTCAAAGCCAAAGGTCTGCACCATGAGGGACTACTTCGAACCGACCCTTGAGCGCTACCTGCGGCGCTGGCGGCCAACCTTGCGGCCGTCGACGATCCACGGTAAGCGCAGCATCCTGCGCCGCTTCGTCGCTTACCTGCGTGAGCACCACCCCGAGGTCCGGCGCTTCAGTCAGCTCCAACGCGAGCCCCACATCGAGGGTTGGCTGGAGAGCTTGCTGGATCTGCATTCGACGACCCGCAACATCGCCATCCGTACCCTCGGCCTCTTCGGTGAGGATCTCAACGCCTGGCAGTGGCCCGACCCACCCCCGTTGCGCCTGCTCCGTCACGAGGATCTCGCTCCCGAACCGCTCGTGTTGCCCAGGCCCCTGCCGCCCGAGCTTGATCAGGCCGTGCAGAAGGCCTTCGTTGAAGCCGGAACCTTTGCGTCCATGGGCCTGCTGCTGTTGCGCTATACCGGCATGCGCATCGGCGAGATGCGTTCACTGCCGCTCAACGCCATGGAACCTTCCGGCCCCGATACCTTCTCTCTGCGTGTGCCCGTGGGCAAGACCTATGCCGAACGACTGGTCCCGATTGATGCGCGCACGGTTGAGCTGATCCGCCGTATCATCGCACAGCGCGCACGCCTGCTGCCGCGACGCCTGCGTCCGTCGCGCAGGCGCCTGATGATGATCGATCACTGGGGACGACATCTCTCATCGCAAAGCTTCGGCGTCCATATCAAAGAGCTGACGGCGCAGTTCGACCCCGCCGAGCCTATCACCTGCCACCGTCTGCGCCACACCTTCGCCACCGAGATGGCCCGTGCCGGGATGCCCGTGCCCGCCTTGATGAAACTGCTCGGACACGCGACCCCCAAGATGACCATGCGCTATGTCGAGGTCGCCCACAACGATGTGCGGGAAGCCTACGACCACGCCATGACTCAGCTCAGCGTCATCCGCTCCGTTCAGAGCCGTACGCTGTCCGCGTTGCCAGTCCCTGCAGCAGCCCCACCACCGCAGAGCGAATCCGAACACCTGCTCAAGCTGATGGAGGCCATGATCACCGGCCTCGAAAGCCGCCGGCGTGATGCGCGCAACGTCGCCCGTTCAAAGCAGCTCCACCGCTTCATCAAACGCATTCGAAAGGCCGGTTACGACTTGAAAACTATGCTTTGAAAACGCCCCGCTTGAGGAACGGCAAAACGGTCGCCGATTGGCCGGTTAATGCTCCGAGCCACAGGTGGGGGAAGCCATCCAGTCCTATTCTTGTGCCAGGAGTCCATCCCGCAGTTTCTCCGCGATTCGATCCCGCAGGCTCTTCGGGGCGAGCACCTTCACGTCCGGCATCCACGACAGGACCCAGCGC
>JAQBGU010000068.1:0-10840 GCA_032128375.1 Deltaproteobacteria bacterium | reverse complement strand
CGGTTGAACGTGCCTGACTCGAAATCAGGTGTACTCGCAAGGGTACCGTGGGTTCAAATCCCACCCTCTCCGCCATAAAACTCGCTCTGCCTCGCACTTCCCGCCTCGGGCGCGGACCGGACCGGTTGCTCGTTCACCGATTCGCTGCGAACGCTTCCAACTCGTCGCCGCTCGGAGGGCAGGTCGGTCTCGTTGCTGGCAACCTACAGATTCACGATGCGGGGTTTTGTGCCACGAGCGTCTGATTGACCCTCCCGGGTCGGCCGAGTAGAGTCGATCGGCTCAAGTCGGGAGCCGCGATCGCAGGGTCCCGCTCGATCACGAGCTTCGTGAACCCCGTCAGATCCGGAAGGAAGCAGCGGTAGCGGAGATTCGGTTGCGAGTGGGGTGCCCTGCGATCCCGGTTCTCGATGTGAGTCGATAGGGTACTCCCGGGGCTTGCCTTGGCTTGGATGTTGGAATGGATGTTGGCCTGGATGTTGGAATGGATACTGGATCGAAAGTTGGCTTGGACTTCGACTCGCAGTGGCTCGCAACAGCCCGCTTGCCTCGCGAATTGGACCCAGCTCAGAAGCGCATGAATTGGAAGGGCAGCATGGCGTTCCCCCACTTCGACGTCTCACGGTGAGCTACCAGGTTCTGGCGCGGAAGTTCCGACCGCAGAACTTCGATGATGTGATGGGTCAAGCTCACGTCACGACACCGCTTCGCAACGCAATCCGCACCGGCCGGATCCCTCACGCGGTGCTGTTGACGGGGCCGCGTGGGACCGGCAAGACGACTCTGGCACGGATCCTCGCGCGCTGTGTCAATTGCGAGAAGGGCCCGACCGACACGCCGTGCGGCGAATGCGTTTCTTGCACCGAGGTCACTGCCGGGACGTCGACCGATGTACGCGAAGTCGACGCCGCCAGCCGAACGAGTGTCGACGATGTGCGCGAACTGATCGAGGCCGTCCGCTACGCGCCGACCCCAGGCAAGTACCGGATCTTCATCGTCGACGAAGTCCACATGCTGTCGACGGCCGCGTTCAATGCGCTGCTCAAGACCTTGGAGGAACCACCCCCGCGAAGCCTGTTCGTATTCGCGACCACCAACCCGGAAAAGATTCCGTTCACGGTGATCTCCCGCTGCCAGCGTCACGACCTGCGACGCATCTCCGCGCGCATCATCGTCGACAACCTGAGTGCGATCACCCAGGTCGAGAAAATGGAGATATCTGAATCGAGTCTGTTGGCAATCGCGCGCGAAGCCGACGGCTCGTTGCGCGACGCCCAGACGCTGCTCGACCAGGTCATTGCATTCGGGGGGTCAGGGGTCGACGATGCACAGGTCGCAGAAATTCTCGACCTGGTGGACCGGCGCTTGCTACTGGCCATCGCCGAAGCCTGTGTCGATCGACAGGGCGCGGCAGCCCTCGAAGCCTGTGCGCGCGCGAGCCAGACCGGAACCGACGCAAAACGACTCGGCGAGAATCTACTCGGCTTGATACGCGACCTGGTCGTGCTGCGGATTGCGCCGGACTCGCCCGGTCTCGTGGAAGGCAGCGAAGATGATATCGCCCAGCTGCGGGCAATCGCCGAACGCTGCGACGAAGGTCGACTGCGCCGGATGTTCCGCGCACTGCTCAAGGAACAAGAGGATTTGGCGTGGGCTCCGCAACCGTTCGCGGTGTTGGAGATGGCTGTCGTGCGTCTAGCGACAATGGCACCCGGCGACGATGTGGGCCAACTGCTAGCCAGGCTCGATGCGTTGGATCGGCGCTCCCGCGGCGAAGGCGGGGGGGCACTGGGCGGTGGAGGTGGCGGCTCGGATTCCGGGCGCCGCGAGGCTCCCCGCGAGCGTCGCGCGCCAGCCGGCTCTGGCCCCGGTCCGGGCTCCGAGCATCTCTCGAGACCAGACACCAACCGGGACAGTCCCGCCCACCCCGCCGTGTCGCCGGACCACGGGAAGCCGGCTTCAGCTGAGCCCGAGCGTGATGACATCGGCCCCAACGCCGCCCCCGCGGTCGTTTTCGATCGCCTGAGGGGGTTCATCGAGAACCGGAACCCGGGCCTGTATGGTGCGCTGGGAGGGGGACGCCTGTTGGAACGCAACCCGAACCAGTTGCGAGTTCGAGTCCCGGAGCCGTTTGCAGCGCAGCGAATCCGAGATCGACTCGAGTCGCTCGAGTCGCTGTGCGAGCAGTTTTTTGGACGACCCACGAAGGTGCTGATCGAAACGACCGAAGCCGAGGTGTCACAGACCGCGGCGTCCAGGGAGCTGAGCGTTGATGCGCTGATGGGCCTGCGTCAGCGCGCGCTGAATCACCCCGCCGTCAACCGCGCAGTCGAGATTCTGGACGGGGAAATCGTCGAAATCCGACCTGTCGAAACCCGAGCTTCGGGAGCCCCAAAATGAGCCAGCCCAACATGAACGACCTGCTCGCAAAGGCCCAGGAGGCCCAAGCCAAGCTCGTCAGCCTTCAACAAAGCCTTGCACGGCGCAGTGTCGAGGGCTCTGCCGGGGGCGGGATGGTCACCGTGAAAGCAACCGGCGAACTTCGGATCTTGGAAATTCGAATCGAGCCCTCGCTGTTGGCCTCGGGCGATCAGAGCATGATCGAAGACCTGACCGCTGCCGCAGTAAACGCGGCGCTGACCAACGCCCAAAAAATGGTCCAGGCGGAATTTCAGCGCGCCTCGGTTGGCTTCCAGCTGCCGGTACCCGGCTCGGGTTCGGGTTCGTAGAGCGGTGCGCTCCACTCCCGCTCCGATCGAGCGCCTCGTCAACGCGCTCAAGCGCCTCCCCGGGATCGGAGAGAAATCGGCCACCCGGCTCGCGTTTTTCTTATTGGGCGCGCAATCGTCGGTGGTCGATGAGCTCTCAGAGGCAATCGGGCGGCTCAAGGAACAGATCGTGTTGTGCGACATCTGCTTCGACCTCACGGACGCATCGCCGTGCGGGATCTGTCGGGACGACGAGCGCGACGCAGCGCTGATCTGTGTGGTCGAGGAGCCGGCCGACCTCGTCGCAATCGAGCGAAGCCGAGCATTTTCCGGCCGCTACCACGTACTCGGCGGAACCTTGTCGCCCATCGACGGAGTGGGTCCCGAGGAGCTGCGAATCGCCGAACTCGAGGCTCGCCTGCGGACCGGCGTGGTGCGCGAGGTCATCCTGGCCACCAATCCGAATGCGGAGGGCGACGCCACCGCGCACTTCATTTCGAAGCGTCTGGAGTCGACTGCCGTCCGATTGACCCGAATCGCCTACGGAATGCCATTGGGCGGTGATCTGGAATACGCTGACCACATCACGGTGGGTCGTTCTATGGACAATCGCCGGTCGATCAATTAGGAGTCTCCCGCATCTCTGACTAAAGCCGGGCCGCCAGTGCGCCGACCCATTCAGCGGAGTGTGAAGCCGGGGCGAGCGCCGTGTGCTTGCCGCGGCTTTCGACTTCGGGGTAGAGTGAATTCGAAACCCCTTGCTGCCCGAACGGCTGTCGAGGCAATTGCCGATGCACGATACGCAGCTAGTGATGTATGACGAGGATTTCAGGAAAGTCCTCGCCATCATCCAGAAGCTCGTCCGGGATGCCAATGCGAAGGGAATTTTCGTCGTCGACCGCAATGGTCAACTGATCGGCGAAGCTGGAGAGATGCGTGGCATCGATACCACGAGCCTTGCATCTCTGACCGCGGGCTGCATCGCGGCCACCGGGGGCCTCGCCAAGATCGTTGGTGAAGAAGAATTTCCGATTCACTTTCATCAGGGACAGCGCGACAACCTTCACATCACGCTGGTCGCAAAGAGAATCATCCTGGTGGTGATATTCGATGAGCGCAGCTCTCTGGGCCTCGTACGCCTCCGCGTCAAGAAGGCCGGTGCGGAGCTCGCGAAAGTCTTCGAAGGAATTCAGAAACGCACCGAACAAGCGGAAGCTCAGGGGGCGGGTTCCCCGTTTGCTGAAATCACCGACGAAGACATCGACAACCTCTTTTCGAGTTAGGCCATTCAATTGTCGTTCATCAATTACTCGTCGCGAGAAATCAACTGCAAGATCGTCTACTACGGCCCTGGGCTGTGTGGGAAGACGACGAACCTGCAGTTCATCTACAGCAAGACCAACCCGGACTTGAAGGGAAAGATGATCTCGCTCGCCACCGAAACCGAGCGAACCCTCTTTTTCGACTTTCTGCCGCTTGCGCTTGGCAAGATCCGCGGCTTTCAGACGCGGTTCCACTTGTACACAGTTCCGGGGCAGGTCTTCTACGACGCAAGCCGAAAACTGATTCTGAAAGGTGTGGACGGTGTCGTCTTCGTCGCTGACAGCCAGATCGAGCGGATGGAGGCGAACCTCGAGAGCCTGGACAACCTGAAACTCAATCTCGCCGAGCAGGGTTACGAACTCGATAAGACACCCTTCGTGGTTCAGTACAACAAACGCGACCTGCCAAATTCCGCGCCCCTCGAGGAGATTCGCAAACTCCTCAACCCGACCGGCGCTCCGGATTTCGAAGCTTGTGCCACCACAGGCCAGGGCGTCTTCGAGACGCTGAAGGCGGTCGCGCGCTGCGTGCTTCGCGACCTGAAGCAGATGAGCGGCTAAGACTGCAGATCGCGTGCCCAAGGGGGTAGGATCCCACCTATGCCTCACATCAGCGTTCGCTCTCGGAAGGTCTACTACGAGCTCCACGGCGAACACGATGGCATCCCGCTATTGCTCATTATGGGCATGGCGGGCTCGTGCAAAGGTTGGTTGCCGTTGCAGGTGCCGGCTTTTTCGCTGCATCACCGGACACTGATCTTCGACCACCGGGGTTCTGGCGGCAGCGAAGCTTCCGACTCGCCGCTCTCGACCGCCGCCATGGCCGACGACACCACCGGCTTGCTCGATGCGCTGGAAATCGAGAAAGCGAACGTCCTCGGCGTGTTCATGGGTGGAATGGTCGCCCAGGAAATGGCGTTGAGACACCCGCAACGGGTTCACCGATTGGTGTTATGCGGCACCTACGCGCGCGCAGATGCGAAACGCCGGATGCTGCTATCACAGTGGCGCGACCTCGCACGGCACGGCGCGCCGGTCGAGGTCATGGTCCGAGAACGTCTACTTTGGACGCTGCAAGACGAGACCCTGGAGCAAGCGGACCTGATCGAGCAGATGCTGATTTTCTTTGCACGCGACCGCGCACCCCTTTCCGAAGACGTCTTCGCGGCCCAATGTGAGGCGTGCATCGAACACGACACAGCCGATCGATTGCACGAGATCGATCACGAGACCCTGGTGCTATGTGGCCGAAAGGATCAGCTCACGCCACCGTCGCTCCACCGCGAACTCGCCGACGAGATCCGCAACGCGCACATGGTGACCTTCCAATTCGGAGCGCATCTGGTCATGGCCGAATCGGCGGAGCGATTCAATCAGGTCGTGCTGCAGTTCTTGGCGGAAGCTTGATCCCAGATTTCCAGATTTCCGGCTGTTTCTGTTCGACCACTCTCAGTTCTTGGCGGCCTCGCTGCCCTCCTTGTGTTTGGGCCGATCTGACACCAGGCCGATCTGACACCGATAGTGCATCACGACTTCGAGCGAACGCTGTCGCATCGCCGAGAGACGCAAATGATCTAACTGGGACGATCCGATCGAAACGAGAGCTGCGGCGCGGTCGGTGCGAGCACCCGGCTGGCCTTCACCGACGATCGGAGGACCCGGCCCGACAACGGGAAGCGGGCTCCCACGATGATCTGGTTGTCGTAGTCGGCAACACAGATTCGAAGCGTCGATCGAAAGGCCCTGCGCATCGCGCGACTGACGGCTGCTGCCTCGTCGATCGTGTTGCTGACGAGGATGCCAGCGGGCCCCAAGCGCCGCGCGGCCAAAGTGTGCCCAGGCTCGGGGAGCCAATCGGGCTTGTGGACCGTTCGCCCTGAGCCGACGAAGATGTCTTCAAAGATGATGTCGAAGCGTTTCCGTGAGCGACCCAGGTAGTGGAGCGCATCTTCGCAAACGACATCGACCCCGAGGCTATCGAGATCGAACCAGCGTCGCGCCGCCTTCACGACGTCGCTGTCCAGCTCGACGCCGGTAATTTGCGCCCGCGGGGCGAGTGCGCGAACGATGCGCGCGGCGCTCCCACCTCCCAGGCCGAGGATCAACACACGTCGCCGACCCTGCTGAGGCAGTAGCAATAGCGGCGCCGCGAGCGCATCCCAGACCGATCCGGTAATCGCGCTATCTGGCTCGTACCAGGATGCGAAGGTGCCGTTGATCTGCAGCGCTCGACCCTTCCGGCCGTGCTTGACCTCGACGCGATTCGGCGCTGCTCGGATCCTCCGGTTCTTGCCCATGCCCTGAGTTCGGCTCATCGCATCCTTCCTGGAACCCGCTGAACCGATGGGTGATGTGAGACCGAAAGCTGCCTAGCGCGGACGATCCAGGCCGTGAATTCCTTCCCAAGATGGAAAGGTAGATGAGAGTTTCGTGGAGAGGTAGTCGAGGGTCTTGTGAAGAAGTGTGTGTCGACGAGCTCGTCCAATACACTGCCTCCATATGGAACCGAAGGAACAGAGCCTGTTCGCAGCCGAGGCGCGCAGCGTCGCGCGGGTCGCACTCCCAGTGCCGATCGACGAAGCGTTCGAATACTCGGTCCCCGATGCTCTCGAACTTCGCGCGCAACCGGGCTGTCGCGTGCAGGTCCGTTTTCGTGAACGCCGGCTGACCGGCATCGTTGTCGAACGAGTCGGGCAGGCAGAATTCCAAGGGCGGCTACTTCCGATCGAATTCGTCGTCGACGATGAACCCGTGTTGTCCCGATCCATGCTCGAAGTATTGACTGCGGCAGCGGATGAGGTGTTGTGTCCGATTGGGATCGCGCTGGCTACAGCCCTCCCGGCCGGCAGCGCACCACGCACCACGCTGGGATACCGGATCACACCCCGGGGCCTCGCCGCTCTCCAAACCGGTGCGGTCGGCCGCGAGGTGAGCGGGATCCTGCAGGCGCTGACCAAGACGCCCCGATCACTATCCCAGCTCAACAAACTCACCGCCGAAGTGGGGCTGGTCGCGCAGCTCGCCCGAGACGGATTGGTGGCGAAAACCGCACTCGATCGATCCGCTAGCGCGAGGGTCGCGACGATTCGCACTGCAACCGTCGCGGCTGGCGTCGAGGTAGAACAAGTCTGTGAAACAACGTTGGCGAAGGCGCCCGCGCAGGCGGCTCTATTGCGACGTCTCGCGCAATCGGACGAGGTCCCGACAGCTGCGCTGAGTGCAGACTTCCCCACAGCGGCGAGCCTGCTAGCGCGCCTCGCAGAGCGCGGACTGGTGCGAATGGCGCAAAGGAAGGCGCCCCGGGATGTGCTGGGAAAACCGCTCGCACCCGATCGTCCGGTCGAGCTCACCGCGGACCAGGCCAGCTGCGTCAAGCCCATCGCCGAAGCAGTGCGCGAACGCCGCGCGCAGACATTCTTGCTCCACGGAGTCACCGGCAGCGGAAAGACCGAGGTGTATCTGCGGGCCGTCGGTGAAGCACTGGCAATCGGCCGCCAGGCGCTGGTCCTGGTACCCGAGATCACGCTGACTCACCAGATCCTCGCGCGGCTGCGCGGCCGTTTCGGCGACGAACTGGCGGTGCTGCACAGCGGTTTGCGGCCCGGCGAGCGCCTCGAACAGTGGGAACGGCTTCGGGCGGGCGCTACGCCCATCGCGGTCGGAGCGAGGTCGGCGCTGTTCGCACCGCTCGAGAATCTCGGAGTGATCGTGATGGACGAAGAACACGACGCTGCCTACAAGAACGAAGAAGGCTTTCGCTACCACGCTCGCAGATTGGCAACGCTGCGCGCCAGGGCAGCCTCCTGCCCGGTCATTCTGGGTTCTGCGACACCGGCCGTCGACACCCGGTTCGCGGCCGATCGCGGTGAGATCAGACGCCTGGTCCTGGGCGAGAGAGTCGGTGGACGGCCGCTGCCCGGCGTAGAGCTGATCGACCTCGTGCGCGAGCGCGACCGCTCGGCGCGTGGACGCCGCGTGATCCTCTCCGCCGCGATGCGTCGAGCCATCACCCAAACGCTCGCCGACGCGGGCCAAGTCATTCTGTTTCTGAACCGGCGTGGCTTTTCCACGACAATCCTCTGCTTCGATTGCGGCTCCGCAGAGCGCTGCCAAAATTGTGACATCTCGTTGGTGTACCATGCATCCGAACAGCGTTTGCGCTGTCATTACTGCGACTACGCGATCTCCCCACCCGAGAACTGCTCGGACTGCGGCGCGCCCGACTCGGCCTTGCTCGGCGTCGGGACCGAACGGCTCGAAGAAGAAGTCCGAAGCCTCTACCCGAAAGCTCGAATCGCGCGACTCGATCGAGATACGGCTGCAAGACGCGGGCACACCGAGAGCGTGTTGCGCGGACTCGCGAAGCGGAGCATCGACATCCTGGTCGGTACGCAGATGGTCGCGAAGGGGCATGACTTTCCCGGGGTTCGGCTGGTCGGCGTCGTCGCCGCTGACGTGGGTCTGCATCTACCGGATTTCCGTGCCGCAGAACGCACCTTTCAGCTGCTCACGCAGGTCGCTGGGCGAGCAGGACGTGATGCGCTGCCCGGCCGAGTCATCATCCAAAGCTTCGACCCTTGCCACTACGCAATCCAACCGGTCATCGATCACGACTACGAACGTTTCTACGCCGAAGAACTCGGCCATCGCAGTGTGCTCGGCTACCCGCCGTTCGGTCGGCTGGTCCGAACATTGATCTCCGGACCCGACGACGACGCGACATTCGCCGCTGCGAATGCAATGACACGCGAAGTCAGGGCGGCGCTCGGAGCGCGAGCTGCCGACCTCGAATTTCTCGGCCCTGCCCCTGCCCCGTTGAAGCGATTGCGGCGGCGGTTTCGCTACCAACTCTTGATCAAGGGACCAGCTGGCCCGTCACTGCGTCTCGCATCGGAAGAGCTCGTCGCCGCGACTAACCATCTGGTCGCGCCGATTCAGGCCAGCGTGGACGTCGATCCGGTGAGCATGCTATGAACCAATCCGCGAATTTGTTGAACTAATGAACCCCGGCTGCCGGTCTGTCGCCAGATCGACGCCACAATCTTCTCTATTCGGCAATTAGCGAGTCACTGTCACGTATGGCATTGCGCGAAGTCCTCAAATTTCCCGACAAGCGGCTGAAAGAAATATCGGCCCCGATCGAGGAGGTCACGGACGAAATCCGCGAACTCGCGCGCGACATGCTGGACGTCATGTACGACGAACCCGGTATCGGTCTGGCCGCTCCACAAATCGGCGAGACGATCCGAATGGTCGTTGTCGATACCGAATGGACCCAGGACGACGCGGAGCGCAACCCGTTGGTGCTGATCAACCCCGAGATCGTCGAGCGCCGCGGAAAACTGCCGTGGACCGAGGGTTGCCTGTCGGTTCCAGACTTTGAAGCCGACGTCGAACGTTCGGAATCAGTCGTACTCCACGCAAGCGACCTCGAAGGAGAGCCGCTGGTGATCGAAGCGAGCCAGCTCCAGGCTGTCTGCTTCCAGCACGAAATCGACCATCTGGACGGTGTGCTGTTCATCGATCGAATCAGTCGATTGAAGCGCAGCCTGTACGTGCAAAGGCGCAAGAAGCAGCTCCGACTCGAACTCGAGGATGATTGACCCTGGCCGGTGAAGCACTTCGCCTGGCCTTCTTCGGAACGCCGGCGTTCGCGGTACCGACGCTTCGTCGACTGATCGAGGGGCGACACGAGGTGGTCGCGGTGATCTGCCAGCCGGACCGCCGGCGCGGGCGCGGTCGACACACTTCGCCCGCACCGGTCGCCGAAGTCGCGATCGAGGCCGGACTCGAACTGTTGCGCCCCGAGCGCGTCGCCCACGCGGACTGTGTCGCAGCCCTGGCGGCGTTGCAGCCGGACCTCGGCGTAGTCGTCGCATTCGGGCAGTTCATTCCCAAGATGATTCGCGAACTGCCTTCGCTTGGATACATGATCAACGGACACGCCAGCCTGCTGCCGCGCCACCGGGGCGCGGCGCCAATCGTCGGCTGCCTGCTCGCTGGCGACAGCGAAACCGGGGTTTCTGCGATGCGCGTCGAACGCGAGATGGACGCTGGACCGGTCTCGCTGCAACACAGGATTGCGATCGGTCCGCGCGAGAACGCGGGCGAACTGACTGCGCGATTGTCCGTGCTGACAGCAGACGTACTGGAACAGACCCTCGAAGAAACTGCCGAGGGCCGGGTGGTATGGACACCCCAGGACGCAACGCTGGCAACCGAAGCACCGAAGATCGGGCCCGCTGACGCCGTTCTCGACTGGAGAGAGCCAGCCCAGGCGTTGGCTCGTCGGGTGCGGGCGATGGCACCGGCACCCGGCGCTTTTACCTGGTTCGAGAACGAAAAGCTCCGCATTCTCGAGGCGGATTTCACTTCGGATGCTGCCGATGTCGCACCCGGGACGCTCAGCATGGAACCTGGCGGCGAACTGCGCATCGCGACGCGCGACGGATGGCTCGTACCGCGCGTGTTGCAGCGGCCCGGCAAGCGCGCGTTGCCCGTCGCTGACTTCGTGCGCGGTAGACCCATCTCAGGCGGCGCCACCGTCGGCTAAAACGACGCTGACTCCGCGTGCTATTCGCGCATCGACGCAGCTCTCGAAAATTCCTCTGCTTGGTTACAGCACAGCAGTACTCGCGCTCGACCGAGCAGACTCCTAGACTCGCGTCTGGCAGCTCCACTCTGCAAGCAGCATGCATGCGGCGCTTTGGCGTCCGCCGAATGTTCATCATGTCCGCTGAAGGCTCTAATGTCCGCTCAACGCCCTTCAATGTCCGCGCAAGGCTCTTCTTTCTGCGCGCAAGGCTCTTC
>JAQBGU010000067.1:0-14165 GCA_032128375.1 Deltaproteobacteria bacterium | reverse complement strand
CCGCCCCCCCACCCACAGCGAGCCATGACCCGGAGGCCACCTCTGGCCGCCTCCGCGCTCTCTCATTTTTTTTTTCTCTCTCTCTCTCTCTCTCTCTCTCTCTCTCTCTCTCTCTCTTTCTCATTCTCCCTTTTCTCTCTTTCTCATTCTCCCAATCATTAAATAGGGCTAGATCCCCGAGCCCTTCTCTTCGATGTGGATCCCGCACTCCTTCGTGTCGTCGTTCTCCCACCACCAGCGACCCGCACGCGGATCTTCACCGGCTGAGATCGGCCGCGAACACGGGTCGCAGCCAACCGACGGATAACCGGCGCGATGCAGTCGATTGGTCGGAACCTGATGTTCCGCGACGTAGTCGAGCACCTGCTCGTGGGACCAGTCGGCGATTGGGTTCAACTTGACGATGCCGAAGTGGGCGCGATCGATTTCGATCTTCGGCGTGTCCACCCGCGTCGCATTCTGGTCCCGTCGCAGCCCAGTAACCCACGCGTCAAGTGACGCCAGCTGACGATTCAACGGCTCGACCTTTCGGACTTGACAGCACAGTTGGCGCTTTTCGATGCTCTCATAGAAGAGATTCGAGCCGTGATCGGAGACGAGCGACTGCACCGCCTGTGTCGCTGGAAAGACGATCTCGACCTTCTTGTCGTAATGATCTCGAACCCGATCGATCAAGTCGTACGTGGCCTGGGGAAGCCTTCCGGTATCCAGTACGAATACGCGCGAGACCGGATCGATCCGATGCATCATGTCGAGTAGGACGAGTCCCTCTGGTGCGCCGAACGAACACGACAGGGCGATCTTGACTGAAAAATTCTTGATTCCCCAACTCAGGATCTCGATTGCAGAGAGCGATTCGATCGCCTCCGATTGAATGAAGCGTAACACGCTGTCTTCCTGAAGTTTTTTAGGAACCTCACGCGATTCTCGGACGAGAGCCAGCTCTGCCATAGCCGCGAAATGTAGTTCAATCGGCGGAAACAGCAACTAATCTACAGTAAAATGGTAGGTTATTTTACCACCGGCTCGAGCTGTTGCACGACAGAAGCCACCTTGTCGTCCATCGACACTGAGCGATCCCGCCGGTCGTCGACCTTGATCACGGTTCCCAGCCGGACAGCGCCCTCCGCGAAGACGGCCTCCTGCATCTGGCGGATCAACGAAAAGATCTCGTCGAGATCTCCATCGAGTGTCGTGAACATCGGATCGAGCCGGAATCGCACCCGAGCCTGCCCGTGCAAAACACGCAGCGCCGCAGCGACATGGCGCGAAACGCTAACCCCGTCCCCAACCGGCGAGATGCTGACTGCAACAATGGCCATCGTTGATTCCTCGTAGTTCAGAATAGTTCAAAATGGTTCGGAACAGTTTCAGAACAGTTTCGGAATCGTTTCTGCGCAGTTTCGAACCGGGCCCCGCGAAAATGTTTCGCGCACGCCTCCGCACAACAACCGGCTCTTGCGGGATTACCTCGTTCGCAGCCGGACTGCATTGGGGTCGTGGACCCGCCTCGCCAGATTCTCGATGCTCTCCCCCAACACGGGGTGAACCGTCTCCCCGGCTAGCGCACGCAGCGGCTCCAGCACGAAGGCGCGTGTATGGAGCCGCGGGTGTGGAATCTCGAGTCCTGGTTCAGCGATGACGCGGTCGCCGAACAGCAGCAGATCGAGGTCCAGTGAGCGAGCACTGTCTCTGTTGCCACCGCGAGTGCGCCCCTGCAGCGTTTCGATCTCGAGCAGCCGCTCGAGCAGCGCACGCGGCGCCAGCCGTGATCGAAGCTGTGCGACCGCATTGAGGTACGGATCCTGCGGC
Source organism: Deltaproteobacteria bacterium (assembly GCA_032128375.1). Taxonomy (GTDB): domain Bacteria; phylum Myxococcota_A; class UBA9160; order UBA9160; family SMWR01; genus JAJDAM01. Next base: position 12,353 of record JAQBGU010000067.1, on the reverse strand, counting down.
GGAGGCCCGACCGGATCCGTCTCGAAGACAGCCGACACCCGAATCAGATCGATCCCGACCGAATCACGAAGCCCATCTAGCGCAGCCGCCAGGTGTGCGTCCCGATCACCGAGATTCGACCCCAACGCGACATACACCTTCTCCTGGGCGCGGTCCGAATCCACGGGGTGAATTCTACAGCTACAATCCAACATCGTGCCGGCCCTTCACAGCCTCCTGCCCGAACTGGTCACAGCCATTCCAGGGCCGCGTTCTCGCGCGCTCGCGAAGCGGCTTGCATCCGTGGAGAGCCGCAACGTGACGTGCATGACGCCGCTCCCGATCTTCTGGGAGCGCGCGTCGGGTTCGAACGTCTGGGATGTGGACGGCAACCGCTTTGTCGACCTGACGGCCGGCTTCGGCGTCGCGAACGTCGGCCACGCGCACCCGGCGGTCAGTTCTGCCGTTTCGCGTCAGTCCGAACGGCTGATGCACGCAATGGGCGACGTGCATCCGGCGGCCGTCAAGGTCGAGTTGCTCGAAGCCCTCATCAAGCGCTTCCCGGGAGGCGAACCTGCACTCGCAGTACTGGGCTCGTCGGGCGCAGACGCCGTCGAAATCGCATTGGAAACGGCGCTGCTCGCCAGCGGGTCGGCCGGTGTCGTGGCCTTCGAAGGCGCCTACCATGGTCTCAGTCTGGGAACACGCGACGTCGCCTGGCGGCCGATATTCCGCGACCCGTTTGCTGCGCGTCTCACCGGGCTCACCACGTTCGCCCGTTTCGGCGACATCGATGATGTACTACGCGCCGCACGAGAGTGCCCGGCGCCCGTCGGCGCGATATTGGTGGAGCCGATCCAGGGCCGGGGTGGCGAACGAATCCCGCCTGACGGCTTCCTGCGGGGGCTCCGCGCACTTTGCGACGAACAGGGCTGGTTGTTGATTGTCGACGAAGTGTATACGGGGTTCGGACGAACCGGGCACTTCTTTGCATGCGAGTACGAGGGCGTCGTGCCAGATCTTCTCTGTGTTGCAAAGGGCCTGACCTCGGGCATGCCATTGTCCGCTTGTCTCGGGCGCGTCGAGGTCATGAACGCGTGGCCGGCATCGGAGGGCGAGGCACTCAGAACCCAAACCTTCTTGGGCCACCCGCCCGGCTGCGCAGCCGGACTCGCATCGATCGAAACGATCGAGCGCGAAAAACTCGTGGAGCGTTCTGGCAGAAACGGCGTGCTCGCGCTCGCGCGGTTAAAGGACCTCGGAGCCCGACGGCCGGGAGTAATCGATATCAGGGGAAGGGGGTTGTTGCTCGCCGCCGAACTCGATACACCGCAACGTGCCGATGCAGCGTGTCGGGGCGCGCTGGCTTCTGGTGTCATCGCACTTCAGGCCGGCGACGACGGGCGTGTGCTGTCTATCTGCCCACCGCTTTGCATCGAGTTCGATCTGCTCGAGATGGCTATCGGCGTGCTGATGGAAGCAGTGCAATGAGTGCGGACCCGGCTCGCGCCGAGCTCGATGACGCCATCCTGGCTTGGATGCGCGAACCCGTTTGGAAATACGACGAAGCGCGATTCGACGCGATCGCTCAAGAAACGTTCCACTACCAATACCAGCACTGCAGCGTGTACAAGCGATTCTGCGATGGTCGAGGCCGGGTACCTTCGAACGTCAGATCGTGGCGTGACGTACCCGCGGTTCCTACCGGTGCGTTCAAGGAAATGGAACTCCGGTGTTTTCCGGTGGAACGCACGATGCATCGATTTCAGACCAGCGGCACTTCGACAGCGATGCGAGGAACGCTTCACCTCGACACGCTGGAAATCTACGAAACATCGCTGTTGCCGATCTTTCGTCGCTTCATGTTTCCAGAGTTCTCAGCACCCGGCGACCGCGCCGCGATCCGCGTGCTTGCGCCGTCGGCCGACGAGTTCCCAGAATCCTCGCTGTCCCACATGTTTGCAATAGCCATCGCAGAGCTCGGCTCCAGCGCAAGCGGCTTCGATGTCGAAAACGGGGAACTCCGGGTCGATCGAATCCTGACGAATCTCGTCGAGTCGGCGACCTCGGAGTCCCCGATTGCGCTGTGCGGAACCGCATTTTCCTTCGTGCATCTGATCGATCACCTATCCAGCCGGGGTGTCATGATCGGCTTGCCACCAGCCTCCCGAATCATGGAGACTGGTGGTTTCAAGGGCCAGTCCCGCGAATTGCCGCGTTCAGGGTTGTATTCTGAAATCAAGCGAGTTCTGGGCGTACCGGCCGAGCGGATCGTCAACCAGTACGGCATGACAGAACTGGGCAGCCAGTTCTACGACTCGGTGCTTCACGCGCCCAGCGAGCCGCGCCGCAAGCTCGGTCCGCCGTGGGCGCGCGTCGTCATCATCGACCCAGATACTGGACACGAGGCCGTGACCGGGCAGGTCGGTACGATCTGCGTCGTCGATCTGACGAACACCGGGAGCATCGCAGCCATCCAGACCGGCGATTTGGGCCGGGCGGTGCTCGACGGCTTCGAGGTGATCGGCCGCGAGCCCGGCGCAGAAGCGCGTGGCTGCTCGATCGCGGCCGATGAGCTATTGGGTCGCGATTCGAGATGACGGCCCACGACATCGCAGAGCGACTCGAATCGATCCGGGAAGCGGGCGCCCTACTCAGACGTCGGACACGCCGCGAACGGGTCGCGACGCTCGGTCGAGTCCTCGACATCTGGGCCGATCCGAACTCGCGTTGGCGGCAGGCGCTCCTGGCAGCGCTCCCGTCGGAAACCGGTTTTTCCGCGCCGACGGTTCGAAATGGCCTGGCGGCGGGACTCGACCATTGGACCTCCGAAGCGCTCGCCGAACTCGCTTTTCGTGAGTTGGGCGACGACTGTCTCGCGGGTGACCCGACCGGGTGCGTGCTTTCGGGTTTCGATTCGACGGCTGTCGTGCTGGCCGGCTCGATTCCGATGCCGACGCTGCTCTCGTTGATCGCCCCACTAGCGCTCGGGTCACCCGTCATCGCGAAGACGTCGACTCGCGATCGCGTGACACCGAATCTGGTTGCCGAGTCGATCGCAGAAGTCGACAGCGAGCTCGGACGTTGCGTTGCAATCGTGGATTTCGCACGCGACGATGACGCCAGCACGCAGGCGTTGCTGGAAGCGAGCTGTATCTGCGCAACCGGATCAGATGGGACGATCGCAGCCCTTCGAGCGCAGGTTCGACCTCCGCGACGGATCGTGTTCGACGGTCATCGTTTGTCCGTCGCGGCGATCGGTGACGACCTCACCACCGGAGGTGTAACAGAGGAAAGCACGGCGCACGACATCGCCCGACGCCTGGCTCTGGACATCGCACTGTGGGACCAACTTGGCTGCTTGTCTCCCGTGGTGATATACGCAGTGGGAGTTGCCGGAAGCGAGGCGAACAAATCTTCGGAACTCTGGGCGGATCGGCTGGCGGATGCGTTGGCGACCGCACTTGCGTCGACTGAGCAGCAGTGGCCCCGCGGCGAAATCGGCCCGGCCAGCGCCCGCGATGTCGTTCGCGAGCGCAGTGAGGCGGAACTCCGAGCCGCCGCTGGACGCAACGTGCGCGTCATGGCGAGTGACTCGACCGCGTGGACCGTGGTTCGCGAAAACGGCCCCGATCTACGCCCTGCCCCACTGCATCGGTTCATTCGAGTAGCGCCGGTCGTCAGTCCTGCAGCTCTCGTCGAAGCACTCGGGCCGATGGGGTCCCACCTTGCGGCCGTCGCCGTCGAGGGGTTCGGTGAGCAAGCGCCCGCGCTGTGTCGCGAGCTCGCGACCCTCGGAGCCTCGCGAATCTGCCGGCCCGGTACGATGCAGAGCCCTCCCATCGGGTGGCACCACGCCGGGCGCTGTGTACTGGCCTCGTTGGCGAGGTTCTCCGACATCGAGTGTTAGTGTTGCCAGCAATAAGAAGAGCAAGAGAAAGCCATGAAGATCTATCTGATCACTCCCAAGAACCCGTCGAGCTTCTGGACCTACGACGAAATCCTTCCGATTCTCGGCAAGCGCTGCATCTTCCCGAACCTGTCGATGCCGACTGTGGCCGCACTCGCGGGTGCGCAACACGAGGTCGTGCTGTGCGACGAGAACGTCGAAGAAATCGACTTCGATTTCGAAGCGGACATCGTCGGTGTGACGGGATATATCATCCACGCAGAGAGGATCCTCGAGATCCTCGCGAAGTTTCGCAGACGCGGGCGCTTCGTCGCAGTGGGCGGTCCATTTGCGTCGCTTTGTCCGGAAAAGTTGCGCGACCACTGCGACGTGTTGTTCGTCGACGAAGCCGAGGAGACCTGGCCCCAATTCTTGCGCGACTTCGAAGCGGGCGTCGCGGGTAAAGAATACCGCGCTGTCGACAAGCCGGACCTGAGTGAGGCACCCACTCCGCGCTTCGACCTGCTCCATGTCGACCGATATCACGCGTTGACGATCCAATTCGCGCGGGGCTGCCCCTACACGTGTGAGTTCTGCGACATCATCGTCATGTACGGGCGCCGCCCTCGCGCCAAGAACGTCGAACAGGTGATGACCGAAATCCGCGAGTGTTACCGCCTCGGGGCCAGCCAGGTCTTCATCGTCGACGACAACTTCATCGGGAACCCCAAACTCGCCAAGGCGCTACTGCGCGAGATCGCGACTTGGGGCGAGCAAAACGACTACCCACTCGATTTCAACACCGAAGTATCACTGAATGTCGCGGCCGACGACGAACTATTGGAGCTGCTGCGCGCCGCGAACTTCACGACGATCTTCATCGGTATCGAAAGCCCACGCATCGAGTCGCTGCTGGAAACCGGCAAAAACCAGAACCTGCGCGGAGACCTCGTCGAGCAGGTCCACAAGATTCACTCCTATGGGATCCAGATCCAGGCGGGCATGATCGTGGGCTTCGACCACGACGATGTCTCCATCTTCGATGAGCAGCTGCGCTTCATCCACGAGGCCCGCATCCCGGTATCGATGACCGGAATGCTTCAGGCGCTACCGAAGACGCCATTGTACGCGCGAGTCGAGCGAGAGGGGCGCCTGCTGCAGGAGTCGGGGGGAGATCAGTTTGTGTTTTCGAACATCGCTCCGGTCAAGATGAGTCGGCGCGAACTCTATGACGGCTACCGATGGCTGGTATCTGAGCTGTACGATTTTGACAACTACAAGAATCGCACGCTGGATTTCCTGCTGCATCGCGGTCACCAAGTGCATCGCGGAAGGAACATCCGCAAAGGCGACCTCCGCCGGTTGGTAGCCGTGCTCTACAACACACTGATTCTGGGTGGGCCGCGACGCGCCTGGTTCACGCTCTCGTTGATCGGCACGACACTGCTGCGACGTCCGTCCGTGATCAAAGAGGCGGTCTCGTTTGCGGTCGTCCACCAGGCATTCCATCGCTATGCGCGGGTCTTGTGCCTCGAACTGGAGCGCGTGCAAGCGGACCTCGATGGCCGCGACGTGATAGTCTCAGCAACGCAGCGGAGGAACTGAAGGTGGCTGGCTGTGCGCCTCCCTCGAGTCGATGCTTGAACACGCACACGCGATCGATCGCGGTTCTGCTCGGCATGGCTGTGGTGGGAGATCTGCTGGCCGGCAGCTCTTCCCGCGCTGCGAGCATCGAACCGATCCCGGTCGGTTCGTCCCGGCCCGCGATGGACATCGACGCCGGGGACCCTTTCGACGGAGTTGCTCAAACGCTAGCGGGCAGCTGAAGTCGCGGGCGATTCGGCCCAATCGAGTCGCTAACGGCGACGGCCGGTCCAACGGCTGTTCATTGACCCCGAATCCACCAATTTGGACAAAATTGGTCCTATATTTACAGGACCAAAATAGTCCGATATGTTGGGACTCCCCAAGCGCGAGAAGCCGAACCGATGTTCCGAATCAGCCGTATCACGGACTATGGAATCGTCATCTTGGCCCATTTGGCCAGGCACAACGATGATTGCGCGCACAATTCCAGAGAACTCTCGGAACAGACTCAGCTTCCAGCCCCGGTCGTCAGCAAGGTCCTCAAGTCGCTGACTCGAGCAGGTCTGCTCGACTCGATCCGCGGTTCCAAGGGCGGCTATCGACTGGCCCAACCGCCCGCGCAGATCTCGGTGGTGCAGATGATCACGGCCCTCGAGGGACCTGTGGCCATGACCGAGTGCGTGATCCATCCCGGCGCCTGCTCCCATGAGGGAAATTGCGGCCTGCAGGGCCCTTGGCTGCGGATCAATCGGGCCGTTCAGGACGCACTCGAAAAGATCACGCTTGCGGATATTGCCGAACCCAGTGCCGATCTACACGGGAATCTACACGGGAATCCACACGGGAGCTTCGACCGCTTTGTTCCCTTGCTTGGGCTTGATCCGGGCCACGACACAAAGAGCGGGCAAGCTGCCGCTGTGCTCGATCAGATCCAGAAAGAACCCAGGGGGCAGTGATGGCGGAATCTTCAGACGCAATGCTCGAAAGGCTCAGCGAGCGAGAGTACCAGTACGGCTTCGTCACCGACATCGACACCGATTCGCTAGCGCCCGGGTTGGACGAAAACACCGTTCGCGTGATCTCGGCGAAAAAAAACGAGCCCGCGTGGCTGCTCGACTGGCGGTTGAAGGGACTGAGGCGCTTCTTCGAGCTGCTGGCCGATGAGGTCGAGCCGACCTGGGCGAAGGTCCACTACCCCAAGATCGACTTCCAGGACATCGTCTACTACTCCGCGCCGAAGCAAATGCCAGCGCTCGACAGCCTCGACGAGGTCGACCCCGAACTGCTCGCCACTTATGAAAAGCTCGGCATCTCGCTGACCGAGCAGAAGCGTTTGAATGGAATCGCGATCGACGCTGTATTCGACAGCGTTTCGGTCGCCACCACCTTCAAGGACGAACTCGAAAAGCAGGGGATCATCTTCTGCTCGTTCTCCGAAGCGGTCCAGCGCTGCCCCGAACTGATCCAAGAGTACCTCGGCAGCGTCGTCTCCCAGTCAGACAACTTCTACGCAGCACTGAACGCCGCGGTCTTCACAGATGGCTCGTTTGCCTACATCCCGAAGGGCACCCGCTGCCCGATGGAATTGTCGACCTACTTTCGAATCAACGCGGCCAACACTGGCCAATTCGAACGCACGCTGCTGATTGCGGACGAGGGCGCCTATGTCAGCTACCTCGAAGGCTGTACGGCTCCGATGCGTGACGAGAACCAGCTGCACGCGGCGGTCGTAGAATTGATCGCGCTCGACGATGCGGAGATCAAGTACTCGACCGTCCAGAACTGGTATCCGGGCGACAAGAACGGTGTCGGCGGAATCTACAACTTCGTCACCAAGAGGGGCGCCTGCCGCGGTGCGCGCTCGAAAATCTCGTGGACGCAGGTCGAGACCGGCTCGGCGATCACCTGGAAATACCCGAGCTGCCTGTTGCAGGGCGACGACTCAGTCGGCGAGTTCTATTCGGTCGCGATGACGACGAACCGGCAGCAGGCAGATACGGGCACCAAGATGATCCACATCGGCAAGAACACCACGAGCACGATCATCTCCAAGGGCATATCGGCCGGACACGCTGAGCAAAGCTACCGCGGCCTGGTACGCATCCAACCCGGTGCGACTGGCGCGCGCAACTATTCACAATGCGATTCGCTGCTGCTCGGCGACAAATGTGGGGCCCACACCTTCCCCTACCTCGAAGTCAAGAACTCTTCGTCCACCGTCGAGCACGAGGCGACGACTTCGAAGATCGGCGAAGACCAGCTGTTTTACTGCCGCCAACGCGGCATTTCCGAGGAAGACGCCATTTCGATGATCGTAAACGGATTCTGCAAAGAAGTACTCCGTGAACTCCCGATGGAATTCGCGGTTGAGGCGCAGGCCCTGCTCGGTCTGAGCTTAGAAGGAAGCGTAGGTTGATGGCAGAATCGACAGAACTACGACCACTGCTCGAGATTCGTGACCTCCACGCCAGCGCCGGCGGCGTCGATATCCTGAAGGGGTTGAACCTCACGGTGAACGCCGGTGAAGTGCACGCGATCATGGGCCCCAACGGTTCCGGCAAGAGCACACTGGCCAACGTTCTCGCTGGACGACCTTCGGTCGAAGTCACTGGTGGAAGCGTCCACTACCACGGTGTGGACCTGTTGAAACTGGCGCCCGAACAGCGCGCGGTTGACGGCGTGTTTCTCGCGTTTCAATACCCGGTAGAGATCCCGGGCGTTGCGAATTCGTACTTCATGAAGGCGGCGCTCAACGCGGCACGAAAACACCGCGGCGAGGACCCGCTCGACGGGATGGACTTCCTGGCCTTCGCTCGCGACAAAATGAAACTCGTCGAGTTCGATGAGAAGCTGCTGCATCGATCCGTCAACGAGGGATTCTCGGGCGGAGAAAAGAAGCGCAACGAGATTCTGCAAATGGCGATTCTCGAGCCACGGCTGGCGATTCTCGACGAGACTGATTCAGGCCTCGATATCGACGCGCTGCGAGTCGTCGCGAATGGAGTCAACGCACTTCGCTCTCCAGAACGCGCGGCCATCATGATTACCCACTACCAGCGACTACTCGACTACGTGATTCCCGATTTCGTACACGTACTCGCCGAAGGGCGGATCGCGACTTCGGGCGGAGCCGAATTGGCACACGCGCTCGATAAGAAGGGCTACGCGTGGCTGCAAACAGAAGCACCCGCGCCGTGAGTTCAGCGCACGCGCATTTCGGCGCCCAGTTCGCTCGCTGCGAAGGCGAGCTTGCCAGCGCCAGTCCCGGCTGGTTGGCGCCGGTTCGGCGCGCGGCCATCAAACGGTTCAACGAGCTGGGCCTTCCGACCCGCAAAGATGAAGCCTGGAAGTACACGCCGACCAGCCAGATTGCGAAGTCCGGTTTTGCTCTCGCGCCCATTTCGAGGGCCGCTGTTTCGCCAGCTTCCGAAACCCGACTCTCGCGCGAGGACATCGTTCGGATTTTCGGTGAGCCCACTGCGGAGTGCAGCCTGGTATTCGCCGATGGACGGTTCGCGCCTTCTCTCAGCGCTACGGAGTCGTTGACCGAAACAGTCGACGCGGGAAGCCTGGCAGAGGTGTTGCGCGACAACCCGGAGCGCGTGCGATCGCTGGCGCTGGGAGCCGATTCACTGACACGACCCTTTGCCGCACTGAACCTCGCGTTCGTCCATGATGGCGCGTTCGTTTCCATTGGCGCGGGGAGTGCGGAACAGTCGATCGAATTGCTGTTCGTCACAACGCAGGCCGCTGCGGGATGCGTCGCCAACGTCCGGAACATGATCCGCCTCGAGGCCGGTGCAAGCGCGGTCATCTCGATGCGATATGCGTCGGACCTGGGGATAGCCGATTCTTCTCGCGATTCCCACTCCAACTCACTCACCAACTATCTCACCAATGCGGTGACATCGATCGAGTTGGGTGAAGACGCGGAGCTCCACCTGGTCAGCGTTCAACGTGAGGCCGAGGCAGCATTGCACCTGTCCTCGATCGATGTGGCGCAGCAGCGAGACAGCAGGTTTCGCTCGCACCTGTTCGCGATCGGAGCAAGCCTTTCGCGCAGCGAGGTGAACTCGGTACTCGCCGCGCCCGGTGCGGATTGTGCGCTCAACGGGTTGTTCCTGGTCGACGGCACACAACACGTCGACAACCAGACAGTGATCGACCACGCGAGCCCGCACGGCACCAGCCGCGAACTCTACAAGGGCGTGCTCGGTGGGCGCTCGCGCGGAGTGTTCAACGGCCTGGTGCGGGTCCGGCCTGACGCCCAGAAGACCAGCGCGCAGCAATCGAACCCGAACCTGCTGGTCTCGGATCACGCCCACGTCAACACCAAGCCCACACTCGAGATCTATGCTGACGATGTGAAGTGCTCACACGGCGCGACGATCGGGCGGCTCGACCAGGACGCGCTGTTCTATTTGCGCGCGCGCGGGGTCGACGAGCGCACCGCCAGCCAGATGTTGGTCGGGGCGTTCGTCTCGGAAATCGCTGAAGCCATTCCACACGAGTCTCTGCGCGCCGGCGTACAGAAATGGGTCGCACTGAAGCTAGACGCGGTTACGAGCGCGGAGGCCGCATGAGCGCCCTCACGCGAGCTAACCCCGAATGTCAGCTCGGCTTCGATCCGGAACGAGCGCGGCTCGACTTTCCGATCCTGCAGCGGTCGGGCTCCGACAAACCATTGTTCTTTCTCGATAGCGCTGCGAGCGCCCAGAAACCCAACCAGGTCATCGATGCGATCTCGGCTTGCTACCGCGAGGAATACGCGAATATCCACCGCGGGGTCTACGATCTTTCGGCGCGCACCACCGCGATGTTCGAGCGGGTTCGCGAAACCGCGCAGCGTTTCCTGGGTGCGGCCGAGTCCCGCGAAATCGTCTTCGTTCGCAACACCACCGAAGCCATCAACCTGGTCGCGTCGTCGTACGGCCGCGCGAACGTCGGAAAAGGCGACGAGGTCCTCATCACCGAGATGGAACATCACTCGAACATCGTCCCGTGGCAGATGTTGTGCGATCAGGTAGGGGCCACCCTGAGCGTCGCCTCCATCGACGACCGCGGCGAACTGATCATGGAAGAGTTCGAGAAACGACTGAATGCCCAGACGAAGATCGTGGCGGTCGCGCACGTCTCGAACGCGCTGGGCAGCGTGAACCCAATCGCTGAAATTTCGCGGCTCGCCCATTCGTTCGGTGCGGTCGTCGTAGTCGACGGCGCGCAGGCCGTCCCCCACCAATCAGTCGACGTTGGGGCGCTCGATTGCGATTTCTATGCATTCTCGGGCCACAAGATCTTTGGGCCGTCCGGGGTGGGCGTGCTGTATGGACGGGCCTCTATCTTGTCCGCGATGGCTCCCTACCAGGGCGGCGGCATGATGATCAGGACAGTGAGTTTCGAGAAGACCACCTACGAAGACATCCCGCATCGATTCGAAGCCGGAACACCGGATATCGCAGGCGTGGCCGGACTCGGCGCGGCGATGGACTACTTGACCGGCATTGGACTCGAGTCGATCGCCCGCTACGAAGCCGCGCTGCTCGCCTACGCGACCCAAGCGCTCGCCAAGGTGCCAGGGTTGCGAATGATCGGAACGGCACCGAACAAGGTCTCCGTGCTGTCGTTCGTTCTCGACGGAGTGCACCCACACGATGTGGGCACGATCCTCGATCAGCGCGGTGTGGCAGTGCGGACGGGCAACCACTGTGCCATGCCCGCGATGGAACACTTCGGCGTACCCGCAACCGTCAGGGCATCGCTAGCGCTGTACAATACGCGCGAGGATATCGATGCGCTCGTCGACGCGCTCTTCGAAGTTCGGGAGATTTTCGGATGAGCGCAGAGCTTCGCGAGCTATATCAGTCGGTGATCATCGATCACAACAAACAGCCGCGGAATTTCCGCTTGCCGGCCTGCGCGAATTGCTCCGCCGCCGGGGTCAATCCGCTGTGTGGTGACAAGGTCACGGTGTATCTCGAAGTGAACGACGACATGATCGCCGATGTCGGCTTCCAGGGTTCGGGGTGTGCGATTTCGACCGCATCTGCGTCGCTGATGACCCAGGCCATCAAGGGCCAGCCGATAGACGCGGCCCAACGGCTATTCGAGGGCTTTCACGCTATGGTCACGTCGGACCCGCGCGGCGAAGCCGAAACATCGGAGCTTGGAAAATTGTCGGTGTTCGCAGGTGTCCGAGAATTTCCGATGCGTGTCAAGTGCGCAACGCTGGCCTGGCACGCAATGCGTGAAGCCATTGCCCAGAGCGGCGAGACGGTAACCACCGAATAATGCGACTGCGCGATCAACTTTTGGGAAAGAAATCCATTGGGAAAACAGTGATGCCGGAAATACAGATGCCCGACGCTACGGATGCCACCGATTCGGTTCAGGCCAGGTCCGAAGAATCGATGACCACCGACTCGAACGTCAGCTCGACCCTGAACTCGAGTACGCAAGTCACCCAGCCGGCGGCTGTGTCCGAATCGGCCGATCCCTCGCCCTCCTCGGACCGGCAATCGCCAGCCCAGATCAAAGAGCTCATCGTCGAGCAGTTGAGAACCGTCTTCGATCCTGAGATTCCTGTCAACATTTATGAGATGGGCCTGATCTACGACGTCGATGTCGATCCCGACGGCGCGACCCGAATTCGCATGACACTGACGACGCCAATGTGCCCGGCCGCCGAGGAGCTGCCGCCAGAAGTCGAGAGCAAGGCGCGGTTGGTCGACGGCGTGACGAGTGTCCAGCTCGATCTCGTCTGGGAGCCGCCTTGGACACCCGACATGATGAGTGAGGCCGCGCGGCTCGACCTCGGGATGACGTAAGAGGCCAAATCAGATGCGTCGCCGGACGGTACAATGCGAACCCCCGGGATTCGCCGGTTAGCCCCCACGCATTG
>JAQBGU010000066.1:0-9330 GCA_032128375.1 Deltaproteobacteria bacterium | reverse complement strand
CGAGTCGCCGGCGCAGCTCGCCGTGCAATGCAGCGAGCAGCCGCACGTCGGTCAGAAAGCGCGGATCGCGCACCAGCGCTTCGTCGAGCGCCGTGGGAGCGCCGGAGGGTCGCAGTGCGCGGCTAGCGTCGCGTAGGAGTTGCACCATCAACCTTCGATGAACTCGTAGATGTCGAACTTCTGGTCCTTCTTGATGAAGCTCTCACCTTCTCGGTCGAGAAGTCGCAAGAACGCGCTCGTGCAGGAAGGATCGAACTGAGAGCCAGCGAATTTGTTCAGTTCCGAAACCACCCGGTCGAGCGTCAGCGCCTTGCGGTACGGTCGGTCGCTGGTCATGGCTTCGACCGTGTCGGCTACCAGAATGATCCGCGATGGAAGCGGAATCTGATCTCCGAGTAAGCGGTCCGGGTATCCGCGGCTGCTGCCGTCGAACCACTCGTGGTGATGGCGTACACAGGGCGCGATATCCGCCAGGAAGTCGACCGGCTCGAGAATTTTCGCGCCGATCTCCGGATGCTGCTTGATCTCCTCGTACTCTTCGGGCGTCAAGCGGTCCGGTTTCGTGATCACACTATCACGGACACCGATCTTCCCGACGTCATGCAACAATCCAGCAATATAGACCCGCTCGATGAAGTCCTTCGAATATCCCATCTCGCGCGCGATCTTTGTCGAGTAAACCCCGACTCGCTCGGAATGACCGCGCGTGTAGGTGTCCTTGGCGTCAACCGCCTCGGCCAGTGCACCCACGGTCTGCACATACGCGGTCCGCAGCTCGTGGTGTTTTTGTGCGAGCTGTTTGGTCCGCTCGCGGACCTTGCCTTCGAGGTTGCGGTTCATGTCCTGGAGTTTGAAGTTCTGCTCGCGGGTCACCTGATTGAGACGCTTGATCTCGTCTTTCAAGTCGGACTGTTCGAACGCCTGCCGAATCGTGGCGCGCAACTCGTCGTCGTTCCAGGGCTTGGTGATCAGTCGATAGATCTCGCCGCGGTTGATGGCTTCGACAGCGACGTTCATTTCGGTGTAGCCAGTGAGCATCATCCGAACGATGTTGGGATGTCGCTCGCGTACGGCCGATAGCAGATCGACGCCCGACATCTCGGGCATTCGCTGATCCGTGACGACCACCTGCGCCGGCGTCTTTTCGAGCATCTCGAGGGCCTCTTGGCCGCGAGACGCGCAGATGACGTTCATGTCCTCTTGGCGCAGCAATCGCTGCAGGGCTTTCAGGATGTTGACTTCGTCATCGACGAATAAAACGGTATGTCGGTGTCGCATTGATCCCTCTTCGTACCGGCTTGGCTCGTGTGAGTTCCCCGTGGTGTCTTCTCCCTATCCAATCTCCGTGCCAAACTGTGGATCGCAAAAAAAAGATAATAAAACCATAGAGTTACGCTCCCGGGGCGCCTTCCACAGCCGCTTCGTCGGTGGCGGGCGATCGTCCCTGGAATGGGATTCAAACTGGAAGGCGAGCGGAAACCCAGCGGCAGCTTGCCGCTGGGTTTCCCTGTCCATGCACGCTCGTCGAGGTGCAGGTCGGAATCGAAATTCCTGGTTGCACGCGACTAATCACTCGGGTGCAACGGCTGTGCACGTAATTCGAACGTGTGCGGACACCCCCGATCCCGGAATTGGGAAATCCCAAAATTGGGACTGGGCGCTGGGCGGCGCGCGAAAATAGGGCACTGCTGGCGATGGGCGCGGTTGAAGGAGGGAGCTCTTGAAGAAGGGGTGTTCTTGGAAGAAGCCGTGTTCTTGGAAGAAGGGATGTTCTGGAAAAGAGGTGTCCTGGAAAAGGGGTGTTCTTGGAAGAAGGGATGTTCTTGGAAGAGGGGTGTTCTGGAAAACGGGTGTTCTGGAAGAATGCGTGTCGCGGATGGGTGTGTCGGAGTGTTAGTTCAGAGCGGTCGTCCCGAGACGCTCCCGGCGGTAGTTGCCAGACTGCACAGCCTCGCACCAATCGCGATTTTCGAGGTACCACTTCACGGTGGTAGCCAGCCCCACATCGAGTCCCATGCTCGGACGCCAGCCGAGCTCGTTGCGGATCTTGTTGGCGTTGATCGCGTAACGGCGATCGTGACCCGGCCGGTCCGTGACGAACTGCTTGAGCTCACGGTACTCCGCAACCTGCGCCCGCAGCAAGGCCGGGTTGTCGGCGGCAGGCAGCGCATCCTCGAGACAATCGCAGAGAGCATCGATCAGCTGCAGGTTGGTGCGTTCGTTGCCCCCGCCGATATTGTATTTCTCACCGGGGCGTCCGCGTTGCAGCGTGACCAGTATGCCCTCACAGTGATCCTTCACGTGCAACCAATCGCGCACGTTGCCCCCGTCCCCATAGATCGGCAGCGGTTTGCCTTCGATTGCGTTGAGGATCATCAGGGGGATCAGCTTTTCAGGAAATTGATTGGGACCGTAGTTATTCGAACAGTTGGTCAGCAGACTGGGAACCCCAAAAGTTTCGTAATAGGCGCGAACCAGGTGATCGGCAGATGCCTTACTGGCCGAGTACACCGAGTTCGGCTCGTATGGGGTCGTCTCTTCGAATGTGCCGGTAGGACCGAGCGAACCGTATACCTCGTCCGTCGATACATGCAGGAAGCGAAACGTGTCTCGCGTCGCTGTATCGGAGGCAGCGAGCATCTGCCGAGAGGCTTCGAGCAACTCGAATGTGCCAACGATGTTGGTGTGTATGAACGCGGCCGGTCCGTCGATCGAACGATCGACGTGCGATTCCGCGGCGAAGTTGACGACCGCGCTGGGCTCGTACTGCTCGAAGATTTTGCGGATCGCATCCCGATCCGCAATGTCGGCCTGAATGAATGTGTATCGCGGATGCTCCGCAACGTCGGATAGGCTCAACAGGTTCCCGGCGTAGGTGAGCTTGTCGAGCACTACGACCTGTACATCTCTGACCGGTGCATCGCTGTTTTCGAGTACCAGCCGAACGAAATTGGAGCCGATGAAGCCGGCGCCGCCGGTTACGATCCAGGTTGACATACTGTCTCAGGCCCCAATTTCTTCGACCGTTTTCTTCGACCGTTTTCTTCGACCGTTTTCTTTGACCAATTTCCTCGAAATAGATAGCGGTAGAAATTTGTGTAAGAAAGAATTCAGCTTAGACATAGTTCCCCGCTTGCGGCGCGATGATTTGAGTACTGGCGCGCCGGTAGCGGTCGACCTCGTCCAGCAGGTCCTGTGTCGTGACCAGGCTGGGATTTTCGCCGGCGGCCTCGGAGCGCGCCTTGCGGCGCAAGACCGCGTGCATGATTCGAACCCAGTCGCCGGCCACGGGTCCGCGATAGCGCTCGACGACGTGCTTCCAATCGACCCCGTCGAACAAGCGTTCGCTCGCGCGCTGCTCGGAATTCGCGGAATGGATAGCCAGCGCTTCGACCAGATCTCCCGGATACTCCGCCGCGACTTCCACCACACGCTCGAACCGACCAGGTTGGACGAAGGCCTGGCGCAGCGTGTTGGGATGGCTCGTCGACCCCACCATCAGATGACTTTCGGCCGCGGCGGTCCGGTCCACCAGATTCAACAGGAAGTCCATTACGGGTCCGACTGGCAGATCGGGCCGGCGCCCTCCGATCTCCTGGACTTGCGAGAATTCGAGCTCATTGAACAGAATCGTGACCCCCGGCATTTCGGTCAGCGCGTGTGACCAGCCAGCCAGCAGTTCACCTACCTTGCCGGACTCGTGCATGATCTCGAGCACGAGCTGCGGCACCGCGACGCACAGGAACCCAGAGCCGGTTTGCGTCGCCAGCGACTTCGCGAGTAGACGCTTGCCGACCCCGCGGTCTCCGATCAGCAACAGACCCGACGGCGGATAGGTTCCCCAACGCCCATAGATACCCGGGTCGGTGGCTGCGCATGCATAGGTCTGGATTTCTTCTTTCGCGGCGGAGAGGCCGCCGATCTGGTCGAGACCGATCTGCGGGTCGGGATCTAGCTTCATCGACTTGGCGATCGGGTCGAACTTTCGCTCGAAACTGCCCCAGAGGTTTTGGGTGCGCTCGATTCGTATGCGATCGTCGGCCACGTGCGGAGGGTACCCGGCAGCTCACTCCTGCGCGAACAACTCGACGATTTTTGCGTCGATGGAGGCGGGTCGCGTGCGACCGATCCCCCAATCCCGCAATTCCTTGATCCGCTCTTCGTAGGTGTCGTACAACGGCACGGTTTCGTGGATCGCGTTCTCGAGATCGGATTCGCTCAGTTCTCTCGAGTGGGCGAATGCCGCGTACAGCGCAGAGACCACCACCTGCTCGAGTTCCGCACCCGTCAGCCGGTCGGACTGAGCGGCTAGTTCGGATACGCGGAAATGAAGGGGATCTCGACCGCGGCGACGCAAATGGATCCGGAGGATTTCCTCCCGTTCTCGCTGGGTTGGAAGATCGACGAAGAACAGGTCGTCGAAACGTCCCCGGCGCAGAAGTTCCGGAGGTAGCGCGACCACATCGTTTGCGGTCGCGACCACGAACACGGGAGTCTGTTTTTCGGCGAGCCAGGTGAGAAATGCGCCGAACACGCGACTCGAAGTCGGGTCAGTGCTGGAAACCGCAAAACCTTTTTCGATCTCGTCGATCCACAACACCGCGGGAGCCAGCGACTCGGCAATTTCGACGGCTTCGCGAATCGCCTGTTCTGGGCTCTGGGTCTGGCTCGAGAACGTGGCGGCCAGGTCCAGCCGCAGCAGCGGGAAGTGCCACTCCCGCGCCACTGCCTTTGCACACAGCGATTTACCGCAGCCCTGCACCCCCAGCAGCAACAGGCCCCGCGGTGTCGGGAGCCCGAACTGGCGCGCTTCGGGGCTGAACGCTCGCTTCCGCTCGCCTAGCCAGACTTTCAATTCTCCCAGGCCACCTACTTCATCGAGACCCGCTTCGGCTTCGTGGAAGCTGAGCGCAGCCGTGCGGCCCAGCGATTGACGCTTTTCTCGCACGATCTCGATGACCGCGGCTTCGTTGAGTCCCTTTGCATGCGCACACGCCTTGCGAAACACGCGTGTGGCCTCGGATGCGGTCAATCCCAGTGCGCTTCGGACCGCGAACTGCAGCAGTTCTGGTGTACCACCCGTGTCCCGCTTCTCCGCCAGGCGCTCGAACAACGACGCCAACTCGGCTTCGCTTGGAAGCGGCAGGTCGACCATGGCCGCATCGCGTTGCAACTCGATCGGCAGATGCAGGAACGGACCGACCAGTACCAGTACCTGCCGGCGTGCGAACAGTTTCGGCAGCAGGTCGCGCAATCTACGTATGGCGTGCGGATCATCGAGTACGCGATGCGCATCGAGGATCGCAAAGAGCGCCGGCTGATCGTAGTCTTCGATGCCCTGCAAACCCGCATCGAGCGATCCGGCGCCAGACTTTTCACCGGTCGGGTGGTCGGCTGATTGCAAACCTGAAGTAAGCGTCCAACGGACACATTTGCGGTCGACCGATTGCCCGACGCGTTCGAGCAGCGCGAGCGCGCGGTCTTCTTCGCAGGTTTGGATGGCGATCAGGTTCCAGCCGGAGCGCACCAGGAGTTGGATTTCTTGTGCGGGCGGAGTGCTCATTCGGTGTCTGCTGTCACGCGCATGATCTCTTCGAAGGTGGTCACGCCCTCAGCGAGCTTGCGAACGGCTGCGTCGCGCAGCGGCTCCATGCCTTCGATGCGGCCAGCGTGGTGGATCTCGTTGGCGTCCTTGCCTTCGTTGATCAGCGTCCGAATCCGCTTGCCGACATCGAGCATTTCGAACACACCCGAACGGCCATACAAGCCCGTGTAACGGCACGACACACAGCCTTCGCCGGTGCGAACCCGCAGATGATCGCGCCTTTCGACAGGCACTTTGATTCCCAGCGCATTGATCTGGTCGATGTTCAGGTAACTTTCGACAGCGCATTTCTCGCAAATCCGCCGAATCAGCCGCTGCGCGACGATGCCGCGCAATACGCTCGAGAGCAGGAATCGCTCGACGCCGAGTTCGATCAGTCGCGTTACCGCACCGGCCGCGTTTCGGGTGTGCACAGTCGAGAACACCAGGTGTCCAGTCAGCGCTGCCTGGACCGCCATGTTCGCCGTCGCAGCGTCGCGAATCTCGCCGACCATGATGATGTCGGGGTCCTGACGCAAGATGGCGCGCAGCGCGTTGGCGAAAGTGACATCGATCTGCGAATTGACCTGGACCTGACAGAATCGGGGGTCGACCATTTCGATGGGATCTTCAACCGTCGTGATGTTGATCTCGGGTCCGGACAAATATCGAAGCGTCGAATACAGCGAGGTCGTCTTCCCCGAGCCCGTCGGGCCGGTCACCAGGATGAGTCCGTTCGGGCATGTAATCCAGCGTTCGAAGCGCTCGCGCTCGGCGCTGCTGAATCCGAGATCGACCAAGTCTGCCAGCAGTACATTCGGGTCGAATACGCGGATGACGATTTTTTCGCCGAATGCGGTCGCCATGCTGGAGACACGCAGTTCGACTTCGCGTTCGGCGCGTTGGGTCTTGATGCGACCGTCCTGGGGGCGCCGGCGCTCGGCGATATTCATACCCGCGAGCACCTTCACCCGCGATGTGATTGCGCCGTGCACAGTGATGGGTACCAGTTCGATATCGTGAAGGATTCCGTCGATGCGAAACCGGATCACCGCGTCGATGGCGCGCGGCTCGAGGTGAATATCTGACGCGCGCTGTTCGAACGCGTAGTTCAGCAGGTAGTCCACCGCCGCGACGACATGCTCGTCGTTCTGGTTGGCTGCCAGCTCATCGTTGCTCTTGACCTGGACGAGCTGAACCAGTGCGCTGCCGACCGGGGCGTCACCGAGGTCACTCTGCGCCTTGTTGACCTTTGCGCGGAAACCGTAAACGCGATCGATGATACTGAGGATGTCGCGCTTCGAGGCGACCACGTAGCGGATCGGCGCTTGAATCAGATTCTCCAGTGTGTCGCGCAGCGTGGTATCGAACGGGTCGGTCACCGTCAGGCACAGCTCATCTCCCTCGCGTGCTACGGGAATGACTGCATGGTGTCGGGAGAACGGACGCGAGAGTGTCTTGACGATCAGGTCGTTGTCGATACGAAGTGGGTCGATCTTCAGATAGGGAATCCCGGCTTCCTTCGCGAGCAGCTCCGCGATCACGTCCTCGTCGATCTTGACGTGGCTGCGGGTCGGGTGGTTGAGGCGGCTCGCCGCGACCAACTCGGCCGGCGTTACTTCGTATCGCGCCGCGGCTTGCGAGCGAATCGAACCGACGCGGTCCTTGAGTACGCGGCTCTTCAATGTGGTGGAGCGGGATTCGATCTCTTTCGCCTGCTGGGCGTTCAGCAGCTCCTTTTGCGTCAGTAGTTCGAGCAGTTCGTCCAACGTCAGAGGCCCGCGGGGATCGGGGCGCACAACGCGAGGACTCGGGGAATCACTGGCAACCGGACGTTTCGAACTCATTCGCGACGACATTCCTCCGGACTGCCTATCGGCGGATCCGGGCGAAATATCCAGCAAGAATTGTAGTGAGATCACAACGGCATGAGTGCGTCCCGGCCGGCTGTACTGCTGCGCGTTACGTTGAGGGTGTGGCTGAGAAGTTCGACCCGCAGTTGATGATTCGCGCAGCACGGCATCTGCGCCGCTGCGATCCACTGCTCGGAGCGCTGATCCAACAGGTTGGCCCGTGCCGCATCGAGGTGAGGCGCGACCCCTATCGCGAGCTGATTCGCTCGATCATCTACCAGCAGCTGGCTGGCGCCGCAGCCAGCGCGATCTTGGGCCGTCTGAAATTGCGCTTCCGGGGGCGAATTCCGAAACCGGATGTGCTGCTGGCGACTGACGCGGCGGATCTGCGCGCCGACGGCCTGTCCCGCCAGAAGATCGCCGCGGTCCGCGCCGTTGCGGAGGCGTTCGCAAGTGGATCACTCAGCAACCGACGGCTGTATCGAATGGATGCTGAATCTGTCGTCGCGGCCGTCACCGAGGTCAGGGGCATCGGCGAATGGACCGCCCACATGCTGCTGATGTTCTCCCTCGGCCGCCCCGATATCCTTCCGATCGGCGACTACGGGGTCCGTCAAGGCGCAAAGATCCTCTACGATCTGGAGCAACTCCCCAACCGCAAGACCCTGGAAGCCCTCGCCGAGCCCTGGCGCCCGTACCGCTCGATCGGCTCATGGTACATGTGGCGAGCCACCGAGCAGTGAATCACAAGCGATCTCCCCCAATCTGCGCAATATTCCCGCCGCATCACCAAGGCCACAGCAGCACCCGCAGCATGTGCGTCCCCATCGTCTAGTGGCCTAGGACTCCGCCCTTTCAAGGCGGCAACACGGGTTCGAGTCCCGTTGGGGACGCCACATCCCGCGCTGTCCGATCACTTTGGAAATCGCGATGTTAGCCACCTGGTCGGTCCCGCCGTTTTTCAACTGGTGTGACTTGTGGTGGGACTCGGAGACCTCGGGCGGCTTACAGAGTCGCTCGAACAGATCCGTCGGAAGCTCTCCCTCGCCGATCGGTTCGGGGGGTCGTTAGCACGCTGGCGTCTTGCGGTGTAGTGCTCGCGCGTTAAGCCAACCACGTACAGATGCGATTGACAACACCCCTCCTTCACAAACACCAAACACCAGCAGAGTGATCGAACTGCCTAGGATTCGCGGGGTAGCCCTCGCCCCCTGCGAGCGAGACATGCCAATGCCAGCACTGCCCCTGCGGTGTAGAGCCATGAGTCTGGTTCGGGCACGGTCAGTACCCCATTCGGTCCACCGGTATATCCGAGATCGTTCCGTGAGTCTCCGAGGCCAGGAGGGAAGACATCGTTGTACGCGGAGTCAGGGTCACCCGCATCAATACCGGGAGACGGGGGCACGATGGCGAGCTGATCATCGAAAATTGGATTGAACCCAATGTTCCCCTCGCCGGCGAATCCACCCTGGATATCGGAGAACGTGGCGACGACCGTCCCGGCAATCTGCTGTCTGCTGTTGTTGTTGAAAAACAAGATAGAGTTGAGAACCGACACGGTGCCGCCGGCCCGGTATAGAGCGGCATGGGGGTCGCTCGTCATTTTGCATTCAGGTCGGTCGGTGCCCAGCGCCCACTGTCAGCCTTCGTCATGGTGCTCAGCTGGTCCCGCGCGATCCACGTGCTGAGGGGACGCGCAGCGCCCCGTCTTGCCGCTTTGAGCGGCTCACAATCCGAATTCCCCCGCCTCTGCTGGCCTCTTGCCGGGGGATCGTTAACGCGGCTGGATCGTGAACGCTCCGAACGCGAACCCCACGTTCACACCCTGGCCGGTACCCGCGAGCGACAGGTTCACGTCGCCCTTCGCCATGGTCCGAGCGTCCGTGGAGCCAC
>JAQBGU010000065.1:0-52461 GCA_032128375.1 Deltaproteobacteria bacterium | reverse complement strand
CCTCGATCGGGGATCGTGAACGGGGCGGCGACGCTGGCTCTGTTTTCAGTCTCCCTTGGCCTGGACTTTCCTCCGTGACGGACCGTGTAGCACGATCCGGTGGGCGTTGTGGAGCAACCGGTCGCAGATGGCATCGGCGATCGTGGGGTCGCCCACGTGATCGTGCCACTGGGCGACAGGGATCTGGCTGGTCCAGATCGTGGAGCGGATGCCGTGGCGATCTTCCATGATCTCGAGCAGATCCCGCCGCTCAATGTCTTGGACCGGTGCGAGGCCCCAGTCGTCGAGCAGCAGCACGTCCATGCGCGCGAAGCGGGCGAGCAGTCGTGTGTAGCTGCCGTCGGCCCGCGCCAGCGTCAGCTCGTCGAACAGCCGGGGTGCCCGTCGATAGAGGACGCGGTATCCGAGCCGGCAAGCCTGCTGCGCGAGCGCGCAGGCGAGGTAGGTCTTCCCGACTCCGGTCGCACCGGTGATGACCACGTTTTGGTGGGCCTCGATCCAGCGTCCGGCAGCGAGCTGACGCACGATGGCTTTGTCGAGCTTACGCTCCTTGGCGTACTCGATGTCCTCCATACAGGCGCCGGAGATCCGGAGCTTGGCTTCGCGAAGCAGTCGGGTCAGGCGCTTGTTCTGCCGGTCGATCCATTCGGCGTCGACGAGCAGAGCAAGCCGTTCGTCGAAGCCCAGCTCGCTGATCGTTGGATCTTCCTGCTGTTGCTGCCAGGCGCGAGCCAGTGCATTGAGGCGCAGCTCGGTGAGCTGTTCCACAGTGGGTTGGGTAAGCATCTTGGTGTCTCTCCTTGTTCGTTCGATGGTTCGGTTAGTTGTAGTAGTCCCCGCCGCGAACGTTCTCGTGTTCGAGCGGTAGACGGGATTGGGGATCGGGCTCCACCGGTTCGACTCGATCGAGTCCATTTTTCAAGATCGAGTTCACGTGGCGATAGGAGCGCGCACCGACCGCCACAGCTCGCTTGCAAGCGCGCTCGAGTCGCTGCGGTCCATAGGCCTTGCTGAGTTTCAAAATCCCGAGGCACGAGCGGTAGCCCTGCTCGGGGTGGGGACGGTCCTTCAGGATCGCGCTCACGAGCGCTTCAGTCTCGGGCCCGATCGAGCTCCCCCAGTGGATCAGCCGCGTCGGGGTCCAGGCCAGGTGCTTCTGGTGGGCCTTGGGCATATGGACGGGCACGGTGGTGTAGGTCCCGGGCATGGGATCGCGCCGGTGCAGAGCGACGCGCTGGCCCTTGTGGAGCACCTCCACGCTCGTTTTCGTGAAGCGCAGTTCAACGCGTTCGTGCACCAGGGGATGGGGAACGGAGTAGAAATGACGATCGAGTACGACGTGGTAGTCGAGGTTCACCTTTGCGTGCTTCCACTCGGACAGCTCGAAGGGCTCGGTCGGTAGTGGACGAAGCGCAGGCTGATCGATCTGCTCGAAACGCTCGCGGCGACTCTGGCCGTATCCCCGCATCATGCGGTCGTTGAGGTCAGTGCGCAGGACGCCGATCCGTTCGTTCAGCTCTGCCAACGAGAAGAACGTCTCGTGACGTATCCGAGCCAGGATCCAGCGCTCGGCTACCTGGACTGCGACTTCGACTTTTGCCTTGTCGCGGGGTTTGCGGGGCCGCGCGGGCAGGATCGTGGTAGCGAAGTGCTGGCTCCATTCGTCGTAACTTCGCTGTACGCCCGGCTCGTATCGACATGCTTGTGTGACCCCGCTCTTGAGCTGGTCTGGGACGACGAGTTCGGGGACTCCACCGAAAAACGTGAGCGCCCGGGTGTGGCTCGCCACGAAGTCTGCCACCTGCTGGGTCTCGGTTGCCTCGGCGTAGGTGTAACTCGAGGCCCCGAGCACGGCGACGAACAACTCGACATCGCGCACCTCGCCGGTCGCAGGGTCCACGACCTTCGGTTGCTGACCTGCGTAGTCGACGAACATTTTCTCGCCGGCGCGGTGAATCTGGCGCATCGAGAGTTTCTGGCGCTTACACCAGCGCCGGTAGTACTCACAGAACTGCGTGTAGCGGTAGCCGCCCGGGTGCTGCTCGAGGTACTCGTGGTGGAGTAGCTCGAGGGTGACGCCCTTGTGCTGGCGCTCGGTGTGGATCCACACCGGGTCGGGTCGAGGACGAGTCGACGCCCGGCCAGGACCGTAGAGCCGGGCTTCGAGTTCGCGGTCCGACAGTGCCGCGACCGCGTCCCAGGTCCCCAGTCCTGCCGTCCCGGCTCGACCCAGAGTCGCAGCAACCATCCCGACCGACAGGTCGAGACTTCGGCCCACCTCGCGGTGACTTTGCTCCAGCAACCACTTCTGTTTCAGGATCTCGCGTGTCTTGCGCATGGACAACCTCTCACCTGCCATCGCTCCCCCCATCCGGGAGGCTCGATTGCAGCCGGTCTGTCCAGCGTCGCTTCTACTGCCCCCCTTGATGGGGGGAGCTTGCCCCGTTCACGATCCCCGATCGAAGTGTTCACGATGGCCGATCGAGGTGTTCACGATGACCGATCGAAGCGTTCACGACTCCGATCGAGCTGTTCACGATCACCGATCTAGGCGAGTTCAACACCCGACGCAGTG
The DNA here is from genome assembly GCA_032128375.1 of Deltaproteobacteria bacterium. Taxonomy (GTDB): domain Bacteria; phylum Myxococcota_A; class UBA9160; order UBA9160; family SMWR01; genus JAJDAM01. The sequence goes on along the minus strand of JAQBGU010000065.1, from coordinate 49,886 downwards.
GGTGTTCACGATCACCGATCTAGGTGTTCACGATGGTCCGAAATACGCAGCTACGTCCTGAAGAAGGTGGCCAAGTCCATGGAGGAGCTGAAGGACGCGCAAAAGGCCGACAATACTTCACTCGGAATCTTCCGCCCGAAAGTGATCGAGGATTTCGTTGTCGAGGAAGAAAAGGAACGGGACTGGAAGCAGTCTGCTCTGGACGCAATCAAGCAGGAGCGCCTGTGGGAGACTAGGGGAGCATCCCGCGAGCCAGTTCGAAAGCTGCCCTACAAGTTCAGGTAAAAATTCCGCTGCGATGACGACCGCTGCAACAGTCATACGATGATGAACGAGGACTGGGAACTGGGTCGCCTCTACTGGAGGCATATCGACCGGGGTGACAGCGAGGAGGAGGCGATTGCAGGGGTTCGGCAGCGATTCTTTACGGAGGTATGCGCCCCGACCAATGAGACCTCTTTCTTCGTCGGCACCGTTCTGGGCCACGGGACCTGGGTGGTCCTGGGTACCTACTACCCGAAGATCGGGAAGTCCGGCAATCCGAACGAGGGCAATCTGGAGCTTTTCCCTAGTAGCGATATAGTTGGGGCATACAGAAACCCCTCGGCCGCGTGGTCCTCGAAGATTTCAACTTTCCTGATGTAACCGCGCAGTGTGTCCACGCTTGAGCCCTGCTCTTCGCTGGGGCGAATCAAAAGCGAATCCGAACCGCCCAAGTTGGCAACAGAGAAAAACACGGGCTGCTGCTTCATCCGCGCCCGGAACCCGGAGTCTCCGGTTCGGGTTCGCGAGGGCCATATCGCAAAACCCAGCGAAGACACGGGGTTTTGGGGGGCCACTCGCGTTCCGGCGACATCGTCTCCGATGACGCGAGACCAAATGGCGGAGAGAGTGGGATTCGAACCCACGGTACCTTTCAGTACACACGCTTTCCAAGCGTGCGCCTTAAGCCGCTCGGCCATCTCTCCGTGATTCTGATGACGGGACGCCGACTATCCCGCTTCCCGCGGCCTTCTCCAATGGCCGTTTTCGAAGGCTCGAGCTTGGCGGAGAGGGAGGGATTCGAACCCTCGATGGGTTTCCCCATACACCCTTAGCAGGGGCGCGCCTTCAGCCAACTCGGCCACCTCTCCGGACGAGGCAGGATAACCAGCTTTTTCCGCAACAGGGAGACTCTGGGCGCGCTTTGGTAGCGGCAAAAAGCGCCCAGCGCTGTCAAAGCCAGTCAGCGACCCGCCACCGAAGATGCCGACTGCGATGAATGGGAACGCGGCAGTCTGCCCTGGCGGCGCTGATGCGCGAAAAAATGGCGGAGAGGCACCAATCGGCGCGAACGCCCGAGTCGCAGTGGGCGCGGTGTTGATGCGCGAAAAAAATGGCGGAGAGGGAGGGATTCGAACCCTCGAGGGGCTTGCACCCCTGGCGGTTTTCAAGACCGCTGCCTTCAACCGCTCGGCCACCTCTCCGTGTAGGAACTCCGGGATGTTATCGCGCTTCTTGCGTGTCCATGTTGGGTATCCAGACGGAACTTACCGAACCAAAGCGAACCTCGACGGCGTGCTCACCAACCTGCGGATGCCCGGAATCGCTGTCGCCCTCTGCCGGAGGATCGTGCAGACCCGGCCCGACGTTCCGGTGTTGGTAGTGACCGCTTTCGGAGGTTTGGAAAGTGCTGTAGCCGCGATTCGCGCCCGGGCTTCAGTTCGAGGCAGGGCGAGAGAGCAGCTGGTATGCGACCGGCGTCGCCACGAGCGAGAGCACGACGGAAATGCTGAGCGAGCCCATGATTGCAATGGCCAGCGGCTTGAGCATGTCGGCGCCCGCGCCGATCCCGTAGGCGAGCGGCAGCATCGCCAGCAGCGTGGTGAGCGACGTCATCAGCACCGGGCGCAGGCGGCGGCGGCCGGAACAGACCAGTGCGTCGACGAGCTTCAGACCCTCGGTCTGAAGCTGGGTGACCGCATCGAGCATCAGGATGCCGTTTTTCGCGACGATGCCGACGCCAATGATCGCACCCAGAAACGAGACAACGTTGAGCGACGTGCCGGTGGCCCACAACGCGGTGACCGCTCCGAACAACGCGAGCACGGCGCCGAATACGATCGCCGCGGGCGCGGCGAACGACCGGAATTCGAGCAGTAGGACGCTGAACACGAGAAAGATTGCGGCCAACATGACGCGCATCAGATTGCGAAACGACTGCTGCTGCTGCTGGTAGAGGCCGCCAAACTCGATGGTTCCCGGAGGAAGTGATTCATCTGCGCCGAGCGTCTCGCGGATCTCAGCCATGGCGCTGCCCAGATCGCGATTTTCGAGGCGGGCGGTGACGGCCACCAGTTGGCGAAGGTCCTCGCGGTGAAGCTCGAGTTGGCCCGGCTCTTCGATGACATCCGCAACCTGCGATAGCTTCACGAGGGCTCCGCCTGCGCCGCGCAGCGGCAAGTCGCGCAGCACCGCGAGTCGGTCGAGCCGATTCGCATCCACCAGTACGCGAACCTTCACCACGCGATCGCCCTCGAGCACGCTCGACATCGCCCGTCCGAGCATGGCGGTATTCATCGCGCTCGCCAGGCTCTTGGCATTGAGGCCGAAGCGCCAGGCATCTGCATGACGCACATGAAGCGAGATCGTGGGGCCCGTGTACACGAGTCCGTCAAAGCTGTCGACGACACCCGCGATCTTCTGGAGCTTCGCCTCGATCTCGGGAGCCTTGCGCTCGAGAAACTCGGTATCCGTGGAAAAGAGCTTCACCTCGATCGGATCGGGTGACCAGGTGAGGTCGCCGATCAGGTCTCCAAGGATTCCCGGAAACTCCCATTCGATGCCGGGCACCGCCACGTGGAACGCGTGACGTAGGTCGGAGATCACCTGCTCGGTACTCCGGTTGCGCTCCGACCGGAGCTTGACCAGGAAATCGCCGGTATTCGGCTCGGCGATCGACAAGGCAAGTCGCGCGCCGGTACGGCGGCTGAAGCTCTCGACACTGGGATGCTCGCGCAAGATCTCCTCGGCGAGCAGAAGCTGCCGGTGGGTCTCTGCCAGGCTCGTGCCCCAGGGCGAGACGTAGTCGATGACGAAGCCCCCCTCGTCCATGGGGGGAAGGAATTCGCTCTCCAGTCGTTGGTAGATACCAGCGCCGAGCGCCAGGATGACCCCGCACGCGAGCAGCGCGACCCGGGGCGCAGACAGGGCTGAGCGCACCGATTTCTCATAAATCTGCAACGCCCAGCCCAGCACCGGGCCTTCCCGACTGCCGGCCGGCCGCTGGCCGAAGCCGAGGGAGTCGCGGTCGCGAATGAACCAGGAGGCCAACAGGGGCGTGAGCGTGAGCGCCAATAACAGCGACGTCAGCAACGCGACCACCATCGTCAGCGCAAGCGCTCGAAAGAACACGCCGGTGATGCCGTCGAGCAACGCGAGGGGCAGGAACACCACCACGGGCGTGAAGGTCGAACCGACTAGCGGCCGAAAGATCTCGCCAATCGCGGTATGGATGGCGATGAGCCTCGCTGTGCCCCGTGAGATCTCCGCGTAGATCGCTTCGACCACCACGATCGCATCGTCGATGACGAGACCGATGGCGGCCGCGACGCCGCCGAGCGTCATCAGGTCGAAGCCCAGGCCCGCCACGTTCAGGGCCATCAGCGTGATGAGCAGCGTCACTGGGATGACGACGATTGCAGTCAGCGTCGAGCCCCAGTGCCGGAGAAACAGAAACAGGACGATTGCCGAAAGCGAGAGGCCGATGACAATCGCCTCCCACACGCTGGCGACCGAAGCGCGCACCATCAGCGACTGATCGTAGTAGTAGGCGAGCTTCAGGTCGGGCGGAAACTCGTTCCGGACCTCGACCAGCACCTCCTCGAGCGCAGCGGCGATCTGGAGTGTGCTGCCATCGGGCTGGCTGCGGATGTTCAGCAAGACCGCGGGCACGCCCTCTGCGGTGACCACGTTGAAGACCGGCTCGCGACCCCGCACGACACGGGCGAGGTCTCCGAGGCGAACCAGCTGACCGCCCTCTACGGCGATACTGAGATTCTCGATGTCCTCTGGGCTGTGTGCCCGCCCGTCGACGACGACGAGATAGAGAGTGTGATCTTCCTCGTGCATGCCAACCGGAGCGATGAGATTACTCTCCTCGAGCGCGGTGCTGACCTGCTCGAGGCTCAGACCGGCTGCGGCCAACTTGAGTGGGTCGATGATCACGTGGTGCTCGGGGGTGCGGCCGCCGACGAGGTCGACGCGGGCCACGCCCGGAATCCGCAGGAAGCGCGGCTTGAGTTCGTAGCGTGCTGTCTCCCACAGCGCCGTGATGTCGCGGGACGGACTCGTCAGGCTCACCCCGATAATGGGGAACGCCGCGAACGTCAGTCGCCATACGGTCGTGAGGGCCGAGCCGGGAATCTGCGAGCGGATCTGCGAGAGTCGCGCGTTCACGTAGAGCTCGCTGCGGACCATGTCCGCGTCCCAATCGAAAAACACGCTGATCTCGGCAGACCCCCGTCCCGTCGTCGAGCGAACGGTGCGCGCTCCGGGTATGTCCTTCATCGCCTCTTCGATGGGTCGAGTGATGGTCGCCATCATCTCGTCGGCGGGCATCGTGCCGTTGTCGACCAGGATGACGCAGCGCGGAAAATCGGTCTGGGGAAAGACAGATGACGGCATTCGGAACGCCGAATAAATCCCGGCGATGCACAGCGCAACGCTGATGAAGGCGATCGCCAACTGGTGACGCACAGCGAACTCGCCGATGAGCGACGCGCGCTTCAGCGGGGGGCCCGCTGCGCGATCACTCACCTGCGCCGATCCGGATGCGCGTCTGGGCTGGCAGCCCGTAGGCGCCCACGGTCACCACACGCATGCCCGGCTCGAGACCCTCGCCCTCGATCTCCAAGATGTCACCATCGCGCAGCCCGCGCACGACCGAAACCCGACGCGCGCGATCGCCTTCGACCACGGCGATCGCGTCACCAACGTCCTCGCTCCGGAAGACGCTCTCGACAGAGACGGTCAGGCGATCGGCACGGACTTCGCTGACGATGCGCAGCTCGAGGAACTGTCCGACTCGGAGACCCGAGTTGGGTGGAACGGCTGCACGAACCAGCGCGAGGCCCGTCTTCGGGTCTAGACTTTGGCTCACGTAAGAGAGCTCGGCGTCGACGGGTACGCCGGTAGCCGGGATGAGCTTCACCGCCGACCCAGGGTGCAGCCCGTCGAGTTCCGGCACCGGCACACCGCCGGTCGCAACCAGCCGGTCGAGATCAGCCAATTCGGCCAGCACCGAGCTCGGGTCGACCGCCTCACCCGGCCGAGCGAAAACGCGTGTGATGATTCCGGCGAAGGGCGCATCGATCTGCAGACGCGATTGCTCGGCGCGCGCGGATGCCAGCCGTCGCTCCGCCTCGTTGAGTACCTGCTCCGAGGTGCCGCCGATCGCCATCAGCTTCTGCTCGCGCTCCAGCTGCAGCCGCGCGTATTCGACCTCCACGTCGGACACGCGCCGGTCGAGGCGAAAGAGCGTTTCCCCCTTCGCGACCCGGTCGCCCTCGGAGCACAGCACGGCTGCGACCACTCCGGCCACCGGCGCGGCGAGGCGTGATCCGCCTCCGGAGCGGCCGGCGCCGGCCGGCTCGGGCTCCACGCTGCCGTAGGCGGTCACGTAGCGGCGAAGCGTGGCGCGCCGGATCTCGCCGACCTGCACCGCGACCTCGGTCTCGACCTCGCCCGGCCCGTCTGCTGCGCTCGATTCGAAGCGCACGAGCCAGACGAGCGCGGCAGCCGCGACGATGAGTGTGAAAACTGTCAGCGTTCTTGTCATGGTTTTGGTTCCATCGCGTTGGGAGACCTCGCATTCGGTATTTGCCACAGCGTGTCGGGCAGACCGACAGGACTTTGCAGGGCAACCTCGAGACCGCCCAAAGCGCGTTCGACACGAATTTCTGCCTCGAACTGCGCCTGCTTCGACGCACTGAGCTGCAGCCGGCGCCCAATCAGCTCCAGCTCCGAGATACCACCGGCTTCGAAAATCGCCTGCGAAGAACGACCGAGTTGTTCGAGGTCGGCTCGCAGCTTCGTTGTATCGGCGAGCTGTTCGCGTGCGGCACGCAAACCGACCACGGCCATGTCGATCTCCGCCAGCACCCCCACCTGCAACGCTTCGAAACGCGCAGCGGATTCACTGCGGCGTGCCTCGGCCTCGGCGATCGGCCCCTGGTTCTGGTTCAGAATCGGTAGCGTGACTGAGAGCCCCAACGCGAACTTGTCATCGCCCTGGTCGAATTCGTAACCGGGGTTGAGGTGAACGTCTGGATATTGTTTGGCGATCTCGAGGTGCAGCGCTGCCTCACTGGCCGCGTATTCGGCGAGTGCTGCCAGGATGTCGGAGCGATTGCGCAGTGCCTGACCACGGGCCTGGCTGGGCGACAGATCATCGGGCGCGCGATCGAGACCCGCCGTGGAAATTTCGAGACTGTCTGGCAGCGCCGGTACGGCAATCATCGTCGCGAGCCGGGTGCGAGCGAGTTCGACCTCGCGTTTCGTCTGCCGCGATGCCAAGCGGTCGTTTTGCGCAGCAATGCGGAGCCGTGTGACCTCGGTGGCGGCGACGACGCCGGCTTCGAACTGCGCATCGACGATGCGGAGCATCTGCGTGCGAAGTTTTCCCTCGTCAATCAGCAGAGAGTGACGACCGCGCATCGCGTGCAGATCCACCAGTGCCGCACGCACGCCGGCATGAATTTTCCACGCAACCGAAGCGATACCGAGGCGCTCCATCTCCGAGAGACCCGCTGCTCGCGCCTGACGATGTTGACGTTTCCCGGCGGTCTCGATCGGCACGTCGATACTCGCTGTCACGAGCCAGGGCGACGGCATGGCTTGGCTGAGGTTCAGCGCGGGGGAGACGGCGACCGTGGGGTTGGGGAGCTGGCCGGCCGTGCGCTGCCCCGCGCGCGCAACTTCCCAGCGTGCGCGGGCCAGATCGAGATCGGGATGGAAGTAGTACGCAGCGAGAGTGAAGCTCTCGAGATCCCAGGTGGACAGCGGCCATTCGGCCAACGGGCTTGTGAGGTTCGCTTCGAGGAAATTTCTCAGGCCCGGATCGTCCAAGCTGCGGGCCGCGAGCGCATGGGCTGCTTGCTCGGCCGAGATCGGCTGGGGCTGGTAGCGGGCGCACCCCGTCGCCCAACACAGAGCCAGGATTGCAGCGACGGCGGTAACGCGAGAGCACTTGGACGAATGGATATCCTTTGATCCTTCTGGTTGGACCCTTGCGCGAGGCGGACGGATAGATTCGGTGACCCGAGAGCCGCACGAGAATCAGCTGCAAAGCGCTCGGACAATGTGCTTCACGGCTTCGTGGGGCTAAGCATACCATCGTGATCTCCTGAACTCTGCGCAATCCGTTTCGCACCACATGAATGAATCGTCATCAGCACAGTGGTGACCATCGGCAGGCAGACGACCCGACGCGCACGATCGCAGCCACAGGCGACCCGCTACACTCCCTCGGGGTGTGACCTCATGAAGATTCTTGTTCTGGAAGACGACGTTGAAACAGCCTCGGCCCTGCGTACCGGGCTGGAACGAGAGGGACACGAGGTGGTCGCGGCGTTTGATATCGCCTCGGCGAATGGGGCCATCGATGCCGCGAGCTTCGACGCAGCCGTACTCGATGTCTGCCTGCCCGACGGGTCGGGCTATGACGTGCTGGCGCGCATGCGCGATCGACTTCCAGAGGCCTTCGGCTTGATGCTTACCGCCCGCGGCACCATCGAGGCCCGGGTCGAAGGCCTCGATCGGGGAGCCGACGACTACCTGGTCAAGCCCTTCGCCTTCGCCGAGCTTGCCGCGCGGATCCGGGCGCTCGAGCGACGTCCCCGAGTCGACCCGCCCCGAGTCACCATAGGCGGTCTCGAAATCGACACATCGCGGCGGATCGCCACGGCCAATGGATCGCGTCTCGACCTGACACCCATCGAATTCGGCCTGCTCACAATGCTCGTGCGGTCGAGGAACGAGGTCGTCACGCGTGGCACCTTGCTGCGAGAGGTCTGGGGTTACGACTTCAACCCGACCACCAACGTGGTCGACGTCCACGTCAATCGGCTGCGCAGGAAGCTCGAAGCGGAAGGCATGAGGGACTTCGTCCGAACGATCCGCGGCAAAGGCTACGCCCTTGCTTGATCGCCTCCGTCATTTCACGAACCGCACGGATGCCCGCGCGGCGTTGTTTATCGGAGCGGTTCTCCTGACCGGGAACGCCATCGAGAGCGGCGTTCTCTACGCGTTCGTTGAGATTGAAGCGCTCGAGCAAGGGGATGCGTGGGTCCGGCACACATTGCGCACCGTGTCGCGCGAGATCACGGCCAACGTGGACCCCAGCGTCGCACTCGCGGACATCGAGCTCTCCCTGGAGGGGGCGCGGACCGCGGCGCGCGTTGCGACACCCGACGGAAACCTGGAGTCTTGGGGGACCTGGCCCGATCCGGCGGCCACGAGTCCCGCCCTCTCAGGGGCAGACGACCGCAACCTCACTGCATTTCGGCTGCTTCGACCAGAGGGATATCTGGTCGGCGGCCGGAGCCTCGACCGCGGGGGCACGCTCGATGTCGCCGTATCGATGAAGCACTTCGCCGCCGAGGCGAGCGAGGTGGGGGAAGGCCTCCTTCTGGTCGCTGTGGCGTCGAGCGCTCTCGCACTTCTTTCCGCGGCTGTCGCAACGCTTTGGGCCTTCAGACCACTCCGAGACGCCACCAAGACCCTCGAGCGAGTCGGCTCTCAGCGCATTAGGGAGCGCTTGGCGACACGGGGCACCACCGATCCGATCGATCGGCATTCTCAGATCCTGAACGACATCTTCGCCGAGATCGAGACGTCGTTCTCACGCCTCCGGGCCTTCAGTAGCGACGTCGCGCACGAGTTTCGGACGCCCCTCAATCGCATCGCCACCGTCGCGGATGTTGGCAGAGATGGCACGCCAGACGAGGCCCGAATTGCACTGACGTCTGTCCTCGCAACGACGGAGGACCTGACACGCCTGGTTGACGCCCTGATGTTGATTGCGGAAGTCGAGGACGGCCGCGGATCGATTGGATTCGAACGGATCGACGTAGGGGATCGACTCAGCAAAGTAGTCGCGCTCTATGAGCCTGCATTTTCCGAACGAGGTTCACTTATTCGCGTCAACGTTTCGCCGATCTCAGTTCACGGAGTCCCGCAACTGTTCGATCGTGTCCTGGTCAATCTCCTCGAGAACGCCCTGCAACATACTGACCCCGGGACTGAGGTCGAGGTGAGCTGCTGCTCGAGCGACCAAGCCGCAACCATCACAGTGGAAGATTCGGGCTCTGGAATCCCACATCAATATCTCGATGCGGTTTTCGACCGATTCGTGCGAATTCGTGGCGACCGAAAGGAAGGTCACGGCCTGGGCCTTGCGTTAGCGCGGTCCATTGCCCTCTTCCACCGAGGACACCTGCGCGCCGAAGCTTCTGAAATGGGCGGAGCGCGTTTCGTCTGGTGGATACCGACAACAGGCGCGTGAACCGCCCGCCTCCACTCGGGTTCTCCGAGACTGAACCAACCCTGCAACAAGAGTAGTGATCCGCCCTTCGACTGTTGGAGTTCTGCTGAGGGACAAGGAACAAAGATGACGCAATCGTCATCCCGCGACGGGGCGGCTCGATCAGCGATTACCGTCCTGCGGCGTCGAGCAGCCGACCTCGCGCAACGCCTCGGCGCCGCCTGGAGGGATGAAGCCTGTCCTGAATCGATTGAGACCCGACATGACCTGGGCGAGTTTGGGCCGCACGACTCCAAAGGCTCTGGCGACATCGCCTATCGCGACATCGTCATGCGTCGTGAGTTGGGTTTTCTCCAGGATTCCGCTTCCCCCCACCGGAATCGTCAGCTTGTAGTCGCGGTCGAGAATCGCGATCCGCGACCAATCCGCGATGACCACATAGTCCCGGTCTTCCCCTCCACGCAGGTCGTGTCCCAGCGAGTAGTCTTGCGGGGGGTTCTTGACGCCTAGAAGCGGGAGGAGAGTCGGTGCGATGTCGACGTGACTCGTCAGCGAGTCGACCCGATGCGGAGAGTCACCCGGCACCCAGAGGACCAGCGGCACATGAACCTGCTCATCGTGGAACTCGGAGTTGTGCCCGCGGCGGCCCTTCTCCATGAACTCCTCCCCATGGTCACCGGTGATGATGACAATGGTGTCTTCGAGATTTCCCGCCTCGACCAGGCCGGCGAGGATGCGTGCGATCTGAGTGTCGAGATGGTGAGCGGCGTTGAGGTAGCGGTTATGCAGCAACTGTGGATCTCCACCACCGAGTGCCGCATACTTCATGTCCTTCAAGTAGGGCTCGCGGACCGCCTCCTCCTCGGGAAAGTAGTAACGGTAGTGAGTCGACTCGAAGAACATGTAGACGAAAAAGGGACGGGAGCGATCGCGGGTCTTCAGGAAGTCCACGATTTCGCCGGTGTGCTTACGATCGTTTTTCCAGCCCTTATCCAAGCTCTCACTGTAGTAGTCGTACGCGCTGTCGTGCAGATCTTGATTGGCCAACCGCGCAAATACGGTCCTATCAAACTCGGGATAAGAGAAGCGTGCACTCGTCGAGACGTGCATCTGATAGTTCTCGTCCTTCAGGACGTCGATCAGCACGGGCCCGCGGCGTTCGTCCAAGAAGGAAAACCAGTACGGGCCGGTGAGTCCGTAGAACATGCTGAACACGCCCATGCGCGTCCCGTTCCCGCCACTGTAATGTCGCTGAAAAGACCACGCCCTATTCGAGAGGCCGTAGGTTGCAGGCATGATCTCGGGTGTCAGGGCATCCGAACGCAGGGACTCACCTACTAGCCATACGACGTTGAAGGGCTGCGTTGTGGGAGCGAGTTCGATTGCATGGCGCGGGTAGTCCAGCGGAGAGGCATCGCCTTCGACTCTTTGCAGATCGTCGTCTCGCCCCACCTCGAGACCCCATTTCCGCAAGAACTTGCGCGCGGTGCTCGCCCGATACAACGGAAACGCATTTGCCTGCGCGAGGATCTCGCTGTCGGAACGAGCGTCACCCAGGATGTAGGTCAGGTGCTCGCCCGCCGACACGAGGAGCAGTGCGGGTACCAGGTAGACATAGGCCTTCGGGCCGAGCCGGCCCTGCTCGATTCCGGGCCTTTGGGCCGCCCAGAAAATCGCGCACTGCAGGCAGAACAGGCCGAAGATCACGAGCGAACAGGTCCGGCCAAGGGTCTCGCCGAGACCGATGGACTCGATGCCACCCGGTGTCGTCACCAGGTTGAAGACGAATCCGTTCAAATGGAAGCCGAACTCCCTCATCACGATGGCGTCGACGACGAGCGCAAAATCGACGAGCGTGACGAGAACTAACGCGCAGCCGTATGCGGCTACAGTCAGTGACTTACGAGCCTTCCCCGAAGAACGGAAAGCGCGGGACAACAGGTAGGCGGATCCCGTGACCAACACTGCGGGAAGCAGGTAGAACGCGCTGTAACTCACGAAGACGGACGCGCTGTAGAAGCCCGCGAAGGCCCCGGTGCGCCACGAGTTCAGAAGAAAGGGACAGGTCGCGATCGCTACCGCAACGTACGACCCGAGGAAATAGCGAGCAAGAATCGGCGCACCCAGTCGCGGCGATCGTCGAGCATGCTGCGGCGGCATAACGCAACCTCAGGGGGGCGGGGAAAATGACAGCCTGATTGGCGTTGCGACATGCACAACACTGGCGGCAGAACGATTCCAACGGTACACGCGACTCCCAATACAGTGCGCTCCTAATGCGAATGATGACGAGATCTTCATCTGCGGAAGCGGCCTGGCCTTCCGCCAACTCTTGGGCTCAGTCGCGCTCTTGAAACAGTCAACAATCCAGGGACATTAGGTCGGTCCCCCCTCGCTGCATCGTCCTTTACTCCAATCGGCGAGCAGGACGCTCGCAGATTCACACAACCTCCTCCTGTAGAATTTTCCTCGAAGATCGCGTGTGAGCGAAATGGTTCTTCACATAGGCCCGAACCTTCGAGTGCACATCGGCAACGCGGCAGAACTCGGCCTCCCCATCGCTATCCGTTATGGCCCAGTTGATGTGACAACGCTGCGGGTCCGTCTGCCAGCGAGTCGGCAGGCCATATCGGCCAGTTCCCGGTGGATGAGTTGTGCTGGATGGGTTCCGCCTTTGCACACAAGGTGTTCGTCAAGCCACCTGGCGCGTGATGCGTTTCCCCTCGTTTCTCGTCTCGGAGGGTCCGACCCGCTTGGGCGTCAGTTCGAGAGTTGAGTCCTCGCTGAAGACTGCGGTAAGGCGCTCTTCCGGGAGCTCGACCCGGTAGCCCTCCACCCGGGGAAGGCGAATCTCGCAGGCATCGGCCCACCCCGCGGGCAACCGCCCGTTCGCAAGCTCGAGCTTCGCAGCGCGCAGAAAAATCCGCTCGCGGAGCTTCTGCGTCATCTGGCGTACGTCGCATAGCCCCTCGAAACCTGCCGCCGTACGCCGCATGGCGAATGGTTGGGCGATTGCGACCGCCGTACATCCGGGGGGCGCCCGGGTTTCGGACGTCGCAATGCCGCGGCGCCCGGTTGGGTGCCAACCAAATCATGGAGAACTCGAAAATGTACAAGAATTCACGAACGAACAGGTCATGGGCCACCCCGTGGGCCGCTTCGCTGTTGGCTGTGCTGCTGACAGCGGGGTTTTCGGCGATTGCCGATGGCAGACAAGACGACGACGATCCCGATGAAGCGACTGTCTGCGAGCGCAGCGCAGACAAGATGTTCCGATCGTGCCGATCCGAGATCAAAGAGGAGTACAACGCGACAACGGCGATGTGCATCAATCTCGGTGATGACGACGAGCAAGAGGCGTGTTTCGAATTGGCGCAGGAGTCGCGCCAAGAAGCTAGAGCTGGCTGCCCCGAGCAGCGAGAGGCGCGAAAAGAGGTCTGCGAATTGCTGAATGAGGATCGCTATGATCCCGAGGCACTGCTCGACGCCGACAATTTCGTGACGGTGCCCGACGCTTCAAATCCCTACTTTTCGCTGGAGCCTGGGCATACTTACGTAGCGCGCGCGGGCGAAGGTTTCAAAGAGACCATCATCGTGACAGTAACAGACGAAGTTCGGGAGATTCTGGGCGTGAATTGCCGGATCGTCGTGGACGTCGTGCTCGAGGAGGATGACGGCGAACTCGTCGCTGTGGAGGTTACCGACGACTACTATGCTCAAGCGAACAACGGTGACACGCACTATTGCGGTGAGGTCGCGCGCAATTTCGTGGATGGTGCGCTCGTCGATCTCGACGGATCATTCGTGGCCGGACGCGATTTTGCGAAGTCGGGGATCCTCGCCAAGGCGGCACCCGTGGGGGGTGACGCACACCGGCAGGAGTACTTGCTCGGTGAAGCCGAGGACGTGATCCAGTATCTCAATGGAGTCGGAAATCCGACCTCCGTGGGACCCGGCGAAGGTGGCGAGAATCCCAAGTTTCCCTGCGGTGGAGCCTGTGTGAAGACCGAAGAATTCATTCCGCCGGAACCTGAGGCGGGTGAGTTCAAGTACTTCCTGGCGGGAACGGGTTTCGTGCTCGGTATTGGGCTCGAAGACGGAGAACCGACGGGCGAGCGGGATGAAGTGCTCTGTACGGGTGACTCACTGGACGTCCTCGCTGACGACCCGGATTGCGGTATCGATGGGGCGGATCTGCCCGAACTGCTCGAGCAGCTGTGTGAATTGTCCCCGATCGCGTTTTGCGACACCGAATAAGGGGTTGACCGACGAAGGCGGGCAACGCTCCCTGAACTTTGGGGCGTTGCCCGCGATGGGCGTGCGTGCCCGAACCGTACTCGACCGAAGGTCGACTGATCGCCAGACCTCGGGTGATCGTCGCGCACTATTCGACGTATGCCAGATTGCGGAGGGTCTCCGCTATCGTCGCCACCCGTCGAGCCGTTCGCTCCATCGTTCAACTGTCGGTCGGACTCTTGAATCTGGAGCCAGCCAGCGAACGCTTGACCCCTGGGGGGTAACTGTCGGAATCGCGGCATACGCCATATGTTCGATGGTGCCAGCTCCCCCGTGAGCCTAAACCGTCCATGGTCCAACCCGAACGATCCGGAGGCGAGCCGTTTTGATCAACGAAGCGAGTGGAAAGTGGAATCGAAGCTGGGCGATCGCCGCGGTGGTTGGCGGAATCACGCTACTGATGACGCTGGAGATCATCGAAGAGCCCGACCTCACGTTGTCGGAAATTTTGTTCGAACTGCTCGAGCCCACGCTGATGGTGATGACTGCCGCCGGCGTGATCCACCTGCTCGGTCGCATGCAGCGTCAGCACCAGGAGCAGTTGTCGTTGGTGCGAGACCTCGAAGTCGCGCGCACCGAAGGCGAAAAATGGCGCATGGACATGCGCGAACTCGTGAAAGGACTCGGTGCTGCGATCGACGCGCAGTTCGACCGTTGGCAGCTGACACCGGCCGAACGCGAGGTTGCGATGCTCATGCTGAAGGGACTCAGCCACAAGGAGATCGCGGCCGTTCGGGACGCGAGCGAACGGACGGTCCGACAACAAGCGCGCGCGATCTACGGCAAGGCCAATCTCAGCGGCCGCGCCGCACTTTCGGCGTTCTTTCTCGAAGACCTCTTGTTGCCCGTCAGCCAGCAGGGTTGAGCCGGGCCGCAGCCATACCGCAGCCATGCCGCAGCCATACCGCAGCAATAGGTTAGTAGGCGATAGAAAGCGTCCCGAACGCGCCGTACGACCAGCGGCCATCATCGGGACCGAAGGCGTCGCCGGCCCGGAAGAACGAACCCACGATCAGTAGATCGACGCGGCGCCACTGTTCGAGCGCCAGGATGATATCGACTCCGTGTCCGAGATCGCGGTGTCGACCGGTGAGTTCAGGGTCGAGACGGGCGTCGCGCAAAGCTGTCGCGGGATCGAATTGGCGATAGTAGTGGTAGACGAAATCCAACGAGCTCGCGTCGAAAAGCGAAACGCCGAGCCCAGCCGTCAGGATGTAGAGATTCGACAGTTCGGGATCGAGCAGCGTTCCGTAGCGGCTGAAACTCTGTACGCCGCCGAATCCCGGCTCGTTGCCGTGAAGCTGTGTTTGGCGAAATGAACGATCGTCGCCCGAATCCGGATGGCGCTCACCAGAACCGAGCGCGTAACCGAGCGTGACCCGCGGTTCGAAATCGAGCGGAGCGATCCAGGTCGCTCCGAATTCGAGCGCCCAACCCGAAACATCTCGATTCAGGCGCTCGACGACCTCGCTCTTGTTGCTCGAGATCTCGTCGAATTCCAGCCACTTCTCACGGCCGGTGACCCAGGCTGCTTCGACCCAATAGCCGAAGAGGCCGATCGAATCCGCTTCGATCACGCCGCTCGAGCGGGCCCCCAACCAGGTCAGCGTCGCGTCCGATTCGTCCTCGCGTTCGGTCGTGACGCGATCGCCGACCCGTTGAGTCGACGAGTCGTCGATGTGATGCAGGCCGAACGCTTCGACGGCATGATTCTCCGCCCAGTCCCATGAAGCTTCTGCGAAGATGCGCAGCACGTGGTCTTGTTCCGGGTCGATGAAATCGCGGTCCGTGCGATCGGGCGCGATCTCTCGCGCGACCGCAACGACGATCTCGGCCGCATCGGTTTCGAACAAAGCGCGAACCGCATCGAGTTCGGCGTCCCACCACGAGCGTCGGTCGTCTTCGAAATCGAGTCGACCGATTTCCAGACCGATCCCCGATCCGGCGATGTCCTCCGAAGCCATCCACATCTCTCCTCGCTCGACGTACTGGTTCGACAATTGGTCGGGAACTTGCGACCACAAGTCCTCCTCCATCACGAGACGAAACTGAACGAACAGCGAAAGCGGTTCGCCGAAGGTGTAGAAAACTTCGGTCTCGATCTCCTGTTCGAGCAGCAGCCGATCGAAGTCACCATCGGGATCTCCGAGGCCGAGTCGGCGAATCGGCTCGATGTTGAATTCGTATTGGCCACTGAGTGTCAGTGTGTTTCCGAACAGTATCGTGGTAAACGGATCCTCGATTCGGTTCTGGTCCTCGCGCTCGGTCAATCGCTCGCGGAGAGCCTGATCCGCGTCGGATTGCGCGACCGCCCTATCCGACGTCAACACCAAGAACAGTGTCATGCCCGTCAATATTCGGACAACGCTCATCTGCGCGAGAGCATACGCGCAAAGACCCGCCCGGCAAGATCGGTTACCGGGCGGGCGTCACGTGCAGTCCTGAGTCTTGAAACGGCGGCTTCGGGCGCTCCAGAGAATCGTGGACTGCACGATCAGCAGTGCCAAGATCGTGATCCCGCGAGTCAAGGGGAGAGTCTCGCCGAGGCCCATGGATTCGATTCCGCGCGGAGTCGGCACCAGGTTGAATACGAAACTGTTGAGATGACCGAAGTTGGCCACGATGGCTCCCTGACGGACACAAGGGGCCTCATCGAAGAAGACACAGCAGCGGAGCGCTGTTCCCAACGTCTTGCTGTTGGTGACCGTTGATAGGACTCTACTGGGTGTATGTGGACCGTCGCTTCTATCAGAAGCCGCCGCGACTCTGTGAAAACTCCGTCTTGGTCCCCAGCAGCGCATCGGCAACAGCATCCTCTAGGGAGGGACTGGAACGGACCGGCAGCAGCTGGGGCAAGTCGCTCGGCCTCATGCCGTGGGTCATCGAGTATGCCACCTCGGCAACGTGGGCGATGTCTTTCGCCCGGTCCAGGAAGGGCTTGGCGTCCGCTCCGATCTCGCTCTGCAGAGCAGACAGATCGAAGAGAAAGCCGAAGATGCCGTCCAGGTTGGACATCTTTTCGTGAAGGCCGGTTTTCAGCACCTCGAGTCTGGCAAGCAGGCGCTTTCGTTGATCGTCGTTCAGCACGTCGGAAGCCTGGATCAACCCCCGCAGGTCTGTCAGGCGCTGTTGGACAAGTGACAGATCCTCGTCCGATACTTCGTACAACGGAATCCCTTGGAGCTGCGCAGAGAATTTTGCTCGCATCTTCCTTAGGGTTTCGTTGGTCATAGCCAAGCTGACGTCTGAACCCAGAACACAGATGGCTTCCCTGATGTTGGCTGCGTTCGTTTCGTTGGCACCTGTGAAGTCCACCACGGGCGGCCTCAGGTCTGCGCGGTCGCAGAGTTCCAACACGAGCGACCACGCCGCCAAAGTCTGTTCATACTCGTCACCGAAATCGCCTAGATCTGTCGTGGAGTTCGCCATCAAGGCATTGAAGTCATTACAAACGCGGATAACCGCCTTGAGGTAATCGGCGGGAAGGTTCTCTACATACGCGTGGTCGAACATCGGGCTCCTCCTGGATTTTGGTGGCTCGTCCGTTGTATCGGACTCCGCGTCCTTGAAATTGAGAAAAGCTACGGCGGTAAGCTGGGACGGGCCACAGAAAAGTGGCATTGCGCAATCAGGGATCCCCTACGTAACGATGTACTATTTGCAGGGCTTTGCGATCAGAGTTGCCGGTGGCGAGGCCCTCCACCCCCAAAGATCGCGCGGCTAGGGGCCGAGGTCCGAGGACGATGGTTCTGCAACGCACCTCGCCGGTCTCGCGATCAAGCGTGGACCGAGAATGCCGGCGAGATCGGCTCGATTACTTCGTCGTGCTGGCCGTCTGCTGATTCTAATTCAGGTTCACGAGTGAGGCGCGCAGCGGCGAAACGAGCTGGATCATCGCGAAACTCACCAACCCGAGCAGGCTTGCTGCGATCAAGCCGACGACGAGAGGTTTGAATCCAAGCGTCTTCAACCTGCTGAAGCTGGTACCGAGCCCGACGGAAGCCATCGCAATGATGAGGCACCAACTGGCGGCCTTGCCAGTGGTCGCAATGACGCTCTCCCAGACTTCGACTGAAATGACGGAGGACCCGGCCGCGACGCTGTCACCCATCGTTCGAAGGAATGTCATCGCGACGAAACCCATTACGAACAGTGGAAAAGCCTGGCGAAGTTGCAGCGAGGGTCCTGTGGCGCCGCTGCTCTGCGATCGGTGATGCATGTAGGCGACCAGCGGAATGACGCCGAGCATGAACATGTTGCGGATCAATTTCGTGACGGTCGCGGTATTCAACGCCTCGTCCGTTCCGAATTGCTGGAGGTAGACCATTCCTGCGCCTGCTACCTGTGCCGTGTCGTGAATCGCGGTACCGAGAAATAATCCCGCGAGCTGGGCATCGCCGGCGAAGAGCCACTCCGACAGGTACGGATAGCTGACCAGCGCCAGCAACCCGAATACGGTCACGCATCCGACCGCGTAGCTGACCTCATCGTCCTTGGCACCGATGACGGGTGCCATCGCGACGATTGCGGTATTCCCACAGATCGCTGTTCCGACTGCAATGAGAGTTCCGAGTCGATTTGGAAGTCCGAGTGCGCGGTTGACCCAAGTCACGAAGATCAGGGCCGACGCAATGCAGACAAAGACGATCGGAACGGCAACGAAGCCGATGGCGCCGGCTGCGGCGAAGCTCAAGCGAATGCCGAGCAGTGCCACACCGACGCGCAGAATCCTCTTCAGGGCAAGCTGCAGACCGGACTCATACACTGATGGGAGTCCAACCGTGTTTCGAATCAAGAGCCCGAGCAGGATGGCGACGAGAATGGGACTCAGTGGTGTCTTGTCGAAGCCGAGCACCCGCGTCCCGAGCCAATCAGCCATCAGCGTGCCGACTACCGCGAGCGATAGCGCCAACGCGAGCCCCGGCAGTGCACCCCCAAGGATCTCGAATCCACGATGGCCCGCCGCCTGCCAGGGAGAACGGCCCGCGCGTTCGGCCGGAGACTCCGTCGGGTCGACCCACTCGGGAAGACCCTCCATGCTGCCGAATGAAGCCATGAGTTCGGGGTTTTCGTACGGATTCCCGGACGGGCTCACGGTCGATGCAGGTGTCATGTCGCGTATTCCTCTCGGGTCAGATCCCCATCGCCCTGTAGAGCGTCGCCTCCTCGCTGGCACGGTCGCCCATGATGTGGATGCGTGGGCAACCCTCTTGCGCCCACTGGGTCATACCGCCGTGAAGCGAGGCGACCTTCAGAAACCCGAGTTCCTCGAGCATGACGGCGGCCTTGCCCGACCGCGTTCCGTACGCGCAGACGACGATGATCGAAGCGTCGCGGTTCCAACCGCAACAAGCCTCTTCCAGCGTCGAAAGGGGGACCAGCTCGGCTCTCTCGATGTGGCCAAGCGGACCACAGAACTCGATGTGCTCTCGAACATCGATGATTCGCAGGTCGCCAGCATGCCGCGCGATCCAATCAGGCCGCATCACTGGCACACCGCTCGCTGTACGCTCGACAGGTGCCCAGTTCGATCGCTCGTGGGTCGAGAGGGTTGCGTCCTCGGGCTCGGTCACACCTGATGCCATGTTGGCCGGAATCGCCTCGTCGATTCGCTTCGGGTAGGCGAGCCTCAAATCGCCCATGATTCGGGTGAACTCACTGGCAGTCTTCGACCAACCGAGTCGAGGATTGAACTGCTTCTCCTCGCGCACTGTGGTGACAGTGTGCCCACGGTAGTCATGCCCCGGATAGAGTCGGGTGGAATCCGGAAGCGTCAGTATCTTGCGGTGCACGGATTCGTACAACGTTGTCGCATCTCCCTGCTGGAAATCCGTGCGTCCGCATCCCCGGATCAACAGCGCATCACCTGTGAAGGCTATGTCCTGCTCGTCACAAACAAAGGTGATGCATCCGCTGGTGTGACCCGGTGTCGCCAAGACCTGCAGCGTGTGGCCGCCGAAACACACGAGATCCCCCTCTCTGAGCTGGATATCGGCTGTCAGAACGCCGGCATGCTCGCCCACGAACAGGCGACATCCGAGCTTCTCACGCAGCGTGCCACTGCCGGTGACGTGATCGGCGTGAACATGCGTTTCGAGGGCGCCGACGAGCGTGAAACCGAGTTCTTGAATCAACTCGACGTCGCGCGACACTTGCTCACGTACCGGATCGATCACCACGGCTTCGCACGTGACCTCGTCTGCGAGCAGATACGTGTATGTGGATGTTTCGGGGTCGATCATCTGTCGGAAAAACATGCGGAGATTTTTCTCGTCTATGTATGACTGTATGAGGGACTCTATGTGTGACTATATGATCATATTGACATAGACGGATTGTGTCAATATAGTCTCGTTCGTGGCCCGGAAAATAGGCAAGTATCCTGTTCTGACCGATAGAGCCCTTCGACTCGTCGCGAGGCGGTTTCGGGCACTCAGCGACCCCACGCGCCTGCGGATCCTCAACACCCTGATGCAGGCGGAGAGTTCGGTTCAGGAGCTCGTCGAAGCCACCGGATTGGAGCAATCAAACGTCTCGCGCCACCTATCGGTCCTGCGACGCGAGGCCGTCGTGGAGCGCCGGGCCGAAGGCAACCGGGCCATCTACAGCATCAACGACCCAACGATCGTCCGGCTCTGCGAGATCGTCTGCGGCGGACTGGAGGGGGTACTCGCAGGAGAGCTGGGGTCTCTACCCGATTCAAGGGTCTGGATAGGCGACGGGATCTGACGCAATCGGAGACGAGTCGTGGCGCAAGGATTGAACAACGTTATTCAAGTTTGTTCCAATCCCACTTCTGATCGGAAGTACGATCGCGCTGTTCGCGATCCCCGAGCCCGAGGTCGGCGGGATTTTTCTGGTCATCAGCCTCCCGCTCAGCGGCCTGTTCTATTTCCTCGCGCATGGGCGATATCGCGAGCTTGGAGTACGACGAACAGACTCTTCATGTTCAAACCCGATCCGAAAGCTACCGGACCCCATCCAATCGATCAGTCGAACCGACACACGGGTGAACAATCAGTACCTCTGGCGTGTGAGATTCGAAGCCGGGGGACTGGTCACGGTCCTGTTCTGCCCACAGGAGACGTTGTGGAACAAGAGCTTCCGGGACTTTCTGAAGCATCTGGAAACCCTCAACCCCGACTCGATCAAGAGCGAGTGCTAGGAGTCTGCGCGGTAGAGCGCCAGCGCTAGCGCGCAGGCGACGACGCGGAAGAATTTGCCCTGGATTTCGGCCACACCCGCAGTGCAAGCGACACCACCAAGGCAACGCTGCCAGCAAAAGCCATTGGCGTAGCGTGGGCTTTGGGGAAATACGATACCGCGTAGATGATCCAGACCGTCCACAGGCCGAGCAGGTGCACGCGTCGCCAGTTCTTTCGCAGCGCTCGTTGAGAGGCATCGTTCGACGTAGCGGCCATGGCAGCGAGCATGACGAATCCCCAGCCGCCGCCAATCACCGTCAAGATCGGTGTATCACCGCCGAGCCCCAACCCGTACAACGTCAGGATGAAGACCAGGTGATAAGCGTGAGAGACGGCCGCCGAGAGTCCGAGGTAGCGCCGGTTCCCGATCAGGTATTTCGTCGCCGGCGTCCGCCAACGGCGACGCATCGCCGAAGTGCAGAAGATCACCACGAAAATTAGCAGCGTCGTGCGCGCGGTTTCGCGGATCGCGAGCCGGATGGCGTCCTCGATGGACCCGTTCGCCCCAAAACCCAGCCCGCACATCAACCCGAACCCCACGATCGACAGATACACGATGCGCGGGCCCTGTAGTCCGGGGCGCGCCCTCGGGGCTGCGGTCTGAGCGACGCCGAACGATGACATGGCCGCAGTCTAGACGAGCGCGACGCCCGCTTCATGGGCCGATAGAATGGTCCGATAGAATGGTCCGATAGAATGGGCCGATAGAATCAGGACCCGGTACCCCGTCGAAGCGGCGCGGCGAAAGAGAGGAAAAGACAGATGGACGAACAGACGCGGAAAATCGCCCATGGCTAACTGGTCTTTCGTTGGCCGAATGCATCGGGCCATCTATCGCTTCAGCGATGGTCGGGTCGGGTCCAGACTGGCGGGTCTCGACATGTTGCTGCTGACCGTAACCGGGCGGAAGACCGGCGAACCGCGCACGATTCCGCTGGCGTGTTTTCCCGACGGCGAAGATCGAGTCGTGGTCGCGTCGAATAATGGCCAGGACACGGACCCCGCGTGGTGGTTGAACCTCGTCGCACACCCCGACGCGCGCGTGACGCTCGGACGGGACAGTTGGCCGGTTGTCGGGGTTCTGGCCGACCCCGGGCAGCGCGCACGCCTGTGGCCACGGCTCAAGGAACTCAATTCGGCGTACGTCACCTACGAAAAGAAGACGCAACGCGAAATTCCCGTCGTAATTCTGAAGCGCTGCCCTTAGGGTTAGAACTCCGCATTGAAACGTGGAGTGCGCTTACATCGCGACTTGCGGCCGTAAAGATCACGACGCGAACGCCGTCGTCGAACGGTGCCTACAGCAACATGCGGAATCCGGTTACACCTTCGCGCGCATCAGAGTGGTGAGGTGTGGAGCTCGACTCCGAAAACAGCATTGCCGCCAACGTCCATGCTCACCTGCTGACTTCGGACCGTTCGGTTCGACACACCTGAGCCGATGCGGTTTGCGACAGTTCATCCGCCAGCGACCCGACGGAAATTCCGAAGAAACTCGAGTTGTTCCAGCGCAGCAGCACGTTGAAATTGTGATAGACGAGATACGCCTGTGCCGGGTTGCCGGAGGGCAACACGATGGAGCCCTGCAGGTTGGCTTGCGGGAGGTCCATGCCATTGCGCTGGCGAACCCCTGCGCGCTGCCAATCTGCCAGCGTCTTGCGCTGCGCGAGTGCGGCCTTGTCGCGGGCCAGCGTGGCCGGCAACTTCACCTCGCGGCCCCAGGTCTGGTCAGTGTTCCAACCCGACCGCCGCAGGTAGTGGGCGGCGCTCGCGAACGCATCCGGAAGACTCTCCCATACATCCCTTCGGCCGTCTCCGTCGTGGTCGACCGCGTAATCCAAGAACGTGGTGGGCATGAATTGCACCTGGCCCATCGCCCCAGCCCATGAGCCTGTCATTCGCGCCGGATGTTGATGCCCCTGGTCGACGATCCGCAGCGCTGCCAAAAGTTGCCGACGAAACATCGGGCCACGGCGTTCGTCGAAGGCGAGTGTGGCAAGCGCATCGATCACCCGATATTCGCCGGTGTAATCGCCGAAATTGGATTCGAGAGCCCACAGAGCGATCAAGAAGCGAGGCGCGACACCGTATTGCTGGCTGACAGTCTGCAACACGGCTCGATGCTCTTCCAGCATTCGGCGACCGCGCTCGATTCGGGTGTTAGTCAACCGCTTGCCAAAATACTCGCAAAATTTCGCTGCGGCGCGGGGCTGGCTTCGGTCGAGCTCGAGGACGCGAGCCACCGGTTCGACGCCGCCGAGTGAAGCCGTGATCGTCGCCTCAGAAATCCCGCTCTGGCGCGCTTCTGCGCGGAGCGCGTCGAGCCACGCCGAGAAATCGCCGCGCGACGCGTCCGCAGATGACGCGGCCAGCCAGCCAGCCAAGATCAGCATGCACACGCGGCGTAGAACCGAATGCATCTGCAACCTCCAAGACCCACGTTATTCACTCCGACTGACACCACCAGTACAGCGCCCATACGGCCATCTCGTTTGTGCAGCCGGCCCCCACGCGTGCGTGGGTTTCGGCATTTCTACCGACAGAATACCTGCCACTATGGCATATTCAGCGTCTCATTTTCGGCGCCTCGGCGCCTCATGGTGCCAAGGAGCATGCGATGACCGAAGCCAAGTCTCACGCCGGTGCGGCAGAGGATGGCCGCGTTCTGCGGGGCACCCGGAACCGGGATCGCATCACCGATGCGTTGTTCGAGCTCATCGAATCCGGCGAGTTGATTCCGACCGCTGAGCAGGTAGCCCAGCGGGCGGGGGTCGGAGAAAGGACCGTGTTTCGGCACTTCGCGGACATGGAGACTCTGTTCGCCGAGCTTTCGGGTCGCTTGGACGGCGAGATGCGACCGCTCCTCGAGCAGCCCGCCGCCGTCGGAAACCGCGAGGCGCGCGTGTGCGCACTGGTCGACCGGAGAGCCGAGCTGTATGAGCGCATATCCCCGTTCAAGCATTCCGGCGCACTCCAACGCGTTCACTCCCAGTTCCTTCAGCGCAAACACGCGGCGATGAATCGAACGTTGCGCGAACACCTGGTCAACGCATTGGGTCCGGAACTCGCCGGTGCCGCGGACCTCACACTCGAAGCGCTGGACTGTCTCACGTCGTTCGAAGCCTGGGATCGGTTGCGTAATGACCAGCACCTGAGCCGAGAGCGCGCCAGCCAGGTCAGCGTCGCTTCGGTCCTGAGGCTTCTTCTCGCGATGGACGATGACCGCAGCGGGGTGACGCAGCCCGCTCGAGGCTAGGCGTCGGCCGGCGCCGCGATTTCTTCTCGCATGCGACGGAAACACGCAACTTCGCAAAGTTGTTGCCTCTTTTGGCCACACAATCGTACCATGAGGGCCGTATTTCCTACGCGCGTTGTGTGCTTGAATTCGCTGCGATGCTTGAATTTCGCTGGGAGTCGTCGGTCATGCACTATTTCGCTTTCGCTCGCCGCATTCGGATGCGTTCCCGACTCGGCTTTTCGCTAGCCGGTTCGCTCGTTGCCGCGCTGTGCTGGGGTGCACCCGCTGCGGCTACGCAGGTCTTCCACAGCCCCAACGACGACGGTCTGGCTGCGGTCGGCACTGCGACTGTAGCGACTGGAGGCGTCCAGTCGGTGTTCCTGTACATCGACGGCGGCGCATCAGCGTCCGCGGTCGACACCGCCTGTGACGCAGGAACCGGCAGCGAAGTCTGCGGCTACACGTTGACATTGACCGGATTGACGGGTCTGACTCTGGTGGGATTCACGCCGGACGGCGGCGCGAATCTGTTGCACGACATCAACGCCCTGGAGTTTCGCGTCAACGGATTGGACACGCTGGCGCCTACGCCGGGTCCCAAACGCATTGGCGAGTTGACGGTGAACGCCGTAGCAGGCGGGTCGCTCGAACTCACACTCGGCGAAGTCGTTGGGGCCGATCTGTCTAGCGAAAGCCTGCAGAGTGGTGAAGTCGTCGCCGTGCCGGAGCCCGCAATACTGCTGCAGCTCGCAGCAGGCGTCTTGTTGCTGCGATGCATGGCTTCCAGGAGGGCAGGCTCGTGATCTCGATGACTCGCAGATCTGCGTTCGCCCTGCTGACGTCCGTCCTACTCGTAGCACCGCTGCAGGCGGCGCCGCTGATCGTCAACGAGTTCAACGCGGTCAGCGCAACTAACTTCCTGAATTTCGGCACCGCAGCTACCGACGGCGACGGCAACTCGACAAACCCGCCCGCAGACACCTACTTCGGGCGCGTCGCTGGAAACGGCGGCGACTGGATCGAACTCGTCGTGGTTGCGGACCATCTCGACATCCGGAACTGGACGCTCGACATTTGCGACGCCGGCGTCTGCGGAGGCAGCCCGCTGACATTCGCCAACAACGTCGTGTGGAGCGATCTGCGCGCTGGCACCATCATCACGGTTGCTGAGGACGAGCCTACCGATCTTTCATTCGATCCCGGCAGTGGTGACTGGTGGATGAACGTGCAGGCCCACAACGCCGGCCCGGGCACTTTCATTACAGCGGACAACTTCCCAGTCAATGAATCCGATTGGAAGCTATTGATCCTCGACGACGGCGGGAACGTCGTTTTTGGACCGATCGGCGAACATGTACCCGAGGATCCGATCGCAGGCTGTTTCCCGCCGCAAGACGACTTGAACGCCGGCGAGACTTTCCGGCTCGAAGAAGCGCCAAGCGCACTCGTCGACCCATGCATCAAGACGCTCAACGACTACGAGGACGGCGTGCTCAGCACATTCGGCGCGCCGAACCAATGGAACAGCGGCTTCGCCTCTCAGAACTTCGACACCCTGCGCAACCTCGAACCGTACCCCGACCGCGACGGCGACCAGATCCCCGACGACGGGGACGCGTCCGGCACCGCTGGCGACTCACCCTGTGTCGGCGGCGCGACGGCTGGCTGCGACGACAATTGCCCGGGGATCCAGAACCTGTCGCAGGCAGACACTGGCGGGCCCGCCGGCGCAGATGGCATGGGCGACGGTTGCCAGTGTGGCGACCCGACCGGCGACGACGATGTGACCGCGGCCGACATTCTGGAGTTGCGCGAGCTCCAGATCGGAACGCGCACCGCTCTGACCGCGCCCGAACGCTGCAGCGTCCACTCGGACGGGCAGTGCACACTGGCCGATCTGGTCGTGATCGACCGCACCGTCGGGAACCCGTCGTCGAGCCCGGGCCTCGCGCCGACCTGCCAGCTGGCGGCGCTGCACACCGACCAGTCGGACTTCATGTTCGACCCCGACCGCGTGCTCGAGATCACCATCAAATTGCAGGAAAGCGACTGGAACCTGCTGCGCGTCGAAGCGATCGACCTGCTCCCGCCGTCCGGACTGATCGTCTCGCCGCTCTGCGGCACGGCGCCATTCAGTAGCCTCACCCCGCCCTACACCTTCTTCAACAGCGAGGTTACCGTCGACGGACAGACACTGTCGAATGTCGGAATTCGCAAGAAGGGCTTCTTCGGGTCGTTGTCGGAAACCAAACCGTCGTTCAAGGTAAAGTTCGACGAAATCATCGGCCAGGTAGCCAGCAGCGGCCAGCAGCTCAACAGCATGGATCGGCTGACGTTGAACAACAACCTGCAAGATGCGGCTTACGTGTCTCAGTGTCTGGGATACGACCTGATGCGCCAGGCGGGAGTTCCCGCTCCGCGCTGCAACTTCGCACACGTGACGGTAATCACGCAAAACGGCATGGTCGAGACGACCGTCGTCGACGACATCTACAGCCATGTGGACAGCATCAAGGATCCGTTCTTGCGCAAGAATTTCGGCAGCGATAGCGACCAGGGCCGGCTCTACGAGGGCACGCTGACAGACTTTTGGCCCGGGTCGTTCCGCAACACCGTCGAGCCCAAGACCCTGAGCGCAGCCGCCGACACGACCGAGATCGACGCGCTGACGGCGGCACTCGAGAACCCGGTTTTGAGCGATGCGCAGCGGTTGGCCGCGATCTCTGCCGTCGTCGATGTACCGGACTTCCTGAGGTTCTGGGTCGCAGAGGGGTTGATCGGCCACTGGGACGGTTACGCAGACGACCAGAACAATTTCTGGTTCTACGTCGATCCCGCCGACGGGCTGATCCGGTTCATTCCCTGGGGCACCGACGACACATTCGGGCGAGGTAATCCCCTACGCACCGGCAATGCCACGCACGCGGACCCGATCGTGCCGCGGGCTGCCTTGGCGCGACGTCTCTACGAGATTGCAAGCACGAAAGCGCTGTATCTCGCGGAGTTCCAGAACCAGCTCGACAACGTCTTCGATGAGACGCTGCTCCACGCGGAGATCAACCGCATGCAGGCGTTGATTGCGCCGATTACCGGGAACATCACGACGCCGTTGAACGAGATTCGAACTTTTGTGGACGCTCAACGCGCGATCGTCCAGAGCAACATCAACTCTCCGCCGCTCGGTTTTGTCGGTCAGCCGTCGCACTTCTGCTTCTTCAATCCGTAGGCGGTCCAAAGGCAATCCAAAGGCCGCCACCGAAGTCGGTCCCCGTCAGGTCCCGGTCGACTTTCTGATCGACTGATTGCGCTTCGCCTTTCGCGCCAATTATTGCCGCGGCCAGGCGTCCAGGGAGACTCCGGTCATTGCCAGTAGCGTGCATCCTGCGTTGGCGGCGCGTTCGCGTGCCTCGAGGACTGCAATCCGTGCGGCGTACGCGTTGTCGAGCAGCGCCGACACCTGCGTGGGCTGGGCGAGTCGCCCCTTCCACCACCGGTCGGCAAGCTGCTCGGCGCGAACAGCGAGTAGCTGCAGCTCGCGCCATTGCTCCGCGCGAGATTCGAAATCGTGAACGTCGTCGAGCGCCTGTAGACTCAGTGAAATCTGTTCGCCGACAAGTGCGCTCGCTTCCGAACGCTGCTGCCGACCCAGCGCTTCGAAGCGATCGATCTCGGCGCGCTGCCGCCCACCCAATGGAATATCGAAGGCCAGCTGGCCGCCTACACCGTCGCGCGAACGGTCGGTTCGGTGTTCGTATGACACGTCGACGAAGCGCAGCCCCGGCAAACGCCGCGCGTGCGCCCGATCCACCAGCCGCTGATAGCGGGCCGCCGTCGCGGCGCGCAACTCGACCGACGGGTGATGTTCCCGCACCGCCGCCCGCAAGTGCTCGACACTGCGGACCAGCTCTCCTTCAGACGTTCCGATTTCGGGCAACTCCATCTCGGCGCGGGGCTGCGCGGCGAGCGGTGTCGGTTGCCGGGTTGCGAGTTTGATTCGACTGTCGAGCTCGAAACGAGTGCCGCTCAGCTCGTCGACAACACCCGATTTGCGCCAATCGTCGTTCCAATCCAGTAGCGTCCTTTGTCGGTCCGCGTAGCTGGTGAAGATCGCGTTCTGTTGTTCGTGAACCAGCGCCTCGACCGAGAGGAAACACAGCGCAACGCGTCGGTCGAGAGAAGCTTCCTCGAGACGGGTCAGCTCGATTTCGGTCTGGGCGTTTCGCACCGCACGCTCGGCCCGCAATTCGATTGGGTTTCGCAGCTGCACCCGAGCCAGCGCGCGAACCTGGTGCTCACCAGACCGGTAGTCTTCTCCAGCGCGAAGCTCGACTCCATCGAGCAGCTGCGGCTCCCGTTCATTGGCGAGCGCCGCCTCTACCGCCGCCCGGTGTGCCTGCAGGGTCGGATCGCTCTCGAACCCTTGCTCTGCCTGATCGATGCGCCGTTCATGGTCGACCGGCAACGCGGGCGATGTCGCGCAGGCGACCGCAAATACGCACACCAGAACCCGGCCAACCGAACGACAGTACATCGCCAACGCCGAGCGCTACATCACCGCGCGCGCGAATTCGACACTGAGAACCTGGCCGACACCGAGCTGGCAATCCGAAGGAATCGAGATATATACCGGAGTCCCATGCACCGGAAAGCGAAACAGGTTGCGCAACTGACCGGGTGCCTCCAGAACGGTTGCGCCGCGACGCAACACCTCCGCTGTCCCCCGGCAGGCAAGCGCGGGACGCGCAATGCGCACCTCGGCTCCAACCGCGATCGTGGCCGGACCCATCTCGGATGGCAGATACGCGACGATCTCGTGCGCAAATTCTGGACTCACCGATGCGACAGAACTTCCGATTGCGACCGCACTACCCGGTTCGACGACGACCACCACGTGGCCCGAAAAGCTGGCAGTGATGGTCAGTGCCTCGCGGTCTTCGAGCAGTTGCGTGCGTCGCACCTGCAACACTGCGATTTCTTTCGCGTAGAGGGCCGCAGTGGGCCCCTCGAGCGACGGCCGATCGGGTCGCAGCCGCATCTGCGGGTCGAGCCAGCGCTGCTCTTCGACTAACAACCGCGCCTGGGCAAGCTTGGATTCCTGCAACAGCTTTTGAACTTCGACGTCGATCCGGCTGAGCTCGCGGTCGATGAAGTGGGGCGATAGATCCACGAGCGGTGTTCCCACGGCAACAGCATCCCCCGCGCGCACGTAGACGTCGGTGACAAACGACGCCACCCGTGCCGGATGATCGATCAGCGATGCCAACGCGACCGCGTCCGCGCGAACGCTACCGGCGATGCCGATCTGCAGGTACACGAGCAGTGTGACGCTCAGCCCGAAGACAACGATGCCGAACGGGCGCGCTCCGAGTGCGTCGAAGACGCGGCCGAACCCGCGTTGTGCGCTGCGTAGAGTTGCCCGAATTCGATTGGCCATCAGTTTCCGTCAGTATTCCGAAGTCGCGTCCTGGAGCATCAAGCGAGTCTCGAGCGCGCCGAGGTCGTGGCGCAGCGCTGTCAGCAGGTCTTCCCGATCGCGATCACCGAAGAACTTTACCTGATAGACATGTTCTCGCTGCGTGCCGTCCGTGATATCTGCCGTGGACAGCAGGTGGCGCCGCCTGCAATGCAAATGCATCAAGCGCGTCAGGTTGGGTTCCGCATCGACGTGAGCGGGCAGCTGGAAGCGCAGCACACCGTCGAAGCGAGATCGAGAGCCGAACGGACCGAGGAACAGGTAGAGCGCGACCAGCGCAAAGACGCCGGAGCCCAGCAGCGCCTCGACGATGGCACCCACCCCGCAGGCTACGCCCACGCAGGCCGACCCCATCACGAACACCAGGTCGCGCGACGTTTTCAGATCGGTGCGGAAGCGGATCATCGACAACACGCCGAATAGCCCCAAGCCTGCGATTAGCGAGTACTGCATCGAGAGCACCAGGATCGATGCACTGATGCACACCAGTACCAGTGTGTGACTGAAGCCGCGCGAGTAGCTGAGCCCGCTGTACGTTCGCTCGTAGGTCCACGCCAGTAATTGGCCGAATACGAACGCGGCGACCAGCGTGGTTAGCGGCGCCACCCAGCTACCGCCAGAAACCAGCCGGTCGAGCTGCGCCAGGAGGTCGTTTGCACTCAAATCAACGCTCTTGCCGAGCGAAGCGGCAGCGAGGCTTCGCCGTTGAGCAGACCCGTCAGGTAGATGCCGATCCCATACTTCGAAAACGACTGCTGCTTGAGGGCGTGCGTGCGGATCAGGTTCGTGATCCACCACGGGACGATCGACTGACACTTGAGTTCGAGTACGACGGTGCGATCGCGCTGATCGGGTCGACGGTAGTCGTCGAACGGCACCCAGCCGTCCGGCCCGGCGCCGAGCGCCCAATCGCGGGTGCGCTGCGCCCGGATACCGCGGTCGAATGTGACGCGCGCGTAGGTATCGACGTCGCTCGAATAGGCTTCGCGGTCGTAACGCACGTGCAGCGTGGGCTGCGCGCCCACTTTCATCGAAGTGAGCGCGAAATCGTTCAGGAATCGATCGACTTCTGGGTGGGATGGCTGCGGCAGCCGGCCGCTCGCGATCGGCGCCACTTGCGCGCGGGCGACGCCCGCGCGGGTCTTGCTGATGACATCTGAAATCTTGCGCTTGAGTTCGAGCACCGCAATCGACGAGCCGCGATAGGTGCGAACCCGCAGCTTCAGACGCTCTGGGTCGCCACGCTCTTTGGCCCAGAACAGCTTCAGTGCCGGACTGTCGAGATACAGCGAGGAGATACCGTAACCCAACACGCCGCTGTCCCCACCGGTACCGTTGTGGGCATCCGGGCGGCAAAAGGGTTCGATATCGCGTCTCACCCGATCCGCGGTAAACTCATCGATCAGGTATTTCAATTCGAGCCGCTCGAAGCGAGCCTCGAAACCAGCCATCTCCGACATCTCCGACATCTCCGACATCTCCGACGTGGTGCGCACGCGACGCATCCTCGCGGACCACTCGCTACGGCTTCTCAATCTACGTGCATGTGCCGGAAAACTCAACTGTTTTGGCGGTGTCGTGCGAACCCCAGATCGCTGCAGCGGCCGATGTGTCGGTATTGGACGCAGCATCGCCGACGATAGCCATCGAGTGAACGCCCGGAAACCTCGCGGGTCGCAAGACGCACGGATAGGATGTCGTCGTGTCGACGACCGTCGTCCAGGCTTCCGCCGCGCACCTCCGCATCGAGCGAGCCGCCCAGTGGCTCGCAGATCGTGATTCCGCACAGCAGGTGCTGATCATTGCTGCCAGCAGCGACGCGGCCAACGACCTGGTGCGGCGCGCCGCAATCGAGCGGCGGGGGGCATTCGGTTGGCATCGATCTACACTCGGTCGAGTCGCGGCTGAGTTGTCGATGCGTTCGGTCGTCGATGACGAAGTCGCAACGGTCGGTCGGCTCGCGTCAGAGGCGATCGTCGCTCGGGCCGTCCACAGCCAGGCGGCCGACAGCGCGACGGGTCTCGGTCGCTTCGAACCCATCTCTGCTGGGCCGGGATTTGCGCGCGCCGTGGCGACTTCGCTCAGCGAACTTCGGCTGGCCGGCGTAGAACCGGCGGCGCTCGAGAATGTCGCGCCCGAGCTGTGCGCCATCTTCGAAGCGTACCAGCGCGAGCTGGTATCTCAGCGCCTCGTCGACCGCGCCGACATCTTCGAACGCGCGATCCGGATCGCGCGCGACCTCGACGCCAGGCATCCATGGTTGAATCTGCCAACGCTATTGCTCGATGTCCCTGTCGAGAATCCGTGCGAGCGGGACCTCGTGTCCGCGATCGCCGCGCGATCGGGCGATGTACTCGCGACGGCCGCCTGCGGCGAGACCCATCCACTCGAGCTTGCTGGGCCACAGAATTCGGGCACAGAGAATTCGGACCGAAAAATAGACATCATCGATCTCGATCGCGAAGCCATAGCGCTCGGGCCCAGTGCCACGACCCTACGCCGACTCCAGGTCCACCTGTTCGAGGAGGCCACTCCACCACCAGCTGCCCTCGATCCGCACGTTCGAATCCTCAGTGCGCCCGGCGAAGGCCGCGAGGCGATCGAGATTGCCCGCCGCCTGTTGCGCTTCGCTGAACAGGGCGTCGCGTTCGATCGAATGGCGATTCTGCTGCGGAGCCCTCGAGACTACCGACCGCATCTGGCAGAGGCGCTCGCGCGTGCCGGCATCCCCGCTCACTTCGCCAAGGGCGTCGTGCGCCCAGATCCGGCCGGACGCGCGTTGCTCGCGCTGCTCGCTTGCGCGGGCGAAGGATTGTCGGCGCGACGCTTTTCCGAGTACCTCTCGTTGGGTGAGGTACCCGCGCCGACACCAGATGGCGCGCCGCCTGCCGCGCCGCCAGCCGCGGATCGGTGGGTCGCGCCCGATGAAGAACTGGTTCCCGAAGTCATCGCCACCGCACTCGGCGCCCCGCATCCGGCCTTGAGCGCGCTGCCCGGAGCCGAGTTCGGAATCGGCCGGCGCATCGACGAGTCGAACCCGGCGGCGGCCCGGGTCACCGCGGGCAGCTTGCGTGCGCCGCGCCGCTGGGAACGGTTGTTGGTTGACGCAGCGGTGATTGGCGGCCGCGCTCGCTGGGAGCGGCGCCTTGGCGGCCTCGAGAGCGAGCTGTGCATACACCGCGACGAGCAGGAGGATGCGGAGGGCCCCTCGGCGCAGCGAATCCAGACCGACCTCGAGTCGCTCAGAGTCCTCCGCGACTTCGCGCTGCCGCTTCTCGACATTCTCGAGGCACTTCCGGCCAATGCACAGTGGGGAGAATGGCTCGACCAGCTCGGTGCTCTCGCCACACGAGCGCTGCGGCATCCCGATCGGGTGTTGGCCGTTTTGTCGGAACTGGCGCCGATGGAGTCGATCGGACCGGTGACGTTATCCGAGGTACAGCGGGTACTTTCGAATCGGCTCACGGAAGTTTCGATCCCGCCGCCGTCGAACCGCTACGGGCGCGTGTTCGTGGCACCCATCGACGCCGCTCGCGGGATGTCATTCGAAGTCGTCTTCGTTCCCGGCCTCGCAGAGCGGATGTTCCCGCAGAAAATCCGCGAAGATCCGATGTTGCTCGACACCGCGCGTGAGCAGCTCGCGGAAGCCGGTTTCGCTCTGCGGACGAACACGGACCGGATCGGTGACGAACGGCGCGCGCTTCGCCTGGCCGTGGGTGCTGCGAGTCAGTCGATCGTGCTTTCGTACCCGCGTCTCGACCTCGATCAATCGCGATCCCGCGTGCCTTCCTTCTATGCGCTCGAGGTTCTGCGCGCCGCAGAAGGTCGGCTCCCGGGTTTCAGCGAACTCGCGCAGCGCGCCGAATCCACCAGCGATGCGCGGGTCGGTTGGCCCGCACCCGCTGAGCCACACGACGCGATCGATGAAGCGGAACACGATCTCGCCCTGCTCGACAGTTTGATGCATCTCTCACCGGAACAAAGTGTCGGAACGGCGCGCTTCTTGATGACCAGCAATCCGCATCTCGGCCGCGCCCTGCGGTTCCGCGCGCGGCGATGGCTGCAGGGTTGGACGGTGGCAGACGGTCTGGTGAAACCGTCGCAGGCGGCTCGCGACGCGATGGCGGCACATGCGCTCAGCGCGCGCAGCTACTCGCCGACCGCACTGCAGCACTACGCGACGTGTCCGTACAAGTTCTTCTTACAGGCGATCCATCGGCTCCAGCCGCGTGATGTCCCGGTAGCCATCGAAGAGTTGAACCCGCTGCAGCGCGGGTCCCTGGTACACGAAGTTCAGTTTGAATTGTTCGGGAAGTTGCGCGACGAGTCTCTGCTGCCGATCCATTCGGCCAACCTCCCGGCGGCCCGTGCCGCGCTCGACGAAATTCTCGATCGCGTCGCCACGCGATACCGCGATGAACTCGCACCGGCAATCGACCGGATCTGGGACGATGGGGTCGACCATGTGCGCGCGGACCTTCGGGAGTGGTTGCGCAGGGCGGCCGAGGACGAGTCGGGATTCGTTCCGTGGCGCTTCGAGTTTTCTTTTGGACTCCCGGGCCGGCGCGAACGCGATCCGCATTCGGACCCGGACCCGGTACAGCTCGATTGTGGCATCCGGCTGCGCGGCTCGATCGACCTGGTCGAACGCGACGCCGACAACCGACTGCGCGTCACCGACCACAAGACCGGCCGGGTCCGCGCCACCAAGACGGCAATCGTCGGCGGCGGCGAGTCGCTCCAGGCCGTGCTGTACGCACTGGTCGCCGAGCGCGCATTTCCCGACGCCACGGTGACGTCCGGCGGGCTGTACTACTGCACTGCGACAGGAGGATTCGAACAGCGCAGCGTCGCGCTGGACCGCAAGGCCCGCGAGTCCGCCGATCAGGTGGCAGCAACCATCGGCGCAGCGCTCGCCGAGCCGTTCCTGCCGGCCGCACCGAAGAAAGGTGCCTGTCGCTTTTGCGACTACCGCGTGGTCTGTGGCCCCTACGAAGAACTCCGGACGGCCCGAAAGTGGGCCCCACCCCTCGACGCGTTAGCGGCTGTCCGGGACCTGCCGTGACGCTGGATGTGAAGCGAGTCGAAGACAGTTTGCCCGATGCACCGGCGCGTCTGCGCATCGATTCTGACCTTGCCACTACGTTATTCGTCGAAGCGGCCGCGGGTACGGGTAAGACGACGGCGCTGGTGGGGCGGATCATTTCCATTCTGAGGTCGGGTGCGGGAGCGCTCGACAAGATCGTCGCGGTGACTTTCACCGAGAAAGCGGCCGGTGAAATGAAGCTGCGGCTGCGAACAGAGATCGAACGGGCCAGAAGTGCTGAAACGGTCGGTAGCCCGGCGCGCTCGCATCTCGACGACGCGCTCGAGAAGCTCGAGGTCGCGAGAATCGGCACGATCCACGCCTTTTGCGGCGATCTGCTGCGCGAGCGACCGGTCGAGGCAGGCGTCGACCCGCTGTTCGAAGTCGCACCCGAACAGGAGACCGATCTCCTGCTCGACCGCGCGTTCGACAGCTGGTTTCAGCGCATTCTCGCCGACCCGCCCGAAGGAGTGCGCCGGGTATTGCGGCGCCGACCGCGGGGCTTCAACGCGATGGGGCCACGTCAGCAGCTTCGCAACGCCGCGCGCAGCCTGATCGAACACCGCGACTTCACTGCCGCGTGGCGGCGCGAAAGCTTCGATCGACCCCAACGCATCGACCATGTCGTCGAGCAGCTCGAAGGGTTGGCGGTACTGGCCGACCAGGCGACCCAGCGCGACGACTGGCTCGCCAGAAACTTCCAGAACATCCGAGATTTTCTCGGCGAAAATCAGCTCCGAGAGGCCGTGCGCGGCCGCGACTACGATGCGCTGGAGTCCGGGCTGCGAGAACTCGCACGAAGCCGCCCGACTGGATGGCACTGGCGAGGACGCGGTTCGTACGGGCCAGAACACTCCCGAGCCGAGCTGGTCGAAAAACGCGACGCGGTGAAGCAACAGCTCGACGATCTGCTCGAAGCCGCCGATGCGGACCTGGCGCCGTGTCTGCGCGAAGAGCTGCGCCCGATCGTTGACGAGTACGAACTCCTGAAGCAACGCGCCGGCATTCTCGACTTTCTGGACTTGATGTTGCGGGCCCGCGACCTGATCCGTCAGAACCACAGCGTGCGCGCAGAACTGCAACGCCGATTCAGCCACTACTTCGTCGATGAATTTCAGGACACCGATCCGCTACAGGCCGAGCTATTGCTGCTTCTCGCCGCGGATCGTCCCGAACTCACCGATGCATCGCAGATCGCACCGATTCCCGGCAAGCTGTTCCTGGTCGGCGACCCCAAGCAGGCCGTCTACCGGTTTCGGCGCGCTGATGTCGCGACCTACGAGGTCATGAAACGTCGGCTGGTGTCACAGGGCGCTGCGGTCCTGCACCTGACGACCAGCTTTCGCGCCGTCCCATCGATCCAGCACGCAGTCAATGCGGCCTTCGCCCCGGTGATGGGGCGCGAAGCGGTTGGGACCGACGACATCGAGCCCGACGACATCCAAACCCAGTACGTCCCACTGCAACACAGCCGCGAGGAATTCGCAGGTCAACCGACGATCGTCGCGCTTCCCGCGCCCAGACCGTACGGCGATTTTGGTCGCATCGTGTCGTGGAAGCTCGAGGAATCGCTGTCCGACGCAGTCGGGGGGTTCGTCGATTGGCTGATTCGGTGCAGCGGCTGGACGGTGGACGGCCCCGCTGAGGGCGGGCGCATTCCGATCGAAGCGCGGCATGTTTGCATCTTGTTTCGCCGGTTCAAGAGTTTCCGCGACGACGTGACGCGCCCCTACGTCCGCGCGCTCGAGGCGCGGCGAGTGCCGCATGTGCTCGTCGGAGGTCACTCGTTCCACGACCGAGAGGAAGTCCTGGCACTGCGCAACGCACTGTGCGCCATCGAGTGGCCAGACGACGAACTGCGCGTCTTCGCGACGTTGCGTGGGCCGTTCTTCGCACTTGGCGACGATGCGCTGTTGTCCTTCCGACACAAGGTTCGCAGCCTGCACCCGATGCGGCCGCTCGGCGAATTCGACCTCGATACTGCGCAGACCGAGGTCGCCGACGCGCTGGGGATCCTGGCACGGCTTCACATGTCGCGAAACTACACACCTGCAGCAGACACCGTATCGCGTCTGTTGTCTGCGGTACGGGCTCATGCGGGCATCGCGATCTGGCCAACCGGCGAGCAGGCGTTGGCGAACTGCCTGCGCATGGCCGACATCGCTCGGCGCTTCGAGCGACGAGGTTCGGTGTCGTTCCGGGCGTTCGTCGAACACCTCGAGGACGGAGCCGAGCGTGGCGACGCACAAGACGCACCGGTCGTCGAAGAGGGCACTGAGGGTGTTCGGATCATGACCGCTCATCGCGCCAAGGGGCTCGAGTTTCCGGTCGTGATCCTCGCCGACCCGAACTGCCGCGCGACCCGTGAACTCCCCGGCCGCTTCGTGGATTCCGAGCGCGGCGTGTGGGCAGAACCGTTGTGCGGATCGGCTCCCTGGGATCTACTCGATCACCGCGATGAAGAAATCGAGCGCGATCGCGCCGAGGCGGTGCGCCTCACCTACGTGGCGGCGACGCGCGCGCG
The DNA here is from genome assembly GCA_032128375.1 of Deltaproteobacteria bacterium. Taxonomy (GTDB): domain Bacteria; phylum Myxococcota_A; class UBA9160; order UBA9160; family SMWR01; genus JAJDAM01. The sequence continues at coordinate 12,541 of JAQBGU010000065.1, read as the reverse complement.
AGATCTGTTGGTCGTGCCGGTGGTGGGAGACGAGTACACGCGCGATTCACCCGGCTGGCTCGAAGTCCTAGACCCGGTCATCTACCCCGAGCGCGCCAGGAAGCGCGATGCCGGCAGCGCACCAGGTTGTCCGGCGTTCGGTTCCGACAGCGTGTTCGAGCGCCCGTCGAGCGCGCGAGCCGGCTCCCGCAGCTCGGTCGCACCGGGTCTGCATGTTCCGCGCGCTGGCGAGCACGACGTCGTGTGGTGGGACCCGGCCGCGCTCGAACTCGATTGCAAAGAGGAGGTCGGCCTGCGCCAACAACGCATCCTCGAGGCCGATGAAGAAGGCGTCGTGGCCGAAGAAGGCATCCGCGATCACGAGCGCTGGCAGCGGCGCCGGACCGACGCGCTCGAGGCCGGGGAACGGCCATCGATCGCAGTCCTATCCGTGACGGAGCTGGCGCACGCGGAAACTCCCGAACGAGCAACCGATGCGGCCGAGGTCGCGCTCGAGATCCCAGTCGACGTCGAGCAGGTAATCGTCGATCGAAGCAATCGGCCGAGCGGCAAGCGGTTCGGCACGTTGGTTCATGCGACGCTGGCGGTGGTGGACCTCGGGGCCGACGAACGTCGTGTCCATGCGGCCGCGGTTACCGAAGGGCGCCTACTGGGTGCCTGTGCAAATGAAGTCGAGGCCGCAGTCGCAACGACACTGGCGGCCCTGGCTCACCCGCTGCTGCGACGTGCCGCCGCCGCCGACCAGCTGCGCCGCGAAACGCCGGTTTCACTGCTGCGCGACGACGGCATCCTCGTCGAGGGAGTCGTCGACCTCGCATTCCGAGAGCTGACGGGGCCGACCCCGCATTGGACCGTCGTCGACTTCAAGACCGATCGCGACCTCGCGCCCAACCTCTCGCAATACGGCGTACAGCTCCGCCTGTATGCGGCTGCGATCAGCCAGGCCACTGCGGAACCCGCCACGCCGATCCTGCTTTCGCTCTGATACGAGGCTGGCTTGCGGCAATGACCCGACGTCAGCTGGTCGGCTTCAGGGTTCGGGCGATCTCGCGTTCGATCCAGCGAGTGAGCCAGAAGTTGCGCTGGCCTTGGGACGCGAACCGTTGACGATGGGCGGCGAGGTAGATGACCAGAGTCTGCTTGTGGTCGGCGTCAGCTGTCAGTGCCACTTCGTCTACGCGACGCGACCGAGCGCGATACACGCGGACCTGGTTCGGCTGGCCGGAGGTGCAGACCGCATCGCAGAAGCCGCGGAGCGGCTCTGGCAGACGGCGAAGCCGTCGAGGCCATCCATCTGTGGCTGCTTTTCGAGGGGGAGATTCATGGCGCGGCTCTGTCGGCGCGCGATTGCACCGGCTGACGGCCAGAATTATTGCGTTATGCTCCCGGCGCTCCGAATGGGAGCCGACTCCCAGCGACAGTTTTGGTTGGGGATGGGTCGCGGACAAAGCTACGTCCGTGCCAGACGAATCTGCCCGGGTCGGCTCCACGACCGCCACTGCGCGCGCCCGGTCGAGTCGAATATCGAAGCGAACTGAGAGCCCAGTCCAATCGAGCCATCCCGCGCGAGCGCCCGCCGCGCATTATCGACATTCGGGAACCTGCTGTGACAGCGATCGCAACCGACATCGGCGCGGATCAATCGCGCATCGGCTACCAGCGCCGCGGCATCTGGGAACTCGCGTGGCCGGCGATCACGTCTAACCTGTTGATGTCCGCGGTCGGCATGGTCGACATCAAGATCGTCGGGACGCTCGGTGCATCGGCGCTGGCCGCGACGACCACAGGCCACCGGATCTTCTTCATCTTCCAGGCCGTGCTGATGGCGATCACCACCGGTACGACCGCGCTGGTCGCGCGCGCCTGGGGGGCCAACAATCGTCAGCAGGCCGCCGAAGTCACACTGACTTCCGTCTGGCTTTGCGTCGGCGTGTCTGTGGCGATGACCGCTCCCGGCGTCTTGTTCGCCGACCAACTTGCAGGAATTTTCCGGCTGGAGCCCGAGACCGTCGCGCTAGCGGGCCAATTCATCCGCTGCTTGAGCTTCTTCAACATCGCATTCGCGATCAATATCGCGCTCGGCACCGCGTTGCGCGCGGCCGGAGATACGATCACACCGTTGTGGATCGGGGCGGTGACCAACGTCGTCAACGTGATTCTGGTCTACGCATTGGTATTCGGCGAGTTCGGCATGCCGCAGATGGGCATTGCGGGCGCTGCGTTGGGTAGTGGTCTGGCGTTTTCGACCGGAGCGATCATCCTGCTTACGCTGTGGTTGCGCGGCCGGTTGGTGATCGGGGCCGGCCGGCGCGCTCATTTTTCCCGCGGCCTGGTGGGACGACTTCTGAGAATCGGCTACCCGGCGGCGCTCGAGCAAACCGCGTGGCAAGGGGGATTCATCGCCTTCATGTGGATCTTGGCCGCGTACGGGACCGCTCCGTTTGCCGCGTACGGAATCGGGGCGAACATCCTGTCGTTCTCGTTCGTCGTCGGCTTCGGCTTTTCGATCGCCGGTTCGACGCTGGTGGGTCAGCGCCTCGGCGCCGGTGATGCCGATGGCGCCGAGCGCAGCGGCTGGCAGGCGATGCAGATGTCGATCGGCGTGATGGTGCTATTCGGCTCTGTGATCATCGGCTTCGCAGAGCCGATCGCGAGCTTCCTGATCGACGATCCGGAAGTCATTCGACTGACGGTGGTGTTCATCTACGTGTTGGGATCGGTACAAGCGCTGATGGCGATCGAGTTCTCGATTGGCGGCGCGCTACGCGGCGCCGGAGACACGCGTTTTCCGTTCATCACGGTACTCGCGGGTCTGCTCGGAGCCCGGCTGGGTCTGTCCTTCTTGTTCTGGCGGCTGGGCTGGAGCGCAGAGTGGATTTTCGCAGCGCTGATCGCCGACTACATCGTAAAAGCGACGATGCTCTCGTGGCGCTTCCGCAGCGGGCGCTGGAAGACCGCGCTCGACGCGCACACTGCCGCCTAGCGGCGGCTGGGTTACCCTTCGAGCCTCGGCCAGCTGGCCTTGGAGGTTCGAACGTTGAATTGCGCGGCGTGCGGCTTCGACAACCCGGCTGGAATGAGATTTTGCGGCGAGTGCGGTGCGCCGATCGCTTCGGGCTGCGCGAGTTGCGGGTTCGAAAATTCAGCAGCTTTCAGATCTACACGGGACAGTTGGGGTGGCAGCAGATGTTGATCGGGAACCTGGAAAGGGCCGGAAAGCTGCTCGCGGAGAACCGCCGAATTGCGACCGCTGAGGGCTATGCAGAAGGCCTGGTGCTGAACGCCCTTTTCTAAACGGAGCTGCTGTGTGCGCTGGGAGACGCGAACGCCACCTCGAACAGGCCCGGGAACTCTACCGCGCAATGGGCGCAACCCAGCGAGCGGATCGATTGGGCGGTTAGAATGACGTGATGCGAAACCGGAGGAACGAACATGCGACGTGACGAGCAGATTCGAGTGATCGAGGGCCTGATGAAACACCTCGATAACGATACGAACGTGGACGCCGGCCGGCAGCTGCGAAATCCCGTGTCGAGTTACACCTGCGGGGACATCGCCGCGCGCGAGTGGGAGAGCTTCTTTCAGGGTTACCCCCAGGTGCTGGGCTTGTCGGCAGACCTGCCGGAGCCACGTTCGTTCTTTACGTCGAATGATATCGGTAAGCCGATCCTGTGTACGCGGGCCGCGGATGGCGTGTTCCGCGCTTTCCTGAACGTCTGCCGACATCGCGGCACGATCGTCGAGGACAAGCCACGCGGCCAGAAGAACATGTTCCAGTGTCCCTTTCACGCCTGGACGTACAACCACGAGGGTGCGCTGGTTGGTGTGCCCAAAGAGGGGCATTTCGGCAAAGTCGATCGCGAGTGCCACTCGCTGGTCGCGCTACCGGCCGTCGAGCGGCATGGCCTGCTGTGGGTGTCGCCCGAACCGGACGCTGCGCTCGATGTGGACACATTGCTCGGCGACCTCGGACCGGAGCTGGCCTCGTTTGACCTCGCGCGGTGTATCCGGCACGACAGCACCCGTTTCGACCACGCGATGAACTGGAAGCTCGCCATCGACACCTTCGGCGAGACTTACCACTTCGACACCCTGCATCGGGACACGCTCGCAAACGACTTCTACGGCAACGTGCAGATGTACGATACATACGGGCGCAACCACCGGATGATGTTGTGCATGAAAGCGATCGACGCCTTGCGAAGGAAGCCACAAGACGAGTGGAACGTGCTGCACGGAGCACTCCCCGTCTACTACCTCTTTCCCAATGTGCAGCTCATCATCGGCGCGGCTGGACCGACGTTGGTCCGCGTGTACGCGGACGGGCCAAACCCACATCAGAGCTTCTCGGAGATCGGCTTCTACATGTTTCCCGAGGTTCTCGAGAGTGAGTTCGCCGAGACGCTCGCGAAACGCATGGAGATGAGCGTCGCCGAGATGCTCGGTACGCGATTGCAGAACTTCGCGAGCGTCATCGAGGCCGAGGATTACGTGGCGGCCGCGAGCGGACACCGCGGAGCACTCTCGGGCGCACAGGAGTACATGATCTTCGGGCGCAACGAACCGGCGCTCCACCACTACCACAATACCTACCGCGAGGTGCTGGGAATGTCTCCGCTCGAGGTCGTTTCAGGGGATGTTTGAGACGCTCGCATCCGCAGCTCCGGTGCCGGCAACGAGCCACTTCCCGCCATCCTGCGATTGTGCATCCCTGAACAGAATCCACTGGAGAATCTCGTGAAGTTCAAACTATTCGCTCTTGCCGTCCTCTTCATCCCGTCGACCGCCTGTGCGGGGGCGTCGGTCGACCGGCGCGCCTACATCCTGGCCCACCCGCATGGCTGGCTGGAATTGACGATTTTCGACTCGCAGGTCCCCGACATGCTGCAGCGAGGCGACGAGAAAGTTTGGGAGAAACCTGAAAGCTGCAGCGTCCACGTGTCCATCAATAGTGAGCCACTGCTGCGCGACTCCGCCTACCCCGATGGAGACACTGCCCCCTACGTCGTGGACACCGGCTTCCGCTTCCCGGCGCCCGTGGGAGATTCCCACGTTGCGCTCAGTTACACGGGTTGCCGGGTCGAAGACGAGGAGAAAATCGCGGTCGAGTCGAACACGCGTTTGCACATCCAGCAAGAGCAGGTCCACGAGCTGCGTTTCGACGGCTCGAGCGTATCCGTGATGCCACCGGTGCCCAATGAGGTGATCAGTCTCGAAGATGTGTACGAGGCTGTGACCGGCGGCAGGAAGTAGCTGCTCGGGCGTCGCCAGCCCGTTTTCGAGGCCGAATCCTGCGCTCGACACGACTGCTTGTCGCGTAGCCAGGTGCGGAGCTTGCCGGAGAAGTAGCGCTATCCTCGCTATCCCCAGGGAGTCGGTACACCGAGACTCGGATGGATGGTCGCCCACGCACGCGGGCCGGGGTATTGGGCGGTAGTCTATGATCGAATCGCAATCACCTACCCAGGAAGGGAGAAGAGATGAAGACCATCACGCTGGTACTCGCCGGAGCTGCACTCGGCCTGGCGGCCATGCTGGCCATTGCGGGCCCGACTCGAGCCGAGGACGCCAAGCTCGCCGGCTGGACCCAGGTGGCCGACGGCTATTCCGAGAGCTTCAAGCTGTACCGCACGCAGCTGGCCAACGGCGACGTCTGCTACACGAACGGCAGCGCGCTGAACTGCAGCATCACCAAGTAGCGGAAAAACGGCGAGAGCCGGTTGCGCAGTCGCGTAGCCGGCTCTGGCGATGCGTCGATGGCGCGGTTGCCCGTTCGACTACAGGGCCGTCTCGATCCGGCGCGAGGCGCGTCTTGGGTCATTGGCGAACGAGTCGGATAGACAGATCGGCGCCGTTGGATTTCAAACTTTTGCCGCGTAGCGACCCGCTCGGCGACCGAAGAAGGTTCCGTCGCCGAGCGACAGGCCGCTGCTGTATCCACCAACCGCCAGACCCGAAGACGCGCGGCCCGCGGCGAACAGACCCGGGATCGGGTCTCCTTCCGGATCCAGGACTCGGCCATCGGGATCGGTTCGCAGACCCCCCAGTGTGAATGCCGCGTACAGCGACGATTCGGCGGTGCAATCGATGGCGCCGAAGGGCGCCCGAGTCAACGGCTGCACGTACTCTTCGGCCTTGTGGAATACCGGATCGCTGCCGGTTTCGGCGTGGCGGTTGTAGAGCGCGAGCGTGCTTTCGAGACTGCCGGTTGGCAGACCCAGCTCGGCCTCGAGTTCGGCTGGTGTATCTCCGACCGCGGCGAGTTCGCGCGGGTATTCCGGCTTCTCGAAGATTTCATCGTCGACCACGAGCCAAGCGTGACCGTCTGCATGGAACAGCGCGAACTCACCCAACCGCCCGTAGTAGGCGTCCTCGTTGATGAAGCGCTGACCGTGGCCGTTGACGAGAACACCGCGCTTGAGCCCCCACGGTTGCGTGACCGGCAGCGAGATCGATGCGGCATTCATGTGAATCGTCTCGGCGCCCGCCGCCATCCCGAGCCGGATTCCCGATCCATCGTCGCCCTCCGCACCGACGCGGAACTTGCAGCGACGCACCCGGGGTTGGTTGGCATCGATGAGCGCGTCGTCATTGATGAATCCGCCGGTCGTCAGCACGACACCGCTGCGCGCGCGAATGCAACGCTCGCCGTCGAACGACTTCGCGACCGCTCCAACAATGCTTCCGTCCGGCTGCTGCACGAGCGACACACACCGGTGGTTGGTTTCGATCTGCGCTTCGCTGCGTTCGACCGCTTCGACGAGCTTCTGCATCAGAAGCGGGCCCGCCTGGTTGAGCATCGCAGGCACGTGACCGCGCGGGGCGGGCCGCGCGAGGTCTCGAAATGGATGGGCACGCTCGGAGCCCGACCACACCAGGCCGTCGGTGGTCGGCGGCTCGCCGCTGCAGCCATAGTAGAAGACCGGCTCGAACGGGACACCTTGCGCAACCACCCAATCGAAGTGGTCGACCGAACCCTCGCAATACAGCCGGGTCTTGGCTTCATCGGGGGCATCGCCGCACGACGCCATCAAATAGTCGAACATCGCTTCGGGGGTGTCTTCGAAACCGCACGCCTTCTGGAGCGCGGTTCCGCCACCGAGGTAGAGAACGCCACCGCTCATCGCCGATGTACCGCCGCCACCGCCGGCGCGCTCCAGCACGAGTGTGTTCGCACCATTTGCAGACGCTTCGAGCGCCGCGGCTGCGCCCGCGGCGCCGAGCCCGATCACCAGCACATCGACCTCGTCATGCCAGCGCGAAATTTCGCTGGGGTCGCGCACTCCGCTCGCCATGGCCTCTCCCGCGCGGTTGTTCGTTGTGGTCGTTGTGGTTGCTGTTGTTGTGGCGGTTGTTGTAGTTGCTGTAGTTGTAGTTGCTGTGGTTGTTGTAGTTGTTGCAGTTGTTGCAGTCGGGTTCTGTTGGAATCAGCTCTTGATTTGAAGGGTGGGAGTCGGGCGGACTTTCATCAGGTCGCCGTAGAAGTCGTTGCCCTTGTCGTCGATCACGATGAAGGCGGGAAAATCCTCGACCTCGATGCGCCAGATCGCCTCCATGCCGAATTCCTCGTACTCCTGCACGCTGACCTTCTTGATACTGTGGTCGGCTAGCCGTGCCGCCGGCCCCCCGATGGATCCGAGATAGAAGCCCCCATACCTCTGGCAGGCATCGCGTACCGCCAGCGAGCGGTTGCCCTTGGCGAGCATCACCATGCTGCCCCCGTGGCTCTGGAACAGGTCCACGTAGGAATCCATGCGGCCGGCGGTCGTCGGCCCGAACGACCCCGACGCGCGCCCCTTGGGTGTCTTCGCGGGGCCCGCGTAGTACACCATGTGGTCCTTGAAGTACTGCGGCAAATCCTCGCCCGCGTCGAGAAGCTCTTTGAGTTTGGCGTGCGCGATGTCGCGCGCGACCACCATCGGGCCACTCAGCGAAAGCCGCGTCGCGACCGGGTAGCGCCGAAGCTCCTCGAGGATCTCCGACATCGGGCGGCGCAGATCGATCTCGACCACTTCTCCCGATAGCGCGTCATCGACGACGTCGGGGAGAAACTGCGCCGGGTTCTCCTCGAGTTGCTCGAGAAAGACGCCGTCGGCGTTGATTTTGGCGAGCACCTGTCGATCCGCCGAGCACGACACACCGAGTCCCACCGGACAAGAGGCTCCGTGTCGAGGCAGACGAATCACCCGCACATCGTGCGCGAAGTATTTGCCGCCGAACTGCGCGCCAATACCCGTCTCGTTGCACAACCGTTGGACTTCCTCTTCGAGCGCCACATCGCGAAACGCCCGGCCATGTGCGTTGCCGCTCGTCGGAAGATGATCGTAATAGTGTGTACTCGCGAGCTTGACGGTCTTCAGCGTCGACTCGGCCGAAGTCCCGCCAACCACCAACGCCAGGTGATAGGGGGGACACGCGGATGTTCCCAGCGTGAGAATTTTCTCTGAAACGAACTTCAGCAGTGACTCCGGATTCAATAGCGCCTTGGTTTTCTGGTACAGGAAGGTCTTGTTGGCCGATCCTCCTCCCTTGGCGATGAACAGAAATTCGTATCCGTTGCCGGGCACCGCGTAGATATCGATTTGCGCCGGCAGGTTGTCGCCTGTGTTTTTCTCTTTGTACATGTCGAGTGGCGCCATCTGCGAAAAGCGCAGATTCTTCTCGTCGAAGGTCTCGTAGATCCCGTGCGACAACTCCCGGGCATCGTCGATACCGGTGAAGACTCCCTCACCCTTGTGGGCTACGACAATGGCAGTGCCGGTGTCCTGGCAGCTCGGCAGCACGCGGCCCGCCGCAATGTTTGCGTTGGTCAGTAACTCGAATGCAACGAATCGATCATTGGCCGATGCTTCCGGGTCGTCGAGAATTTTTCGCAATTGAGCGAGATGGCTCGAGCGCAGCAGGTGAGAGATATCGTCGAAGGCTTCGGCGGCCAGCAGTCGCAGCGCGTCGCGTCCCACCTTCAGAATCGTGCGGCCATCGAATTGTTCGACCGACACATGCTCGGAGGCGGCGTCGAGTTTTCGGTATTCGGTGTGGTCGTCTTCGCCGTGCTCGAAGATCGGCTGGTAGACGAAATCGGATGTCTTGTCGGACAATGGAGACCCTCCGCTGAACCAGCGCTACGCGCCGGGCAATTTTGGAATATAGGGCGAATCTCTTCGAGGTTCTTCCCGGAATGACCCTTCGTGGTACCGTCGTAGCGAACGCGCGGCTAGTAGCGGTCCGGCCGAATCTCGGCATCGTTTCCGCCATCGAGAAACAACACGGAGCCGTGCATCCAGGTTGCCTCGGGGCCGAGCAGGAACGACACGAACGCGGCGACGTCTTCTGGCTCGCCGAAGCGGCCGATCGGAATATCGATGTTCTCGATCTGTTTGCGGGTCGCCGGGTCGGCCATGGTTCCCTCGAGCAGAGGCGTCATCACAGGGCCGGGCGCCACGCCGTTGAGTCGCACCCGGGCGTCACCCCAGACCCGAACGCGGCGGCGCACGGCGCGCCCCAGCGCGTGCTTGGACCCGAGGTAGGCGACGATCGGGCTATCCATCTCGTCGATGATTCGACAGGCTTCCGGCTCGTCGGCAGCGAGCATCGCCGCGACAAACGGGGAGTCATCCAGCGGAGCCATCTGGGCTGAATTGGAGACGATCGCGACTGCCGCCGGGTTTTGTCCTCGCCGGAGTGCGGGAAGCAACCCGTCGAGCACCTCGACTGCCCCGAAGTAGTTGACCGATGCGACCAGCGAAGCGGGACGAACGTTGGAGCCCAGGCCCGCGCACGTCACCAGGCGATCGAGCCTGCCATCGCAGCGCTCGAGTACCTCGCGAACGGCAGCAGCACGACCTTCGCGTCCCGAGAGGTCGGCGAAGATCCCGGCGCCCTTCAAATCGACCCCGATAACCTCGAAGCCCTCGCTCTCGAGCCGCAGACGAATGGCCGCGCCGATACCCGAACCCGAACCGGTCACTACCGCATGACCCATTTCCGTCTCCTGTGGCCAGTGGCGATCGCGCGAGACCCGCTCGGATGACGGCAGCGCGCGAATGCTTGTCGCCCGTCGCCGGCCGCATCGGCGATGGCCTGGAACGGGAGTGCCCTATGTTACGCTGCGCAACTCGCCGCGGGTACCGGCTTCGAGCGCACCGGCTACATCCGGCGTCTCACCAAGTCCATTTCACCAAGCTCGTTTCGCCAAGTCCATTCAAGCTCCCTCCGCTAATTCCATCAAGCCCAAAGGATTCGCCCCATGGAATTCAATTTTTCCGACTTTCACGAAACCATCGCAGCTGCCGTCCCCGATCGCGAAGCGATCGTCTTCCGAGACCGCAAGATCACCTATGCGCAAGCGGCAGACCGCAGTCGTCGGCTCGCCAACTACCTGGTCGAGAGCGGGCTGACGGTGCGACGCGAACGGTCCGAATTGGCCGGTCACGAATCGGGGCAGGAGCATCTGGCAATCTATTGCCTCAACGGCAACGAATACATCGAAGCCATGCTCGGTGCCTTCAAGGCGCGCGTTGCCCCGCTGAACGTCAATTACCGCTACGTCGAGGAGGAACTGCTCTACCTGTTCGAAAACTCGAAGTCGCGTGCACTGATGTATCACGCTGCATTCGCACCGAACGTGGCCTCGATTCGCAGCAAGCTCACGGGCCTCGATGTGTTGATCCAGGTGGCAGACGAATCGGGCAACGACCTGCTACCGGGTGCGGTCGACTACGAGACGATGCTGGCCGCGCAGTCGAGCGACATGCCGCCCGTCGAGCCGTCGCCCGACGACCTGTACATTCTGTACACGGGTGGAACCACCGGCATGCCGAAGGGGGTGCTGTGGCGCTCCGCGGATATCTTCGTCGCTGCGATGGGCGGCCGACGCATGGATGGCAGCGAGTTCCCAGACCTCGCAGCCATTGCGGCCAACACCGCACTCGGTGGCGCCGTCCGCACGCTGATCGGCCCACCGCTGATGCACGGTGCCGCGCAATGGGCGAGCTTCATGATGATGAACATGGGAGCCACGCTGGTGCTGCCCAGCATCGTCGACCGACTCGACCCGGACGATTTCCTGACCACGGCGCAGCGCGAGAAGTGCATCTCGTTTTCGATCGTCGGCGACGCCTTCGCACGGCCGATCCTCGATCAACTCGATCGCAAGGACTACGACCTGTCGAGCCTGCGCGTGGTCGGCTCGGGCGGGGCGCCGCTCTCCACGGCAAACAAGAGGCGCTTGCTCGAAAAGCTCCCCCATGCGACGATCATGGATGCGATCGGCTCGTCGGAAACGGGCGCCCAGGCCAGCAATCCCTCGACGAAGGACAGCGGGGTGACGACCGGCGATTTCAAGCCCGGGCCCGGGGCCTGTGTCGTTTCTGAAGACCTCACCCGTGCACTGCAAGCGGGTGACGATGAACTCGGCTGGTTCGCGCAGGTGGGTCGCGTGCCGCTGGGTTACTTCGGTGATGCAGAAAAAACAGCCCGCACGTTTCCGGTCATCGATGGAACCCGCTATTCGGTTCCCGGCGACCGCGCGCGTCACCTCGCAAACGGCAGCATCGAGGTGTTGGGCCGCGACTCGGTCACGATCAATTCCGGCGGTGAGAAGATCTTCGCCGAAGAGGTCGAAGGCGCGCTGAAGCAACACCCCGACGTCTACGACACCGTCGTGACGGGTCGGACGAGTGAGCGCTGGGGCCAGGAGGTCGTCGCAATCGTGCAGTTGCGAGACGCTGCGACCGCCGACACTGCCGCGCTACTCGCCGAGGCAGGAAAGCACATCGCTCGCTACAAGCTGCCCAAGCAATTCGTCTTCCGCGATCACATCCAGCGCAGTCCGAGCGGAAAGGCCGACTACCGCTGGGCGAAGGAGCAGGCGGGCGAAGGGGACGTCTGATATCGACGAGAGGCGGCTGATCAGTCGTCCGATTCGAATCGACTCTGCAACCCTGATTCGAGACCGCGTTCGTAGCTTCTTTCGTGCTGTGACCACACGATTGCACCCGCCATCAGACCCGCGAGCCAACTGAGCACGAACATTTCCGTGCGCGCGGTGAAGTCGAGGTAGCCGATGAGCGCCGCTGGCAGTACGACCGTGAACAGCGCGCCCTGGCTCACCACGAACCACTCGAAGCCGCGGTGTCGGACGCGATCCCAATATTCGAAAGCTGCTGTATCTCGTTTGAAGTGGGTGTGGTCGGGCTCCGGTACGGTCCATTTGAAAGTTCTCACGCTCATCGGACACACGGCCAGCTGGAAATTCACCGATCGGTCAAATTACCAGATACTTGGGGAGGGTTCGGTTCACGTGCGAGCGGACGCGTGGGTTGCTGTGCTGGATCGGGCACACACCGGTGCGATGGCCCTGGAAGATCCGCTACAGCGCATGGCGTTGGGTGGCCTGGATCGAGGCCACGCCTCCGAGCACGAGCCGCTAGTGGCACATCCGGAAAGTTCTGGTACATGCTGACAAAGGGATCACCGTCGCGTTGTCCGACGGAGAAGAGCGTTCTGTCGGCTTCAATCATGGGTACCGAAACTTGGCGGG
>JAQBGU010000064.1:0-23209 GCA_032128375.1 Deltaproteobacteria bacterium | reverse complement strand
GCACCCACCAGGGTTGCCGAGGTTTCGTTGGCAGTTCCGCTGCTGTGGGTCGAAGTGACGAGGGTCGTGCCTTCGCCGCTCCCCTCGAGGTCCACATACGACTGCATGGTGAGCGCGTTGTTTCCGAGGTCGTAGATGCCGGGCATGATGCGCACCAGGCAGGGATTCGCGGCGCTCGGTGTCCCGCACCACGTGGCCAGGTCGTCCATGGCAGCCTTGGGATCGGTGTAGTTGCCGCCGCTCTGCGCAACGATCGCGACCTTGCCGTACGCGTGGGTGTGGGAAGCGCCCGCAAAGGCGAGCGAGTCGAGTCCGTCCAACGTGCCGGCATCCACTCCTGCCGCGGCTGCGAGTGCCTCGCTGTCGGTGTAGCGGGTGTGATGAACGGACGGGTTCAACGCGTGAACGGCGATGTCGGCGTCGATCTCCGCTGATTCCTCGAGGACGGTGGAATCGAGCCCGTCCAGCGTCCCGGCATCCACGCCAACGGCGGCGAGCAGCGCTTCTGCATCCGTGTAGCGCGAGTGGTGCGAGGAGGAGATCGCGGCATGGGCAGCGATGTCAGCGTCGATTTCGCTGGACTCTTCCAGCGCGGCAGCATGCGCGCCGTCGACCGTGTCGGCATCGCCGACCTGGGAGGTGATGTCGGTGCCCGGATGCGTGTGGGGTCCAGTCAGTCCTTCGACGGTCGATAGGCGCAGATCCTGGCTGTTCGACTCCATGACCAGCTCATCGAAGTTCGCGTTGACCTGCGTTGCATCTGCGACCGTTCCGTTGCTGAAGACGTACGGCATCGAGATGGTCGTGGCGTACCCCGCAAGCGGCACCACGAGTGCGACGAACAGGACGAGAGTCGTGCGCGGCGCGCGGCGCTTCACGAGCATCAACAGAGCAGTGACGACCAGAACGGCGGACAAGAGAAGAAGGCCCCAGCCGTCGAGCGTCGGCACAGCGGGGGCTCCGGAGCCCCAGAGCATGGTGCCCCAATCCTCGCCCCAATCCGCTCGCGCGATGCGCGCGTGGAAACCGATCGCCAGCGCGGGGAGCGCGGCGAAGCAGCGTCCAGAGTGAATTACAAAAGAGCTTCGTGGGCTGGATGGATTCAGCATCGGGAACACCTCGAAATTGGAGCTCAGATTGTCTCATAGATGAGTCGCGATTCAGGGCTCAAAAATGCGGTTGCGGGTGCCCGGTCAACGATCGCCCGCCGGTTTCTCGCGATGTCGCGCCAGGAAGCGAAGAATCGCCGCGCCGGTTGTGAGCATCGGTGCCGGGCCAGGCTCGGCGGCGGGGTGAAGCGAAGCGCGCCCTTCGCGGTGCTGATGTTGCCGAGGAAGGCCAACCCGTAAGAGCACTTCGACAGGATCGATTGCCAGCATATTGTCAGCCCTAGCGATGTTCGCTGCGGGGTGGCAATTGCGGCCCGCTCGTCATCATTGTCTCCCCGCGCAGCTCCGCGACGATGCGGTCGAGCATACGCGCGGAGGTGACGGCAGCGCGGAGGCTGCGAGAATCATCACACAATCATCAGCATCGGAGCGGACGCGCGCCCAAGGGGGCCGATTCGACCTGCGCCAGACCCCCTCGCCAACCTCGAGATCTCGAGTTCGAGTCGTACACCGAGTTCCGTGTGAACCGGGCGGCAAGCGGGACGGGGGGTCAGTTCGCCGCGCTGCCGAGTTTCGACGGCGATGGCTCGCTCGCGTCCTGGAACGGTTCGAGGCCGAACGAACGCGCTGTTTCGACCGACTTCGCTGCGAGAGCGCGTGCCTCGTCGACGCACTCGGGCTCGCGAGTCGCGAGCAGTACACCGGCCAGTGCGTGCTCGCTGCGAGCCTCGAACAGCGGGGCCGCAATGTCTTGGCACAGGGCGATGGCTCGCCGGAAGTGATCCTCGGCGCGCTCAAGGTCGCCGAGACAATGCGAAAGCAGCCCGAGGTAGTGATCGACCGCGCCATAGCAGAGGCCGCAGAATCCGACGACGATCGGTCAGGCCGCCATAGGGTTTCATTCGCTCGTATAGGCGACCCGCCTCAGTCGCCGCGCCCAGGCTCACGCACGCGTCTGCGATCATCGAGAGTACGAACAGCCATTGGCGATCTCGCGAAAGATCGTCAAGGTCGTCGATCAGCTTCTGGAGCTGCGGAAGGAGTTCCGACCCGCCGCCTTCAGCGATGCGGATTCCCAGCAGCGCAGCCCCGAAGCCCATCGTTTCGGGGTTGCGCTGCGCGAGTTCGTCGAGCGCCCGTGCAAGGACCGGCAGGTTGCCGTACTCCCGCGAGAGGTGGTAGAGCTGCGCGTAGATCTGGGCGACGAGATCGGGATGGCGAAACACGTCCGCCTCCTCCAGCGAGACTTCGATCCCGACTCTCGCCGTATCGAAGCGACCCGCCAACAGAGCGAGCATCGTCCGAACGCCGCGGGTCACGCCGCGTGCCATCGGCGTGCGGAGCCGGTGCGAAATCTCGTCGAGTATGTCGGCGTCCCGACGCACCGCATCGATGTCGCCGATCTCCAGGTGTCCCGACGCGACGCCGTGTGCACCGTGGAACTCCACCTCGAGTTCGCCCGCCTCTCGCGCCGCGGAGCAGACCTCGAGGTTGAGTTCAATCCAGGCCTCGGGATCGTCTGCGCTGAGCCCGACCCGCGCCGAGTCTTCCAGGGTGTGCGCAAGCACCCAAGGCTCGCCCGAGTCGCGGGCATCGCGTTCTGCTTCGGCCATCAGCACGTGCGCGCGGCGCGAGTCGTGGTTGGGCAGCGCCGACGCCAGCCGCGCCTTCAGCACAATGCTCATCGGCGAGCCCGGCTCTGCCCCATCCACGTCTGCCCGGGCATCCTCCAACAGCGAAATGACGTCGTCGTCTCCGACCGCCTGGCGATCCGCGTAGCCGAGGGCCGCGTGTCCGAGCAGCACGGTGTCATGGCTTTCGCGACCGAGCTGAATCGCCTCCAGATACATGGCACGGGCTGCCACGAGTCCATGAGAGTGGAGACTCGAGCGCGCGAGCCGCAACATCACGTCCGCAACAAGATGTTCGTCGAATGGTGACGCGAGCCGAGAGAGCGCGAGCGCTCGCTCCAGGTACGTCGTGGCGCGGTCGTGGGCGAGGCGATTGGTCGCGAGTTCGGCGGCCTTGACGCAGTAGACCATCGCCCTCCCGGCGCCGCCGACCGCTGCGGATTGCTCGAAATGGTATGCGAGTTCCGCCGCCACATGCGCTTCGCCGCCTTCGCGCTCGAGTTCCTCGGCGATCGCGAGGTGGGCCAGAGCAAGCTCGCGCGGCTTCGACACGAGGGACGCATAGAGGGCGCGACGCGTTTCCTCCTCTGCGAAGGCCAACTGGTCGCGACGCTGACCCACCAGGACGCCCGCACCCACCGCCTCGCGAACCGCCGCGCGGCACCCGCGTAGAGGTCGCGCCGCAGCGTGTGCCAACAGAGTCGTTGTGAACTCCGCTCCAATCGCGGCCGCGATGCGAAGCAGCCGTATGGCTTCGGCGCTGAGCCCGTGCGGGAATCCGTCGGCCGCGGCATGCAGTGCCGTCGCACTCTCGCTCGCGCTGAGGCGCGACTCGACGAAGGCATCCGCGACGAACGCGTAACCGCGTCCGCGGACGGTGCGAATCACGTCCTGCGACCCGCCGTTGTCGCCGACCACGCGTCGCGCTTCCATCGCGAGACGGTTCAGCGCATCGCGCGTAACGGTGGTACCGGGCCACAGCACGTCGCCGATCTCGCTTCTCAAGGCGACGCGTGGGCGAGCCTCGATGAGATAGATCAGCAGGTCGAGAACCTTGGGTTCGATGTCGATATCGCGCCCGGAGCGGCGCAGTGAACGCGCATCGGGGTCGAGCGCGAAGTCACCGAAGCGGTAGATCATGTCCGACCTCCGAGTGAGTTAGGAAAGGGAAGCCCCTCTCCCGACTGGACTTCGATCCCGGAACGGATGATACGCACACCGCGGCGGACAACTACGAGTCCATCCCAACCCCCTTCGCCGTGATCCATCGAAGGGTATGACCGAACATTTCGACTTTGGAGAAAACCGGACATTTGTACTTTGGGCCGACAGAGCCAGAACGCATATTGAATGCCCTTTCCATGGCGTCGGAACGCAAGACGTACCGTCCCCTTCGCCGCAGATTCTTCGATCCGGGCGTCTGCCCCCGTTCTGGCTGGACAGTCTCGAGTTGAGATTTCGTAATCGTGGTTCCGCGCGGGCAGCTGCGGTACGGCTAGGAGCGGCTCGGTCTGAAGTTCGGGTTCGAGGGCAGTCTCGCATCGCGATACATCAGCGTGTGTGTTCTCGACAAGATCGTGGGAACATAAAATTATCTGCCTATCCGATCGGCTCAGCTTGTGACCGGACCTGGCACACCGGTCCCGTAACGTCCTCCACTCAATAGGAGGACAACCGATGGAGTTCCCGACCACGATGCTCGACTTCATGCATCAGTTCCCGGACGACGACGCTTGCCGAGCGTACCTGGAGAAGATTCGGTGGCCGACAGGGTTCGTCTGTCCGCGCTGCCAGGGCACGGACGCTTCGTACGTTTCGAGCCGACGACTGCACCAGTGCGCAGGGTGCCGCTACCAGGTCTCCGTAACAGCCGGGACCGTCTTCCACGCGACGCAGACCTCGCTGCAGAAGTGGTTCCTGGCCATCTTCTTCGTTTCGCGACACAAACAAGGAATCTCTGCGTTGCAGCTTCAGCGCGATCTCGGCCTCGGCAGCTACCAGACCGCCTGGACGATGCTCCACAAGCTCCGCTCCGCGCTCGGACGCCGCACCGGGCAACTGCTCAAGGGTGTCGTCGAGGCCGATGAGGCCTTCGTGGGGGGACCTCGCTCCGGCGGAAAGCGCGGACGGGGAGCCCCCAATAAATCGATCGTCGTCGTAATGGTCGAGCAGCGCGAACACACGGCCGGGTCCGCTGCGTTGGAGATCGTGACCGATGCCTCCTGGGAGAGCCTCGGGCCGATCGTGCGGGGGTGCATCGAGGGGGCGAACACGACCGTGGTGACCGATGGCCATCGCGGATACTCGCCGCTTCAGTCCGCAGGTGTCGATCACGAAGCCACGGTGCTCGTCACGCCTGAAGCCGCCACGGAAGTCTTGAAGTCTTGCCCTGGGCGCACACGATCATCTCCAACCTCGAGGCGTGGTTACTCGGAACCCTTCCGCGGTGTCAGTCACAAGCATCTCGCTCGATACCTCAAGGAATTCACTTACCACCTCAACCGACGTTGGAACGAAGACGAGCTCTTCTACTATCTGACCCGCCGGGCTGTCGAGGGCAAGCCGCTTCCCTACCACCGACTGATTGCGGGGCCGATCGGATAGGTAGGGAAAACAAGCTCGGAAGCTGCTCAACGTCCGAGTATGGGCGTTGAGCCAGAACGCAGCTTGAACGCCCTATCCCCTTCAGCTCCTTCAGTTTGTTCTTCGGGACGAACTCGCCACTTCACGACCATACGGAGCCCGTTGGAGACACCGTGGGATTCGGCGACTTTGACGCCCTCCAACTGATGTTCGGCTGTCCCGCTGGCCCCTCCGGCACGACACCGGTCACGACGGCGTGCCCATAGTCCTACCGAGCTTGGACTCGGTCGTCACTGCCGGGCGTTCAACGCTATCCGACGCTCAGCCGACGACTTCGTTGATCACGGCGGTCGCGGCGTAGGCGGGTCGGAGCACGCCCAACAGTGCGTAGACTGCAAGAGAGCCCATCGCTGCGACGACGATCCCTACCGAGCGAAGCGACGGAAACCGACGCCCAGCCAGGCCGACAGCCAAGATCGTGGAGATCTGTGCGATCGCGGGGAACAGGTGTCTTCCCTGTAGCGACGCGACGCTCGTGTTCAGCCAGACGTGCGCGCCGATCATGGCGACCGATGCCGCCAGGAGGTACAGGAGGACCCAGTTTTGCAGGCGTCCGCGCGCGACCCAATTCTCGCGGACGCTGCGCGCGAATCGAACGACACAGAAGAGAGTCGAGCCCGCCAGAATCGCATAGACGGCGGTGGGCATCTGCACCGTCATCCACCCAAAGAGCCCCCAATACGACTGAAACGTCTTTGGATAATTGGCCAATAGCGTTCTCCAGATTCGGTCCGGCTTGACGTGAAGGTTCGAAAGGTGGGTTGCGGAATCCCATACCGCAGTCATCCCCAGCCAGTCGCCGCGGTTTTCGAGGTTCCATGCGAAATAGGGCGACGCGAGCGAGATGACCAATGCGCCTGCGAGGGCGGCGTCGGAGACGCGTCGACGCAACGGACGCGGATCGGCTGCGAACAGCACGAGACACGCGGTTGCAGACACCGTCAACGACGAGGTCTTCACCAAGATGCCGATTCCTGCGATCGCGCCGAGCCACACATAGTGAACGCGACGCGGGCCGGCGCCCGAGAGCGAGAAGGCCAATGCGCAGAATGCGGCCGCGCCCACAGCTGCGGCCGCCACGTCGTTATTCACGTAGCCCGACACGAAGAGGAACTGCGGATTGAGTGTCAAAATGGCGGAAGCGATGGTCGCGAGCCGCACGTCACCCGCGGCCCGACGAACCGCGCTGAAGCACAGCAGCAGTGTGGCCAGGCCGAACGCCAGATTCGGCGCGCGGATGGCCCGCACCGAATCGAGCCGTGCGTTCGGCCAGATGCGCCGCGTGCCTTTGCGGAACAGTCGCCGGGAAACAGGACGGATCTCGCGATTGAGGCGCGCGCCGTCCGCGTCGTACCGATAGATCTCTCTGTTCGCGCGATGGAGTTCAGCCATGAACGCCACCGGATCCGCCACGACCTTCCCGAACAGAGGCGCCGAGAGCAGGTAGTAGGCTGGCGCCTGCATCCCCTCCCCGGGCACCTCAGGGTCGTTGCCAAAGGCAGGTGGGCGGGCGTTCGCGTGCACGAATCCCACGTATTCGACGTGGGACGGCTCGTCGGGCGCCTCGAACATCGGAATCGAAACCTGGTAGCCGACGGCGAGGCAGAGGTAGAGCCCGATCACCATTGCCAAAAGGGACCGGTCAGCCAGGCTCACGGGTCTCGTTTTCGAGCTTCCGCTTGTTCGAGTTCGCGTGCAGCCGGATCCCAGGCGCCGTCCGACAGCCGATAGTCGTGATCGAGAGCAAAAAGAGAAGCGGCAACAACCTCACCGAGCGGCCATTTCGTGCTGCCCTCCTAGTTCGCATTCAAAACGATAGCCCGTGTACCTCTTGGATGGTGCAAGCAGCGAGTTGACGCAATGAGAGTATCGCACTGGTGGTCGTTGGACTGCTCGCTTTCGTGTTCGGTGATGGAGCAGCGCGCCGCTTGTGTTATCGGCGTAGCGGTGTTCTTTGTGGCGCTGGGTGGGAAGAGGCGCTTGTCCGATTGTGACGCGCGCCGCAGTTGTTGGCGCCGGCGAGGAGATTGACTTGGCCCAGCGGCACAGATCGCACGGAGCTTCTCCAGCGACATACAACTCGGCCCCACAAAGACAGGTCGCTCGCGAGAGGTGGAGCTCTGGGCGAGGTTGGTTTCCACGCTTGATGAGATCGCGCTGAGGAACATCATCCCAAGCCCAACTCAGGCTCTTGTCCTCCTGAACCACTTCGGCGGGTTCCTCCTCGGGACGAACTTCCGTTCGTGAGTTTTTCCGAAGATCGCCAAGAAGGTACTGAGGCCCGCCCGTCGTCTGCGGCCGCATGACCTGCGGCACACGTGGGCCAGCCTGCATTTCGCGCGTGGAACGCCATTCAAATGGGTTCAGCAACAAGGGGGTTGGACAAGCGCCAAGATCTTGCTGGACACTTACGGTCACTTCATGCCCACTGAATCGCAGGGCTATGCGGACGCCCTGACGGGGGCACCAAACGGCACCCCCGCGGCACCGGCACTAGAGGTGCTGTACGAACCCGAGGGTTCTCTGTCGGAAAGCGTGGACTTCTCGTGGATATCCGAAGCCCTCACCGACGACGAAATCCCCAGATCCCCGATCATGCACAACGCCATCTTGTGATCAGGAAAACGCACAGCATCCGGATAGTTACGTACCGCCATTCATATAGCATGAAGCATAGTTAGAGCACACAAACACGCAAGTACGTCACTCTTCGATGGATGGCTCGAGTAGGTCCCGAAACTCCTGAAACCGCTCCGTGCCGTGCGGCTGTTCAGCGGCCGCCCATCGTTCGATCCGTGTAAGGTCCACATGATGCTTGCGGGCGACCTGGAGCGCTTGCTCGAGACACTGGCGGTCGGCATCGTGGAAGTACCAGGTGAGCCGATCCATCACGCACTCGGTGGGGTGCAGGATCCGCAGCATGCCCGCCGCGTTGCGACGCTCGGCAAACTCGCGGATCACTTCTTCACCGATCGCGACCGGGCCGGCCGGAAACTCGACCCAGTAGGGATTGCGCGGATGTACCCAGTGGCGCTGTCGCCGCTCGAACCCGAGCGCTTGCATCGCGTGATCGACACGCCGGGCCAGACCCGTCGGGACGAAGTCGAGGTCGTAGGACTCGTACTCGTTGTCGGAATAGATCGAGACCGCGCCGCCGCCGGAGAGAACCACCGAGATTCCGTCCGCGTCGAGTCGCGTGCAGACAAGCGTGGCGACCTCTTCGAGGGTCGAGTGCTTATCGATTTCGACGGTTGTTTTCTTCGCCGGACTCACTGCGGCTTGCCGGCGCGCCGAGGCCGCCGGCGCTCAGAGAAGGACCGCTTGCGTTCCGCAGCGGGCAACGCTTCGAGCGCCTTTGCAAGGAGCGCGCGCAGCTCCGCGCGGAATGGGTAGCGATAATTCCAGGTGTAGAGGCGAGTCCGACCCTTGAGTGAACTCACGAGGGCGCCCGCCCGCTCGAATCGTTCCAGCTGGCCCTGGGCCATGTTGAGGGAGAGGCCGTCGAAGTTCCTCGCGATCGCGGTCGCGTATCCCTCGCCGTATTGCTCGAGATAGAGGAGGACTTTCTCGGCGCTGGCATTTCCGAAGATGCCTTCGAGCATCGCGAAGTTCCCTGGTCATTCCGGAAATATTATGACCCAAAATTTGGGTTGTACAACCCATTTGATGGGTAATTATGCTTCGATGTCGATCAGAACTCTTGCATCGTGGGGGTCCGGCCATCGCAACCGGATGAAAATCCGGTTGCGAACGTGAGATTCGTTCAATCTGCAGTCGCTTCCCCCTCAGCCAGAATCGAACTCTGATGAATTTGGGTCAGCGACAATCCGAGTCTTCAGGGGCGACCACCCCCAGGTCGCCCACCATGCACTTCACGGATCCGCCGCCCTTTTTCAAGAACTCGGAGACATCTACGGCAATTGGTGTCACTCCGCGTTCGCGGATCTGGTCTTTGAGGCGCTGGGAGATTCCGTCGGGCATGACCAATAGCGAGTCGGTGCAGGTCGAATAGGTAAACGAGTTCGCGGCGTAGCGCTGGGCGTCGTCGATGCCCAGCGTGATCAGGTGATCGCCGAAGTGGTCTCGCAGTGCACTCCACGCTTGCGCTTCGATTCCCTCGCGGTATGCGAGCAGGTGGTTGCGTCCGGGACCGAATGCGCACAGCACGGTGTCGCCGTGGTAATGGGCTTCCAGTGTCAGGGGGATTCGCAGTATCGGTCGATCGCCGATCGCACTGTGCAGGGTCGGCTCTACGCCGACATCCGTTCTGAAACCGTAGACGCGCTTCCAGGGCGGGATCCCCCAGGTTGGAACGAATCGCTGCGCTTGCACGCGGCCGTGCGTCAACAGATGAACGTCGCCGGCGGGAAAGAAATCGGCTTCTCCCTCGAAGCGGAATCGCTCGTCGATATCCAGCGGCGAGATGCCCGCTTCGGCCAGTGCGATGCGATACTGCGCCTTCTCTCCCGCACGAGTTGGCAGCAGGTTCGCGAGATAGTAGCGTCTGTCTCCGGCTGGCATCGGGGCGTCGACGTCGAGCGCATAGCCGGCGTTGGCGGGGTACACGGATCCGGGCCAATCGGAATCGGGTGGCACGACGAACACCCGAATGCCCAGATCGACCAGCGTGTCGTGTAATCCGTGCCACTGGCGAATCGCGCTTTCGCGGTCCACCTGGCGTCGCGTTCCCCAGCGGGTTCGCGTGTGGGGATTTGCGCCGCCCTTGACGCTGAAGTGCCGCGGGTCGCCCATCAGCACGCAGCGCTGACCCGCGCATGTCACGGCCGATTCATCCCCGGTGGTAGGGCGGCGGGATCGAATTCGGCGGGTCCCTCGAGGTGGGATTGGGGGACCGTGCAGTAGATGGTGGATGTGATGCCGGCCGGCCGGTCGTTGCCGCTGCGGCCCGATCCTCCAAACGGCAGCTTACCGCTGGCGCCAACGGTTGCTTTGTTCCAATTGAGCAGTCCCGTGCGGATCCGGCCCACGCAGTGATCGAAGTGTCCGCGGTTTTTCGTGATTACGGACGCGACCAGGCCGTAGTCCGAATCGTTGACGGCACAGATCGCCTGGTCGAGATCGTCGATCGGGTACAGCGACGCTTCGGGACCAAAAATTTCCTCGCGCTGATAGGGATGGGATTGTTCGCAGCTCTCGAAGCGGACGAGCCCTGGGCCGAGGTACGGTGGCGGCAGATTTGGCTCGATGTGTAGTACCCGCTCGCCGCCCGCTTCGGCCGAAGCGTTGCGGCGCGCCATCACGTGCGCGAAGGCGTCGCGCGATGCGAGTGGCCCCATGAATGTCGTGTCTTCGAGCGGCGCTCCGATGCGCAGCTCGAGCAGTACACGGATCAGCTTGTCTTGAAACTCGTTGAGAATCGACCTCGCCACGAAAAGACGCCCCGCACACGAGCAGCGTTGCCCGGTCGTCGCACAAATCGACAGCGCGGCCTCGGTCGCGGCCAGATCGAGGTCTGCATCGGCGAGTACCACCATCGCGTTGTTGCCGCCCATTTCGAGCGCCAGCAATTTCGAGGGCTGATCGAGCGTGGCCTCGCGCAGTGAGCGCCCGACCGCGTAGGATCCCGTAAACAGAATTGCGTCTATATCCGGATGTATCGAGAGCGCGCGCCCGGTCTCCTTCGCGCCTTGGACGACCTGGAACACACCGTCGGGTAACCCCGCGCGCCGCCACAACTCGGCCATCTGTGCGCCGACTGCTGGTGCGATCTCGCTCGGCTTGAAAACTACACTGTTTCCCGTAGCGAGAGCTGGAACGATGTGACCGTTGGGAAGGTGGGCCGGGAAATTGAACGGGCCGATTACCGCAAGCACGCCTCGCGGGTGGAAGGTCGCGCGGGCGTTCGGGGCTGCCTCGATCGGTGCGACGAGTTTCATACCCTCAACGAGCGTCCCATCCACCTTGGGGGACAACAGCGCCGCCTCGGCTTTCGCCTCCCAAATGGCCTTGCCGACCTCGCGGGCGATCAGCCGAGCGAGCTGTGGTGCGGCGTCGCGCGCGAGATCGCGAAATCGGCGCAGTACGCCTGCCCGCGCTTCGAAACCGGCGTCTCGCCAGCCGGGGAATGCGCGCCGTGCTCGCGCTACGGCCGCATCGATACAAGCCTCGTCGGCGACTGGAAAGCGGCCGACTTCATCGCTGGGGTCGGCGGGCGAGACGCTGACCAGTTCGCTCGTGCTCACCTTGTTCGTGCTCACGGTAGGGGTGTCACGCTAACGCGGTCGCCCGCGCTGACGCCGAGGGCCTCTCGTCCATCCTTGCTAAGCAGCGGAGCACAGCCTTCACCGAGCGGAACCACGGTCGCCCGGAAGCCGCGCTTTGCGTTGGCACTCAACAAAGCCAGCGGTGCGTCGCGTGGCCGGGCGCCCTCGAACATCCGGCCAGGCAACACAAGTTGGCGTCTCTCGCGCACGGATGAGATTGCATCTCGCGCGGCTCCGTAGTACGGACCGCCATCGAATGGGTCGACCTGGTTGAGGTAGCGGAAGCCGATCTTTTCCAAGATGGCGACCGCGGCCTTCGCGGTCTCGTTGGTCTGGCCGATTACAGCCTGGACCTGATGTGGAAATAATACAGTGTAGACGGGGTCGACTGGAAACAGGTCGGCGATGAATTGTTTGCTGCGAGACGACAAGTGATCTGCCTCTCGGTAGCGAAGGCCCGTGAAGTGCGTTCCGAACGCTTCCCAAAGCAAGTTGCGACCCGGCTCGATGAACGGGGACAACATTTCGGCGATGATTTCGCGCTCGAAGCGCTCGGGAAACATCGAAATGAACGCAAAGCGCACGATCGATAGGGCCTTCCCGCATTTTTCCGGGTGGCCTCGAAACGCAGGGTCAAGGACCAACCCGCCGACTTCCGTCGGGCCGTCGGTGGTCGAATGCAGCTGAAGCTTCGTGTGCTCGAAGCGGCGATCCAAGTCGGTGCTTCGGCGTTCCTCGGTTGTCACCGCGAGCCAATAGTAAGGAGCATCGGGCCGGCTGTTTTTTGCCAATATCAACGACGTGCCGATGACTCGACCCGTCGATAACTCCTCGAGCACGAACATGTAGACACCGCTGCGCCAGTCTTCGAGCTCACCGGCGAACGAACGCTCGGACTGTCGAATACGGGCTTCGAGGAAATCCGGATCGCGGGGAAGGTTCATGGAGTCGAGCAGTTCGGCCAGATCGAGTAGTTGCGGGAGATCACCGATGGCGATCGGGCGCACGATCAGCACTGAATCGCGCTCTCTTCTGCAACCCGGCGCATGGCTTTTTCGAGCATCGCGAAGCCCGCTTCCAGCTCTTCGTCGGTGGTGTTTACCGGAAGCAGCATGCGGATCTTGGTCGGATTCGAACCGGCGCTGAATATCATCAGACCTTCTTCGAACGCGGCCTGTACGATGGCCGAGACAACTGTGGGCGAACCATCGAATGGGACGAAGGCCTGCATGGCACCGATTCCGGATCGCTGCCCTACGCATCTCGGCATGCGCTTTGCGAACGAATCCAGCCGCCGTTCGAAGCGGCCCCCCAGCACTGCGACGCGGCCCTCCGGGCCCAAGTAGCCTTCGAGTTCCAGGCGCTCGATGATGCGAGTCCCGACGGCCATGCCGACAGTCGATCCTGCAAACGTACCCGCAATCAGGCCGGGACGCGGATTGTACTGCTTGGTGAAAAGCGCGGCGCTTCCCTGAAGCGACTTGCCGACCGTGACGACATCGACCAGGTCTTCGAGCGAGAGGGTTCGAAACGCGTACAGCTCACCCGTGCGAGCAAATGTCTGCACCTCGTCGACCCAGATTGCCAACCCGGCTTCGCGACAGCGCTCCATCAGTGCGACGAAAAACTCGCGCGGCGCGCACCGGAACCCGCCCTCGCCCTGAACGAGCTCAAAACCCATCCCGGCGATACGTCCCGGGTGTCGCTCCAGATGGCTTTCCAGCACCGCCAGGCTGTGCTCCGTAGAAGCCGTATCGCATTCGTCGTAGAACGGGACGTACAACACCTTGCCGCTCAGGGGAAGGCCGTCGCGAAACGCCGGCTTGTCGGTGATCTCGGCTAACGCCAGCGAGCGACCAGCAAAGTTCTTTTCAAATACGATGATGTGATCTGCCGGGCTATGTTTTTGAAAGATCAGTTTCAGGGCGTTTTCGTTCGCCATCGCGCCAGAGACCGACAACCAGGCGTGCGTCAGACGACCGCCCGCGTGGCGCAGCAAGGCTTTCGACAGCCGGATGTACTCAACACCCGGAAACAGATGTCCTTGGAAGACCGAGTCGCCCGCGGCAGCCACGACAGCGGTTTCCAACAGATCCGGGTCGCTGTGTCCGAAGCCGTACATTCCAATACCGCTGATGAAATCCAATCGGGTGGTGCCATCGGCCATCCGGACGCGTGCACCTCGACCGGTTCCGCCGCTGATCGCCGGAAAGAACAAGGGGCGACCCCGGAGCCGCGCCACTTCTCTGAGTGCGCGCTGGTAGGCTTTGGGTGAGAGCTCGCGTTGGCTCGCTTCCTCTGCGACTGCCGCGATAAGTTCGCGGGCGGCATCGCGGACGCGAGGCGATTCGAGCATGCTGTTGAACGGACTCGGTTTGGATTTGGCCATCGTCCGTACCGTATCGGCATGCCCGGCTCCGGCTTGTCCGAAATCGATTGATTTCGGGCATAGAACCAGCAGGCAAATGATGTACCAAGTACCCAAGTTGCGTAGGGAATTTACCGCGGAGAGCGACGAGGCTATGCTCCGCCAACCGATCGAATGCGGTTCGGGACCGCAATGCCGTCTATTCACCAAGACACCGACCTATGAGACGAGGGGCCCGTTCGAGGTCGCCCGTTTGGAGTTCGCCCAACCTGAGCCTTCCCTATCTGAACCGAAGATCGATACAGCGAATTCCACTTCTGCAACCCGGCGGCCGATGTAGGACGGCAGCCGCGCATCGCGGCATGGATCGCTCGAGCAATCGATGACTGCCGTCAGGTCTGAAGTCAGAAGCAAGATCGCTCGCCGGGTCGAGAAGGCTGGCACGCGCAAGAAAGCGCGCATGGCTGCTGCGTCGGCCCCCGGTCATCTCGACTCTCCGCATTTATGTTTGCTGCGGGCTCCCCGGGTGGCGGTGTCGCCACGCCCCATGAAGCGCCTGATAACAGTCGCGACCTACAACGTTCATCGTTGGACCGGGCTCAACGGGCACGCGAAGTCCGACCCTGCTCGGGCGGGCTTCGTCATTTCCGAAATCGGCGCCGACGTCATCGCGCTCCAAGAGGTGATGCGTTCACACGACGGCAACGATCCGCTCGAAACACTGGCCGAGGCGTTGGGGATGCACGTTGCGTTTGCGGCGACTCGTGTGCACAAGCGAGGCGAACTGGGCAATGCGATCTTGTCGCGATGGCCAATCGGCGCCGCTTCGATTTTGGACCTTTCCTTTTCGAGGATGGAAAAGCGCGTAGCTGTGTCGGCGCAGATCCCTTTCGAATCCGGCGTGCTCGACGTCGTCTCGACCCATCTGGCGTTGGCCGATCGGACACGGCACCGGCAGGTTCGGGCACTGCTCGAGCATCCGAGGCTGCAGAGCGGCCCGACCTTGTTGCTCGGCGACATGAACTCGTGGCGCAAGTGCCCGGCAACGCGAGCGCTCGCAAAAGGGATGGTCGGAAACGAAACGGATTTTCCGATGTCATTTCCATCGGCGCGACCCGTTCTCGCGCTGGACCGGATCTACACCTCGGGCGTCAAACTCGTTTCGCTGGTGGCCCACGATAGTCCAGCGGCCCAGCGTGCGTCGGACCATCTTCCGGTTGTCGCTCGTATCCGATTGCCGTCCTGATTCAGCGGCGCGCGATGATCCCAGCCCGGTCGGCAGCCCCACCTGCAACCATTGCAGTCTCTTTGCGAGACCGGTACAACGCTAACGATGGCATCGATTCAGATTGCGAACATGCACGTAGCGGCGCGCTGGCTGGTTGGAATCATCGCGCTCGCGTCGCTTGGGTGTGCGTCGTTTCAAGGAGCGCGCTTGTATCACAGTGGCACTGAAGCGCTGGATCGCGGTGAGAATTCCATCGCGATCACGCAGCTCGAACGGGCTGCCGAACTCGTGCCGAAAGCCTCCGAGGTTCAGAACCATTTGGGTCTCGCCTATCAGGCCGCCGGCCGGGGCGTCGACGCGCAGCTGGCGTTTCGGCGCGCGGTAGATCTCGACTGCACCAATGAAGCAGCGGCCGAGAACCTTCGAGCGGTCGAATCCGCCGGGCGAAGCAGTTCGCCGCAATGAGTCGAGACCGAAGCTTTGATGATGGGGACAAACTCTCGTTCAGCGAGCGGGATCGGCGGCGTCGCGAGGGCGGCGGTCGTGACGAAAATCGACAGTCGGGCGTCTCGAAATTCCAGCAAGAGCAGGCTTCGAACCGGTACTTGAAGAAGCTCGACGGCCTGTTCGCCAAACCCGTCGCAAAGCGGGAAGAACTGGAAGCCGCACTGCGCGCCGCGCACGGAACGGAGGATCTGGTCGATGCATGCCATGCCTACCGGGACGCGGCGGGGTTCCCGTCGCAGCCCGCATTGATCGGAATGTTTCTGGACAGCGACGATTCCGAGCTGATGGTCGGGGTATTGGAATCGTTGCATCGCCAGAGCGCGTCGGGTGAGAAGCTGAAGGGGAGCGGTGGCTTGCGCTCGCAACTTCGCATCCTGGTCGACGGACGCGACAGCATCGTCGCCGGGCTCGCCGAGGATCTGCTGGCGACGCTCTAGCTGCGCCCTCACGACGCCATCGCGGCAACACCCCCTCTGTGCTGCCGACAATTCGTTGTATCGCCGGCAGCAGTCGATTACTTTTGGATCATGCCGCACGACGTAGAGCAGCGATCGCTCACTCAATACCTCGAAGACCACAATCTCAAGCACACCCGCCAGCGCGAGGCTGTGCTCGAGATTTTCCTGGAAGCCAGTGGGCACATTACCGGAGAGGAGATCTACAACCGCGTTCGCGAGAAACACGAGAATATCGGCTATACCACGGTTTATCGCACGATGAAGCTGCTGTGCGAAGCCGGGCTGGCGGTGGAACGGCATTTCGACGACGGAATCACGCGCTACGAAATCGAGCAGGAACACCACGATCATCTCGTGTGCTTGCGTTGTGGCAAGATCATCGAATTCGAGTGTTCGATGATCGAATCCGCACAGCAGGACATTGCGAATCGCTACCGGTTTCGCGTGCTCCGGCATCGCCACGAACTCTACGGGCACTGCTCGGACTGCGAACCGGACCGATAGACCAGCGCCACCCTTCCGACCCAGGTTCTGAACCGATGTCGTCCGGGCCCTGGTCCCACCTTGTGCGGCATCGATGGCGCGATCATGACTTGCGCGAGGTTCTGATCCGGCGCATCCCTGTTGACAGTTGAGTCAACAGCCCGCTAGTTTGGGGCCAAATTGAAATTGAATGTGATTTTCATTTTCATTGGCGACCAATCGACGACCAATTCGCCCCCAGGGGGGCTACAACGGAGCGATGAACGCGGGTTGGGCCGGTACCAGGCTGGAAGCGAGCGCCCCTCGAGGCCGGTTGCCCAATTTTCATGACGAATTGATGACACTACTGATTTCGGAAAAGATTTCGAAAAAGATTTCGGAAAAAATGATGACCGCCGGGTTCCGAACCCAAACGCCCGCGATCCGGCGGGTTGGCGGTGGGAGCGGATCGGAGGCAATTCGACGGTCCGCGCTGGGCTGGGTGCTGCTCGCCACATTGGCGACGGCTTCGAGCGCGGCTGCCGACGCCGCAGACGACCGAGCCAGGGCTCAAGACGACCGCATCGCGGAACTCGAACGCACGGTGAGTGTCCTGGCAGATGAACTCGAAAGGACGCGCCGTGACATGGCGATCCCAGACGACGACGTGATGTCGGCGAGGTTCGGTCACGCGCCAGGTGCATCGAAGATCTACGACCTCGCGCACGGCCTGTCGATCGGCGGGTACGGCGAGGGCTTCTACCGCAAGCTCGTCGACGACGACGGTGGCGACAAGGATAGAGCCGACCTGCTGCGGTTCATCTTGTACACCGGATACAAGTTCACCGATAGAATCATATTCAACGCGGAAATCGAGTTCGAACACGCAACGACAGAGTCGACGCAGTCTTCGGGTGACGGCAGTGTGTCGGTCGAGTTCGCGCAGCTCGATTTCATGTGGAAGGACTGGGTGAACTTCCGGGCGGGGCTACTGCTCGTCCCGATGGGCATCATCAACGAGATCCACGAGCCGCCGTTCTACTTCGGTGTCAACCGACCCGAGGTGGAGCGTATGATCATCCCGTCGACGTGGCGTGAAGCCGGCGTCGGTCTCTTCGGGGCGATCGCAGAGCAGGTCCGCTACGAGGCGTACGTGATCAATGGCTTCAACGGGGCAGGCTTCGATGCGTCCGGTCTTCGCAGCGGCCGGCAAGACGGCAATCGCGCCCTCGCCGAGCACCTGGCGCTCGTTGCGAAGCTCGAGTGGACGCCGCTTCCGGAGCTGCTGATCGGCGGTTCTGTTTACCACGGTAAATCGGGACAGAACCAGAATATCGATGTGTCTTCCGGGCCGGGTTTCGCTGCTTACGATGTCGATATCCCGGAGACCCCGACGACGGTCTGGGAACTCCACGCGCAGTACGAGAACGACGGCTGGCACGCGCGTACTTTGTTTACGATGGCCGATATCGGAGACAACGCAGCGCTGACGTCGGCTCTTGGGCCCAAAGGGCTCGGCGGCGGGACGGGTGATTTGAAACTCGGCGAAGCGGTCGGCGGCGAAATGCTCGGAGTGTACGGAGAACTGGCCTACGACGTGCTCCCTCAGCTCTTCCCCGACACCGAGAAGTCGCTCGAGCCGTTCTTCCGCATCGAGTACTACGACACCCAGCGCGACCTCCCGAGCGGATTCTCCAAGAACAAGTCCAAGGAAATCGAGATCTACACCTTCGGTGTCTCGTTCAAGCCGATTCCGAATGTGGTCATCAAGGCCGACTATCGCGGTCGCAAGGCCGAGTCCGGAACGCTGCCGGACGAGTTCAACATGGGAGTAGGGTTTGTCTTCTAGGCTCATCATCGGCGCGATCACACTGTTGGCGGTGCTCACTGGCAGCACCGGCGCAAAGGCGAAGGTCTTTTATTCGAGCACCGAAGCGCTGGAGTTGGCCTTTCCTGATGCTGACGAGGTCGCTTCGGAGACCTTCGTTCTGGACCAACAGCAGACCGATCGTATCCAGAGCATCGCGCAGTGCCCGCTCGAGTCGAAACTCGTAAAGATATACAAGGCAGTCCGCGCTGGAAGTGTCATCGGGTACGCGCTGATCGACATTCACAACGTTCGCACTCTGCCCGAAGCATTCATGGTCGTATTGACGCCTGAGGGCGAGGTGAGATCACTTCGGGTGCTGGCGTTTCACGAGCCATTGGAATACAAGCCTACGAATCGCTGGTATTCTCAGTTCGACAACAAGTCGAAGGACGCCCCGCTCCGGCTTGGTGGTGATGTCCATGGTGTCGTCGGAGCGACCTTGTCGGCGCGCGCGACGACGCGTGGAGTGCGTCGCGCGCTGGCGTTCTACGAGGTCCTGATCCAGAACCGGCTATAGCGTGCGTTTCGTCATCACCGGAGAGTGGACGCGAAATCATCTGTTGCAGACGATCGTCGCGTTGTACGCCACCTACGTCGTCGGTTTGTGGCTGACCAATGGGCTGCTGTATTTCAGCAAGATGGGCCTGACCGCCGCTTCTGTCGTCGATTACTACCTCGGTTCGGAAGACCTGTTCTTGTCGCCACGTAGCTACGAGGGATTGCTCGAGGTTTCGCACTTTCATTTGTTCGCGATGGGAATGCTGTTGTTGGTGCTCACTCATCTGATGCTGTTCATCCCGGTCAGAAGCAACATCAAGATTTGGCTGATCGTCGTGCCTTTCGTGTCCGCGCTCGTCGAGGAGGGCTCTGGTTGGCTGGTTCGCTTCGCGAGCCCGCATTTCGCGTACCTGAAGATCGCGGGATTTCTGATGCTCGAGATGAGCCTCGCGGTATTGGTAGGGCTCTCGCTGTGGTCGGTGTTTGCCGGGTCACAACGAAACTATGACGGAACGCAAGACGGCACCCAAAACGGCGGCAGCCAAAGCGGC
This sequence comes from Deltaproteobacteria bacterium, assembly GCA_032128375.1. Taxonomy (GTDB): domain Bacteria; phylum Myxococcota_A; class UBA9160; order UBA9160; family SMWR01; genus JAJDAM01. Next base: position 3,660 of record JAQBGU010000064.1, on the reverse strand, counting down.
AACCCAGACGGCAGCCAAGATGCCAGGCAAGGCGGTGCCAAGTTGCGAGACGCTCTCTCGCCTTGAATTACGCCGGGCGAGTCGCGGGCGCGGTAGTGGGTCTGTCCGCCGTGCTGTCGGCGTGCGCGAGGCCGGCCGCCTACCCAGAACCGACCACCGACGGCCGCTACACGATGGGCACGATCCTCGAGGTCACGCTGCCGGGCGGGCTGCCCAGAGCCGCGTTCGAAGAGCTATTCGACGTTGCGCGAAAACTCGATGAGCAGCTTTCGAGCTACTCCGATACGAGCGATGTCAGTCGATTGAATCGGAACGCCGGGCTGAGCCCAATCGAGGTCGCCCCATCGGTCCGTGAGATTCTCGAACTCTCGGTCGAGTACGCTCGGCGTACCGGTGGCACGTTCGACGTAACCATCGGTCCGTTGGTCGAACTCTGGATACAGGCGGCCGACCGCGGCAGCGTGCCCACGGACGCCGAAATCGAGGTTGCGAAAAGCCGCGTCGGTTCGGAAAAAATCCGCTTCATGGCGGACGGCAAGGTTGGGCTCGACGAAACGGGAATGTCGATCAATTTGGGCGGGATCGCCAAGGGCTATGCGTTGGACCGCATGTTGCCGCGATTGCGCGCTCGCGGCATCAAGAGCGCTCTGCTGAGTTTTGGCCAGAGCAGTACCTGGGCGGTGGGTGCGCCGCGCGGCGCACCCGGTTGGAGGCTCCTGGTCCGCGGAACCGCGGGCGATTTCATCGGATTGATCACGCTTCGAGATCAAGCGCTCTCTGTTTCGGAGAGTCTCGGTCAGTGGGTGGAAATCGAAGGTAAGCGCTTCGGCCATATCGTCGATCCACGCAGCGGCCAGCCGCTGTTCCGGGAGCGGCAGGCCTTGGTCGTGGCGCCGACCGCGGTGCTGGCCGAGGCACTTTCGAAGGTGATGCTGGTTGCTGATGCAGCCGACGCACTCGCCTGGGTCGCCGCGCAGCCGGGTTGCGAGGGGCTACTGATCGAGGCCGGCGGCGGGCTCAGCGCCACACCCGGTTGGGCAGGCTCGACGCGTTTCGAGCCGATTTCGGAATCCCCGATGCGACAGCTATCGCACCTGGCAGGCTCACCTCAAGACGGCGCCACGTCAGTCCGATCTTCCGGGTATGGGACTCGCAAAGCTGACATGCCCGATCTGTGACGCAGACTTTCCGCTGGGTGGCGACGAGAAGGCCGGCGAGGAAGTTTTCTGCAGCTATTGCAGCTCTCCGTGCAAGCTGACCGCCGACCCCTACGCGGAAGACTGCGAGGTAGAAGAGGACATCTAGGCCGAGCCAGACGCACCGTCGGAACCTGCAGGCCTGCTCGAGTCTGCCGTTCGGTCTATGGACGGTAGTCGATCAGCTTGTCGGCAACGTCTTTCAACCTCGGGGCGTTGCGGTCCTTTTCGGACAAGGTCGGGGATCCGATCGGCCACTCGATGCCGATGTCTGGGTCATTCCATGCGACACAGAACTCTGCATTCGGATTGTACAGATCGGTGCACTTGTATTCGAACTGGGCCATCTCGCTGGTGACCAGGAAGCCGTGCAGAATTCCAGGTGGGACGTACAGTTGCCGGAAGTTCGCGGCCGATAGCAGGATCGAAAAATGCTGGCCGTAACTCGGCGAGCCGCGGCGGACATCGACGGCGACATCGAAGACTTCCCCCTCGACAACACGCACCAACTTCCCCTGCGGGCCCGGGCACTGGCCGTGCAGCCCGCGCAGGGTTCCGCGCGATGAGCGCGAGTGGTTGTCCTGAACGAACCCCTCGCGGATCCCCGCCTCGTGGTACTTCGGTGCGTGAAACGTCTCCAAAAAGAAGCCTCGGTCGTCGCGGTGGACGTCTGGCTCCACGACGATCACGCCGCTAACCGCGGTTTCGACGAACGTCGGCACGATCAGGCGTGCTCTTGCGAGATCATACGAAGGTAAGCGCCGTAGCTCGAGTTCCCCATCTGCTCGGCGAGTTCAGCGAGCCTCTCGCGCGAGATATATCCCTGAGCGAACGCAATTTCTTCGAGGCAGGCGATCTTCAGACCCTGTCGCTCCTGGAGCGTCTCGACGAAGTTGCTGGCCTGCAGCAGCGACTCGTTGGTTCCCGTGTCTAGCCAGGCGACGCCGCGGCCCAAGCGCTCGACGTGGAGGTCACCCATCTCGAGGTACGCGAGGTTTACATCAGTGATCTCCAGTTCTCCGCGCCGCGACGGCACCAAATTCGCGGCTATGTCCAACACGCGATTGTCAAAGAAATAGATTCCAGTGACCGCATAATTGGATCGCGCCTTCTCCGGCTTCTCCTCGATGCCGATGGCTTCGCCGTTCGCACCGAATTCCACAACGCCGTAGCGCTCTGGATCACTGACCCAGTAACCGAACACCGTCGCGCCGAACTCCCTCGCTGCTGCGCGCCGCAGGGAATCGGGCATGCCGTGCCCATAAAACACGTTGTCACCCAGCGCGAGCGCAACACGCTCGACGCCGACGAAAGCGCGACCAATCAGGAAGGCTTGAGCCAGACCTTCTGGTCTCTGCTGTTCCGCATAGTCGATTGCGATTCCGAATCGGCTCCCGTCTCCCAGCAGTCTGCGATAGGCGGGAAGGTCTTCCGGCGTGGAGATCAGAAGAATCTCGCGGATTCCGGCCAACATCAACGTCGACAGCGGGTAGTAGACCATCGGCTTGTCATAGATGGGCAGCAGCTGTTTGCTGACACCCAATGTGATCGGATGCAGGCGTGTGCCGGAACCGCCGGCCAACAAGATTCCCTTCATCACTCCACTCCTGGCGAGGAGCCGCAGCGTACCCCAACAATGCTGAATTCAGGGTAGGAAGTTCGCCTGCTGGTCGAGTTTTCGCGGAAGGTATTCCTCGATCACGTAGTTGAGCCCCCACTTCGCGAGCGCCTGTTGCTCGGCGCGGACACCCATTTTCAGCAGTTGCTCAATCGCCTTCTGCCACGGCTTGTGGGTCTTGAAGAAGGGGTCGTTTCTCAACGCATCCTTGGCGCGCTTGATATCCACATCCAGAAGCGGATGAGTGGGGAGTTGGTAATCGATGATGTCCTGGGGGGTAACTCCGAGGTATCGGGCGTTCGGTACGCAGAAGAACTGCGAAAGGTGGGCGGCGTTGCCAGAGCCCACTTTCAATGTGCGATAGATGTTGGAGATCCCATAGGGGTCGCAATCGACGAATGCGAACACCGGGATCCTGCACTCGTCCGATAGTTTCCGAATGAAGCGTCGCGTCGCGCGCGTCGGGACACCCGCCAGTGACACCAAAATGCAATTCGCGGTCTGCCAGAATTTGTGGTTCTGGAGTCGTTGGAAGACACCGCCCGTCTCGATCGCGAGCACGAACTTCGCGTCGGTCTCGAACGACAGCTGTTCGACGCTGGATGGAATGGAGTACGCCCCCGAGCCGAAGCGCGTGCAATCGATACGTTCGATGACGCCGGTTTCCCGGTCCGGGTCCAGAACGATGAGCTGGCCCGCAACAGCGCCTCCGTGTTCGTCCGGCACGAAACGGAGCTGCTCGCGAGACGCGCCTCGCAGCGAGAACATCGCCTCGATGTCATCCATCACAGTGTCTGATTCGGTCTGTTCGTCGAACTTCGCCTCTTCCCAGTTCTTGCTCTGGTA
>JAQBGU010000063.1:0-87381 GCA_032128375.1 Deltaproteobacteria bacterium | reverse complement strand
GATATCGACGGACAGTCGCGGCACGTCGAACTTGAACACGTTGAGAGCGGTGCCGCCCTTGAGGACCACTCGCTCCTTCAGAAAGGGATGGCTGCGAATGGCATCCAGCAGCTCCAGGAGAAGGATCACCTTCTCCAGCGGCTCTGTCTGGAAGCCGGTCGCAGCAGCTTCCCGTGCGAGCTCGTTTGCGGTGAGCCTCATGCCACTTCCGCCCACGTTCGTCCGAGGACATCGTGCCGACATGCCGCTCGGCCTCGATGGCACGCCATTTCCGATCTACGAGTTCGATAAACAGGGGAATCGCGTCGCGTCGAACAAGTGGTTCGAAGACACGTTCAAGTTCGAGTGCGAGAAAGCCTTCTTCGTAATCGTCACAGACGGTCTGCCGTCGCGAGACAACTTCGAAGACAACGCTCCGCTCGACACGGCGCTCGGCTACTCGGCTTTCGCCAACCAGATCGGCAACTACCACGTCGAGACGCCCGTCGACGAAATCGAAGACCCGATGACCGCGGACGAGGCGACCTACTACCTCGACGACATCGCGATGTACATGTACGACAAGGACTTCCGTCCGGACATCGATGGCGACCAGACGATCGACACCTACACCGTCGGCTACGCGAGCGATGCCGCGACCGACGCGTACCTGCGGAAGACAGCCGAAGTCGGAAACGGCATTTTCTACCATGTCCAGGACGGCGACGAGCTGACGAACGCGCTGATCGGAGCGCTCAACGACATCATCGAGAAGGCCGCTTCGTTCACTGCTGCGACGGTCCCGTCTGCGCGCACGGCAGATGGCGCCGACTTCTACCAGAGCTATTTCTTCCCACGCGGCAAGAATGCGTTCTGGGAGGGGCACGTCCGCGCCTGGAAGATCGACGCGCTCGGCGAAATCAAGGACAAGAACAACGTCTGCGCGCTCGAGGACCCGGACCCGGGTGAGTGCAACAGCGGTCCGTTCAAGCCGAGTGCCCAATTCTTCTGGGACGCTGCGGATGAGGTTCCGATCCCGGCTTCGCGCAAACTCTATGTGTCCAAGGCCGGTGCCACCGCAGGTTCACTGCCGCCGGCATTCACATCGGCGAATATTTCGGCAGCGGACCTGCTGCTCGACCCGTTCACGGTACCTCCCGCGCAAGCTCCCAATAGCCCGCTCTACGCCGTCAATGGCAGCAGCGCGATCACCGAGGAAGGGCTCGCGGACGAGGTGGTCGAGGCGGCGCGCGGCTGCTTCTTCGGCACCGGCGTTGCCGCGAACGTCGCGACACCGGTGGCTTGCGCCGAACGTCCGGCGACGCTCGGCGACATCTTCCACTCGAACGCGATCGTCGTAGGCGCTCCGAAGGCAGCCAGCAACGAACCTTCCTACAACGCTTTCAAGTCTCATTATGGGACGCGCAGTCGACGTCTGTTTGCCGGTACCAATGCGGGTTTCCTGGAGGCGATCGACACCGGCTCCTTCGTGAGTTCGCCCGCCCCTGGAAAGTACGACGAGGGTACCGGCGCCGAGGTGTTTGGTTTCATGCCTTGGGAGGCGCGAAAGAACATCAAGAACCTGCCGATCGACTCCGCGACGAGCCGCGTTCACTATGTCGATGGTGACGTGAGCGCCGCGGATGCGTGGATCCATCCCACCGTTTCGACCGCCACAAAAGACAGTAGCGGCAGCGAGTGGCGGACCATCGCTGTGGGTGCGATGCGCGAGGGCGGTCACCACGTCTATGCGCTCGATGTCACGAACCCCGATGCGATCAACCAACCGGGCGGTGGCGGAGCGCTGCCCTACCCGGGATACGGTTGGGAGTTCCCGACCGAAGTCGACGTCCCGGGCGATTTCGCATTCATGGGCGAGATCTGGTCCGAGCCGATCATCACGAAAGTCCGGCTCCACGATCCGGCCGACTCGACCAAGACCGTCGAGCGCTGGGTCGCGATCGTCACGGCCGGCTACGATGCCGCCAGCGATCCGAATCCAACCGCGGTCACCGGAGTGGTCAACACCTACGACGCTACCTCGACGCTGGCGCGCGGTGTCTACATTCTCGACCTGAAGACGGGCAAAGTCATCGGGGAGAAGAAGTTCGGATCAATTGCAGACCCGCAACCCATCTTGCACGCCACGCTGTCCACGCCGGCCGTACTCGACCTGAATTTCGATGGCTTCGCGGACACGATCTATCTGGTCGATATGGGGGGCAACGTCTGGAAGTGGGCGATCGGCGCGGTCGGGGAAGACCGGGTCAACGATGCCAGTAGCCTGCGCACGCAACCGAACTGGCCGTTCAAGAAATTTTTCAGCGCAGCCGCCGTGACCATCGGTGCAAACAAATACTACAAGAATCTGATGTTCGCGCCGGCGGTTGCCTACAACCGGGGCAAGATCTATCTGGCATTCGGCAGTGGCGAGAGGCGCAACCTGCCGTTCAAAGGCGACCTCGGTGCCACCACCGAGAACAACCGCTTCTACGTGGTCATCGATTCCGATCCCTTCGAGGTTGCGTCGCCTGCGCTCGCGACACTGACCGAAGCCGATCTGACCAATTTCAGCGGCAGCGAGGCCGCGGCCAGCTTCAGCAATCAGGGATTCTGGTTCAGTGTCGCCAACGGCGAGAAGTTCGTGACCAATGTCGAGATTTTCGCGGGCACCGTCATCGCGGCGACCTTCATTCCGACAACGAACGCCAACCCGTGCACGACGCGCGGCGATGGCGCGCTGTACGCGTTCGACCTGGTATCGGGTGAAGGCTACTTCGAGGATGGTTCGAACAATCCGGATCGAAGCATCACGCTCGGCGTCGGTCTGCCGACGGACCCGAAGGTGTCGGTTGGCGTAGACGGCAAGGACAACAAGATCGTGATCGAAAAGAGCGGTTCGGACATTCAGATCATCGATCAGGACAACATCAATCTCAGCGGTGGCACGCTCTACTGGAAGCAGGAGTAGCGAGATTTCGATGTCAGTTCGTGCTGCATATCGTGCGGGAATCAGCCTGATCGAGATCATGGTCGTGGTAGCGGTGATTGGCGCATTGGCGGCGCTCGCGGTGCCGTCCATCAGTGACATGAGGGACCAGGCGCGGATCCGCGGCTTCGCGCGGGACGTCGGGAACATGTTCCTGATGGCGCGCAGCCAGGCGATGCGCACGGGGAACCACTATCTCGTCTTCTTGGGCCCCGCCGGCACGACCGACCCCGCCGGTACGGTCATCAGCGACGCAGAGGGAAACTCGGTGGCGATGCTGATTCTCGATGACGGAACCGAAGCGACTGCCAACTGCCACATCGATGCCGGCGAGGACATCGACACACTCGCACTCGAAATCGACGTCAATTGGGGAGTCAGCAGCGCGAACGTCCGTTCGCCCAACGACAGCGGTACGGCTGCGTTCGCGCCCCCGCAGGCGAGCGGTTCGACTTTCTCCGACCCGAGCAACAACGCGACCAATTGGGTGTTGTTCCGTTCGGACGGCGTGCCGGTCGGGGTGGCTCCGACTGCCACGACGTGCGGCACGATCGGATCGACCGGTACCGGGGGCGCTTCGATCTACCTCACCAACGGGACTCGCGACTACGCGGTCGTTCTGTCCCCGCTCGGTGACGCGGGTATTCACGTATGGAACGGTACGGGTTGGACACAATGAGACGATCTGTGCGCGCCACGCATAGCCATGGGTTTACCCTGTTGGAGCTGATGATTGTCGGGGCCATCCTGGCCTTCGGTCTGCTCACGCTGTCGGCGATGCAGCTGCAGGCGCTGCGGGGTGGAAGTCGCGGCCGACATGCATCGATGGCCGCGACGATCGCAGAGACCCAGTTGGAACAGTTCGACGTCGTGAGCTGGACGTCGCTGGCTCCTACCGGAGGCTGGACGGCGACGGTCAACGTGAACAACACGGTCCAGGGTGACCCGGCCAATAGCGTCGAGGAGACCTACCGGTCGTCGTTTCAGATCGCCGACGACGTCGCGAACTGGACCCGCAGCATCGACGTCCGGGTTATCTGGGACGACGAGGACGCCCCGAATCGCTCCATCACTTTGTCCAGCATCCGCTACAACCGGGAGAATCTGTAGGTGGCCGACCGCCGCGCTGGATTCACGCTGATCGAATTGATGGTTGCCAGTGTATTGGCATCCATTCTGATGATCTTCGTGCTGGAGACATTCACGGTCAATAATTTTGCCTATTCGCGAATCGACGCGGTGGTGGGATCGCAGCAGAGCCTGCGCGTGATCTCGAGCCTGCTCGAGCGCGACATCCGACACGCGGGCTTCATGCTGCGCGAGGAGGCAGCGTTGTGCGGACTCGATGACGACGCCGGTCCGGACACGTTGTACGTGACCGACCACAACGCGCCGGAGACCGGCAACCTGACGACGATGTACGATGGCAGCGAAGTGCAGGGCGTGGTGACGAACGTAGTGACCGGCCCTGTGACGCTCCTTCTCGATTCGATCTTTCTGGAATCCACTGTGGCGGGCGCCTCGTACGATACCGATGGGAACGGCACCAATGACAGCGATTTCCAGGTCGGGGGCGGCGCGATCATCGTAGACTTCGAATCACCGGGTCGTGGTTCTGCGTGTGGCACTGTCACAGGAGTCAACATCGGGGCCAAGACGGTCACGATCAATGTCCGGACCGCGCCGCTGGGGCTGGCGGGTGGCACGATCCAGTTGATCGTGTTGCCGGCCATCGAGTATCGAATCGTTGGGACCCAGTTGTTTCGCAACGGCCTGCTGCTTTCCAACGAAATCGAAGACATGCAGGCCTCACTGTATTTCGACGTCAACGGCGACAACCTGGTCGACGCCGGCGAAATCCTCGGCGATGGAGTCGGCAATGACTATCTCGCCGCCGCAAATGACGCGGCGGATCTGCGCGGTGTGCAGTTGAGCCTGGTCGCTCGCACCCGGCTCGAAGATCCCAATTTCCGCGGCTTCTTCCAGGCGACGGAAAACCGCAACGCCGTGGCAGGACAGGACGGTTTCCGGCGCCGTGTTCACAGCAACACGATCCGATTGCGAAACGTCGGTTCGAGGATCGAGGGTCTATGACCGATCGACGCAAACGCCTGGAGCACGGCTCGGCGCTTCTGATCACGATGTTCATCATGGCGCTGATGGCAATCGTCGGATTTGCGGCACTGGAAGCGGTGATGCGCGACCAATCTGTCGCGGGTTTCCAGAAGCGGCAGAAGACGGCGTTCTTCGCAGCCGAGGCGGGTGTCACCGAATCGTACAACGCGCTGCGGGCCAATGCCGATCCCAGTTTCCCGGACGACAATCTCGGAGACACTTCGATTTACCCCAAGGGCCAGCCCACCTATGGACTCGATACGAGTGCGGGGGCTGCAACCCAGAACCTGGGGGTCGGGGCGTATCCGGGCATGAACATGACGATTGGCCAGAACGGGTCGCCGACCTTCACGATGCGATACTGGCGTGTCCACGTCAAAGGGGAGGCGCCGGGGGGATCGCTGGCCCGGATCGAAACCGTCAGCGGTCGCGTGGAAGCGAACTAGAAATTGACTCGATGCTCGAGCCAGGCTCGAGTCTGGGAATGTCGAGCGTTTCGCAAAGAGGAAGCTGTTCGGGGGGAACGGGGATGCAGGGAATCAGGCTGACCATGGCAGCCATCGTTGCCGCGGGCGCGGTTGCGTGCGGTGGGGACGAATCGAACCGTTCAAGCGGTGTCGCAGCGGTCAATGAGCCCCAACGTGTCGACGAGAAGCCGGCAACCCGGCAGGAAAAGGTCAACCACCCTCCGACGATTCGCAGCCTGCGGATCGAGCCTCAAACGCCGATCTCGGGCGACCAGGTTCGCGCAGTGGTCGCGACCGAAGACGCCGACGGTGATCTGCTCGAGCTCGGATTTTTGTGGAGGGTCAACGGCGAATCGATCCAGACGGGCGAATCGTTCATCGAATTGAACGAGGTGTCGAAAGGCGATCGGATCGAAGTCACCCTGACTGCCAGTGACGGACACGGCGAGAGCGAAGTGGCCCGAGCCGAGGCCCGCGTGCGCAACCAACCGCCCGTGATGCTCGGCGTCGGGCTGCGGCCCGCAAACGAAGTGCCGTCGGGAGCCGAGGTGACTGCCACGGCCCAAGCGCGCGACCCCGATGGCGACCCCATCGACTACACGTATAGCTGGCGCGTAAACGGCGACCCGATCTCCGAGAGTCTGGCAACGCTCGACACGCTGGAGCTCAGCCGAGGCGACCGGATTCAGGCCACGGTGTATGCCAGTGACGGTGATGAACAGAGCGATTCGATCGAGAGCGTCGTCGTTCGCGTGGGCAACGCCAACCCGAAGATCTCATCGAACCCCGACGGAACCTGGAACGAAGGCGTTTTCAGCTACGAGATCGAAGCCAGCGATCCCGATGGCAGCGGCACGCTTCGCTACGAGCTTCGCGACGGGCCAGAGGGGATGACGGTCGACCCCGTGCTAGGCGTGGTCAAGTGGACTCCGAATGAGAGCCAGACCGGAATGCATCCGGTCCAGGTGGCGGTATCGGATCGCGAGGGTGCTACAACGCTACAGTCGTTCGAATTGAACGTGCAACTCGACGCGCCGCCCGCTGCCACACCCGATTGACCGAGTAGGCGGACCTACCCCGACACTTCTCCGAGACACCCAAGCGTGTGAAGACCACCAGCTTGGGTCGGCTCGTGGACACCGCGCCGTCAGCCTCTGTCGACCGCATCGTGGATCGATTGCGAAAGCGCTACCACGGCGCGGGTTCCCACGCGCGGAGCCGTCAGGCCGTTGGCGAGAATGCACGCGGTGAGGTCTTTGCCGGGATCTGCCCAAGCGGTATTGACGAGAAAGTGTCCAGCGTGGCCGAAGGTCCCGGGCGTCGCCGTCTTGCCGCAGTCATCGAGAGTTGGGTGGACGTGTTTGAGATGGAAGCCGAGTCCCCAGGGAATGTCGATCAAGAAGGTTCGGTCGATCGATCCAACAGCGTTGGGAAATGTCGCCATTCGAACCATCTCGGCCGACAGCATGCGTCCGCCCGGGCCTTTGCCGCCATCGAGTAGCGTGCGGTAGAAGCGGATCATTTGGTTCGCGCGCGAGATCCCATTTCCACCGGGAATGACGGCGCCGTGGGTCATGGGATCGTTCCACCAAGCGGCATCTGTGGGTGCGCCCTTCTCGTCACGCGCGCTCACGCGCATCGGCGGTCGGCTCAGTATTTCCGGATTACCCAGGCAGAACCCATCGCTGCTGATTCCGGCGGGGTCCAACACGCGCTTGCGCAATGTGTCCCACAAGGGCTCGTCACGCAACCGCTGTACGAGTTCTCCCACGATGAACCAACTCGAGGTCGGGTGATAACCTCGGTCGGTACCGGGCTCCCACTGGGCCTCCATTTCACACACGGCTGTGAGAGCTGCATCCCAGTTCCGCGAAACCCGTGCCAGTTGGGTCATGTGCTGTCCAGAATCCGGAAAGCCGCCCCGGTGCGAGAGCAGGTGAGCGATCGTACAGGCCTGCTTGCCGTGGGTGCCGAATTCTGGGATGAACTTGTGAACCCGGTCCCGCAGCCGCGCGCCGCCTTCTTCGATGACCTGCAGCAAGGCGACTGCGATCAGAGGCTTGGTGGAACTCCACAACGTGTAGTTCGACTCGGGGCTCGCGTCGATTCCGATCGCCTCGTCGAATACCAGCTCGCCTCGCCAATCGATCGCGACCTGGATCGACGGCCGGATTCCCTTGTCGACCTGGCGCTGCATCTCGTCGCGGACGACATCGAAACGGTCGCTCATCCAGAAAATCCTCGCGTTTCTTGGGTGAAGACGAAAGTGAAGACGAAAACAAAGACGAAAGTGCAGAAGGAAGTGGAAGACGCCATTGGGAACCGCAATTCGGTACAGCATAGCGGCCAGCATCCCGCTGGACCTAGCAGACCATTGACCGCAACAGTCGCACGGCTCTTCAATGACCCGACGCCTGAACGACTCCGAGCTGAGGGAGTAGCCACTCTGCCAGGCAGGAGACGGATCGATTCCGCCTGCCAACCCCCGAGATCTCATGGGATGGCCCCGGCTGGCAGCGGCTCCGCGTATACTGCAGGCGGTACCCGAGGGGGTCCGTCGGAAGGCGAGCGCAGGTGAGGCAGGTCGAATCATCCGGCGGCTGGTAATATCTGAACCGGAAAAATCCAGGAGAAAATGCGATGAAGGTCCTCGTGACTGAAGAGCTGCAGGCTTGCGCAGAGCGGGTGTGGGAGCTGGTTCGAGGTTTCGGCGGAATCATGAAGTGGTCGGGCAGCGCGATCGAATCGGTCAGCGTTGAAGGGGATGGAGTCGGCGCGGTTCGGACGATTGGCATCGCCGGCGGTGCACAGCTGCAGGAGAAGCTCGAAGCCCATGACGACGCGCATCGAACCTTCAGCTACAGCTTCGTGGGGGAATTGTTGCTTCCGCTCAACGACTACTACGCGACGATGACGATCGTCGACACAGGCCCGAACCAGTGCCGCGTCGAGTGGGAGTCTACGTTCACGCCGAATGGGGTCAGTGAAGAGCAGGCCCGCGGTATGGTCGAAGGCATTTACAAGAACGGGATCGCCGGAATCAAGAACGTCTTTTCTGATTGATTTCTCCCGCCGGAGGTCCCGCATGAGCGCCTTCCAGAAAACGGTTCTGGCCGCCGAATTCCCGGGTCGCTTTGTCTCGAGGGTGTGGCTCGCGAACCACGTGATGCTCTTCCTGTTCCTGATGACAATCGGGCTCGCGTTCGACATTTCGGCGGCGTTTGCGCAAGACTTCGACGCAGTCCAGATTCAAGCCACCGATCTCGGTGGAGGCGTCCATATGCTCACGGGCCGGGGCGGGAACATCGGCGTCTCCGTGGGTGCCGACGGTGTCATACTGATCGATGACCAGTTTGCGCCACTTACGTCGAAGATCCTGGCCGCCGTTGCCGAGCTCAGTCCACAAAGCGTCCGCTTCGTGTTGAACACACATTGGCACGGCGACCACTCGGGCGGCAACGAAAACCTCGGTCGCGCTGGGGCGGTGATCATCGCGCACGACAACGTTCGCGAGCGCATGAGAGTCGAACAGTTCACGGCCGCGTTCGACCGACGCGTGCCGGCTTCACCCACCGAAGCGCTCCCGGTCGTAACGTTCGATCGGACACTGACGCTGCACCTCAACGGTGACGAGATCCATGTGTTTCACGTGGATCCTGCCCATACCGATGGTGATTCCGTGGTCGAGTTTCGCGGCGCCAACGTCATTCATATGGGCGATACCTATTTCAACGGGATCTATCCGTTCATCGATACATCGAGCGGTGGCACGCTCAGTGGATTGATCGCGGCGGCCGATCAAGTGCTGCAGCTGGCGAACGATGAAACGAAAATTATCCCCGGGCACGGCCCAGTCTCGGACAAGGCTGAGCTTGCGCAATACCGCGCCATGTTGGGCGAAGTGCGAAGTCAGATCTCGACAGCGATCGAGGCCGGCCGCAGCGTCGATGAGGTCGTCGCCCTGAAGCCAACGGCTGCGTTCGATGCGAAGTGGGGGGGCGGATTCCTGAAGGCGGATGATTTCGTGCGGCTAGCGTACGCAACGCTGCAACCCTGACGCTGCTATTCGATCGCAGCCGAGCGTGTAAATAGCCACGTCGCGGCGACGACAGCGATCATCGCACCAGACGCTATGAACAGCGTCGCGTGCGGACCGACCGAACCGGAAGCGAAGCCAGAAATCAGCGAGCCGATGGGACCTCCTGCCATGATGCCCAGTTGATAGACCGCAAGGACGCGGGCGCGATTTGCGCTGCTCGCCTGCTCTTGGAACACCGAGCGGCTCAGGTTGATGAAGACGGAACCTGCCAGCCCCCAGCACAACGTTAGCAGCAGATACCAGGGCCAGCTGGGCCCTGTCCCGATCACCGCGAGTGTCACAGAACCGGCCAGCAGCGCGATCATCACAGCGCGTACCTTGAGCCGAATTTCGCCCAGCGCTCGCAATGCCAGCGACCCCGCGATCGCGCCGACCGGGAACAGTGTCAGCACCAAAGACAGATCCTGCGCACCCCCTTGATAGAAATCGCGAACCAGCACGGGAAACACGACCAGAAACGGCCCGACAAAGAACACGCCCACACAGGTGATCAGCAACAGCATCGCCAACAACGCCGGGTTGCTCCTCACTTCACGCAGGCCGGCTGTAGCCTGGTACCTCCCACCACCGCGACGGTTGCGCGTGTCGGCGGGCGCGGAGTCTTGGGTTGATGCTGCGGTCGAAGCAGAGCCATCGAAAACGCTCTCCGGCCCCGGGAGGCGAAACGCGAAGTACGCTCCGGCGACGATGATCGTCGACTGCATGATGAGAATGGCTGGCGAACCGACCCAATCGATCGTCCCGGCAACCAGCGTACCCACGATCTGCGAGATGAACTGGACCACCGTCATCGCAGTCACTGCGCGGACCACATTGGCTCCGGCGACGCGCGACAGCAGCGTGTCCCGTGGAGGCATCAGGAAGCCATTCACTGCCCCAAAGGCGACCCCGTAGCTGATGACGCTCGCGATACTGAGGCTTCCGGTCAGGACTACGGCTGCCAGCGCCAGGGGTGGAATGGCCGCTACGATGTGCATTGCCGCGAGCATTCTGCGTGGCTCCAAACGGTCCGCGACCGCGCCGGCAACCATCAACAGCGCGACCTGAGGCAACGCCGACGCGGTCTGCGCGATGCCGACCCATTCGGGACTCGCGTGCAGTTCGCCGACAATGAGCCAGGAGAACAGCAGTGACTGCATTCCGATCGCGCCAAAGCCGGAGCCAACGGTGGCTGCGAACCAGCCCGCGCCGCGTTCGGAGCTGTTCGAGGCAGCGGACATGTTCCAGGTTTCTCCACGGCAGGTCGGAGTGTGGTGAATCGATCTGCCGGGACTTGGGTACAGACCGGGATTCGACGCTACCACACGCGGGCACTAGACCTGATCCGAAAATCCGGGCTCAGCGGGGAGCGGGGAGGTGGCCAGATCCGCTCGGCGCATCTCCGCGCGGGTCGGGTACACTCCGCACGTGCGGCACTCTGAATATCGGACCCATTCCCGAACCCACGACAGAACGAAGAACGAAGAATGAAGAACGAAAGAACGAAAGAACGACAGGAGATAGCATGAGCAAGCTCGCGATCGCGATTGGCGCAATTCTCATTCCCGGCGTGGCCGCCGCCCACCCCGAACATGCTTCGGGGGGCAACTTCGGCCTTGTCCACTATCTCTCCGACCCGTTTCACGTGGCGCTGTTCGGCGCAGCGACCCTATTGGTCGTCGTTGTACGCCGGTCACTTTTTCAAAGGTCGCTCGTCCGTGTCGCCCTTCGCGGCTCTCGACGGTAACTAGGACTGCGCCAAGCCCATGGAAGCCGTTGATACTTCCGGTTCGGTTGTCGAGCCGCGGACCCAACCGTTCAGATCTTCCAGGATCAGGTACGTCGCTGGCACCAGAAAGAGTGTGATCGCGGTGGCTGCCATCACGCCGAAGGCCAGCGAGATCGCCATCGGGATCAACATCTGAGCCTGAACGCTGCGTTCGAATAACAGCGGGGACAGGCCCGCAAACGTCGTCAGCGACGTCAGCATGACGGCGCGAAAGCGTGACGAGCCGGTTTCGCGAATTGCGCGCTGAAGCGGCGTGCCCTCGCGCCGCAGGCGATTGACCCAATCTACGAGCACCAGGCTGTCGTTGACGACAACGCCCGAAAGCGCCACCAATCCGATCATCGAGAACATGCTCAATGCGTGGCCCATCACCACGTGCCCCCAGACTGCACCGATCAGGCCGAAGGGAATCGCGGCCATGATGATGAACGGCTGCATGTACGAACGCAACGGAACCGCAAGCAACGCATAAATCACCAACATCGCCATCATCCAGCCGCGCACGAGGCTTCCGAGAAATTCCGATTGCTCTCGTTGCTCGCCTTCGAACGAAAATTCTACCGACGGATAGGCAGCAGCCAGCGCCTGGAGATGTTCGCTCCGCAAGTCGGCCACGATCTCGTTTGCATTGGCCATGTTGCCATCGATGCCACCCGACACCGTGACGACGCGTCGCCCATCGACTCGACTGATGGTCGAGTAGCCGTCGACCAGTGTCGCGCTCGCCACAGCGCCAAACGGGACGGCGGCTCCGTCGGCGGTGCGAATGCGCATGCTGTCGAGGTCACTCAACGAGCGCCTTTGGGCCGCCGGAAATCGAAGCATGACCCGCACATCGTCGGAGCCGCGCTGAATGCGCTGCACTTCGTGGCCATAGAACGCTTGCCGAATCTGGCGCGCGAGGTCCTCGAGGCTCAAGCCCAACGCCGCCGCCGAGGGTAGCAACTGGAGCTCGAGTTCCTGCTTGCCGCCGCGGAAGCTGTCGGAAAGGTCGATCACGCCCGGGTAGTGGGCGAGGCGTTGTTTGACGTCCCTCGCCGCCATGTGCAAAGCAGGCAGGTCGGTACCGGTCAGCTGGATCGCGAGAGCCGACCCCGCGCTGATGAGCGTTGCATTGAAGGTGAGCTCTTCGGTGCCGGGGATCTGGCCGGTCTGCTGTCGCCAGCGTCGGACGAGTTCGGCGACGGTCACGTCACGGCCGTCTTCGGGCCCGACTTCGATCTGCACTTCGCCGAGATGACCTCCGGTGGCTGCAGCTTTCTCGAACGCCGCCGGTCCCGACGCTTGCTTTTGTCGATACGGCTGATGCCCGACCGAAGTCGTCAGGTGCGTGAACGCATCGCCTTCGCCAGCCGCGCTGGCTCCCTCGTCTACCGTTCGGGCTGCCCGGGCGAGTCTTGCGACGGCGCGCTCGGTAACCTCAACGGGTGTGCCCTCGGGCATCGAGACATAGGCCACCATCACGTCGGATTCGACATCGGGCTGAAAGACGAAGCGAATCCATCCTCCGCCGATGAGTCCAGCCGTTACCAGCATGATCGCGACCCCGGCCGACAACGCAACATAACGCCACTCGAGCACGACCTCGAGCGCGGGGCGGTAGACGTTGCTGATGAATCCATCGAGCGCGGCCGCAATACGATCCTGCACGCCGCGCCACCACTGGCTCAGCCGCATGCGCTGCTGTGGGTCGTCGTCGGCCTTACCGTGAGCCAGATGGGCCGGCAGTACGAACAGTGATTCGATCAGCGAAAAGAACAGGCATGCGCAAACGATGATCGGGATCACACGTGCGATGCGACCCATCGGGCCCGGTACGAACAACATCGGCGCAAATGCTGCGACGGTGGTGAGGACACCGAAGGTCACGGGAGTGGCGACGCCTCGCGCGCCGGCGATCGCCGCCTCCAGCCGGCTGCGGCCGTCTGACTGACTGGCGTGTACGTTCTCGCCGATGATGATCGCGTCGTCGACCACGATACCGAGTACGACGATGAAGCCTACCAATGAAATCAAATTGATCGAGATGTCCATGCTGGGAAGCATCCACAGTGCACCCAAAAAGGAGATCGGCACTCCGACGCTCACCCAAAACGCCAAGCGCAGGCGCAAGAAGAGAGCCAGAACGAGCAGCACGAGCGCGAAGCCGCTCTGCGCGTTGCCCGTCAGCGTATCGAGTCGGCTGCGCAGGAATCGCGAATCGTCCTGAGCGAGGGTCAGCGAGACGCCGGCGGGGAGCGCGAGCCGTGCGTGCTCCATGTACATCTTGACCTGTCGCGAGATCTCGAGTGCGCTTTGGTCGCCGACTCGAAACACCTGCACGATGACGGCCGGTTCTTCGTCGAACTGCGTTCGTTGGTCCGATTCGCGGAACCCATCGACTACGCGGGCCACGTCCCCGAGCGTCAGCCGTGTTCCGTCGGCGCGGGCGATCAGTGTGATCGCAGCGAATTCTGTCGCGCTGTACGCCTGACCGCGCGTTCGCAACAGGATCTCGCCACTGGCGGTTCGCAATGTACCGCCGGGCAGATCGAGCGACGAACGCGAGACTGCGCGCGCGACTTCGTCGAAGGTGAGTCCATAGCGGCGCAGGTTCTGCTCGGACATCTCGATCGACACTTCGTACGGCCGCGTCGCAATCAATTCGGCGTCCGTCACGCCTGGCAGGGCCGCGATTTCGTCTCTCGTTCGCTGACCGATTCGCTTCAACGTGAGTTCGTCGACATGTCCGGAAACTGCGATGTCGAGCACCTGGAAGCGAAATTCTCCTTGACTCACGATCGGCGCTTTGGCCGATTCGGGAAACGTGTCGATCCCGTCGACTCGTCCCCGTATGTCATTGAGCCGACGCTCCGCGTCTTCGCCCGCGAGAAGTTCGACGATGACGCGGCCGTGTCCTTCGGAAGCAGAGCAGCGGATGCGTTTCGCGCCTTGCATGCCCCGAAGCGCCTGTTCGACCCGAACGCAGATTGCTTCCTCGACTCCCTTCGGCGACGCTCCCGGGTAGGAGACCGACACAGTGATGATGTCGAGTTCGATCGACGGGAAGACTTCCTGACGAATCGTTGGAACCGTCAACAGCCCGCCCGCAATCAGCAGCGCCATCAGCACGTTGGCTGCAACCGAATTCCGCGCGAACCAACCGATCGCGCCGTTCATTGGGTCGCGTCCTTTTCGGAGACGTTCAGATGCGGATCTCTGCTCTGCTGCTCTACTTCCTCGGGCTCTATTTCGACGAGCATCCCCTCGACGCTGACGGGCACCGGAGAAGTCACGACTGACTCACCTGCCAGGACTCCCGAGCGGATCAACACGTGGTCGGCCGTTTGTTGAAGTACTTCGACTTCGCGAAGACGGAGTCGGCCCTCAGCGTCGATGATGGCCAGCTGGCTCGCTCCCCGCAGAGCGGTGCGCGGGACAGCCACGACCGCTTCGACACGGCGACCCTGGATCTGCGCCTGGACGAACATGCCGACGGCGAGCGGCGGTCGAGTCGGATCATCGCCGCGCGCATACGGGTTCTCGACGCGCGCCACTGCGTGGATCATTCGGGTCCGGGCGTCGATTTCTCCTTCGGTACGGACGATCTGCCCCTGCCAGTGATACTCCCGACCGGCAAAGCGGGTGGTCAGACGAACGGCGGGCTGACTCTGCGTATCCGCCCCGTCCCGATACGCGATCGGAAGGTCGACGAATGCGGCGTCGCTGTCGGGGATCGGCAACCTGACCTCGGCGTAATCGACTGCGTACACCCGCGCCAACGTCGCACCACGCGCGACGAACTGCCCGACACCCACTTGTTTGTCTCGGACCCGACCAGCGAACGGTGCCAGAACATCGGTTCGAGAGAGGTCCCGGCGCGCCTGCTCGAGTGCGGCCGTCGCATCTGCTTGTGCGGCTTCTGCTACGCGCAGCGTGTTGCGCGCATCATCCAATGCGGAGCTGCTGCCCACGCCGCGGTCGGCCAGATGCTGCCGGCGTTCGAGGTTCGAGACCGCCAGCCCGAGTTCACTGTCCGCGCGACCAAGAGCTGCTTGCGCGCGACGCACAGCCACTTCGTAGTCGCGCCCATCGATTCGAACCAGGACTTCTCCTGCTTCGATGAAGCCGCCTGGCTCGAGCCGGGGCGACACGGAGGTAATCCGCCCCGAGACTTCCGCGACCAGGTCGCTTTCGGTGCGCGGGACCACCGTGCCCTGTGCCGAGATGAACAGGGTCACGGGTTCGGGCCGCGCCTCGACCGTTCGCACCAGCGGAGGCCGCGGGGCAGGTGGCGCGGTCTCGATCGTTGGCGAGACGCTGACCAACCCGACGCCAAGCAGTGATCCCACAGCGAGAACCGATAGCGGAAGCCATACCTTGGAGGAAATTGCCTTCACGCTGCGACCTCGCGACTCGAGGCCTTCTGCGCTTCCATCGGGTCTGCTGCTCGCATTCCCGCTGCGATGAAGCCGATGGCATTCGAGAGTTTCTGCTCCAGGGTGTGCGGCTGTGGTGGGTGGCTGGGAAGCGTGTCCAAATCGAAGTTTCCCGAAAACAAAAACGAGAACAGACCGGCGGCGTAGCGAAAGCGATCCGCAACGAGTTCCTTGCGCAGGTGTGGCAACGCGCTCTGCAGCGCATCGACGAAGTCGCTCGAGACATCTCCGAAGTGTTCCCGAGATAGCGATTCGACGAGTTCAGGTGGCTGGGCTTCGATCCGCGCGGTCAATCTTCCGAGTCGCTGCTCCGACGAAGTGGAAATCGCACTGAGGGGGGGGAACACGAAGGCCTCCAGGATGGCTTCTATTTCGAGGTCCTCGCCCGAGGACCTCAGGGATTCGAGTGCGAACAGGCGCTGCGCGTTGACGGGCTTGGCGCGCCGATCGATCACGGCATCGAGCAGAGCTTCCTTCGACCCGAAGTAGTAGTGGACTGATGCGAGATTGACGTCCGCGGCGCGTGTCAGCGCGCGAAGCGATGTTCCGGAGATTCCCTGTTCCGAGAACAGCTGTTCGGCCGCGTCGAGAATTCGTTCACGCGAGCTCACTGCTGCAGCTCGTTGGGTCGTCAAATCGCCCATCCTCGATCACCCCCTTTCCGTTCAAGGCAGCCGTTCAAAGCGCGCCTGCACTCGACCGATCGGAACGGAGGCATCCATTGGAGACACGTCAGTTCCGATCGGACGACTGATTGAAACGATCGTTTGGTGGGTTTCGACCACGTCGATCCGAAACTTGACGTGTTCGAGGGGAAGCGCCGGATTCAGCGCGCGAGACGGGCCATGGGACGGCACCAGCCCTGAGTGACGGCGCATCTTGCGCATTGTGCGTCGCCGGTGCGTCGGCTTGCGTTACTCGCTCGATACATGCTCGAATTTTCCGACCACGCCGGACCCGAGTCGCAGGCTCGCGGCGACTGCGACGGCGGCGATCGCTCCCATCCACAACCACGCCACCCCGAGCGACGCAGACGTGGCCCAGCCCGACCGATCGCCAAAGGCCACCAGCGCACCCGCCAACCCTGTTCCGAGACTGATCCCAACGGCGTCTGCGACACCGAGTGATGTCGATAGCACGCCTTCCTGCCCTTCGGGAGAGTGGGCCATCGCGGTCGTGGTGATCGTGTTGTAAGCGATCCCCATCCCGGCTCCCGCGAACGCCCACGCGATCAGAGCGAGCGCGGGTGTCGCGCGCGGGTCGAGCACGGTAAACAACGAGGCGATCGAAAGCGCGACGATCGAACAGCCCAGCGCCGCGAGCAGACGCGACGTATAGCGGTCCGCGAGTCGCGCCTGCAGCAAAGCCGCGCCGCTCCACGACAGAGCGGAAGTCGTCAGTGAGAGCCCGGCATACGTGGCTGTGGTCGAGTGAATTTCGGTCAGCGCCAAGGGCAAGAATCCTTCGGTTCCGAAGAACGCGAACGCGAGCAGGAACTTGGTCGCAATCGCGGCCGGAACGACCGGGGCCGCGCGAATGAAACCTGCCGGAAGGATTCTGACCAGCGCCGGAAGTGAGATCGCTCCCCCTACACCGACCTCGGTGACACTCCACAGGCTCATCTCCTGTGCCAGGCCCGAGAGCATCAGGCCGAGGCCGATCGCGAGTCTCATGCCACCGGCCGACTCGTCGACGAAGCTCCGGTCCGGTCGGTTTCCTGTGAGCGATCGAGTGGCGGGCAATGCGAGCGCGGCCGCGATCGCGACGACCGGCAACAATCCGGCGAATACCCAACGCCAACCCAGCGCTTCGGCGACAGTCCCGGCGATTGCGGGTGCGAGAAGTGCGGGTACGACCCACGCGGTAGCCATCCAGGCCATCACCCGTGGCCGTTCCTCGCTTTCGAAGCTGCGGTTGACGATCACCAGCACGACTGTGTTCAAGATGCCGCCGCCGAGACCCTGAAACGAGCGCGCTACCACGACGACGAGCATGGAAGGAGCGACGGCGGCCAGAACCAGACCAAACGCAAATACCGCAAGCCCCCATCCCAGTGGCCGGCTCGGCCCGTACCGCGTCGCGAGCCAGCCGGCACCCACGAGCCCGACGATGCTCGCGAGCACGTACGAGAAGAACGCGGACCCATACAGTGCTCGCCCGCCGAGGTCCGCAACGATCACGGGCAGCGCGGTAACGACCGAGAGTTCGTCGAACGCGTGCAGCATCACGGCCAACAGGCTGCCCAAGAGCAGCGCGCGTCGTCGTGCATCCAGTTCGATCGTCAAGGAAGCCCTCGATTGATTGTCCGGGCATACACTAACGGTCTTCTATCAAGTAAGATACGTCTGTAGTTGAACAATCGGCGAGCGAAGCGCACGCGCATTCTTCGCACTACACTGAGCGCGTGCAAACACTGGCGCTGCGCATACGTCACCAGGAAGTCGAAATCCGCGGCGAGATTTCGCCGGTCGGTGAGGTCCCGATCGAATGGGGCGACCACCGAGCCGTACTACTGACCCCGTCCGCGATCGATCCGCAGCGCCGCTATCCGCTGATCACGGTGTTGCATGGTGCCGGCCGACAGGACGAAATGCTCGTGAAGGCCTGCCGTGGCGAACCGGACGCGCGCAACGCGCTGTTTCTGGTTCCCCGTTCGATCCAACCGACCTGGGATCTGATCACCGGCGGTGGACGTCCCGATCTCGATTTCATCGAGTTCGCCTACGACCTGATCTACCGCCGCTATCCGGTCGACGAACGCCGGCAGGCGATGATCGGGTACTCGGACGGAGCCAGCTACGCGCTGTCGATCGGGTTGTCGAACCCGCAGATCTTCCGAGCGGTGATGGCCTGGGCGGCTGGCTTCGTTGCGTATGACGATACGTTCGTCACAGAAGACGATCCCAAGCCGGACGTGTTGCTCGAGTACGGCACCCATGACGAAGTGTTCCCATTCGATCAGGTCGCGCTGCCAATGCGTGCCAGCCTCGTCGAGGCAGGCCATCGGGTCGAGTTTCGGGTCGACGAAGGAGGGCGCCACTGGCCGTCGGGGTACTTCCAGCGGGAGGCTTTGGACTGGTTCGCGGGTTTGGGTTGAGCGAGATTTCTGTTCGCCCGGTTGTGGGTGGGTTGGCGCGTCGGCGATCGGATCGCGGAGGTCGTCGCTCGAGGATGCTTCGAACGAAGCTTGATGCGAGAGTGTTCGTGGCGCGAACCCGTTAGCCGACCAACTTTCGTTTGAACAGATCGAAGACCAGCCCCCACACCTGTTCGGCCGATTCTTCGTGGTACGCGCCAGCACGCTGCGGGAAACAGAAGCCGTGGTGGGTACCCGGCCAGACGTCGAGGCGGTAGTCGACGTTGTGTTCGTCGAGTTGGGTCCGAAGGTCGGGGATGACGTTGTCTTCGACGTACTGGTCCGTCTCGGCAAAGCCAAGGTAAAGTTCGCCCTTCATCTTGTCGGCGAGCAGGTGCGGCGAGTCGCTCTGCTCGGTGACGATTCCAACACCGTATAGCGACGCAGCGGCCAGGAAATCATCAGGGTAGGAGCCGGCCGCGGAAACGACATATTGACCGCTCATGCAGTACCCGATGCAGCCTTTCGGGCCGCTCGCAACGGCGCTTTCTGACGCCAGGAACGACAACATCGCGCCGGTGTCGCGCATCACCAATCCATTGTTCAGGCTGCGCATCGCGCCGAACATCTCTTTCATGCCCTCGTCGTCGAAGCGCGTCATGCGAAATCCGATCCGGTAGTACATGTCCGGTAGCAGCGCGTAATAACCTTCGCCGGCGATTCTGCGGCAAAAATCGCGCAGTTCGTCGCGAATGCCGGGTGCGTCCATGTACAGGATCACCGCCGGGAACGGACCGGGGCCGTCGGGATGAACGGCGAAGCTCTCCATGTGTCCGTCGGGGGTCTCGATATCGATGGTTTTCTCGATCATGGGATCTCCGTTTTTCTCGGGTGGCTCGTTGTTATTGAGTCGGGGCGATCATTCTACCCCTGTGAGAGGGATGTGTGTCGAATCGTGGTGCCGTTTATTGGGAGCGGCGCACGAGCGCGGTCGGTAGGCTCTCGGTCATGACTGAATCGCGTCGCCTCGAAACGGGCACAGACGAGCTGCTGGCCGAGCTCGACCGCGGTGTCGCAGTCATCACCCTGAATCGCCCGGAGGCGCGCAATGCGCTGTCAGACAAGCTGAGCCCAGCCCTGCGCGCGTTGCTCCCGAAGCTCGCCGCCGACCCGGAAGTGCGCAGTGTGTTGGTCACCGGGGCGGGGAAAGCGTTCTGCGCGGGCGGCGACGTTAAGGGAATGGGAGGGAAGGGCGGCGGAGATCGTGCAACGGATCCACGCACGCCGGCACCCGGTCCTTCACGTACCACACACGACGCCATCGAGGATCTGCGAGTGCGCCAGGTGGCGCTGACCGGCGCACTGTACGACTTGCCAAAACCGACGCTCGCCGCGCTGCCCGGAGCTGCGGCTGGCGCCGGGCTATCGATTGCGCTGGCCTGTGATCTGCGGATCGCCGCCGAATCGGCGTTCATCACGACCGGGTTCGCGAACATCGGTCTCGCGGGCGATTACGGTGCCAGCTTCTTCCTGACACAGCTCGTGGGTACGGCGAAGGCCCGCGAGCTGTTTTACAGCGCCGACCGTGTCGACGCGCGTACCTGCGAGCGGCTCGGCATCGTCAACCGCGTTGTTCCCGACGCGGAGCTGCGCGAATCAGCACTCCAGTGGGCGCGCGAACTCGCGGCCGGTCCTACCGTTGCGTTTCGGTACATGAAGGCCAACCTCGACCGGGCGCTTCGAACGGATCTTCACACCTGCCTGGCCCACGAGGCTGAGGGCATCGTCGCGACGGCCCGCACCGAAGACCATCGCGAAGCGGTCAAGGCGTTCATCGAGAAGCGCCGACCGAATTTCAAGGGAAGCTGACGGCCCGGCAAGCCGACGTCACGAGGCGCTGAGGTCTTCCTCGTGTTTTCGTTTGTCGATCAAAGCTTCGGAAACGGAAACCTCGTCAGCGATCTTCTTCTTCGCATTCCACAACCGAATTCGATTGGCGACGACCAGTCCGATGATGATGACTGCGAAAAAACCGGGTGGACGATCGCTGATCCAGTCCCCGAGCGACTCGCCGACGAACACGATCAGGTAGGCGGCAAGGCCAATACCCGGCACGAATCCGATTGCCGTGCCCAATACGAATGGCGCGAATCGCACCTGCGATAGACCGAGCATCCAGTGCGCGGGTGGTGCAAGAAACAGCATGACGCGCACCCAGATGACCGTTCGCAACGCGTGAGTGGCCAGGCGCTCGTCGTACTTGCGGAGGCGATCCGGCAGTCGACTTTCGACGAACTCTCGCCCGATGAACCGTGCGAAGCTGAAGCCGACGATGCCGGCGCCGATCGAACCCAACCACGACAGCACGAAGAGTTCGGGAAAGGAGAATACGACCGCACCGGGGATCATGAATGCCACGCCCGGGACAAAGAACGGCTCGAGCATGGCGAACGCCACCACGTAGAGGATCGGGGCCCAGATTCCGAACTCCTCGAGTGCTGCACGCACCCGATCGGCGTCTGAGATGAGTTCGAAGAATCCGCTGAAGTACAAGCTGCCCAGGATCGCCGCGATGCCCGCGACCAGTGCCACGCGATTGAGCATGATTGTGGTGTCTCCCCAGACAGCGAGACAGGGGAGCTAGCACAGTGGCGCTGCCCGGGCCCACCGCAGCGAAATCACTCGATCGCTCGGTCGAAAGCGCAGCGAGTCGGAAGAGTTCAGGCCGCTGATACGCCGACTTCGGCGCGTCGTCGGATGAAGCGCAGGTAGCGTTCGGGCGGCAGGAATGCGAGGTAGAGCAGGAGCGCACCAACACACCCAGCGGCGCCCAGCGCCAGCGCGGCGATAGGGTCAGTGGTGGGGCTCCTACAGGAACCCGGTTGCGCCCAACGCGCTGTTGAAGTCGCCCGCGATTCCGCGTCCCACACCCGCGATGCCGAGCGTCGGCATCGCGATGACGACAGCACTCAGCCCGGTTCCCAACAGAAATTCTGGAAACTGCTGGGTTCGCTTTGCGAGCGCGATCAAGCGCACTCCGACGATTCCGCATGCGAGTACGAACAGCGCGTACGAGCCAACAACGACCAGAACGGTAGCGTTCAGCGAACTGCCCTCGGAACCACTCACGCAGCCACCCCCCGCGAGACCACATCGAGCCTTCGTCGGGCACGCTTGAGGGAGGGGCGCCGGTCAGTCGAGATCGCTCGCACATCGGAACCCGGTGTGGCCGATGCTGGTGTCGATGCTGTTCGCGCTCCTCGCGGATACGCGATAACGCAAGCAGTACGACGCGTGACAGAGGTAGGAACCACCCTTGATGACCCGGTGGCTTCCCGTCGGCGGGCCTTTGGGGTTGTGCTGCGCGCCGACGCTGTGAAACGTCGTCGAAAACCAATCGGTACACCACTCCCAGACATTTCCTGTGGTGTTGTACAGCCCGTGTCCGTTGGGCGAATAGTGGTTGACGGGCGCGGTGGCGTAGAACCCGTCGTCACGGCTGTTATCGGATGGAAAGGTGCCCTGCCAGATATTGCAACGGTGCTCGCCGTCGGGCGTCAGTTCGCTACCCCATGGGTAGGTCTCTTGTTCCAAACCACCGCGCGCCGCGAATTCCCATTCGGCTTCGCTCGGCAATCGCTTTCCGCTCCATTTCGCGTATGCGCTGGCATCTCGCCAGCTGATGTGGACGGCCGGGTGATCGCCGAGACCGTCGAGTTCCGATTGGGGCCCGGCCGGATGATCCCAGCTCGCGCCGTGGACTTGTCGCCACCAGGGAGCGTGAGCGACGCCGCGCGTGGATTGGAAATCGTCCGGGAGCAGTCCCGCAAACACGAACGACCAGCCGATCTGCTCCGCGTCGGTCGAATAACCGGTCTCCTCTACGAACGCGCGGAACTCGGTGTTGGAGACGGCAGTCCGATCGATCGCGAATCCATCCAGGGACACCTTTCGCACGGGGCCCTCGCCGTCGGCGCGAATCGCATGACGATTCTCGCTCCCCATTTGAAACGAGCCGGGACCGATGCAGGCCATTGCCGCGCGACTGGGAGATTGAGTGGTGGCAGATCGGGACGTTCGAGATTGGGACGTTCCAGATTCGGAGTCGTCGATCGAATCTGCACCTATTGCACCCCCCGCCCGAGATGGAGAGCAGCACGCTGCGGCGGGCTTGTCACTCACGCGCGAGTTCGACGCGTGCTTCGAGCGCGCGGTCTTCGCGCCCGGGGGCACGCGGCACGAGTTCGAAGACGACACGCGCGATCGAGCCGGTGAACTCGAACGGTGCCTGGTAGTCGGTCGTGACGCCGGACAACCCATCTCGGCCGATATCCAATCCGGTCGACGAGATCATCCGCAGAATTTTCGGGACGGCAGCGCTGCCCACTTCTTCATCGCCGATCGTCAGCACCACCTCGCCGCGGCTGTCGACGCGCGTGAACCGCACGCCTACCACGACCGCACCGAGCGGGACTTGCGTATTCGATACGACTTTCGTGTGCTCTCCGAACCAGTTGTAGTCGAACACCAGGTGTTGGTCTTTGAGATAGAAAGTCAGCCCGCAATTGATCGTACCGACGGCTGCAAATACCCCCTGCTGATCGGAACTTGCGCGATCGATCTCGGCGCTGAGCCGCCACGAGCGATTTCCCAGCGGTGGACTGGCGTCGGAAGGAATGTGCGAAATCGGCGGATAGTAGATGAACGGGTTTCGCGCGCGGGTGGTTCCGGGCCGTCGCGACCCCGCGAAGAGTTGGACGGTTCGGTCGTCGAGTGGAAGCACGCTGTGCTGACCCGCTTCGGCCCACCAGCGCTCGATGAGCTCGCGCAGTTTTTCTGGGCGTTGCTTGGCGAGGTCGTTGCACTCGGAGAAATCCTCGTCGAGGTGGTACAGCTCCCATTCATCGTCTTCGAAGTCGGTCCCGGGTCGATGGAATGCCACTGCCTTCCAACCGTCGTGCCAGATGCCGCGATGTCCGAACATCTCGAAGTACTGGGTCTTCTTTTGAGTCGCGGCGGATCGATCGTCGAACGTATAGGTCATGCTGACCCCGGCGACGGGTTGCTGGGCGACGCCGTTGAAAATCCCGGGTGCGTCGATGCCGATCACATCGAGCACCGTAGGCAAGAGGTCGGTCACGTGATGGAATTGGTGGCGGATCCCGCCGCGGTCGGCGATACCGTCTGGCCAATGAATGATCAACGGGTCGCGCACGCCGCCGGCGTGGGTGTTCTGCTTGTAGCGCTTGAGCGGTGTGTTTCCCGCCTGCGCCCAGCCCCACGGGTAGTTCGAGTGACTGTGCGGGCCGCCGATCTCGTCGAGGTGCTCGACCGCCGACGCGATGTCCTCGGGCACGCCGTTGAAGTATTTGAATTCATCGCGAACACCGCTGGGGCCACCTTCCTGCGAGGCTCCATTGTCCGATAGTAGTAACACCAGAGTGTTGTCGAGTTCGTCGAGGCTTTCGAGAAACGCGACGAGCCGTCCGATCTGCTGATCGGTGTGATCCAGGAACGCGGCGAATGCCTCCTGCAAGCGGGCTGCGAAAGCCTGCTCATCTGCATCGAGTTCGTTCCAAGGCCGCACGCCCGGGTTGAGCGGAGCCAATTGCGTTGCTGGCGGGACGATCCCCAGTTCCTTCTGGCGCGCGAACCAGGTGTCGCGAGCGTGGTCCCAGCCGGCATCGAAGCGGCCGCGGTACTTTTCCAACAAGGCCTGGGGCGCCTGGTGGGGCGCGTGGGTCGCACCGAAGCAGCAGTACAGGAAGAACGGTTTCTCGGGCAGCAGCGACTTTTGATCGCGGATGTAGCCGATCGACCGGTCGATGATGTCTTCGCTGACGTGGTAGCCCGCTTCGGGACCGGCCGGCGGCTCGATGTGGTGGTTGTCACGGGTGAGTTCGGGGTGAAACTGATCGGTTTCGCCTTGCAGAAAACCGTAGAACTGATCGAAGCCGCGCCGCAGCGGCCAGTGGTCGAACGGTCCGGCCGCCGAGCACTGTTCCATCGGTGCGAGGTGCCACTTGCCGGTGGCGAACGTCCCGTAGCCTTGGCCGCGCAACATCTCGGCGAGGGTCGCCGCGCTGGTCGGAATGAAACCCCGCATGTTCGGGAAACCGGTGTCGAAGTTCGAGACCGCGCGCATACCGACCGAGTGATGGTTGCGTCCCGTCAGCAGGCAAGCGCGCGTCGGTGAGCAGAGTGCTGTGGTATGAAAGTTCGTGTAGCGAAGACCTCCATCCGCCAACCGGTCGATATTCGGCGTCTCGATCGTCGACCCGTAGCAGCCGAAATGCGAAAAACCGGTGTCATCGAACAACAGCACGACGACGTTGGGACTCCCGTCGCGCGGCTTCGGTGCGTCGGGCCACCACGGCGAAGATTCCGCCACGGTCCGCCCGATTTTCCCGCCAAATTCTTCGCGATCTGAGGCCACGCTTCCTCCTGATGATGGTTCCCGAAGCCCGAATGGAACTGTAGGCTAGTGTCCCCAGTCCGAAATTCACAGGCATTCGAGGTGCGCGGAGTGAAGACGGCTCTCGAAATGTTCCCCGACAACATCTTGTTCGAGACCGACTATCCACACCCGACGTGTCAGGCGCCCGGCCCCGCCAGCGTCGGTACTCAGCCACGACTCTACGCCGACCGCGTGTTGGGCGACATTCCGACGGACGTGTTGCGCAAGGTCATGCACGACACCGCCGCAAGGCTGCACGGGCTGGAATAGCAGCGTGACCCAGCACGAGGCACCCGACGAACCGGACGATCGAGCGAATCGTAGCTTTCGAGAGTCCGAACGAAATCCGATCGACCTCGGCTCCCGGTACCTGGATTGCTCGATCGCAAACCGTCTGTTGCGTTCGCCACTCACAAGAACGCCAGAATTTGCTTCTGAATAGCCAAGGACCCATCGGCAGAAGACGGCCTGGCGACCCGACGAACGCATGCATAGGTCACGCGTGTGCTGGGAGTTCCATATCGTCCGATCACGTCGCGAAGGACTCGGGAGCACTTGCTCGCGCGGCATGCGGATTCGACGATCCGGCGACAATGAAGTTCTGCGGCGACATCGACACGAGGGAGCGACATTTCGACGAGGCCCGCCGGCCTGTACCGGGCAATGGGCGTCACCCAACTCTCGGGCCCGCTTGGATGGTTTTCGACACCGGATGTCGGGACAGCCCCGCACTGGTTCGGCTTGACTTCTGGCTCGGCATTCCAGAGGCTCAATGCCGGTTTGCAACTACCGGCGCATTTTCGCCGCTCGAGGTCTCGTGCCCGTCGATGACATCCGGATCGTTCTGATCGATCCGCAACACCCCGGCAATATCGGCGCCGTCGCTCGCGCGATGAAGACGATGAACTTGTCCAGGCTCTATCTGGTTCGGCCATCGGAGTTTCCCAGCGATGAAGCGGAGCGAAGAGCCGCCGGTTCGGCGGACGTTCTCGAGGGCGCGATCGTACTGGAGGACGCAGCTGAGGCGGTCCACGATTGTCAGCTCGTGATTGGCGGGTCCGCGCGCACGCGGTCGCACCCGCTACCTGTGCTCGATGCGCGCGAGTCCGCAAAGATGCTCGTCGAGGAGTCCTCGAGCGGCGCCTCGGTGGCTGCGATCTTTGGGCCGGAGCGAACGGGTCTCGCCAACGAAGATCTCGACCGCTGCAACTTCTGGATGCGAATTCCAACCAGTGCAGGGTTTTCTTCGTTGAATCTCGCCTCCGCAGTGCAACTGCTTTGCTACGAGGTCTTGGTGGCGTCGCGCGAGGGCCTGCGGGGCAGCCAGGCGAGCGATAACGGCCAGTACCCGAGCCAGAGCGAGATGGAGTTCTTCTATCAACACCTCGAGCGAACACTCGACCTGCGCAAGTTCACCGGCGACAACCTTCGCGCCGTGACCTTCGCGAAATTTCGCCGCCTGTTCGGCAGGGCGAGGCCCGCGATTGGTGAGCTGAAGTTGCTGCACAGTCTGCTTCGCCTGATGGAGTCCGGCTCGGGCGAAACCGGGGCAAGCGAGCTGGCAACAAGGCCGGCCGGCGCTGACGCCGCGCTCTGGGATGCCTATCGCGAGACCGACTATGCGGCGGTCACGCTGCCCGGCGTGGTCATCCGGCTTGGCAGTCTATGCGCCCCCCTCGACGCGTTGCTGGACGAACGCGGATTCGACTGCTGGGTCTTCATCACGGCCTGGAATCCAGAATCGAAGCAATCCAACGAGCAAGACAACCAACAGCGCAACCGCGATCTGCGACGCGAGCTCTCCCGCAAGAACTCGCCGGTGTTCGCTGGCAAGGGGTGGCCGCGCAGAGCCGGCTGGACGCCCGAGGAGAGTTTTCTCGCGTTCGGAGTCGACCGGTACGAAGCGCTCCGCCTGGGCTTCCGGTGGCGCCAGAACGCAGTGGTATGGGGGCGAAGAGGCGAACGACCCGAACTACTCGACTGTCGGAAGCCGAGCCAAGACTGATGTCGTAGATAGGAGATGCGTTTTCGCGAGCTCTCGAATTCGACTCGTTCAACCGAGTCGCTGATTCAAGAACGCGACCATCCGATCGATACTCTCACGCGCCTGCGGGAAGAATTCCATCTGAGCGTAGCCGTGGGGCATGTCGGGCACGATGACGTGTTCGTGATCGACTCCAGCTTTTCTGAGCGTCTCGCTCAGGACCTTGGCCTGTTCGACGAGCGGATCGGCACCACCGCAGACGATATGCGACGGCGGCAATCGGTCCGCGGCATGGATTGGGCTGACGCGCGGGTCGCCCAACAGCTTCTTGCGTTCCGATTCCGGACCGAGATACGAGCCGATCATGAGCTCGACGAGTTTCGGTCCGGCCGCCGCCATCTCTTCGGTGACCCCCTCCGCGGGTCGTGCCGATTCGGCGCCCATCGTCGCAAAGTCGAACACGCCGTAGATCAGCAGCGCGGCAGAGATCGTCACCGTCGGATCATCGGCCAGCGCGATGGCCGCCGCGGCCGAGAGGTTGCCGCCCGCGGAATCTCCGCCGACCGCGAGCCGACTCGAGTCGCCACCATACTGATCAGCGACCCGCGCGGCCCAGCGGATGGATTCGACGCAGTCCTCGAACGGTGTCGGAAACGGGAACTCCGGCGCCATGCGGTAGTCGACGTTGAAGACCAGGTACCCCGCCTCCGCGAAGCGATGAGCGAGCTTCTTGTGTGTCGTCGGGCTACCGCAAATCCAACCACCGCCGTGCAGGTAGACGAGTACCGGGAACGGTCCTTCGCCGATGGGAACGATCACATCGGCGGTGACCTCGGACGGGCAGCCTTCGACGGCCACCTTCTCGTGGAAAGCGCCGACTTCCGGCAGGCCGCCGTTGAGCATGGCGCCGAAAGCGTCGAGGAGGTTGCGCATGTCCTCCACCGTCTCGGGGATGTTGTTCATCATCATTTGCGAAAGCGGGTCGATCGGCGCGGCGGGCTCGGACATGGGGGCTCCTTGGTTGACTTGATTCTACCCCGGAGCCTCTACACTGCCACGCCTGGGCGCGTGACGCACGCGGCGAGATCACTCAGAAGTACGCAGATTGTCAGAGTCAGAGTCAGAGTCAGAAAGGTACGAGGAAAAAGCTACCAGGAGAAGGCGCATGGCTGACCCGATCGAAATTCAAGGCGAATGCGACACCCGGTTCGCGGCGGTGCGGGAGGCGTTCGGCAAGAACTTCGAACAGGGGGTCGAAGTCGGCGCGTCGTTTTCGGCCGTCGTCGGCGGGGAGTGCGTGATCGACCTGTGGGCGGGCCATGCCGATGGAGCCAAGACGCGGCCGTGGGAGAGCGACACGATCGTCAACGTCTTTTCGACGACCAAGATGATGGCGGCCTTGTCGACGTTGCTGCTCGTCGATCGCGGGAAACTCGATCTCGATGCTCCTGTCGCCAGCTTGTGGCCGGAGTTCGCGCAGCAGGGCAAGCAGGAAATTCCCGTTCGCCAGTTGCTCAGCCACACGTCGGGATTGCCGGGTTGGGATACACCGATTTCGATCGAGACCCTGTTCGACTGGGACGAGTCGGTTTCACTGTTGGCCGCTCAGAAACCCTGGTGGGAGCCGGGAACGCAGAGTGGTTATCACGCGATCACGCACGGCTATCTGCTGGGCGAAGTCGTGCGTCGGGTGTCTGGCGACACGATCGGCCAGTTCTTTCGCGAGCAGATCGCAGAGCCGCTGGGTGCGGATTTCCATATCGGAACCGGCGCCGAGCACGACGCGCGGGTCGGCCTGCTGATTCCGCCCGGCGCGCATGCAGGAGCTGAGAATACCGACCCCACTTCGGTCGCTGCGCGGGCCATCGGAAACCCGGCGCTCACTGGAGACGTTGCAAACCGCATCGAGTGGCGTCGCGCCGAGATCCCCGCCGCCAACGGTCACGGCAACGCGCGATCCGTCGCGCGCATCGCAGGGGCGGTCGCGGGTGGCCGTTCGACGCTGCTGTCCGAAGCCACGCTCGCCAAAGCGATCGAAGAGCAGCACTACGGAACGGACCTGGTGCTCGGCGTTCCGATTCGCTGGGGGTGCGGGTTCGGGCTGACTTCGACCGATCTACCGGTAGGGCCGAATCCGCGAACGTTCTTCTGGGGAGGCTGGGGCGGCTCGCTGGTGGTGATCGATCCCGATGCACAGCTGGGTGTCGCGTACGTGATGAACAAGATGTCGCAGAACACGCTGGGCGACACGCGGGCGTTCGGTCCGCTGGCCGCGCTGTACGGGGCGCTCTGATTCGGCCGCTCCGAGGAGCGAAAAACTGCGCGCCTTCAGGCGCGCGCGGTCTCCGGGTAGCGCGCCTCGAATCGTCGCGCACCATGTTCGCGATGTTGAGCGAAGGCGTTCGAGGTAGTTCGCCAGATGTCCCTTCACCGACGACCGCCCGTCGCGTCGACTTCAATCGTCGATCAGAAACCCGCGTTCGTCGCGAATCTCGGGACCCTGCACACGCGCTCGTCCATCGCCGAACTTCGCATCGCGTTCCCGGATGGCCTCCTTCAAGCCCTTCTCGATTGCCAATTTGGTAAAGCCGCGCGCAC
The DNA here is from genome assembly GCA_032128375.1 of Deltaproteobacteria bacterium. GTDB lineage: Bacteria > Myxococcota_A > UBA9160 > UBA9160 > SMWR01 > JAJDAM01. The sequence continues at coordinate 57,431 of JAQBGU010000063.1, read as the reverse complement.
TCGGCGTCTGGTGACCGCGTGCGTCGTTCTCACACGCGATGCGCTGCAGGGTGCGTGCGCCCATGAGTTCGAGGCCCATGTTGACGATGCGCTTGTTGGCCGAGAGCAGCTCGATGTCGATCTGCGCCATCCGGTCTACGAGCCCTTCCACCTCGGCTTCGAGATGTTCCAGCGGCACGGCCTTGAGAACCAGGTTGATCTGTGCCGCTTCGGTGCCGGTGATGGTGTCACCGGTCAGCGTCAAGCGCTTCGCCCACTGCGGCCCGACGTTGTACAGCCACATGTTGTTGGGCAGCGCACCGAGATCGCGGGCCGGCGGAAAGCCGAAAACCGCGTCGTCGGCGGCAATCACCATATCGCACAGGAGCGCGATGTCGGTTCCGCCGGCCAGGCAGTGGCCGTGGACTTGTGCAATCACCGGCTTGTGCATGTCGAAGATCGCCATGCGCAGCCGCTGCTGGCGCTCGAGTTGCCAGGTGTCGTCCTCGAAGCCGCGGAAGCCGCGATAGCTGCGGTCCGGGTCGCCGCGGGGCGGGCCGCTGCTGGGAGTCGGCGCGAGGTCGTAGCCCGCGCAGAACGACTTGCCGGCGCCACGCAAGATGACGGCGTGGACCTCCGTGTCGTTGTCGGCCTCCCAAAGCGCTTCGTAGAGTTCCGACTGCAGCTGGTAGGACAGCGCGTTGCGTTTTTCGGGCCGATTCAGCGTGATTCTGGCGCGCCCGCGCTCGATTTCAAAGATGAGAGTCTCAAAGTTCATGGGGCCTCCGGACGCGGATGCTAGAGGGCTGCGTACGGGAAGGCGAGGCCGTGCCGCGCGCCGGGAATAACCGTTATGATGCCGGGCCCAACGCAGTATCGGAGGAGAGCATGAGCGACAGCCCCCAGATTGGCGAAGACGAAATTCGGCAGCGCACCCGAAAGCTGCTCGAGCAGGTCCATCCCGAAAGGGTCGATGCTGTGACATTCAGGCGCGCCCAATACGATCACGGACTCGCCTTCGTCCACTTCCCCGAAGGCTACGGCGGGCTCGGATTGAGCCCGAAGTTCAATCAGGTCGTTGCCGACGAAATCGCGAAGAACTCCAAGGTCACCTACCCGGATCCGCCGATCGGCGTAATCGGAATCGGCATGGGGGCGCCGACGCTGGTCACGTACGGCAGTGAAAAGCTCAAGAAGGAGTTGCTACCGCGCGTCTTTTCCGGCGAGGACATCTGGTGCCAGATGTTCAGCGAGCCGGGCGCCGGTTCGGACGTCGCGGGTCTCGCGACGACGGCGGTGCGCGACGGAGACGAGTGGGTCGTCAACGGCCAAAAGGTCTGGACGACACTCGCCCATGTTGCGAAGTGGGGCATGCTGGTCGCACGGACCAACCCGGACGTACCGAAGCACGACGGGCTTTCCTACTTCCTGCTCGACATGCAGACGCCGGGCGTCGAAGTGCGCCCCTTGTATCAGATTACCGGCGAAGCCGAGTTCAACGAAGTCTTCTTCAATGATGTGCGAATCCCGCACGATCGGATGTTCGGCGAAGAAGGGCAGGGCTGGCGGGTCGCGATCACGACGCTGATGAACGAACGCGTGGCGATCGGCGGCGGGGGATCGACCAAGAAGGGCGCCGGTTCGATCTCGCCGCTGCTCAAACTGTGGAAGGGGCGAGCGGCAGGTCAGTTGTCGACCGCGGGGGAAGCGATCCTTCGCGACACGGTCACACGGCGCTACATCGAAACTGAGCTGCTGCGCGTCACCTCGATTCGCGCACGCGCGGCGATGAAAGCCGGAAATCCCGGGCCGGAAGGCTCGGTGGCGAAGCTCGCACAGGCCGAAATCCACAAGCGACTCTGGGAAACCAGCATCGACGTGCTGGGAAACGATGGCCTCAGTTTCGAGGCGGGCTACGAGTTGCGTCAGGGGTTCGGCGGAACGGACAGCCCGGAGTCCCTCGCGAAGTACCAGTTCTTGCGATCGCGCGCGAACTCGATCGAGGGTGGAACCTCCGAGATCATGCGCAACATCCTCGGTGAACGCGTGCTCGGGTTGCCCGGCGAACCGCGCGTCGACAAAGAAGTCCCGTGGAAGGACGTGCCGCGCAGCTGATCCGGCAGACGGATCCGCCGCGCTCCAGCAAACGTCCCGACGCAGCGAACTCGACCAATCGGACCACTCACGATCGACACTGTCAGCGAGTGGAGCAGGAGAACAGCATGGCGATCGACTTCAGTTTCACAGACGAACACGACGAACTGCGCGCCACCCTTCGCCAGTTTCTGGCCGACAAATCCAGCGAGCAGGATGTACGCGCGCAAATGGCCACGGAGACCGGCTGGGACCGCGCAGTCTGGGCGCAGATGGCCGAAGAAATGGGCCTGGCCGGTTTGATCATTCCCGAAGAGTTCGGCGGCGCGGGTGTGGGTTATGTCGAGCTGCTCGTGGTCATGGAGGAGATGGGGCGCGCGCTCTTGTGTTCACCGTTTCTCAGCACAGCGGTATTGGCCAGCAACGCCGTGCTCGAATGCGCGAGCGAAGCCGCCCAGAAAGATCTGCTGGTCGGAATCGCTGCGGGCCAGACCATCGCGACACTCGCTCACGTGGAAGAAAACGGGCGTTGGGACGTCGGCGGTATCGAGATGCGCGCGAGCCAACACGGCAACGACTGGCAGCTCGATGGTTCGAAGCGCTGCGTGATCGACGGCCACACGGCCGACGTGATTCTGGTGGCGGCCAAGACCGACGCTGGGGTCGAATTGTTTCGCGTCGAGGCCAATGCCGCGGGTCTCGAGCGGACGTCGATTCCTGCGCTGGATCTCACCCGCAAACTCGCGACACTCGAATTTTCGAAGACGCCAGCCAAGAAGATCAGCCAGGGCGACCAGGCGGCCTCGCTCGCGACCGTGCTGGCTCGAACCATCGCCGCGCTGGCCGCGGAACAGACGGGCGGCGCTCAGAAGTGCTTGGACATGGCAGTCGACTACGCCAAGACCCGATTGCAGTTTGGCCGACCGATCGGGTCGTTCCAGGCCATCAAGCACAAGTGCGCCGACATGTTGGTCGAGGTGGAATTCGCGAAATCCGCCGCGTATCAGGCGTGCTTCGAAATCGCGCTGGGCGCGCAGGACGCGTCCGCATCGTGTGCGATCGCGAAATCCTACTGTTCGGAAACCTACTTCCACGTGGCCGCGGAGAACATTCAGATTCACGGCGGCATGGGCTTCACCTGGGAGCATCCCGCCCATCTCTACTTCAAGCGCGCCAAGGCCAGCGAGCTGCTCTTTGGTGATCCGTCACATCACCGCGAGGCGCTGGCCGGGTTGATCGGCCTCTAATCGACGCGCTAGAAGAACCCTCGGTCATTCGATATGAGCGGATCGGAAAGATCGAATGGCATGCGATTGAAGCCTCAAGCGGCAGCGGAATCCGACCGATTCCATTGAGGCCCTCGCGACCGACTCGTCGCGTCTGAACTCGATCGGGATGCCATACCCACGTGCTGTCCAACCACAGTCAAGCCGCAGCCAAGTACTACGCAACGCTTCGGGGAGCATTGCGCGCACTTTCGCCCGAACCCGACGTGCTGGGTACGTTCGATATCGAGTCGCGTTTTCGCCAGATCCGCGGTTGGATCCAGCAGGGAGTGGATGCCGGAGGCAGCGCGGACCAGATCCGCGCCAAGATCGACGGCGCGCTTGCTGAAGTCAGCACCGAGATGCTGGCGATTATCCGCCGGTCCTCGTTCTGGCAGTTTCGCGCGACGCTGCCGGCGGTTCGAGTCGAAGCGCCTGGCGACCTCGAGTCGCTCCTCCAGGTCTGCTTGTCGGACCCCGACAAGCGCTGGTCCGATCTGGTCGACTACATCGTGACACTGCTTGCGACTACCGAAACAGCCGGTCGGAGGCAGATCGAACGCGACCCCTCATCGGTTTCCGTGTACCTGCACGAGATCTGTGCAGAAGCTGCACAAGAGGCGACGGAAGAATCACAGACTCTGGCGACAAAGATTGGCGAAATGTCGGAAGCGCTCGCCAGTGGGGAACCGCTCGGCGATATGGTTCAGCGAGTTCGTGAGCTGAAGCGCGCTGCTGTGAACCAGCTGTTGATACCCCACGTGTTGCGAAGCGTCGTCGCTTTCAACGTAGTCGTCGGCAATCGACTGCTGCAGCAACAAGAGGTGCGGCGTTCGCTGGACCAGGCCGAACTCGAGGTGATTTCGGAATCCGAAGAAATCAATCCAGATTCGCGGAGCCAAAGCGCTGGTTCGAACGCGCTTCCTGCGTTCGGTTCGTTCGAACTCGAAGCCGTCGAGTCGGCGCTGAAGATTCGGCTGGCGCGTGGCCCGGCGATCGACGACCCCGCGCACCGGGTGGCTGGGGCAGCCGAGATCTCGAAGTTGAGCGCGTTCGAAAAAGACGCGTTCCGGGATCGATCCAATTCCCGGGTTTCCCGAATCGTTCGAAGCGTGGTGACGATCGGCCTCGTCGTGCGTCACGTCGACGAGGCCTCCGACGATCTCGAACTGCTCGGAATCGATGCTGAGTGGTTGAGGCGATCTTCGTCTGGAGAGATCGACAAGCTGGCGCAGGCCGGCATCCGCGAACTGACACGCAGCCGTGAATTCGACCAGGCGCAGCAACTCGCCGAGCTTCGCGCGCGCTATCTGAACCCACTTTTTGACGAAGACTTGTTGATTCGGCGTTCGATCGCGAGAGGAGCCGATGCGGTCGGTTCCGCGTCGAACAAGACCGTGGGCGACGCGAGCGAAACACCCGCGGCTCGAAGCGTGCAACCCGCCCGACCCGGGCGTCGAGCCCAGCGGACGCGCCAAGCCGAAGCCGGTCGGCGAACGAAACGGAAACCGGGCAAGCAGCCAGCCAAGCGTGGCGGCCGATCTGGCATCGTTGGAATCACCGTGTGCGTCTTGCTTGCGGTGGTCGCCGGCGCAGTGATGATCAGTCGGGGCAATGGAAAGTCGAACGCCACGCAATATACCAATGAACAGCTCGCACAGATCACGCCGTACTTGACAAGTGGATACACCACCACTGAGAGTTCGCTGACGACCTTCCACGGTACGGTGAACGCCATGTGGGCGCGCGTTCCCACCAAGCTCAAGCAGCAGGAAGCCTTCGAAATCGGAGTCCAGATGGAGAAACAGGGCGTTTCGACTGTGATGTTCCACGACTTCGACAAGAAGCTCCGATTCCACTATGCCGAGGGACGGATCCGCCACCTCGAGTAGTGCTTCGGCTTCTGGACGGTGAACTGGCATTCCCCACTTCACCCGATCTGCACTCGTTCTAGCCGCTGCCCCTGCGGTCCCGAATGCGATTCGCGCGTGGGCCAGTACAATGGGCCCCTGGCGCCGGGGCCGCTGGCCGGCCGATGGATCGACTCGCAAACGATGGAGCCCAATGGCACAGCTCGGCGCTGATGTTCGACGCGGTCGGGCGATCGGCGAGATCCTATTGGCGGTTTGCGCAGTCACGCCGCTCTTGCGATTCGCCGTGGATGCGGCTCGAGGCATCGACTATCTCCTCGTGCAATACCTCGTGGATGACGCCTTCTACTACTTCGTCATCGCGCGACACTTTCCAGAGTTCAATCCCGGGATAGCAAGCAGCGGCTTCCACCCGCTCTACGCGATGCTGGCCTCGTTGATCCAGCCGCGCTTCGAGCCGGCAACGGCGATCCTCTGCTGCCTGGCCGTGCTCGCGCTGGCGAATTCGGCCTGCGTCATGGTGCTCTACCGGTGCGTGAATCGGGTCGCGCCGCAGCCGGTCGCACTGATTTGCGCGATGGGCTGGGCCGCGAATGCGAAGATCCACGCTCTCGCGATGACCGGTGTCGAGACGATGTTGGCTGTGCTGGCCGTGCTCGTGTTTTTCGACCGCTTCGTGCGCTTGGTCGCCGACGACGCGAGTGGGCAGGTCCGCGCGATGGCGTCGCTGGGTGCGTGTTTGGGCGTATCGTTTTGGGCGCGAATGGATGCACCGCTGTGGCTGGCCCCTGCTGCTGTGCTGGTGTTCGCTACCGCGGTTCGCAATCGGCGTTTTCGCGCGGTTTCGGCATTAGCTCTGACGGCTCTCGGACTGCCACTCATCTGGATCGGCTATATCCTGGCGCTGACCGGCAGTGCGTTTCCGACCAGCGGCGCGGCTCTGCGGGTATTGCGCGCAGCGAACGAAACGCACTTGTCGGCCCTCGATGGCTGGGCGTCCAGCGCGGCCGTTGTTTTGGGATACTTCAACCAGTACTTCGCGGGTGGGCGCACTCCCGTCTGGGCACTGGCTACTGCGATCGGTGTATTGTGCGCGCTGGTTCATTTCCGGCCCGCACGCGAGCCGTCTGGGCTGGGGCGTTTTGCCGCGGTGGTCGGACTGGGGTCGGTGACATGGGCCGCATACTACATCTTCTATTTAGGGGGATTCCGAATCTGGTACGGGCTCTACCTGGCGATCCCCGTCTATGCGTTGTGTGTTCCGCTGCTGGCCCGGGCGACCCTTGCCGTCGTGCCCGGCGGTCGACTTGCGCTGGCGATCACCACCGTCTGCGTGCTCGCGTTCTCGCTGACTTCTGGCAGCGCCCCGATTGCGCCCCACGAATACGACAAGTACCAGGCCGCGCTGGTGGCCAACAAAGTGCTACGCGACCTACCCGACACGGCGAGAATCGGCTCGTTCAATGCCGGTGTCTACAATTTTTTTACCGATCGAGAGGTCATCAACCTCGACGGCGTCGTGAACCCCGGCGCGCTCGCAGCCCATCGCGATCGCGACATCGCGGGTTACATGCGGGAGCTTGACATCGCGTACCTGATTGAACACGACCCGACGCAGGCTGCTACCTTTCGACGTGTCTACCACGATCCGTCGCTGCGTTTTCAACGTGTGATCGAGCTCAGCGGCCGGCCGTTCGCGGGAAGGGTCTTCAAACGAACCTGGCTGTGGAAGGTGAGTTATCCGAACTAGCGCTCGTCGATCAGCCGCTGCAACCGCACTCGGCGCTTGCCGTCGTCCTGAATCAACTCGAGCGCTTCGATGGTACGAGGGTGCGTTCGGCATCGCGCCGGCGCGCGCTCCGCGTTGCTTTCGTTTTCTGGCCCCCAGCCAAGTCCAGAGGCTCTTCGTCACTGCGATCGAGCCCGGCCCGATGCATGCAGAAGAAACCGGAAGCGCTTCGCCCTAGACTGCGTTACCGCCAGAGCCGCGAACAACGCAGAAAAACCTGAAAGGGGGAAACTCACGTGAGCGACATCGTCATCCGCAATGCGACCCTGTATACCGGTATCGCCGCAGGCACCCCAGGGGCAGGCGTACCGCCGACCGTCGGGGATGTGTCGATTCGCGGGGAGCGGATCGATCGCGTGGGCGAAGTTCCGCGGCGAGGTTCGATCGAGATCGACGCGCAAGGCCTGGCCTTGTCGCCCGGGTTCATCGACGTCCACACCCACGACGATTTCGCGGCCGTGTTGCATCCTGAGATGGCCTTCAAGGTGCGCGGCGGAGTCACCACGTGTGTGGTGGGAAACTGCGGATTCGGAGCCGCGCCCCACGAGCAGGCAGCGCTGATGGCGCGTGCGTTTCATCCCCACGACACGCTACCTCAGTGGAGCGGCTATGCCGGCTACTTCGCTCACCTCGACGCGAATCCAGTCAGCGTAAATGTGGCTGTCCTGGTCGGGCACGGGACGCTACGGCTCGAGGCGATGGGTGGGGCGAAGCGCGTGCCGAGTACGGACGAAATGGTGCGCATGGAGTCTCACTTGCGCGAAGGTCTCGAAGCCGGCGCCGTCGGTTTGTCGACGGGGCTGGTGTACGAGCCCAGCCGACACGCGCAGACCGACGAAATCGTATCGCTCGCTTCGCGGATGTCGGAATCGGGAGGGCTGTACGCGACACATATGCGAAACGAGGGAGCACGCCTGCTCGAGGCCGTCGCGGAGGCAATCGAGATCGGCGAGCGAGCCGGTGTGTCGGTTCAGATTTCTCACCACAAAGCGAGTGGGCCCGCCAACTGGGGGCGGGTTCGGGATTCGATCGCGCTGATCGAGGCCGCGCGACGTCGCGGTGTCGATGTGCACGCGGATCAGTATCCATACACCGCTGGGAGTACCGTGTTATCAGCCGTCGCACAGGACCAGGACAAAGCGCTGATCGACGACCCGAACGCTCTCGAGCGCATCGTGATCGCATCGACGTCGAGCCACCCGGAATGGGAGGGCAAGACGCTCCACCAGTTGGGAGCGCTGCTGTCGGTCACGGGGACTGACATCGCCCTTCGCGTGTTGGAAAGTGAGCCCGGTGCCACGGTCGTATTGCACACGATGGACGAAAACGATGTCCGCACCGTCATGTGTCATCCTACGACGATGATCGGCTCGGATGGAATCCCCACCCTGGAAGGCAAACCCCACCCGCGGTTGTACGGGACCTTCGCACGGGTGATTGGACACTACGCACGGGATCTCGGTTTGTTCCCGCTAGAAGACGCCATTCATCGCATGACCGGCATGTCGGCGCGCAAGTTCGGTCTGCAAGATCGCGGCGAACTCCGCCCGGGGGCGTTCGCGGATCTGGTGCTGTTCGACCCGGACGCGATCATCGATCGCGGGACCTTCGAAGACCCCAACCAGTATCCCGACGGCATCGTTCGGGTGTTCGTCAACGGCACCGAAGTCGTGCGCGACGGGGAGCACACCGGTGCGAGACCCGGCCAGGCGCTGCGCCGCGCGGTCGGATGAAGCGCGGCCTCCGCCGGACGCGAGCGATCGCCGTCGCGCTCGGCGCGCTGCTGTTGTCTCTGGCAATCGGTCGATCGTTCGCGGCCCGAATGGATGGTCCGTGGGCAATGATACCGGGCGGTGCTTTCCTGACGGGCGTCCCGGAGCGCTCGTGCTCGGAGCTGCCCGCAAGCCGATTCGCCGATCTCGCCGAAGTGGAGGTAGAAGTTCGCGCGCCGCAGCCGCGCTCGATCACGACCTGGAACGTCGTGGTCGGCGGGTCGGTGTATCTCCCGGCGGACTTCCTGACTCCGATCAAACGCTGGCCACATCAAGTACTCGCTGACCCGCGGGTTCGCGTGCGCGTGCATGGACAGATCTATCGCTGTCATGCTGTGCGGGTCACGGACACCGAGCGGGTCGAGACGTTGCGCCGCGCGATCGCCACCAAGTACGCGATCGAACCCGACGGCTGGGCGTCTCGCGCGCAAGTGTGGTGGTTCGAACTTCGACCGGCTCCGGGCTGACACAGATTGCCCGCAAACTGACGACACACGCAATCAACGCACATCGAATCAGCGCAGACGTTCTCAGCGTGCCCTCACCACATGGAGACCACCCGATGCTTCGTGGGATTGCGATTCTTGTGGGCGCGTTGCTGGCGCTGCTGTTTCGGGCCTGTTCGACGCGCGAAACTGTCGCGCATTGGCTCGCGGTAAACGCTGTCGCTGACGAGCCGGAGGTCAACCTTTCCCGACCGTGACCCAGACGACGGCTCGACAGTCACGCGCAGCCACTGGGGGGTCCCCGGTGGAGATGAAGTGGTCCTGTATGCGGTTCACAATGGAGCCCACAGCGTCCCGGGTGGTCCGGAGTTGGGGTCGCGATGGTTGACCGCGAAGTACGTCGGCTCCACCAACCGAGACATCGATGCGCCGGATGAGATCTGGCATTTCTTCGGCCGACATCGCCGATCGTTCGTTCGCCGCGAGCTCTTCTTGTTCGGGAATGAATTGCTCGGGTTAGTTATTGAGAGTGGAAGGGGCCAGACCGAGCAGAGGGCAGCTAGCGCATCAGCGAACTGGCACAAGGGTCACGAACACTCACAGGAGTTCGTCTTCGTTGACTTCCTTGATACAGATGGGGTGCGGAGAAAAAACGGGCCCGCCCTCCCAGCCCGGTAGCTTCGCGGCTTCGGCGAGCCACGAATCAGCGATCGAGCGGTCGACGACCGCGTCGTTGTTGTCGAAGCCCTCGAGGATCGCTTCCCAAAGGTCGTGTCCACCGCTCTCCCACCATTCGGGGCTCGGGTTCTCGAAGTCGATCGCGAGTCGAACCATGTCTGACACGTCGTGTTCTCCTGTCGGGCGAAGCTGGCTCTTGAAAGGAGCCGGCTCCGTTCGAGAGCCAGCCTGTTGCTGCCTGTTGCTGCCTGTTGCTGTGTAGTCAATCGCACATCGGCCGAGCGGCTGCGACCCCGCTTGACGTTGCAGCTATTCGCGCATTGGTGCAATCACCCGCTGTTCGAATAGGGTCTCGAATGCGGCGGAATCCAGTGAAAGCCCGACCCTTGCGTTCGGCTCTTTGCGCAGGACTGGATTCAGCCACACGACGGTCTCGCCCGCGGTGTGGCTGCCCGCCGTTTCGATGGCTACCCAGGCCGGTTCGAGCGTCAGAATTTCGGGTCGAAATGCGGTCGCGACAGCCAACGAATCATAGAGGTGGAGATCGTCGCTTGCGGAAAACCGGCGTCGCCATGCGATGAACGGTAGCGCTGCCGTCCCGACGAATCGGCCCAGCGGCGAGCTGCTGTGGCGGAGTTCGAACAGCGGCTCCTCACGCAGGTGGGTCTGCTCGCAGACATCGAGGCCGACCATCGTGATCTCGATCCCCGATGCAAAAACTTCCGCGGCGGCTTCGGGATCCATCCAGCAGTTGAACTCCGCGGAGGGTGTCACATTTCCGGAAACCTTGGCCGCGCCCGCCATCATGACGATTCGCGAAACGGATTGCGCGAAGCGGGGCTCGCGTCGGAGCGCGAGGGCCACGTTGGTCAGCGGACCAATCGCAATCAATGTGATCTCGCCGGGAGAGTCCAAAACATGCCGGACCATGAATTCCGCCGCATCTGCTTCGCCGTTGGGTGGGCTCGCGGCGGGCGAGATCTGCTCCAATTCTCCACGCTTTTCGAGCCAACGGATTTGCGCCGTCCTCTTGGGCGATACCGGCCCAGCGGCGCCACGGTACACCGGCACTTCGTTGCGGCCGGCCATCACCAGTAGGTGCACCGCGTTCGAATAACCCTTGTCGACTGGCACGTTGCCGGCAACGACCGTGATCCCATCGACCGTCAGCTCTGGCGAGTTCAATGCCAATAGGATCGCGAAACCGTCTTCGGGGTCGCCGCCTAGCGAACCCATCGCGGGGTCGGTATCGATCAGCACTCTCATCGTCGGTGTCCTGCGCTGCGAACCAGGGAAAGGGGCGATTCTACGCAGCGGTAATCGAATTCCCAACAGGTGAGTGATCAAACATCGAGGCAGACTGCGTCCAGGATCCGATCGCGCGCCGATACGGCGACACAGTCGTCGAGCTGCTCTCGGCCCAGGAAATCGATCCACGCGAACAAGTCGGATCGCAGTGACAGATCCCGCCAGTTGGCGGGACGTGTGCCTCCGGACGAGCGTTGGCCTTCGAACCCCGCCGCTTCGAATCCGGAGCGGAATCGAGCAGTGGTCGCAGTGCCAAGCAGTGCGGTTCAGAGCAATCGCGATGCTTCCGCACGAGGACCGCGCAGATTCGAAGAAGTTCGCGCCGTTAGCGGCCGCCGCCGGCCAGCCCATCCGAGCCCGATCAGTCCGAACATCAGCATGGCGTAGGTGGACGGTTCGGGTATCTGGGCGAGGAACGACTGGGTCACCCCGGCATTGGTTCCGATGCCGACGACGGTTTGACCGTCAGCTGAAATGCTGGCGCTTTCGAATGTCCAGTCGGCTAGCTCGACCGCGAGGCCGTACTCGGTGATCAGGTACTCCCTGAGGCTTCGGATCCCGTCGGCCTGCGTCCAGATGAAGGCTTCCTCAGCGGCGCCGTTGCCTGACGTTCCGACGACGATCGAACCGTCCGCCGACACGCCGGTCGCTTCTGAGTCCCCGCTGCCCAGGGTCCCGAGCGAGACCATCACCGTGGTCGCCCCCAGGTTTTCCCAGCGGAAGGCCACTTTGCCTCCCGCGATGTCGGCCATGCCGACGACAACCGTACCGTCGCTGTTGACGTCGTTGGCTACTGCATCGCCCTTTCCGCCCACGAGGTCACCGATCTCTGTGATAGCCCCACTGCTATCCCACATCAGCGCGACCTTGTCACCGGCGAGGTTGGTGCCTTTGCCGACGACCCAGTTTCCGTCGTCGGAGACACCGCGAGCTTCGCTCTTGCCGCCACCCAGGTCTCCGAGGATCGTCTCGGTGATCCCGCCGCCGCCATCGATGACCCACTTGACGGCTGTGTCGACGCCTGATTTCGTCTTGCCGACGATTACGCTTCCGTCGAAGTTTACGCCAATGGCGTCACTTTTTGCTGTCGTAAGCGCGATGATGTTGTCGTTGTTGTCCCAGTAGACCGCGTGCTGCCCACCCACGTCGCTCTTGCCGACGACGATGGACCTGTCGCCTGCTACCGCATGCGCCTCGGTATTGCTGGCAGGGAGATCGACCAGGCTCGTGTAGTCGACATCGTCGATCCGAAAGCCTTCATTGGTGCCGCCACCCGTCGGGAACGTGCCGACGATCGTCGTACCGGCGAGCGTTCCGTCCGTCACCATGTCTTCGACTGTCGCGCCGGCCGGTATCACAACACCGCCCGTGAAACTGGCTGCAGCCGCGGGAAGTGTCCCGGCGACTGTGATGGCAATGATCAACGCGATGTTGAGGCCGCGCATCCGCTCTCCCTTCAGACTCTTCATCAGACTCTTCGGCCGCAACGCGGATTGAGGTGAGAACCTCCCAACGCGTGGAAGTTCGCGACCCGGCAAATCGATCGCAGGCCAGGTGCAGAACTGCAGTGTGCTTGGAAGAATCAAGCAGTGCGCGAGAATTTCTTTCGCGAATCCCCGATTCGATGGGTGGGTGTGCCACTTCTTGGCGTGCCGGCGATCACAATCGTCGGTCCAGATCGCACGCAGCCGTTACGGAATGGCAGCGTGCAGCGCTTCGAGGCGCCGTCCGGCGACCCGATCGAGGATCTCGGGCACAAACGGCGCCGCGTGGTGATAGAAGCGGCGATAGAACTTGGCGATGCGCAGCCGCTGATCTCGCGTCTTCATTGCGACGCCGTTTTGCGCCCCGAGCAGTAGCGCGATCCGCGATTGGATTTCGATCCTGGCGAAGGGGGCGTGATAGGGGCTCGCGCGAGCCGCGTCGATGGCTCGCCTGTATCCGTCGGAACCGGGCGCATCGATGCCCCACTTCGCGATCAGCGTCGCGCACAGCGCCATCTGGTAGACGCAGGTTTCTTCCAACACTGCGTATCGCTCGTCGTCGGAGAGGCCTCCGCGATGCTCGATGTAACGGCGCAGCAGCGAATTGCGCGCCCCGACGGCTGCCGGCTCATCGGAATGGGTGGCTGGCAGTCTTGCAGGCTCGCCTCGAAAGTACGCTCGGACCGCGTAGTGGCTGAGAATCGGATGTTCGAGTGTGTGAATTTCGTCGGGGAGTTCCGCCGCCGTGATGACACCAAGCGGGAACAATTCGTGTGCCAGCAACTCGCCGAGCGAATCGATCGAAATCCTGGCGAAGGCGTCTTGATAATCTGCGCGCTGCCAGCGTTCTTCCAGGTCGGCCAATGGGTTGGGGCCGCCCGGGTCGGCGCGCTTGTATCCCAGGATCAACAAGTCGGTGCCGCGCATGTACCAGACCGAGACTTCGTCGAACACCTGGCGGTAGGTCTGCAGCGCGAGTGCGACGGTCCGCTCGTCCATCTGGTAGGTCTGGAACCATTGGGCATAAATCCCGTCGGGTGTGAGTTTGTCGCGCGCCACCTCCAGGAAGTCGCGGCTGAAGAGCAGTTCGACGCCGCTCACCCACGGGTTACTCGGCTCGGACGCGATGATGTCGAAGCGCTGGCTGGTGCGCAGGAGGGTCCGATAGGCATCGGTGCGCAACAGCCGCGTCTTGGGGTTGGCGAGTGCGTGTCCGTTGTGGTCCTCGAACCAGGGTGCGGCGTCGATGACGCCCTGCGAAATTTCGGCGACCACGACTTCTTCGAGCGAGTCGATCCCCGCCAGCGTGCCGACCGTCTCGCCGGTCCCATATCCGATCACGAAGGCGCGCTTGGGAGCCGCTTGTAGGATTGCGGGGACCAGCGCGAGCATCGATGTAGTCGGATTGTCGAGCGGTATCGCCCCCTCGGACTTCCCATTGGTCTTCAGGATCGAGATGGTCTGGCCATCGCGTTCGAATTGCTCGACCGAAACCGTCGAGGTTGGGCCGTCGCTGTGGAATACCAGAAAGTCGGCTGGTCTCTCGTTCAGATAGTGATCAAAGAATTCCGCTGGACCCCCGCGCGAATGTGTGAATGCCCTGCGCAGGTTGAACAGGCCGGCCGAAAGTTTTCTGGGTGCCCAGGCCGGTTGCGAGATCGCAAGAACCATGCAGCCGACGACGGCGACCCACACAATCGTGCGCTGCGACGTCAAAGTGAGCGTGAGGATGCCGGCGGCGGCGATCAAGGCGAGCAGTGCGATGCGGTAGACGTGGTGTAGATCGAGCCAATTCAACAGCGCGTAGCCACCGATCAGCGCTCCCAGCAGCGAACCCAGCGTGTTCCAGCCATACAACCGCCCCGCGACGGCGCCGAGGTCGCCCCATTCGTTTCGCAGGTGGTGAAAGATCAGCGGGAGGGTGGCGCCCGCAAGACTCAGCGGAATCGACAACACCGCGAAGATCGACACGAAACTCAGCGCGTGGTACAGCAGCAGGCTTCCGCCTGGGGCGGGGAAGTAGGTGCGGAGTCGATGTGCCCAGTACGGGGCGTCTTCGATGTGTGGATACAGCAATGCCAGTGCAGCGACCAGCGCCCACTGGCAGCCGATCAGTACCCGGCGATCGATCCGGTCGAAGCCGGCCACCGCGAGGCTCCCCATCGCGATACACAGAACGAAGCAAGCGACGATCATCGCGAACGCGACATGCGAATCACCGAACGACAATGCCGCGATGCGATTGAAGACGACCTGCAACGTCATCAACGAGAACCCCGAGAGCAGAGCGACCGCGGTGAATGTCACCCGTCGCGTCGCCTGTACCGGCTCGTTCGCTGGGAGTTTTCGGGCGAATCGGGAATTGGATTGGAAGCGGGCGAGTCCGACGAATGCCAGACCCACCGCGAGGTTGATGATGCCCATCGAAATGACGCCCGTCTTCAGTCCGAATGCGGGCAGCAGCCAGAAACCGGCCACCAACGCGCCGACGAACGCACCGGCACTGTTGGTGGCGTAGACCAGTGCGTGAATACGCGTCGCGTCGATCGCGCCCCGCGCGAGGGCCTGGGTCAGGAGCGGGATCGTGCCGCCCATCAGAAGCGTTGGCGGTCCGATCAGGACTGCCGCGAGCAGCACGTCGAAGCCGAACGCGAGGCCGGCGATACCTTGCGGGGCCGACAGCGATAGCGCGAGTGCCGCGCGAAAGAGCCACGGAAACAGCAACGCGTATGCACCCACGCCCGCTTCCACGAGGCCGTAGACTGCCAGGAGTTGTCGCGGCTCGACATCGGCGCCCCCGGGGCCGCCCAACCGCTGGGCCAGCCGTCCGAACAGCCAGTAACCCAGCGACAATCCGCCCAGAAAAATCCCGAGTACCGCGGCAGTCGCTTCGCTGTGAGAACCCAACAGTGCCGCCAGATACTTTTGCCACGCGACCTGGTAGACAAGGGCCGAAAAGCCCGTCACGGCGGTCAGCCCCAGCGCGGCGACGCGAATCATCGCAATTCCTATCTCGGGGGCGTGACCGGGAAACCGTGGCCGAGAAATACGGGACGATCATCCGGTAGCGGCATGTCTGGCCAACTACCGCGCTCTCTGTATCGGTCTGCGGGTCGGAAATCTGGAGCGCTGATCCGGTGATTGGGGTCAGAACCCCTATCCTCAAGGATTGGAATCGGGAGCCCTTTGGCTTCCCGCTCGCACGCGAGGACACGACATGGGACTACCGCAGGACATTTCACCCTTCAATTCCGAAGTCATGGATACGCTCGTCGCCGCCAAGGATCGGGATTGGGTTGCCACCGGTGCGACCTCCTGGATCAAGGTGCTGTGGACCGGCGCCGAGTCCGGCAGATGGGCGGCCTTGTTCCGCTGGAACAAAGGTTATGTCGCAGATGCGCACAAGCACTTGAGCGCGGCACACACGTTCGTGTTGAA
Source organism: Deltaproteobacteria bacterium (assembly GCA_032128375.1). Taxonomy (GTDB): domain Bacteria; phylum Myxococcota_A; class UBA9160; order UBA9160; family SMWR01; genus JAJDAM01. Next base: position 41,307 of record JAQBGU010000063.1, on the reverse strand, counting down.
GGGGCGACTCGAAGTTCGCGACGGCATTCTGGAAGCGGGCGACTACGTCTACGAAGCCAACGGCATGGTCCACGAAACGACCACCGCGCTCGAAGACACTGAGTATCTGTTCATCTGCGACGGTCCGGTGTTGTTTTTCAGCGACGCCGGTTTCACGCATTACGTGGGTTGGGAACAAATGCGCCAGCTCGAGGAGGCCGGCAAGTCGCAGTAGCGGGGAGCTTTTCGTGACCGGTACGCGCGGAGAGATCGAGGTGCAGATGCGAAAGCTTCGAAGTCTCCGAAACCTCCGAAAATCGCGTCTTCAGCTCCGAGGCGTCAGCGCGAAGAACCAGGCATCACCGGTGTCGGCCATATCGGCTGTCATCGCGACGCCGTATTTTCGGCTCGCTTCGGCCGCGAGTGCGCCGATCAAAGTGGGGTCGTCGACTATGCGCGTAGCCGTTCGCTCGTAGCGTTTTCCATCGATCCGGATCACGGCCCGTCCATCCAGTACGGCCTGCGCGGGCCACTTCTTCCACACCTTCCCGACGGTCGTGTTCATGTATCCGCTCACGATGAAGAGCTTCTTGTCGTGGACGAGCAGCCAGATGACGCGAGACTGTGGCGGGTTTTCCAATTGGAATTCCATCACGTCGGTATCTCGCGCGAAACTCCAATCCGGTTCATCACCCGTTACCAATTCGCCTGCGATGAGTGGGCCACCGGGAATGATCATGATCGGGCCATCGCCCATCCGCGCCATCGCTATCCCGACTCCCACTACGAGAACCAACGATCCAACGGCTACCGCCAACGCCTTGAGCATCCGCACTCTATCCACCTCCCGCCCCGGGTCTACTGTCACATCGCGTTCGGCACTACCATACACCGCGATCGAGTTCGTGCACCCTCACTTCAGAGCCTGTGGCGTTGCGGGCCCATCGAGCCCGTAGAGCCCGTAGAGCCCGTAGAGCCCGTAGAGAGAGCCCGTAGAGAAAGCCCGTAGAGAGAGCCCGTAGAGGTCGGATCCACACAATGCCCTTCGCCACTCGCCGGAGACGTGCCGCTGCGAGCTGGCTGTTCGCCGCCTGGCTGCGGCTCGCGGCGGGCTGCGGTGGAAACGAGCCCGAAAGCAGCGTCACCGAGATCGGCGAAAAGACGCGAGAGGCTCCACATCCATTGGGTAAGCATCTCACCGCACAGTATGTGGGGGGCTCGAGCGCGTACTGCACGACCGCTACCTGCGGGTTCTCACATCGAAGAACTCGTTCGACTACTTCATTCAGAACGGAGAACCGGGGGGCTACCAGTTCGAGATGGTGCGAGCGTTCGTTGGCGCTCTGAACGACAAGTACCCACCGACGCGTGGTGAGCCCGAGATTCAGTTCGAAATGTTGCCCGTTTCCCTCGACCAGTTGATTCCGCAACTACTCGAGGGGCGGGCGACCTGATCGCAGCTCGGATGCCCGTCACTGAGCAACGCGCGAGGCGGGTGGATTTTTCCGTTCCGTAAGGAGTAGCTACCGTCAACTCGATAGCGCCCACACGACCCTGGAGAATACTCATGGACCTCGAAAAGGCTCTGGCAGAGCTCACGCTCGACGAGAAGGCGCACTTGACCGCCGGCGCGGACATGTGGTCCACCCATGCCATCGCGCGGCTCGATCTTCCATCGATCCGCGTGACCGATGGTCCCAACGGCGCGCGCGGTTCGTCGCTGCTGGGCGTCGGGGATGCCACCGCCGTCTGTGTTCCGTGCGGGTCCGCGTTGGGGGCGACCTGGAACCCGTCGCTGATCGAGCGCATCGGTGTGATGCTAGGCCAGGAAGCGCGGACGAAGGCTTGTCGGGTATTGCTCGCACCCACGATAAACCTTCACCGGTCACCGCTGGGCGGCAGGAATTTCGAGTGCTACTCGGAGGATCCGCTGCTGTCGGGAAAGATCGCGGCGGGGTTCGTGCGCGGTGTGCAATCTGAAGGAGTCGCAACCACGGCAAAGCATTTTGTCGCGAACGACGCCGAGCACGAGCGCAACACGATCGATTCAGTCGTCGATGCGCGGACACTGCGGGAGATTTATCTGGTGCCCTTCGAGCTGGCGGTAAAAGAAGGCGGCACGCTTGGCATCATGACGGCCTATAACCGACTCAACGGAACGTTCTGTTCAGAGGACGCGTGGCTGTTGACCCGCGTGCTCCGAGACGAGTGGGGCTTCGAGGGATTCGTGTTGACCGATTGGTTCTCGGTCGGGTCTACGCTCGATTCGGCCCGGGCGGGTCTCGACCTGCAGATGCCTGGCCCCGGACGTTTCTTCGGCGCGGCACTCGCGGAGGCCGTACGGGCCGGCGAACTCGATGAATCGATCGTCACCGATCAGGTCGCGCGCATGCTCGGGGTTTGGAAACGCCTGGGCGCACTCGACGATGCTATCGACTCTGTTCGAGGTTCTCGTCAAGAACAGGCGGAACGCAGCATCGATCTGCCCACACACCGCGAACTCGCCCGTGAAGTGGCGACGGATTCGATGGTGCTGCTGAAAAACGAGGAGTTGCTCCCGCTCGCGACCGCTGGCTTGCGGCGAATCGCGCTGATCGGTCCGAACGCGGACCGCTGTCACATCATGGGCGGCGGCTCCGCCACGCTGCGCGCACACTACGAAGTGACTCCGCTGGAGGCGCTGCGCAAGCGACTCGGCGAGACTGTCGAGATCACCCACGAGCGCGGTTGTTGGACCGAGAAATCCGTTCCTCCGCTCCACGCCGATTCTCTGATGAAGCCCGACGCCAGCACTGGACTCGAGATCGCGTTTTTCGGAAACGTCGATTGGCAAGGCGAACCGGTGCATCTGGGTTCGAATCGGAACGGACAGATCCTGTTTTTCGGGCCACCGGGTGAGGGCGTCCCCCAGGATTTCTCATTTCGAGCGGTCGGGACGTTTACGCCGACTGAATCGGGCGTTCACACGTTCACACTGATTCAAGCCGGATTGGCTCGAGTCCAGATCGATGGCGACATCGTGCTCGACGGGATCGAGAGCCCACCGGGACCCGGCTCGGCGTTCTTCGGTATGGGGAGTCGCGAAATAGAGGCAGCGGTCGAACTGCTCGCGGGCAGGCCGGTCGAGTTGTCGATCGATTTCACCTGTGGCAGCGCAAGACTCTTGCGCGGAGTGGTGGTCGGGCATCGCCCGCCCTTGCCCGAAGATATGATGCAGCGTGCGGTCGCGGCCGCCGCTGCAGCGGATGTTGCCGTGTTGGTGGTGGGAACCAACGGCGACTGGGAGACTGAGGGGCGCGACCGCGAATCGATGCAGCTTCCGGGCGAACAGGACGAGTTGATTCGCCGTGTCTGTGCGGCGAACCCGCGCAGCGTCGTGTGCGTGAACACCGGCTCGCCAGTCGCAATGGATTGGTGCGACCAGGCCGCTGCGATCCTGCAGATCTGGTTCGGTGGCCAGGAGATGGCCGACGCGCTCGTCGATGTCTTGCTCGGTTCGGCCGAACCGGGCGGGCGCCTACCGACGACACTGCCGTTGCGCGAGGAGCACAACCCCGCGTTCGGGAATTTCGCGGGCGAGAATTCCGAGCTTCGCTACGGGGAGGGATTGTTGGTCGGCTATCGCTGGTACTCGACGCGCGAACTGCCTGTGCGCTTCCCGTTTGGTCACGGTCTATCGTATTCGACTTTCGAGATCGGCATCCCTCGGCTATCGGCCGATGCGTACTGCGGCGATCCGATCTCGGTCGCAGTTCCGGTCACGAACACGGGGTTGCGCCGAGGCTGCGAAGTCGTGCAGTGCTACGTAGCCCCCAAGCACCCGAGCCTGTTTCGACCGTCGTTCGAGCTGCGCGCGTTCGCGAAGCTGTGGCTCGATCCGGGCGAGACATCCGATGCGACATTCGAACTCGGACCACGCGCGTTTGCACACTGGGATCCAGCCGATCCAGGATACGAATTGGTGCGGGCGCGGCTTTTCGCGATGGCGGCCATGGGGCCCGGCGCGGGTTCCGCCAGGCGACCCGAGCAGGGCTGGTACATCGATGCGGGCTCGTACGAACTCCGCGTCGGGCGCTCGTCGGCCGACATCTCACACATCTGTGTGGTCAGCGTGCCAGAGGAAATCGGTCCGATCGGGGCATAGCCCGGCACGATCGGACCGAACTAACGGTGCGCGACGTCTGGATCCGGATCGATTTTCGATGCGCAGACGAGCAGGATCGCGGTCATCACCACTTCGGCCACGACGAACCGGGTCGCGAATGCTGCACCGTGGAGCATCCACGAGGCGGTTCGCATCAACGCCGCGCCACCGAGCAGCATGGCCGCAGCGCAGAGCCATTGGGCGTTGGCCTGGATTGCGCCCAGCAGGATCATCGCGGCGGTGGCGAAGAAGAATGCGCCCAGATCTCCGATCTGCGTACTGCGGGCCACCCCTTCGAGTAGTGGCATACCCAACCCTTGCGCGGCCGACTCGGGTCTCAGTAGCCACTGGAGACCCGTGATGAGCATGAGCACACCGGGAACGGCGGCTGCGATTCGCACGATTCTTTGCATCGAATTCCCCCTGAGTCTGCTGTCCGCCATCCGTTCTGGGTTGTATTTAGCACGCCGAACCGACAAGCCGGCAACGCCGCAGTTTTGGGCTGGCTGCGCTACCGAGTCGCCGATTCCGCCGAGTTCGCTGCTACCGTCGGCGTCCCCTACTTTTATCGACACGCCCTGGAGGAAACCCAGTGAGTTCGAAAGTCGTCCTGGTCGACGATCCGGCTCCCGGAGTTCGTCGGATTACATTGAACCGGCCCGAAAAACGCAATGCGCTGAACCACGCGCTACGCGGTGGCATCATCGAGGAGCTGAAAGCCGCAGACGCGGATCCCGAGGTCCGCGTGATGATCGTTCGCGGAGCTGGGAAATGCTTCTCATCCGGCTACGAGCTGGGTGCTGGTAACGAGGGCCAGGAATATCCGTGGTATACGCCAGGTGGTGATGGCCATTGGCCGCGACGCGTCACGCAAGGATGGATGAGCATCTGGGAACTCGGCAAGCCGGTGATCGCACAAGTGCACGGCTACTGCCTCGCCGGTGGCAGCGAACTCGCCACCTGCTGCGACTTGGTTTACATGGCCGACGATGCGGAAATGGGGTATCCGGCAGTCCGATTTGGGGTTCCGGACAATCACTTTCACGCCTGGTTCGTGGGTATGCGCAAGGCGATGGAGATGATGATTACCGGCGATTCGATTTCCGGTATCGAAGCAGCCGCGTTGGGGTGGGCGAACGCGTCGTATCCGGCCGATCAACTGGAACAGAAGGTTCTCGAGGTCGCCAAGCGCGTGGTTGGAGTACCACCCGATCTGGTCCAATTGAACAAGCGTGTCGTCCACCGGCAGATGGAAATCATGGGACTGCACACTGGAATCCGCTTGGGCTCCGAATTGTGCGCGCTCGGTACACACCAGAAGAGCATGCACGAGTTCATGGCGAATACGCGCAAGCAGGGTCTGAAGCAAGCGCTACAGCAACGAGACGAGCCGTTCGGCGACTACCGCGTCAAGGAAGCACACGACGAAGATTGAGGGGGCAGGGCAGTGTGCGAACTCAGGGAATCGGGCGCGTCCAGCGTTCGGTGAAGCGTTCGATGGTCTCGGCTGGGTAGAAGTGCCGCGTGAGGCGGTCTGCGTAGACGCGCTCGACCTCGGCCCGGGGAAGACGGAATTTCTCCACTACGCTGTTGTATTCGTCGCAATCCGGGGCGGTCGCCGGAACGATTTTGGGTACCTCGTGCAGGTCGAGAAACTCGGCGAGTGCCGGTCCGAGCACTCGATCGAAGTCTTCCATGCGCAGCAGTAGAACGCGAGCCCGCCTCGATTGATACATCGCATACCCGGCCTGCTTCGGGAACGGCAAGGCAAATACGTCGATACCGAGCATCTGCTTGACTTCCTGATCGAACCAGGCTTTCGCTCCTTGACATACACTCTCGAGACGAAAGCGTCGCTCCAGGTATTGCAGCACCCGATCGGCGTCGAGCCCAGCGTCACCCCGCAGGCTCGGGTCTGCGACGACGGCCTGGACGCATTCGGAGAGTTCTCGCGCGATCGGGTCGCGGACCAGCGTGATGACCGGGATCTGAGGGGAGTCGGCTTGCCGAATCTTGTCGCCGAGCGCGTGACCGAGCAATGAATCGTACGGAAGCCCAATTCCGACCGGTAGATGGCGACGAATTCCGGTCCGGGTCTTCGGGGCCGTCATGTGGTGTACGTGGTGCACGGTTCGATCGAGCCGAATGGACTCGAGTGTCCGGACCACAGTCAAGGATCCCACGTTCGTCATCTGGTAGACGAGAATGGGTATCTCACCTGGGGGCGCCTGCGCGAAGTCGATCGCTTCTCGTCCGGCTCGCTTCCGGTTGCGAAACGCCTCCACCGGCGGGAGCTTCCACAAGGCGCTCTGGAGTGCGCGAATACGACCTCGCATGTCCATGAATCGGACGAGGGCCAAATTCCCTTGAGGCTTCGCCGATCGACCGGGCGGTGATTTCCGCACGGCGGCGTCGCCCGTCGAATCGGCAGTTCGTTGCGCGTTCGCCGCTGCGCGGCGAAGGCTTCCGCCGCGTCGTCCGACCCATCTTGGGTCGGACTCCTAGTTCGGATCGGGCGCGGGTGTGGTCGGCCCGCTCGGGGGCAGCACGGGCATGGCGATGTAATTGGCATCGACGTCGCCAGTGAGCGCAAGCAGGAAATTTCGGATGGCACTCACCTCCGCAGCGTCCAGGGTCTTTCCGAGCTGGTGTTTGGCCATCGGGCGGATGGCGTCATCCAATGTCGCTATCGAACCGTCGTGGAAATAGGGACTGGTCTCCGCGATGTTTCTCAGCGACGGGACCTTGAAAAAGCCGCGGTCGGCGGTGTTGCCGGTCGCGTCTTCGCGGCCATTGTCCTTGGTGGGGTAGGGCTCGACGAGTCCGAGCTTCTGGTACATCGAGCCACCGATCGTCGGCCCCATGTGGCAGGTGATGCATCCGGTGGACACAAAGGTCTGGAGGCCTTGCATTTCAGCATCCGTCAGGGCCGCATCGTCGCCGTTGAGGAACTGGTCGAATCGTCCCTGCGTGACGAGCCGGCGCTCGAAGGCGGCGATAGCGCGTGCGAGGTTGGCATAGCTGACGGGGTCGGCGTCGTCCGGAAAAGCGGCGGCGAACAACGGCGGATAATCGGGAATCGACCCGATCACGGCGAGGACGCTGGCTTCGTCGGGCATGGCCATCTCGATGGGATTGAGGATCGGCCCGCCGGCCTGCGCTTCGACGTCCGCAGCTCGGCCGTCCCAAAATTGGGCCACATGGAATGCCGCGTTGTAGACGCTGGGAGAATTCCGGCCGCCGCGCTGGCCGCGATGCCCGGGGATGTGGGCTCGCCGTCTACGCCCCAGCTGGACAGGCCGTGGCAGCTATTACACGAGATATCGTGATTCTTCGACAGGCGCGTTTCGTAGTAGAGCATTCGGCCGAGCGCGATCTTGGCGTCGCTCGTGGGATTCGCCGGGTTTGCGGCCTCGTCGGGGAGAGTTTGGAAGATTGCCTTGGCGGTCTGGCGTAGCGCGGCACGGTCGACGGACTGCGCCGTGGCGGGCACGTGTTCGCGCCGATGAAGGCACAGCAAAGCAGAACGAGGGGAATCGTCGGGCTGTTGATGATGCGCATGGATTTCATGTCCGATTGATTGGGAGCGCGCAGGCTATCCAGTGTCCGCGTCGGGCGCACACGGCAAAAGGCTGCCGCGCTGGTTCCATCTCAGTGTTCCAAGTGACAGTGCGCGCCTGAGCTTACGTCCTCCGGTGCACGCCGCGGGCGAGCCACTTGACACTGGACTCGAGCAGCTCGATACCGACAAGAACCGCGACCGTGGTGAGAGACAATGCGATCGCGCCGTGGAAGCGTCCGAGCCCTGTCGCGACGCCGATCGCGGCGAGTATCCAGATCACGGCCGCCGTCGTTACACCAACAACCACGCCCTCGCGCGAGAACATGACTCCCGCACCCAGGAACCCGACTCCGGTCACGAGCGCTCCGAGTACGCGAGTCGGATCCGCGCGCTCACCCGTGAGCGCCGCGCCGAGATTGATGAATACAGCTGTGCTCAAACAAATCAGGATGCTGGTGCGAACGCCCGCCGGCTTGCCGCGAAGTTGCCGTTCGAGACCGACGATGCCGCCGCACAGCACCGCGACTCCAACTGTCTTCCAGTACGCGTAGGAGGTGGGGTCGAAGTAGTCCATGGTTGGATTCAGACGCTACCAGGCTTGACCGTGGCGCGCGCGAGATCGACATCCAGGCATGATCGGCATCGCCATGTCACCGCGCAGACGACGGATTCGGGCACGGTCGGCGCCGAGGGGCGACCCAGGCTTCGGAGCCGACATAGTCGGTCAATCGCGATGCAGAGCATCGAACGCGGCGAGGGCGGCCGTCCGGGTGGCCGCATTCGCGCCGCGCGCGAGGCGCACCAGTTGTGGAATGCGCTGAGGTCGCGTCAGCACGAAGCGGGCCACCGCTGCCAGGTTCGGGTTGCCTTCGGAGTCGGCGAGGCCGAGTACCGCCGCATCCGTGCTTCCGTCATCGGCCCGATCGCTGATCGCTCGAAACACCGACCACGGGTAGCCACGTCGTTCGCAGACGGCAGCAATGGCGGCGGTCTCCATATCGATCGCGATCACCCCTTGATCATTCAGCTTCCTGGCCTGAGCGGGCGCCTCGAGCAGCGCGTCGGACGAGGCAAGAGTTCCGCGCTGTCGCGCGACACCCAGAGGAGTGGGCTGAAACTTCTCGCCCGTCTCCAGATTCAACACGAGTTCCGGGACGATCAAGTCGTTGATGGCGACGTTCCCGCCGATTCCTCCGGCGATGCCGACGACGATCAGATGGTCGGGCGACGTCGCATGTAGAATGCGCTCGGCAGCCTGCGCTCCCGATCGCATACCCATGCCGGTGAGCGTTGCGACCACCTCGATGCCGCCGGCAGCTCCCCGGAGAAGACCTTCCCGCCCCCGTGACCGGGTGAGGCTGAATAGCTTCACGAGTGGCCTGAGCTCGCTTCTCATTGGCGCAAGGATCGCGACGCGGCGTATCGCTTCGGGTGTCGGTCTCGGGTCGTGCACGCTTCGCTCCCATTCTCAGTGTACAACGGCACGTTCGTGCAGCTCGCCCGTGGCTATCGCGGAGCGGGTGTTGGCAATATATAATTCAATTGAATTGCAAATTGTATTACTGCGGAATCTGCAGCAGGATGTTCAGCCCGCAACGGGTGCATACTCGACGGGCAAGGGAGATCATGCAGGCCATGAGCGAGCAACTGGAAATCCCCAAGCCCCACCGGGAAAGGCGGAGTCACGCCGAACGCACGGCCGAGACGCAGCGTCTGATCAAGGCAGCGGTCGTCGAGGCCATCATGCAGGTCGGCTTTCAGCGAGCCACAGCTGCGGAGATCAGCCGCCGGTCCGGCGTCAGCTGGGGGGCAGCCCAGCACCACTTTGGAGACAAGGACGGCATCCTGGCTGCGGTTCTCGTCGACTCGTTCAACCAGTTTGCGGCCGGACTATCAGGCATTTCCGTTGACGAAACGTCACTCGATGAGCGGGTGGCTCTCTTCATCGACGCGGCATGGAAGCATTTCGGAAGTGACCAATACAGATGCACGTTCGAAATTCTGCTCAATATCCCGCCGGTCGATTGGTCTTCGCCAGATCACCCGCTGCGGGACGCGACTCTCAAGGTGTGGGGAAACCTCTGGGCTCGCTTTTTCGGCGAAGCGGGCTTGCCACCGCGCAGAACAATCGCCGTCCAGTACTACGCGATCTCGGTCATGTCGGGTCTCGCAGCCATGAAAAAACTGGAGGGACCCACTCCGTCGCAGCGGCGAATGGAGCTGGGATTTCTGAAGGAAACGCTTGCCCGCGAGCTTCGCCGGCGACGACAGACGGAGGAATCATGATCAGCCCAAACCGGCATTTCGCTCGATCCGCGGGCGGCACGATATGAGTACGGCGGTCGCAGTCGATTCCGTGAGAAGCGAACATCGGGGTGGCAGCCCCGTGCCGGTCCTGTCGGGGGCATGGCCGCTGCTCGGCCATCTGCTCGAACTCCGCAAAAAGCCAATCGAACTCTTTCAACGGGTACGCGACGAACTCGGCGAGATCGGCGAGATCAACTTCGCCGGCAATCGTGTCGTCATGATGATGGGCGAGGAAGCACAAGAGGCGTTCTTCCGCGGCACGGACGAGCAACTCGACCAGGCGGCCGCATACCCGTTCATGACGCCTGTCTTCGGCGAGGGCGTCGTGTTCGATGGCACGCCGGAACAACGCAAACAAGCGCTCCGCAACCAGTCGTTGACGGCGAAGTTCATGCAGGCACACGCGGAGACCATCGCGTCGGAAGTGCGGCGGATGATCGCGACGCTCGATGACCAGGGAGAGATCGATCTGCTCGACTTCTTCGCCGAGCTGACGATATACACCTCGAGCGCTTGCTTGATTGGCAAGGAGTTCCGCGAGGAGCTGACAGCGGAGTATTTCCAGACCTTTTACGAACTCGAGAAGGGCACCGACGCGATCGCCTACGTGAATCCCAACTTACCCATCCCGGCATTCTGGGCACGGGACAAGGCGCGTCGCCAGCTGGTAGAGCTGCTCGACGGTGTTTTCGAGAAACGGCGCGCGGACCCCCGTATTCGTCGAGAGCTGTTCGACATTCTGTTGACCATCAAGGACGAAAACGGAGAGCCGCGCTACACGATCGACCAGATCACGGGGATGTTCATTTCGATGATGTTCGCCGGACATCACACCACATCGGGAACGGCCGCTTGGACGCTGATCGAGCTGTTGAAAAATCCCGACGTGATGAGCTGCGTGGTCGGTGAACTCGACGAGATCTACGCGGATGGTCGAGACGTCAGCTATCAAGCGCTTCGCGAGATCCCGAAGCTCGAGCACTCGATCCAGGAGGCGCTTCGGCTGCATCCGCCGCTGATCATTTTGATGCGGAAGGTGATGTACGACTTTCACTACAAGGGTTGGACGGTGCCGGCGGGCAAGCTCGTCGGGGTTTCTCCCGCCGTGTCGAATCGGATGCCGGAGTGTTTCCCAGAGCCCGACCGCTTCGATCCGAGCCGCTATGAGGATGGGCGCGAGGAGGATCGGCAGCCGTTCGCGTGGATTCCGTTCGGCGCCGGTCGCCATCGCTGCGTCGGGTCGGCATTCGCGATGATGCAGCTGAAGGCGATCTTCAGCGATCTGCTCAGAGCGTTCGAGTTCGAACTCACGCAGCCGGCAGACAGCTACCGCAACGATCACTCGAAAATGGTCGTGCAACTCGCCCAGCCGTGTCGGGCGCGCTATCGGCGTCGAAGCCCGGCGGCGACTGCGACCGCGGTCGCCGCAGAGTCGGCGGCAGGCGCCGAGCAAGCCGCCGGCGCATTCCGCATCCTAGTTGATCTCGATCTGTGCCAGGGGCACGCGGTTTGTGTCAGCGAATCTCCCGAGGTGTTTGGAATCGACAAGAAGCAGAACAAAGTCGTTGTTCGGTCCGAAAACCCGGCCGCGTCTCTGCGCGCAAGTGTGGAGAACGCCGTCCGCCATTGCCCGAGCCGAGCTCTTTCCATCGCCGTTGGGGAAGCGAACCTCGAGAGCCAGGAGTAACAGAATGTCTGCGTTTTCCCACAACGAGATGGAAGAGATGCTGAGCCGGCTGTCCGGGTTCCGAGCCGAGGTTTGAGGTCATGACACTGCGCCGTGACTATTCAGGACCCTTCGATGCCGACGCCACACTCGCCGATTTTTCGCGCCAGGCACTCGCACATCTCGGCCGCGAGTACCTGCTGAACGGCCATCTCCAGGATCGTGTCGGCATGCCGCTCGTTGTGAAACACTGTGGTGGCGATGCCTACGTGCGGTTTGCGATCGAGGAGTGGATGGCGGCGAGTCCGATCTACTCGAAGCGGATGCAACGCGCGTTGAATTTCGAGGGAAGCGAGGTCGGCACGGTCTTCAAGAATCTTCAGCTCGACATTGGTGCACCGCACCAGTTCATGGATTTCCAGTTTCGGCTCGACCGACCGGACTATGGCGAATTCTGGCTCGCACATTGCGGGGCCCTGCTGGATGTGGAGCCGTTCGGTGAGGATCGGGTCAAGGCGATGTGTCACGACATCGAGGACCCGACCTTCGACGCGACGGCCGCGGCCGCCCATCCCTGCATGAAGATGCGTGCGATCCACCGTCCGCCACGCGACCCCGCCGGTCGCTATCCAGCGTGTCGTTGGAAGGTGTTCATCGATGCAGAAGCAGAGCCCTACGAACAGCACCCGAATCTCGAGATCGTAGCGGGCGCAAAGATTGCACAGACGCAGGTCCAGGTTCCGAAAGCAGATGGCGAGCCGGGCGGCTGGGCTGACTACTCAGGAGCGTTTGATCCCGGATTCCAACTCGAAGACCTATCCCACCGCGCTCTTGTCGTGGTTGCGCAGGAGGCTGCGGTGCAGAGCCATCTGCTCGCTCGCGCATTCATGCTTTGCGCGGATCAGCGAGCGGGGGCAGGCGTCGCGAGCGAACTCGGTGCGGCCCAGTGGACGGGCGTCGCAGCGCTGACTGCGGAACGCCTTCGCGCGCCTCTTGGAATCGTCGGCGACGATATCGACGCGATCGCGAAGGTTTTCCAGATGCATCCGTGCTTCCATCCGCGCGGTTATGTGAATTTTCGAGTCGAGGTGACTGGACCACAGACCGCACGCATAGCAATTGGCGATTGCTCCGCCTTCGAAGAACGCGACTCCCCACAGCTGGTTCGCGGGGCTGTCGCAGGCCGTCCATCCCGCCCTCGACGCAATCGCGGGAGCGGTGAACCCCTATGCGAGATGCCATCCGGTGAGCGATCCGCGTGGCGCGCGATTCGCATGGGATATCGTCATCAATCGTGCCGCCGATCCCCAATCCGTGCCGCAGGAACTGAAACTCGCGAAGATCAGCCGTGGCGCCGCATTCCAGTTCGAACAGCGACGAATGCTGCGCGGCTAGTTGCGCGTTCGCCGCTGCGCGGCGCAAGCTTCCACGTCGTCGCCCGACCCATCTGGGGTCGGGCTCGTAGGCGATCGGCTGACCCGAGGTGAGTCGATCAATCGATGGAGTCGTCGATCCCGGATAGCTCGCGATGGGCCTGGAGTTCTCTCAGCGCGCCGGCGATTCGGGCGGCGAGGCGATCGAGCAGTCGGGTCTGCGCGTCGACGAGGCCAGCGTAGCCAGGCTCCGAAAGGGTTTCGCTGTCGCTGTGGTGCAACCCTCGGACCGGTTCGGAGGACGCTGAGGTCACGATGCTCCAGGCGGCCACGAGCCGCGCCTCGCCCGAGAGGGTTCCGTGGAACTCGTTGATTTCCACCTGCACCTCGTACGACCACTGGTTGCGGCTCGCGTTCTCATCGCTCACTTGATAGCCGAGATCCCGGGACAGGGCCGAGCGCAGGTAGTGGCGTACGCCTTCGCTGAGCGGCTCCGCCCAGATGTTGAGGCGTGCGGAATGCACCTCGCGCGGGGCCGTCTCGACGATCATGCCCGGCTGATCGAGATACGTCGCGACGCGCACCTGGGCGATCCCGACGAGGTTTGCGTCCGGTATCACCCCAGCTCGAGTGGAACTCTCCGAACGCAGCAAGTAGCGCGTGGTCTCCTGCGGCGGGCTCGCACAACCGGCCGCAATCGTCACGAGGAGCAGCAACAGGGTCTTCGTCATGGTTTGCCTGCTGTCGGTTGCGGATCGTTCGGCCGATCGCGCGAGAAGATCAAGCTACTCGGCCGCTGGTCGAGGGTGCGCGACAAATCATTCACGCCCTGAAGCGTGCTGTTCAGTTCGTTGACTGCGCGGCTCAGGTCCTCATACAGCGGGGACTCCATCGAAAAGCCCTGTAGCACAACCCGCAACTGTTCGATGGCTGCGTCGATCGACGCGGGAAGCTGTTGCGTAGCATCACTTGCGAGCAACGTGCGCAGCGCGGACAACGTGCGCTCGACCTCCCGCAGTGTACGGTCAGCCGAGGCTACGGTCGGCTCGAGCGGGATTGCGTTGAGCTTGTCCAGCAACTTGGCGACCTTCTGCTCGATCTGCGCGAGCCCGCCTGGGATCGTCGGAAGCGTGGGACGGCCCGCAAATTCGCCGATGCCGGCGGCCGCCTCCTCGGGGTGGAAATCGAGTCCGACGTACAGGTTTCCCGTCAGCAGGTTCCCGCTCTCGAGTGTCGCCCGGAAACCGTGTCCGACCGCCGTTTCCACCACTTCGACGATTCGCCCGACGCCGGCTGGCGTGTCGCCGAGCCCGAACCGGCCCGGTTCGACGCGGATGAGCACGGGAATCGGACGGCCCCTTTCCCCCCCCTCGGGGTCGAGGATCTCGTCGATCATGATGCGCTGAACGGTACCGACGCGGATTCCGCGGTACCGCACGGGTGCGCCCTTGTTCAGCCCGAGCACCGATTGCGTGAAGGAGACTACGTACTCCGCGTAGTGGCGGTTCGGGCTCTCGTTGGCTTCCTCCTCACTGGCGTAGAGCTTGAACAGCGTTCCTTCGATCTTCCGCTCACCGGGCTCCAGGTCCTCTGGAAGTCCAAAACTCAGCCCCCCAATCACCAGACTCTCGAGCGAACCCAAGCTCACCTTGATCCCCTCGGTGGTGGCGCTAAAGGAGATCCCCGACGCGTTCCAGAAGCGGGTGTTCGTTGTCACGAGGTCGTTGTACGGGGCGTTGATGAAGACGTCGTTGCGGACGGTCTCCGTCTCCACGTCGAACTCGTCGCTCTCGACCCGCCCGACGGTGAAGCCCTTGTAGATTACCGGGTCCCCGACGTTGAGGGAACCTGCGCGCGAACTCACGACGGTGATCTTCACGCCGGGCGTTCCAGCCGGTGTCACCGGAACGTTTTCGAGCCCCACGAAATCTCGCCTGTGCGCGGCGCCTTGGCCGGGCGCGAGTTCGATGTAGCCCCCTGAAAGAATGGTGCCCAGGCCCGAAACCCCACCCGCACCCACACGCGCGCGCACGACCCAGAAGTTCGTTTCTTCATTCAGCAGCGGCTCGGCGAAGTTTTGGAGTTGCGCGACGACGATGACGTGGCTCATGTCCTCCGACAGCGCGACACTTTCGACGAGCCCGATCTCCACGCTGCGAGCCTTGATTTTCGTCTTGCCAGCCTCGATGCCTTCGGCTGTCACGAATTCGATCGTCACTCTTGGGCCTTCGCTCAGATACGTGTAGACGACCATCCAAAGGCCCAGAGCGACCGCGATCGCAGGAACGAACCAGATCGCAGACAGTCGGCGTCTCTTTCGGACGACGGCTTCGGCGTCAGCCATCAGCGTCTCCCACATGGTCCCACATCAGTCGCGAGTCGAAACTCTCGGCCGCCAGAATCGTGACGATCACCAACACCGCAAAGGCCAGCGCCGCTGCCGCGGGTTTGATCACGAGGATGCCGCCCAGTTGGATCAGCGCCACCAGAATGGCTACCACGAAGACGTCGACCATCGACCAGCGACCCATGAACTCCGTCACGCGGAACAGCACGGTTCGCTCGCGGGCGCTGGTGCCTTGCCGGCGCGCGACGCTCCAGACCAACCAGGCCAAGATCAGCATCTTTGCGAGCGGCACGAACACACTCGCGATAAAGATCACCGCGGCGATCGGGTACGAACCGTGGTGCCACAGCAGCACCACGCCGCCCAGAATCGTGCTGGCTTCCGCAGACCCGAGTTGGTTCGTGACCATGATGGGTAGGATATTGGCGGGGATGTAACAGACAACGGCGGTGATGAGCAGAGCCACGACACGCTCCAGGCTGTGCGGTTTGCGCAAATGCAGCGCGCTGCCACAGCGCGGACACGCGTGTAGCGCGACGGGCGCGAGCTTGAGGCACAGATGACAAGTAGCCAACCCGCGGCTCGCGGCAGAATTTGCGGGGTATTCCGTCATTGGGCGCTCTCGATCGTGCTCCAAAGCTGTTCGCGATCGAGGCTCGACAGCGCGGCCGTCAGGCAGACGGTGAACGCAGCATAGGACCAAAATGAGATCCCGAGTAGAACCGTCGCCATGGCGGCGATCTTCACCAGGCTCACGATCACGCCGATAATGAAGACCTCGGCCATGCTCCACGGACTCATCCGATACAGCCAGCGAGCGCCATGGACGAGCCAGCGACCACCACTGCTTTGCCGCAGCGGTACGAGCAACGAAACCATGACCGCGAGCAGAACGGCGGGGATGACTACAGTCATGGCGACGAAGATCGTGGCGAGCGTTGTGAAACCGTCACGCGAGAGCTGCAGCGTAGCTTCGGGTAGCGTCATCACGTTCTCGAGACCGCTCTGCTTCAACGCGAGGAATGGGAACATATTGGCCATGACGAGAAAGACCGCCGCGGCGATCGCAAATGCCAGCGTCCGATCGAGCGCCGCCGGTACCCGCGCTGTCAGCGAGTGGCCGCAGCGCGGACAGTCGGCGCGCTCGCCGTCCTCGAGGGGCGTGAGCGTGAGCAGGAGATCGCAGGCGGGGCAGGCGATTTGGTGGCGAACCGGCGAAACAGGTAGCGCGGTCAGTGGGTTGACTCCACGGTCTTCACGATTCCGCTCCTTGGGTGTCGTGTCGGCGGAACGCGGTTTGCGGTTTTCGAAAGACACAGCATGTCAGTCCGGCGAACGGAATGCCAGTTTGGCGAATGGTTACAGACGGCGTCGCTGCCGGCTCCGCGGTGCAGTTTCTCTGCGGAATACCTTGTCGAGATCGCAACCGGTTTTCGAAGGATCTACGCTTCGACCGGTATCCCGGACCCCGGTGCCGAGTCTCGGGCTCTGAATTTCAAAGGGCCGTCAGCATCAGACCGGTGGGCGGAGGAGTTGGAATGCTGAAGGTCGACGAGTGCCGTTTTCGCTCTGCTGCGCCTGCGAGGCCTTTGAAGAAGCAGCCCAGTGAGTGATGCCATCACGCGACCGCTGCCTCTTCGGCAGGTCGCTTGCTGGAATGCGGAGCACGATGTCGTCGTTGTCGGGCAGGGCGTCGCGGGAGGTGCTGCGGCCATCGAAGCGGCGCGAGCGGGTGCCGACACGGTGGTGTTAGAGCGGATGACCCGCGGAGGTGGCGCCACCGCGCTTTCGACAGGCATTACCTACTTCGGTGGTGGAACCGACATCCAGCGCGCCTGCGGGTTCGAGGACTCGGTCGAACACATGAAGGCGTTCGTTACTCTGGCGGCCGGGGAGCACGCCGACCCGGAGCGGGTTCGGCTGTATTGCGAGGGTAGCCTCGAACACTTCGATTGGTTTCGCGAACTCGGCGTCGACTACAACGAAACCTTCCTCGAAGAAAAGACCACCCACCCCTTCACCGATGACTGTCTCACTTACAGCGGCAATGAAGAGGCCTGGCCCCACCGCGAGGAAGCGCGCCCGGTGCCACGCGGTCACAAGCCCGCCCGCGAGGGAGAGGCCGGCGGCTTCCTGATGGAGGCGATTCTCCAGGGCACGCTGGATGCTGGCGCCAGCGTCCTCAACGAGTGTCGCGTCGAGCGGCTCGTCGTCGACGACGCGGGACGCGTGGTCGGCGTGTCGGCCCTGCGTGAGCGCGAGCCGTTCTTCGTAAAGGCTCGGCGCGGTGTCATCCTCGCAACCGGCGGTTTCGTCTTCAACAGGGAGATGCTGGCGAAGCACGCACCGCAGCTGCTCCAGTGCAACTACAAGGTGGGCACAGAGGCCGACGACGGATCGGGGATCAACATGGGGCTGAGCGTCGGGGCGGAGGCGATCAACATGAACGAAGGCCTCGTCCTCAATGCCTACTACCCGCCCGCTTCACACCTGAAGGGCGTGTTGGTCGATGGCCAGGGACGGCGCTTCGTGAATGAAGATTCGTACTTGGGGCGCACCAGCGACGCCATCCTCAACAAGGCCGACGGTCGTGCATGGCTGATCGTCGATGACGAGATCTACGGGCAGACCCAGGCCTTCCACAAACTCGCCGCGGTGGAAGACAGCTTCGGAGCGTTGGAGCGCGCCCTCGAGCTGCCGCCCGACACCCTGGTGGCCACGCTCAGGTATTACAACCGCGCCGCGCAGCGGGGAGAGGATCCGCTCTTCCACAAAGCGGCAAAGCACCTGAAGCCGCTGACCGAGCCGCCATTCGGTGCGCTCGATTGCAGCACTGGGGGCTCGATATTTGGTGTGTTCACGTTGGGTGGTCTGTCGGTACGAGCCAGCGGCGACGTGCTGGACCCCGACAACAACGCGATCCCCGGCCTCTACGCTGCCGGGCGCTGCACTGCGGGTCTGTGCCGAGAGGGACGCAACTACGCCAGTGGGCTTTCGATTGGCGATGGCAGTTTCTTCGGCCGCCTGGCCGGGCGTACCGTGGCCGCGGCGGAGCCCTGGCAGTGACGCGGTATCCCCATCTCTTCTCGCAGGTGAAGATCGGCACGTTGGAGTTGCGCAACCGGCTGGTGATGTCGCCCATGGAGACGTGCTACGCGACAAAGGATGGCGTACCTTCTCCGCGCACGATCGCCTTCTTCGAAGCTCGGTCACGCGGTGGTGTCGGGCTCATCACGCTGGGCGCCTGCACGATCGATGCGCAGCACCGCGAGGTACCCAACTCCATCGACTTCGCCCGCGACGAGGTGCTCGACGCACACCGGGAGCTCACCGCCCGCGTCCACGCCCACGGTGCAAAGATTCAACCGCAGCTCGTGCATCCGGGGCCAGATGGGCTGGCGCCATATCTCTGCGGGGTACCCAACATTGGACCCTCGGTTATCGCGTCGTACCTGACAGGCGTTCCGTGCCGCGAACTCGCGGCCCAGGAACTTCCGGACATCATCGCCCAGTACGCCGCCGCCGCCGTGCGTGTGCGCGAGGCCGGTTACGACGGCATCGAACTGCACGCAGCCCACGGCTACATGCTGCTGGGTTCGTTCCTCACTCCGAGCCGCAACCGCCGCACGGATGTCTACTCGGGCAATCACGAAGACGGGCGCATCCGGCTGATCGCGGAAGTGGTACGCGCGATCAAGACCGCGACCGGTGCCGATTTCCCGCTCACTCTGCGCATCTCCGGTGACGAGCGGGTGCCCGGTGGACGCGACCTCCACGACACGCAACGCATCGCTCCAAAGCTCGTCGCTGCCGGCGTGGACGCCTTCCACGTGAGCGGAGGCGTGATCGACCGGCTGACTACCCAGATGGTGACCGGTTCCCACTACGGGAACGCCCACAACGTCGCCGCCGCAACCGCCATCAAGGCCGTCGTGGATGTGCCGGTGATGGTGGTCGGCCGCATCCATGACCCGGAGCTGGCGGAGGATATCCTTCGCGAGCAGCGCGCCGATCTCGTCGTGATGGGTCGTCCGTTGCTCGCCGATGCAGACCTCCCGGAGAAGGCCAGGTCCGGCCGCACGCGCGAGCTGCGCCGCTGCATCTCCTGCCAGAATTGCATCGACTCCATGGAGACCGGCCGCATGAGCTGCGCGGTCAATCCAGAGACCGGCCACGAGCACGAGCTCGACACCGGGCGCGTCGAGACCCCAAAGCGCGTGGTGGTCATCGGTGGCGGACCGGCGGGCCTCGAAGCCGCCCGCGTGGCTGCCTCGCGCGGGCACTGCGTGACCCTCTACGAACGCGAGGGCTTATTGGGCGGCGCCCTCGTGATAGCCTCGATGGTGCATGCGGACAATGAGTCTTTCCTCCATTACCTCGTGAGCGAAGTGACGCGCCTGGGCGTCGACGTGAAGCTGAACCGCGAGCTCGGTCCGGATGCAATCGTGGCACTCGAACCCGATGCCGTCGTCGTTGCGACCGGCGGCCGACTGGTGACGCCAAAAATCACCGGCCAGGAACTCGCCCATGTGCTGAGCGGGCAGCTTCTGCGACAGCTGCTCACCGGCCGGCTTCCGGGCGGTGCGGAGAACAAACTCGCCAGCTGGCAACGCTGGGGGGTGCAGCTGTTAGGCCGCCCCCTACGGCGGTTCGCCCGTGCTGCCCCGCTTCGTGCACTCACGCGCTGGTGGATGCCACTGGGCCGCCGCGTCGTCATCGTCGGCGGTGATCTTGCCGGGATCGAGTTGGCTGAGTTCCTCGCCGAGCGCGGGCGCCAGGTCACGGTACTCGAAGCCGGCCCCGAGATTGCGCCCGAGGTAGGAATGAAGAGGCGCACCGAGCAGATGGATCGCCTCGACCGGTTGGGCGTCGCCGTGAACACCGGGGTGGACGTCGAGCGAATCGAGCCCGACGTCGTCGTGTTGGCCCGGGGCGCCAGGATCGCGGCAGACAGCGTGATCCTGGCTGGCGTGGTGGAGGCGGACACCGCACTCGCTGACGCGCTGAACGGCCGCGTGCCGCAGATACACGCCGTCGGTGATTGCACGGGACTGGGGCTCATCCGCAAGGCCGTCGAGGAGGGTGCGCGTGCGGCGCGCGCAGTATAAACAGGTCCAAGAGGTAGTTGAGCAACAAGAGGAATCGGAGGAACAAGTGATGGACGAAAACCACCCGGCGCTGGTTGCGGCGAGGAACTCGTGGCGCTGTGTTCAGGCCAACGACAAGGAGGCGTGGATGGCGTTGATGGCCGACTCCGTGCACTTCGAGGACCCGATCGGTGTGGGACCCACCAACCCCAGCGGCGAGGGCATCCGCGGCAAGCAAGCGCTCGGCGCATTCTTCGACAAGAACATGGCGCCCAACACGATCCGCATCGAGACCCACGAGTCGTTCGTAGCGGGAAGCGAGTCGGCCCACGTGATGACGCTGCGCACCTCGTTCCCGAACGGCGCAACGATGATCGTCCACGGGATCTTCACCTACGCGGTGAACGACGAAGGTCTGCTCACGAACCTGCGCGGCTACTGGACGCTCGAGGGCTCGAGGTTCGAACAGCCGAAGCCTTGACGCGCTTTGTCTCCATAGGCCCACGATAGGCCCCACGATAGGCCCCGGTCGGCCAGAGCTTCGCCTCGCACTTCTTCCGCCTGGTTTACAATGCCAGCCCATCGAGTCGCAAGCTCTCGACGATGAACGGATCGAAGCGGGTTCTTTCGTATCGAAGCATTCCATTGGCGCGAATCTTCTGTCAGACGACAGAATCGCTGCGTGATCGATCGCACCCAGACGCCACGCGCTACCCTGGTGTCGACCGCGAGGCGTAATTGGGTCTCTTCGGAGGGAAGCTTACATGTCAGTCGGAAAAAGTGGTGAGACAATGCGGGCGGCGGCCCGTCGCATGCGCGAGCGCGGAGTCGGTTCGCTCGCGATCGACGCCGTACTCGACCTGCCCAGCGGAGAGGTCGCGACAATCGGACGCCTGCTCTCGCATCGCACCTCGAAGGTCTAACGAGCGAAATGAGTGCCAAGGTGACGCTCGGATTGGTCTTGTCCGGGGGCGGTGCGCGAGGCATCGCCCACATCGGCGTGATCGACGCTCTGCGGAGCCACGGTCTCGAACCAGATTGCATCGCGGGCTCGAGTTCGGGAGCCATTGTCGGCGCGCTGGCGGCTGCGGGACACTCAACGGAGACAATGCTCGAGTTCTTCAGCAAGGCCAGCCCGTTGCGGCTTTCCGCCGTCACGGTGCGCAAGGCCGGGATTCTGGACACCGCCAAGGTGGTAGCCAGCTTTCGCGAATACTTCCCGGACGACTCCTTCGAAACGCTGAAGATCCGACTCTTTCTCACCGCGACAGACATCATCAACGCTCGACTCAAGATCTTCGAGTCGGGCGCGCTGATCCCCGCCATTCTGGCCTCGTGCTCGATGCCCATGGTCTTCACGCCGACCGAAGTCGATGGCCGCTGGTACGTGGATGGAGGCGTGATCAACAACTTCCCCATCGAGCCACTGCGCGGTCGCTGCGACGTCGTGGTTGGCCACTATGCAACTCCGCTGCGCAGCGTGAAACTGGCAGATCTCGGCGGCGTGCTTGCCGTTTGTGAGCGCGCGCTGGCAGTCGGCATGCACATATCCTCCAAGCAGAAATTCCACGAGTGCGATGTGATGCTGAGCTGTCCGGATCTCATCGAGTACGGCCTGTTCGACACCAAGCACCATCGCGAAATTTTCGAAGCCGGCCGGCGCGCCACGCTTGCTGCCATGGGCTCGATCCAGCACGCAGTGGACGCCGTCACCCAGTAGCTCGACATAATATTGGGTCGGATCAATCAGGGCGCGATGCGGGGATCGAATGTTGACACAGAATTTCCCGCCGGATGCTCATTGGGGGAGGTGTCGCCCGTCAGCGAAGAACTGATGGCCGTCATTGGAGAATCTCACTAGCGCATGGGGATCGAGATGGGATCGAGCAAGGGCCGCCGCGAACGATTCGGCAATCGTCGTGCACCCATAGGCGTAGGTCCTTCTTCGAACCGTGAAATTGAAGCCTAGGCGTGGAGAATCGCACTCTGACGTGCGCTCGTGCTGAACTCTTGATTGATGCTGGCGAATGCCGCAACTGATCTGATTCAGTGTCTGTTTGCGGCGTTCGAACTGGCGCGCTTCGCTGGATCGCACGCTTCGACCCGGTTGATTGAAGTCATCGACCAGTGCGTTGGCAGCGTTTCCAACGCTGATGGTCGCAGTCGTCCGCAGCGTGCTGCGGTGCAGCGTCGCGGCAAGGGATCGTCTCGGCTTCGCAGACTGGCTGGCTGGACTCGGACGGTTCGTGCATTCCTCGAGCGCAACCGCGCGGCGACTAACAGTTGGCGTGTGGTGGCGGAAGAGAATGCCGGATGGGGAGTCCGGGAGCTGGATCGGATCGGGCAGGAGGCCGGTCGCGAGGCGACGCGCGATCGGGTCCATGAGCCGCCGTTTCGAGGCCGGGCTCATGGGTCTGTTCCCGATTCGCTAGGCTGTCGCGACGCTTCTCCAGTATGGCAGCGCTGGCATTTCGTTTTCCTATAATGGCCGCCCACTCGCCATCTCTCGGAGGTGTGTGGCGCGCAGCATGGGCCGCGCAGACCTGATGTCGCCTCGCTGCGGTTGGCGCGGAAAGCGGCAAGCGGCAAGCGGAAAGTGGCAAGCGGATAACGGAAAGCGGATAACGGAAAGGAGAAAGGCTTGGCGAGCGAATCGGCAGAGAATCAATTTCCCTTCCCGGCCATTCCGACCGGTTGGTTCGTCATCGCAATGAGCGAGGAGCTGCGACCCGGACAGATTGTTCCGCGTCGCTACTTCGATCGCGATCTCGCGATGTATCGCACCCAGGCTGGCGCGGTTCGGGTGGTCGACGCGTTCTGTCCTCACATGGGGGCGCACCTCGGATACCAGGGACGCATCCACGGCGAGGAGCTCACCTGCCAGTTCCACGGCTTCAGCTACGGGCTCGCCGGCCAGTGCGTGCGCACCGCTTACGGAGACAAACCGCCCAGGGCGTCACTTTCGCAATGGACGGTGCGCGAGCAGAGTGGGATGATCCTCATCTGGCACGACGCGGCGGCAAGACAGCCAGCATGGGAAGTTCCGCCGCTACCCGGGACCGGCTTCAACGCGATCGCGTGGAGGCGCTTCTCGTTCCCGGGCCATCCCCAGGAGACAACCGAAAACAGCGTCGATTATGGGCACTTCCTCAACACACACGGCTTTCCAGCCGCCAACACGGGTGGCGAAATCGAACTCGACGGGCCCGTGCTCCGTGCGCAGTACGGAATCCGCAGATCGATTCAAAAGACTCTGCTGCCAAAGGTCACCATGACCGTGCACTTTGATGTCACCGCGCGCGGACTCGGCTATTCGCAGGTCGACGGCCATATCCCGGAGTTCGCTACCGACATTCGACTCTTCGTGCTGCCGATTCCCGTCGACGCCGAGAACGTGGACCTCGTGTTGGGCGCCTCGTGTCGGAGCCAGTTCAAGCCGCTCTCTCGCGTCACCCGTTTTGTCGCGATCCGGATGTTGTGCAACGAAGTCGCCCAGGACATCGCGGTCTGGCGTCACAAGCGCCACCTCGTGCGTCCGTCGCTCGCCAAGAGCGAGGGAGCCATCGCGAGCTACCGCCGCTGGTGCCGTCAGTTCTACCCCGAATTGGACGCCGACCGGGAACTCCAAACGGAGCCTCGGGTCGAAGCAGCTGGAGAATCGAGCGCGGACTTCGTGTGAACCCACCCCGTTCCCGGAGCTACGGGCAATCGTGTGGCTGAGCGAATGCCCGCCGATCCCCTCCCGAGCGACTCTCGACTGCTAGATCGCCTGCTGATCGGCTGGGTGGAGGCCACCGCGCGTCGCGCGACCCTGACCGTGGTCGTGATGCTGCTGATCACCGCTGGGCTCGGCGTCTACGCCGCTCGCAACCTCAGCTTCAATGTGGACCCGAACGCGCTCTTCTCGGCCGATCTGCGCTTCCAGAAGGCCATCGTGCGCTTCTCGGAATACTTTCCGGTGCTCACCAATTCGCTGCTGGTGGTGGTGGACGGTCCGACACCAGAAGCCACCCGCGAAGCCGCGGCGCGCCTGCTGCCCGCGCTCGACTCGCAACGCGAGGTCTTCTTACGCGCCTTTCAGCCCGGCGAGGACCGCTTCTTCGAGCGCCACGGTTTGCTCTATGGGAGCCTCGACGATCTCGACAACTTCGCCGACCACATGGCGCTCCTGCAACCCGTGCTCGGCGAACTCGCGCACAATCTCAGCCTTCCGACCCTCGCCGACGTGATCCAACTCGGTCTCGAACAGGACGACGTCGACGTGTCCGACAGCGAAGGCTGGCCGACGGTACTCGACCACCTGCGCGAGGTGGCCGACGCAATCCAGGCGGGAGATCGCTCTGCTCATTCATGGGAAGAGCTGTTGGTTTCGGCCGCTGGGATCGAGCCGTCGACGCGTAGTGTGATCGTCGTCGATCCGATCCTCGACATGGAGAGGGTGCTGGGTGCGGAACGAGCGATCGATGCGGTGCGCGCGACCGTCGACCAGTTGGAGCTCGGTCCGGCGCTCGGCGCAAGCGTGCGCATCACGGGCTATCCGGCGTTGAATCATGAAGAAATGCTGGGCCTTGCGAAGGACACGGCGGTCGCGGGCGCACTCTCCTTCCTACTGGTTGTGCTGGTCTTACTGTATGCGTTCCGATCCGTGCGGCTGGTGGCCGCGGCCGCGCTCACGTTGATCGTGGGAATCGTCTGGTCCGCTGCCTTCTCGGCGGCCGCCGTGCGCGACCTGAACCCGATATCGATCACTTTTGGCGTGCTCGTGGTCGGGCTTGGTATCGATTTCATGATTCACCTGGGCATGCACTTCGTCGATGCGGCGGTGACCGAGAAGACGCCCAATGGCGCACTGCTTCGCGCTACCCGAGAAACGGGCAGCGCGCTGGTCCTGTGCGCCACCACCACCGGGCTGGGCTTTCTCGCCTTCGCGCCAACGGACTACCGCGGTGTGTCAGACCTGGGGGTCGCGGCAGCCGGCGGCATGCTCGCCATCTTGTTGCAGACCCTCACGCTGTTCCCAGCCCTGCTGCGACTGATCGTCGGCCCGAGCGCACTCGAGCGACTCGGCCGGCGAGATCAGACAGCGGCATTCGGGCTTCCCGCCCTGGGTCACCCGGGCCTGGTCTGCGCGGTCGCCGGCGTACTTGCGATCGGTGTGGCCCTACTGCTGCCCCGCGTCGACCTCGACACCAACGTGATCTCGTTTCGAAATCCGGAGACCGAATCGGTGCAGGCCTTCAAGGATTTGCTCGAGTCCCAAGCGACGACTCCGTGGTTTCTGGACGCACTCGCACCTTCGCTCGAACGCGCCACTGCGCTTGCGGACGACATGCGCGAGCTCCCGCAGGTCGACGAAGTGGTGACCCTGACGGACTTCGTACCCAGCGACCAGCAGGACAAGCTCGAACTGCTCGCCGACACAGCACTCTTTCTCGCGCTCCCGGAGCAGGTGACCCGCAGAAAAGTTTCGGCCGAGGAGCAGGTCGGGGCGCTGCGACAGCTCCGCGATTTTCTGGCGACCGAGCCGATCGCGTCCGATTCAGCGCTCAGCGAGAGCATTCGGGCACTGCGCGAATCTCTCGATCCCTACGTCTCCGCATCCAGCGATTCCGCGAAAGTCCGCGCGTATGCGGACGCACTACTCGACCCGCTGCCGGATCAGTTTGCGCGGCTGCGCGCGAACATCGAAGTGGGTGCGATCAGGCAGGACGAACTGCCGATCGGATTGCAACAGCGCATGCTGGCCAAAGACGGGCACGCGCGGATTCAGGTGTATCCGGCCGACGACCTGTGGGATCACGAGGCGATGGTCGACTTCGTCGAGGCCGTGCGCCCGATCTGGAGCGAGATCACGGGCCTGCCGGTCAACCTCGTCGAATCGGCGCGCGCAACCTGGGCCTCACTCCGCGACGCCCTGTTGTGGTCTGGCATCGCGATCACCCTGGTGCTGCTGGGCTTGTGGCGAAACATCGGCGACACACTGATCACACTGGTCCCGCTATGCCTGGCGGTGCTGCTGACTCAGGTGTCGACCGTGCTGCTTCCGGTCTCCTTCAACTTCG
The DNA here is from genome assembly GCA_032128375.1 of Deltaproteobacteria bacterium. Taxonomy (GTDB): domain Bacteria; phylum Myxococcota_A; class UBA9160; order UBA9160; family SMWR01; genus JAJDAM01. The sequence goes on along the minus strand of JAQBGU010000063.1, from coordinate 14,780 downwards.
CCAACGTGATCGTGCTGCCCTTGCTGCTCGGCATCGGGGTGGACAGCGGGATTCACATGGTGCAACGGGCAAGCGAACTGGGCGGCGACACGAAGGCCATGCTCCACAGCACGACCGCTCGTGCCGTTGCGCTCAGTGCCGTCACTACGGTCGCCAGCTTCGGAACCCTCTCGATCTCGCGCCACAGAGGCGTTTCATCGCTCGGTGTGCTGCTGACGATCGGCATGCTGTGGACATTCGCAGCGAACCTGGTGCTTTTGCCGGCACTTCTCGAGCTCCGAGCACGTCGCCGACTGCAGTCCGGTACGCTGCCAAAGCACACAGGGAGGCCGTAGAACGTTCACGAACATGACAGCGCGCAACGCAATTTGCACAATCGCAGTCGAGGAGTCTGCCCAGTGAAGAAGTTTCCGACCGTTCAGTCTGTGATGACGCCTTTCCCGTACGCGATCGATGTGGATGCGCCGTTGCGGGTGGCGCGTCAGATGATGGCCGAACACGAGGTTCACCATCTGCCGGTGAAACGGGGAAGCAAGCTCGTCGGCGTGCTGAGCGATCGCGACCTGAAGCGGTCGCTCGATCCGGCGCTCGGTGTGTCGCCTGGCAGCGAACGGTTCGTGGGCGACGTGATGGTTCACGACCCCTACGTGGTGGAGACTTCTGAGCGACTCGACAACGCGCTGAACGAGATGGCCAACTCCCACATCGGCTCAGTCCTGGTCGTGCGGAAATCGAAACTCGTCGGGATCTTCACGGCGACCGACGCCTGCCGCGCTTTCTGCGACCACCTGCGCGCCGACCACCCGGAACCCGATAGCGACGAGGTCGCTTGAGTGCAAACCAAAACTCAGTTCGGGCCTATCGGCTGACTTCGCCGAGCGAGCACGCTGATGGTCGCGAGTGCGATCAGTGCGCTGACGCCCGCGCCGGGCTCCGGAATGTTCAGCGGGTTGAAGCGAAAGACGCTGGGCTGACCAGGATGTTCGCCTTCGATGTGCCGCCGGGCTTCGCATAGCCCGCCGCGAACAGCGTCGCGGAGGCAGTCGCGCTCGGTACGGTCCAGCTGACGACGTCGCCGCAGTGGTCAGATGCGGCCGGGATTGGCGCGCTGTGCGTGACCTCGCCGTTCAGGATTTGCAGATTTGGATTCGACTCGGATAGCGCCCCACTGGAGGACGAGACGTTCATCCCGCAGATCCTCGCGCCATCGCGATTTTCGTGGCTGCAGCCGGGAGAAGTTCATCGGGCGCCAAGCTCCCGCGCAAGGCGGTCCGCGTGACCGTTGGCGCCGACGGACGCGAATTGCCGCTGTGCCTCTTGCAACCGTTCGGTCGCGTCCTCCCCCTGCGCTGCTGCGAGGCGGGCGCGCAGCTCGGCGACGAAGGGAGCATAGGCCGCGGCGTGGGTCGACTGTACGAGCGCGTCGCAGCGGTCGAGACTTCCGGCGGCTTCGCGGGACTCGCCGCGTGCGATTCGCGTCGCTGCCACGACCCGTTCCGCGTGCAGCCCGTTGACGGCTGTGCCCGCCCGCAGCGCGTAGGCGGTTCCCTCTTCGCTGAGCGCGAGGGCACACTCGAGGTCGCCTGTGCGTAAGTGCGATTCCGCGAGCGAGCCGAGCAGAGAGGCGAGGTACATACGCATGACTTGTCGCCCGCGGCACAACGCGACGGCCTCGTCCAGCACTTCTCGCGCTTCGTTCGGATGGCCCGCCGCGAGATGGGCGAGGCCGAGGCCCGAGAGCGCATACACCCTGGAGAAGGGACTGCCCGTTCTCTCCGCGAACTCGATCGCCTGTCGCGCCTGGTGGAATGCGGTGTCGGTCACCCCGCAAAACCAGGCCACCTCCGCCCGAAAGCCGCTGAGCAGGCTCAGCGAATCGAACTCGCCGTGCTCTCGCATGTACGGCTCGGCGCGCTCGAACCGGGCGCTCGCCTCTTGGGGGCGTCCCATCGACGCAAGGATGTAGCCCTGGCGTGCGATCGACCAGTTCCCGAGCGATAACCCCGACAGCGCGACGCCGATGCTGAGATCGGCGCGAGCCATCTCCTCCACCACCACCGAGGCGCGCAGCGCCTCGGGGTACTCGCCCCTGAACCACAGGATTTCGCAGGCCGAGCCGGCAGCCAGCACACGGGACTCCAGATCTCCCAGCTCCTCGGCGAGCTCGACACTGCGCCGCGATGGTTCGACGGCGTCGCACACGTCGCCGCACAGAGTGCGCACCGACGTAAGACCGTTCTCGATGTTGAACAGCAGGCGCCGATCACCGACGCGCCCGGCCAGCTCGCGCCCCTCGTCCGCGAGTCGCTCCCACTCTTGCTCGGTCAGGCCGACACGCCAGGCGGAGCTGAGCAGCGTGGGGATTGCGAGCGCCGACAGCGCCACTGCCATGCGATCCTCGGGCGCAGCACCGGCCAGCTCGTAGACACGGCGCCAATGCGCGTACGCATCCACGGCATTGCTCCCGGCCAGCCACTCCGCTGCGCGCTGATGCCAGCGGGCAGCCGCCACGCCCTCGCCGGCCTCCTCGCAGTGGTGCGCGAGCAGCGCCGCATTCTCGTCGAGCTTGTCCGGAGCGTCCGCTTCGAGCGCGCGCGCGACCGCGGCGTGGGTTCGGGCGCGTCGCTCCCGGAGCTGGGAGCCGAGCGCCACTTCCTGCGTAAGCGGATGCTTGAACGCGTACTCGGTCACCGGGTACAGCGACTGCTCGTAGATGAACTCAGCGTTCTTGAGCGAGAGGAGCGCGTCTGCGAGTTCGCGCTCCGGCCAATCGAGCACCGCCGCGAGAATCGGCTCGGCGAACTCCTTGCCGATCACCGAAGCCGCCTGCAGCGCCTGCTTCTCCGATTCGCCGAGCCGATCGATGCGCGTGGCGAGCACGGACTGCACGGTACCCGGAACTTTCAGGTGGTCGATCGGGGTGATGAGTCGATACGCACCCCGCCTTCCCTCGAGACTGCCAGACTCGATCAGTGTCTGGATGATCTCTTCTGCGAAGAAGGGATTGCCGGCCGTGCGTTCGTGCACCATGTCCGCGAGTCCGCTTGTACTCGGGTCGCTGCCGAGCAGATCCCCGAGCAGCTCGCGAATCGCCTCGGGCCCGAGCGGCAGCAGTGGGAGCTGCCGGTACCACGACTTCTGCATCCATGCAGCGTGATACTCGGGCCGGAAGTTCACGACGAGCAGCGTCTTCGACCCCAAGGCCGCGTCGACCATCTGCTCGACCCAGGCTTCGCTGCCCGCGTCGATCCAGTGCAGATCCTCGACCAGGTTGACGGCGACGTTCTCGCCCTGTGCGAACACTTTACGCATCACGCCGAAGAGCTGACGCTGGCGCGCTTCGGGGTCCATCGCCGGCGCCGGCCGTTCCGGATCGGGAACCGCCAGAAAGTCGAACACCACCGGCAGGAACTCGCGGAAGCTCTCGTCGATCAGCAGCAAGCGGCCCGCAATCTTCTCGCGCGCCAACCGATCGCCGTCTCGCTCTCCGATGCCGAAGTACTGTCGGAAGATCTGCAAGATCGGGAGCAACGGGATGTTCTTGCCGTGGGCAACGCCGGAGCCGGCAAGCAGCGTCAATCCGTTCGCACGGCAGCGCTCGGCGAACTCGAAGCAGAGTCGGCTCTTGCCGGTGCCCGCCTGCGCGACGACACCGACCACCTGACCGTTTCCGTGCCGCGCCTGCTCGAGCGCCTGCTGGAGGACCGCCATGTCGTCGTCGCGGCCGACGAAGCGCGTAAGGCCGCGCGAGCGCGACAGGTCGAAGCGCGTCTGGATCTCGCCCATGCCTTCGAGTTCGAAGACGTTCACCGGTTCGCTCGCGCCCTTGATATTCGAGGCGCCCAGATCGCGCAGTGACACGTAGCCGGTCACCAGCTTGGCGGTCGCCTCGCTGATGCAGACACCGTTCGGCGGCGCCACGCCTTCCATGCGCGCAGCGAGCCCGACAGTGTGTCCCTGTGCGGTGTAGTCCATACGCAGGTCGTCGCCGATCTTGCCCACGACGACGTCGCCGGAGTTGATCCCCATGCGGAACGCGAAGTCGAGGCCTTGCTCGAGCCGCAGCTGGTCGGAGTAGCGTCGCAACTCCTCGCGCAGCCGCAGCGCCGCATAACAAGCGCGCTGAGCGTGGTCTTCGTGTGCGATCGGCGCACCGAACAGCGCCATGATGCCGTCACCGGTGTACTGGTTGACCGAGCCCTCGAAGCGGTGCACACCCTCGGTCAAGATCTGGAAGAATCGTTCCAGGATCCGGTGCCAGCGCTCCGCGTCGATCTGCTCGGCCAGGTCCATCGAGCCCTTCACGTCGGCGAACAGCACCGTCACCTGCTTGCGCTCGCCTTCGATCGCAGACTTCGATTGCAGGATCTTGTCGGCGAGGTGCTTCGGGGTGTACGCGCGAGGGTCGCGTTCCGTTGTTGCGGTTGGCGTCGTGAGTGCAGGGGCCATCGGGCCCGCAGGCGCTCCTGACCAGACCAGCACGCGCTCCTCGCGCACGGCGATACGCTGCACGTCGACCAGTTCCTCGATCACCTCGTCGAGTGTTTCGTCGTCGAGCTCGAACTGTCGCTGCAGCATGCGCAGCGACAGACGGCCATTTTCTTCGAGATGGCGCCGCACGTCGCGCACGAGTTCGAGGAGATTCATCGGGAGGCCTCGGCGAGCAGCGTTGCCGTTGGTTCTGCGTGGCCAGTCTTGCCCATTGGTTGCTCCGGTCGGTTGGAAGCACTGCAGCGGGGGGAGGGGCGGCCGTCAGTCACGGCGGTCGATCCTATCACGTCCCGTGGTTCATCGGTCCGATCGTGTCGTCCGAGAGCTCGAGCGCGCGCTTCGTCGAACCGATCGACGTCGTAGAGGTCCATCCCGCCGGTCCTTCACCGCTCGTCCACAGCAACGACCGAGAGAAACGTCGTCTCGAACGCGCGCCCCGTCGCGGGTCGCGTACTGCGTGAGTTGCCGCAGGGTCCCGCGGTGCGAGATGCGCATGTGCTCCTGCCGGCCCCGCGTGTCCGGTGCCAATTCGACGAGCACCTGCTGGGAGCGGGCCCATATTTCCCGCATCGACACACCGGCGCGTACCGCGCGGATCGCGTCGTTCCGCGACGCGCGGAATGCCAAACACCGCCTTGGAGCCGGATGCTGCGCGGGAGTAGCTTCGAGTGCCGCGCCGCACACGCCGCAGCAGGCTTCGCCGAATTCGTTGGGGGTTCGACCGGACACAAAACCCAGCGCAGGGCGGCCGCAACAGCGGGCGCAATAACCAGCGACCTGCGCGGTTGGGGGTGCCGCAGCGTCCGTCGAAGCGGATGTTCGCAGCATTCTTGTGTCCGCAGCTCGTGCACGTCATCGAGATGCGAGCTCGCGCGCGATGCGTTCGGCGTGAGCCACGGCGCCGTTTTGTCTGTGGATGCGCAGCGCCTCGCTGAGCGCGGCCTCGCGGCCGGGTGCGTCGGCGCGTTGCTGAGCCAGCTCGGCGCGCAGCTCGAGCAGATCGGGCAAACGCGAGAAGGCGCCGGTGGTGTTCAAGGACTGTTCCGCGCTCGTGAGCCAGCCGGCGGCTTCGTCGCGCGCCGCGGCATCTTCCGCGTCGAGGCAGATGCGCGCCAGAGCGAGCTCTGACCAAAGTTTCCCGGTCCCCAAGTCCCCCGACTCCGCGAGTGCGAGCGCCTCGTGCGCGAGTCGGCGCGCCTCGTCGGGCTCTCCGCACCCGGAGCGGAGCACCGCGAGCGTGCTCAGGGCCCAGGGCAGCTGGAATTTGGCGCCGATGCTGGCCGTCTCGATCCAGCGCTCAGCCAGGGGGATCGCAGTCTCGAGGTTGCCTTCGCACACGCTCACGCGACACAGCGCGCACTCTGCCAGGCAGCGGGTCGTGACATCCCCGATGCCCTCTGCGATTTCCATGGCCTCGCGAGCCATGCTGGTCGCGCGCGCGAAATCGCCGAGGTCGAGCCAGCTTTCGCTCCCGTTGCCGAGCAGCCAGTCGAGCACCTCGGTCGCATCACGTGCGCGCGCGCGGGCGATGCCCTGTTCGAGCCAGCGAATCGACTCCTCGAGCCGCCCCTCCTCGTGCGCGATCAGTCCGCGAAGGCCGGGAGCGTACGCGAAGGCGTCGTAAGCGAGCATCGGCGATGCGGCGTCCATCACAGCGGGCTCGCGCGCGGTCGCCGCCTCGATGGCCGTGCGCGCTGTGCGCAGATCACCCGCCCACAGATTCGCCAGGCAGACCCGAAGCTCGTTCATGAAGATGAGCGGCTCATCGCCAGCCACCTGGGCCAGTTGCAGTGCTTCCCGTGCGAACTTTTGGGCGCGCTTCATCTGACCGAGTGGGATCGCGACGAGCATCGAAGCCCCGCTGTACAGCTTCGCGAGTGCGCTCGGATCGTTCCGCTTGCGTGCCCACGTCTCCCCGTCGCTGAGCAGGTCCTCGGCCTCTGGCTCGGTCACGCCGAGTCGCCACCCCAGTTCGACGAGCATCTGGCACGAACGATTCCCCAATTCGATCGCGAGTTCCGGCTCGCTGATGTGATCGGCGAGTACGCGTACGCGTTGCCAGTGACGCGTCGCTTCTGCGGAGTTGCTGCCGCCAATCCACTCTGCCGCGCGCCTGTGCCACAACGCCGCAGGCAAGGTCTGACCGGCTTCGTCCCAGTGGTGCGCCAGGAGTGCTGCGCGCTCCTCGAGATTGCCGCCGCCCGCTTCGATGGCACCCGCCACGGCGGCGTGGAGCGGCCGCCGACGCTCGCGCAGCAGACTGCCGAGCGCGACCTCCTGCGTCAGTGGGTGCTTGAACGCGTACTCGACCAGCGGGTAGATGGCCCGCTCATGAACGAACTCGCCCCGACGCAACGCGGCAAGACTTTCCTTGAGATCGTCGGTCGTCAATTCGGCAACCGCGGCCAGCAGAGGTTCCGGAAACTCCTTGCCGATCACCGACGCAACTTGCAGCAAACGCTTCTCGCGCTCAGCGAGCCGATCGATGCGCGCCGCCAGCACCGCCTGCACGGTCGCCGGCACTTCCAGTCGGTCGACCGCCGTGGTGAGACGGTAGGCGCCGCGCGCGCCTTCGAGATGGCCGGATTCGATCAGCGATTGCACCACCTCTTCGGTGAAGAAGGGGTTGCCGGCGGTGCGGGCATGCAGCGGCGCGGCGAGATGCGCGAGACTGGCGTCCGCTCCCAATAAGTCGCCTAGCAATTCGGCGATGTCGTCGACGCCGAGCGGCGTCAGCGGGATCTGCCGATACCAGGACTTCTGCATCCAATCGGCGTGGTACTCGGGCCGAAAGTTGAGGAGCAGCAGACTGCGACTGCCCGCGCGTGCGTCGACCAGGTGCTCGAGAAACTCGGCGCTCGCGGCATCGAGCCAGTGCAGATCCTCGATCAGCGTCACGGTCGGCTGCGTCGCGGTGCTTTCGCTTTGCACCACTTGGCGCATCAACCCGACCAGCTGGCGCTGGCGTGCCTCCGCGCTGATTTGAGGCGCTGGGCGTTGCGGATCGGGTACGCTGAGAAAGTCGAATACGGATGGCAATGCATCGGCAAGGCTCTGGTCGAGAACGACCATGCGGCCGGCAATTTTTTCCCGCGCAGCCCGGTCGTCGTCCTGCGGCGTAATGCTGAAGTAGGCGCGAAAGATTTCCAGCACCGGAAGAAACGGGATGTTGCGCCCGTGGGCGACCGCGTGACCTTCGAACACGCGCATCCCGCGTGCGCGGCAGCTTTCCAGGAACTCGAAGCAGAGCCGGCTCTTGCCGGTACCCGCTTCGGCGACCACGCCGACCACCTGCCCGTTCCCCGCTGCGGTTTGAACGAGCGCATCTTCGAGCGTGCGAACATCAGCCGCGCGGCCGACGAAGCGCGACAGTCCGCGCATGCGGGAAACATCGAATCGGGTCCGCGAAGTGCCGACGCCAACGAGTCGGTGGACGTGAACGGGTTCCACCGCGCCTTTGATGCGGAAGTCGCCCAGGTCGTCGAGCGCAAAATAGCCAGACGCGAGCTGGGCCGTCGCATCGCTGAGATAGCAGGTGTTCGGCTCAGCGAGGCTTTCCATGCGCTGAGCCAGCCCCACCGTGTGACCCTGAGCGGTGTAGTCCATGCGCAAATCGTCGCCGATCTTGCCGACCACGACATCGCCCGAGTGGAGGCCAACGCGCGCTTGAAATCCGATACCGTGTTCGCGTTTCACTTCGGTGGCGTAACCCGCGAGTGCTTCGCGCAAGTGCAGCGCCGCATAACACGCGCGCTGGGCATGGTCTTCGTGCGCGATCGGCGCGCCGAACAAAGCCATGACTCCGTCACCGGTGTATTGATTGACGGTTCCTTCGAAGCGATGAACACCTTCGGTCAAGATCTGGAAGAATCGTTCGAGGATGCGGTGCCATTCCTCGGCGTCGAGCTGCTCGGAAATCTCCATCGAGCCCTTCACGTCGGCGAACAGCACCGTGACCTGCTTGCGCTCGCCTTCGAGTGCAGACTTGGATTGCAGGATCTTGTCCGCGAGGTGTTTTGGTGTGTAGTCAGCCGGTGAGCGCTCTGTGGGCGTCGGGCGCGACGTCTCCACGGCAACAGGCGCGCCGCAGCCGTTGCAGAAGCTGGCATCGGTGTCGTTTTCGCGCTGACAGCTGGAGCAGACGCGACCGAGCTTGCGACCGCATCCGGCGCAGAAGGCCGCGTCCGCCGGGTTCTCGCGCTGGCAGCCGGCGCAGTTCACGCTTCGATCAACGACGCGAGCTTCTCGCTGATCCGCTCCATCCAGCCGGTCGCGTCCATTTCGGTGTAGATGCGCAGTGCCTCGCGCAGCTCGCGCTCCCAGCCGGCTTCGTCGCCGAGCCCGCGGGCAAGATGGGCGCGCTCGGTACACACGACCGCCTGCAGCCCGGGGCTGCCGACCTTCTCAGAGAGGGTGGCCGCCTGCGTCAGGCTCGACTCGATTCGCTCGCGCTCGCCGCGCAAGTCCGAGGCGACGAGCACTTGCGCCAGCGCAACCAGGCAGTCGTGCTTGCTCGCTGCAGTCGGAAGAGAGGTCGCGGCGATCCGTTCGATCAGCTCTCGGGCAGCTACAACCTCGCCTTGTGCCAACAGAACTCGTGCGCGCACAACCGTGAATGTCGCATTCAGGCCGAGGTTCACGCCGGTCTCGCTCGAGATCCCGAGGCCAGCCTCGACCGCCTCGAGCGCCGCATCCGGCCGGCCGGCGAAGAGATGGGCCTGCGCCAAGCCGATGCGGGCGTGGCTCCGGATATTGTGCGTCTCGGTTTCATCCGCGCGCGCGACGAGGACTGCGATGCGCTCGAGCGAGCCCTCCGGATACCCGCGTTCGGCGAGTTCGAGTGTCGAGAACAGCTCAATGAGAAGGACGAGCTCTTGCGCAGGATTGTACGAGACGAGTTCCGCCGCGCGATCGAGCTGGGATCGCGCGGCGGCGAGACGACCCAGGCGCGTGAGGGTGCTCGCGTGCATCGCCGTCAAGCGCGCCAGCGCGACGGGCGTAGTCGATGTGACCTTGCCGCTGGCCAGCGCGGTTTCGACGACCTCGAGTGCATCCGAATAGCGGCCCACAAAGGTCACCGTGACCGCGGCGGCTTGGATCAGCTCGGCGTAGCGGTCCGGGTCAGCGACGCGCGGCGCCAATGCGAGCGCCTCTTCGACCCCCCCGCGCGCGAGTTCCGACTGCCCGGCGAACATCGCAAGCCTGGCAAAGAAGGCGATCAGCCCGGCTTCGAGAGCGGGCTCGTCGAGGCGCAACGCCAGCGCACGGCCCCGATGAAAGAGCGCCTCGGCGCGGGCGAGGTCGAGCCCGAGGAATGTGGCCAGATACATCAGCCGATTGCATGCGCGCAGTCCGGCGCGCGCGAGTTCGGTCGTTGCCGGCTCATTTCCCAGCAGCTCGAGCAGCTGCATCCAGTGGTGACGCTCGGCGTGGAGGTCGCGGCCCTCGAGCCAGGCGGCGGCACGCTCGTGCCAGCGCACGGCCTCGGCCGGGTTGCCGGCCGCCTCGAAGTGATGTGCGATCAGCGCCGCGTGCTCGTCGAGCCTGCACGCGTGGATCTCGACCAGTGCCTTCGCGACGCCTTCGTGCACGAACGCGCGCCGCTCACCCAGCTGCGAGCCGAGTGCGACCTCTTGTGTGAGCGGGTGCTTGAACGCGTACTCCGCCTCGGGGTAGAGCGCGGTCTCGTGTAGAAACTCGGCTTGGACGAGCGCGCGGAGCGCGTCATCGAGTGCATCGGCCTCGACGTGCGCGACGCGCCGCAGGAGCACCAGCGAGAACTCGCGCCCGATAACCGACGCGGTCTGCAAGACGTTCTTCTCCCGTTCCTCGAGCCGGTCGATGCGCGCCGCGAGCACGAGCTGCACGGACGCAGGGATCTCGAACGACGCCGCATCGTGCGCCAGTCGGTATGCGCCGGGAGTGCCGACGAGCGCTCCGGACTCGATCAGGGAAAGCGCGATTTCCTCCGCGAAGAACGGGTTGCCGCCGCTGCGGGCGTGGATCGCGCTGGACACATCGCGCAGCGACGGGTCATGGCCGAGTGTGTCGCCGAGCATCTCCGCGAATGCCCGCGCGTCGAGCGGCGCGAGTGCGAGCTGTTGATAATAGGAACGCCGCATCCAGTCGGCTCGGTACTCCGGGCGGAAGTTCACCACGATCAGCGTGCGGCTCGCGTCCGCCGCGTCGACGAGATTCTCGAGGAACAACTCCGTCGCGTCGTCGATCCAGTGCAGGTCCTCGAACAGGATTACCGCCGGCTCGCGGCGGCTACGCGCGAGCGCGAGTCGCTTCAGCACCGAGAGCAGTGCGTGGCGCCGTTCGGGCCCGGGTTCGAGCATCACGGGCCTCTCGGGGTCGGGCACGCCGAGAAAATCAAAGATCAGCGGTAGCGAGGTGACGAGTGTCTCGTCGTTCTGGACGACGCCACCAGCGATCTTCTGGCGCGCCGCGCGTGCGTCGTCGCGCTCGGTGATGCCGAACACCTCGCGGTAGAATTCGAGCACCGGCAAGAGCGGCACCGCCTTACCGTGCGCCACGCCGGTCGTGGCACGGACCATGATTCCCCTGGCTCGACACGACTCGACGAACTCGAAACACAGCCGGCTCTTGCCGGTGCCGGCGTTTGCCACCACGCCGAAGACCTGGCCACGGCCGGCGAGCGCCTGGTCGAGCGCGGCATCGAGCGCGCCCATCTCCTGCGCGCGCCCAACGAACTTCGAGAGGCCGCGCGCACGCGAGCGGTCGAAGCGCGTGCGCAGCGCGCCGATGCCGCAGAGCTCGAACACATGCAGCGGCGCGCTTGCGCCCTTTATCTGGAACTCGCCGAGATCGTCGAGCGCGAAGTAGCCGCCGACGATCGCCGCCGTGCGATCCGAAACGTAGATGCTGCCGCCCGACGCGAGCGATTCCATCCGCTGCGCGAGGCCCACGGTGTGCCCTTGCGCGGTGTAGTCCATGCGCAGGTCGTCGCCGATCCGACCGACCACCACCTCTCCCGAGTGGATGCCGATGCGCGTCGCGAACTCGAGGCCGTGCTGGCGCTTCAGTTCCCGCGAAAACTCGCGCAGTGCATCGCGCAACGCGAGCGCGGCATAACAAGCGCGCTGCGCGTGGTCCTCGTGCGTGATGGGCGCGCCAAAAAGCGCCATGATGCCGTCGCCGGTGTATTGATTGATCGTACCCTCGAAGCGGTGCACACCCTCGGCAAGGATCGAGAAGAAGCGATCGAGGACCGCGTGAATTGGCTCGGCCCCGATCTGCTCGGCCAGCTCCATCGAGCCCTTCACGTCGGCGAATAGCACCGTGACCTGCTTGCGCTCGCCTTCGAGCGCGGACTTCGATTGCAGGATCTTGTCCGCGAGGTGCTTCGGCGTGTAGTCGCGCGGCGCGCGCAGCGAGTCGCGTGCGACCAGAGCCGGGCCGGCCGGCGACGAGGCGACTTCGAGCGCGGCACCGCAGCCGCCGCAGAAGCGATGGTCTGGCGGGTTGCTGTGCTGGCACGCCCGACAGAGGCGCTCGAGCGCGGCGCCGCAGCCCCCGCAGAAGCGGTTGCCGGTCGGGTTGTCGTGGCCGCAGGCGGAGCAGCTCATGTCTTTGTCGACCTTTCTTCTCGATCGAGCTTGTCTCGATCGAGCTCGCATAGGTGTCCCAGCCGATCACGCCCATCTGCGCGAGCAGACGGCGCGCTTCAGCCAGGTCGCGCGCCATGCCGTCCGCATCGTCGCGCATGCGAGCGAGTCCCGCTCTCTCGAGCCCGATCCGTGGCAGGAATCCCGACCGTTCTCGGCGCTCGATGACCTCGAGGGTCTCACTGATCTGGTCATCGAGCTGTTCCCAGAGCTCCGGTCCCCCGATCATGCGGAGCACGCGCGCCCGCACGAGACCCGGGATTGGGTCCAGCCCGCGAGGTGGTGCGGGTCGTAGAGGTCGATGCGCACCGGTTGACCGTGCGAATGACTCGCGCAGGTCTGCTTCTGCGGCGTCCCGCATTCTTCGCAGAATTTGGCGCCGGGGTTGTTTGGGTGTGCGCAGGACGGACACGTCATGGGAGTTCCCGGGTCAGACGTTCGGCGTGGCCGATGGCGCCGGACTCAGTGTAGCCCCGCTGCGCTTCGCGCAGAAGACGCTCGCGCGCGACGTCGTCGCCGAGCACTGCGGCCAGCTCGGCGCGCCACTCGCAGTGCGCGGGGGCGAGCGTGCTCGCTCCCGTGCTCTCGATCAACAAAGCCGCGGCGTCAAGAGCGGCTTTCACGGCCACCCGAGCGGCCTCGCCCTCGCCGCGCAGCAGTGCGCGCGCCCGGGCACCGTGTGCGATGGCTTCGAAATTGCCGCGCAGCGAACGGCGGCAGACGGCGATCGCTTCGTCCGCCGCAGTCAGTGCGGCCGGCAGATCGCCCGTCGCGAGCAGCGCTTCGGCGAGCAGCGTGGCTGCCATCCCTTCGTGGTTTCTCTCGATGCGTCGGAAGATGTCGAGTGCGTTCCGCGCCGGCTCGATGGCGTCGGAAGGCCGCCCGGCTGCCAGCTGTGCATACGCAAGCGCGCGTTGCGTGTGGCCGACAATCGCCGGAATTTCGCCCAGGTCTCGGCTGAGCTCCTCGAGCTGACGAGCGCTCGCGAGTGCCCGATCCGCGTCGTGGGCCAGATAGTGCGTCTCGCAGGCAAAAGACAGCACATAGCCTGTGATCTCCGGCGTGCCGTCTTCCTCTGCAAGACGACGGCAGCGGTCGAACGTTTCGATTCCCTCCGGCAGCTGCCCCATCCAGCTGAGGCAATAGCCACGCCAGATGGAGTACCAGCTGTGCGGACTGGCGCCGATGATCCACTGGTCTGCCGGGATATCGCGAGGGAAGCGCGCGAGCCCATCCTCTGCCAGCGCAAGCGACTCGGGAAGTCGCCCGGCAAAGCCCAGTGCGTCCATCAGGTACCCGCATGCGTTGGCTTGTACTGCAACATCATCGAACTCGAGTGCCGCGCGTTGGTTCAGCATCGCCGACTCGAGGTACGCCGCCACGTCGCCCGCGGCGCTGCGCGTGCGCGCATAGGCCTGCAATACGTTCAGGTTGCCGATTCGATCACCTGTCGCGCTCGCGAGGGCCTGCCCATCCTCGAGCAACGAGTGCGCCTCGCCCGATTCGATCCCGAACCGCCAACCCATGTTCAGCAAGTGCTGACAGGCCGCGATGCCGAGCGCGGCGGCTTCGCGATCGTCTGGAAGCGCGCGCAACAGCGCGCGCAAGCGACCCCAGTGGCGAGTCGCGGCGGCGAGGTCGGTGCTGCCAACCCACTCCGCGGCGCGCCGATGCCAGTGCGCGGCAGTGAGGGCTTCACCAGCCTCTTCGAAGTGGTGCGCCAGCAGCGGGGCGCGCTCGTCGAGATGCGCGGCGTCCTGCTGCTCGATCGCTCGCGCCACGGCGGCATGTACCGAGCGGCGGCGCTCGCGCAGTTGGCTGCCCAGCGCGACCTCCTGGGTCAGCGGATGCTTGAACGCGTACTCGATGACCGGGTAGATCGCCTGCTCGTGAATGAACTCGGCGCGGTTCAGCGCGGACAGCGCGTCTTTCAGATCCTCGGCAGCCAGATCGGCGACTTGCGCGAGCAGCGGCTCGGGGAAGTCCTTGCCGATGACGGATGCGACTTGCAAGAGGCGCTTGTCGCGCTCGGGCAACCGGTCGATGCGCGCTGCCAACACCGCCTGGACGGTGGCTGGAACCTCGAGCCGATCGATCGGCGTCACCAGCCGATAGGCGCCGCGCGTTCCTTCGAGGTGCCCGGACTCGATCAGCGTTTGCGCCACTTCCTCGGTGAAAAATGGGTTGCCGCTGGTGCGCGTGTGAATCGGGTCCGCCAGCGCGGCGAGACTCGGGTCATTGCCGAGCAGATCTGCCAGCAGCTCGGCGATCGCATCGCGTCCGAGCGGCGTCAACGGGATCTGCCGATACCACGACTTCTGCATCCAATCCGCGTGGTACTCGGGCCGGAAGTTGAGCAGCAGCAGGCTGCGGGTGCCGGCGCTCGCATCCACCATCTGCTCGAGGAACTCGGCGCTCGCGTCGTCGAGCCAGTGCAGGTCCTCGATCATCATCACCATCGGCTGCGTCGCACTCGCGCTCTGCGTCACCTCGCGCATCAGAGCCATCAGTTGACGCTGGCGCGCCTCGGGTTCGAGTCTCGGGGCCGGGCGCTGCGGGTCGCCGACGCCGAGGAAGTCGAAGACCAGCGGCAGCGCATCGGCGAAGCGCCGGTCGAGCACCATCATGCGCCCGGCGATCTTTTCACGCGCGCTCTTG
>JAQBGU010000062.1:0-39521 GCA_032128375.1 Deltaproteobacteria bacterium | reverse complement strand
TGCTCTTCCGATTTGTGAGCGAAACGATGAACGACGCCAGCATCGCGACGATCGTCGCGACACCGATGGGTGCGAAGAGCCGACCCTCGATCCCCGCGAGCCCAAAGAGCGGAACGAACACGAGGATGATGAGCAGTGTTGCAAAGAGAATCGAATTTCGAATCTCCGTCGAGGCCTCGGCGATTACCCGGAGCACTGGGCGCGGTTTCGCAAGGTGCCGGTTCTCGCGCAGGCGGCGAAAGACGTTCTCGACGTCCGCGATGGCGTCGTCGACCACCATCCCGATCGCGACGGCCAGACCACCGAGTGTCATGGTGTTGATCGAGATGTCCGTGAAGTGGAAGAAGATCGCCGTCGCCACGAACGAGAGCGGAATGGCAGTGAGCGTGATCAGCGTCGTGCGCACGTTCAGCAGGAACAGAAAGAGGATGATCACGACCATGATCGCCCCGTCGCGAATCGCTTCCTCGACGTTGGCGATCGCCGATTCGATGAAGTTCGCCTGCTCGAAGAGCACGCTTATCTTCACGTCTTGTGGCAGACCGTGCCCGATCTCGGCGAGTGCGTCTCGCACCCGCTTGGTCAGGGCGATCGTGTCGACGCCGGGCTGCTTCTTGACAGACATGATGACGGCGGGCTGTGCATCCACCCCAGCGTCGCCGCGCATGATGTTGTGGTCGATCTTCAGGTGTGCCACGTCTTCGAGCCGGACGGGGACCCCGTCGCGCTCGGCGACGACGGTGGCGCGAATCAGGTCCAGGTCGGCGGTGCGCGCGATGTTGCGTACCAGGGATTCCTGGTACGAAGCCACCAGGAATCCGCCAGGCGTGTTGATCTGAGATCGGGCGGCCGCGTCGAAAACCTCCTCCAAGGTGACGCCGTAGGCGGTCATTCGCTCGGGGTCCGCAAGGATCTGGTATTGCTTGACGCCGCCGCCGATCGGGATGACTTGCGCGACGCCCGGGATCGTCAACAGGCGCTGGCGGATCGTCCAATCTGCGATGCTGCGCAGCTCGAGCGGCGGGGTGGTGCCGTCCCGGGTCGAAATACCGATCAGCAGGATCTCGCCCATGATCGAAGAGATTGGACCCATGACGGGCGAGATCTCTTCGGGGAGTTCTTCGGCTGCAAGCTGGAGACGCTCCTGCACGATCTGGCGCGCGCGGTAGATGTCCATCCCCCAATCGAATTCGACGAAGAGGATCGAGAGCCCGATCCCCGAGTTGGACCGCACGCGCATGACACCGGGTGCTCCGTTGACCGCCGTTTCGAGCGGCCATGTGACCAGCGTTTCGACCTCTTCGGGTGCGAGTCCGGGTGCCTCCGTCAAGATCGTCACGAGCGGGCGGTTGAGGTCGGGAAAGACATCGACGGGAAGGTCGCGAATCACAGCGATCCCGTAGACGAAGACCAGCACGGAGCTGGCGATCACGAACAGCCGGTTTCGAAGCGAAAATTCGATCAGGCTATTCAGCATCGCCCGGGCGCCTCCGAACGGGGCGAGAGCGTGCCTGCATCTGGCGCGCAACCATCACGACGAGTCCAAGGACGCCGATTGCCCCCAGCACCCAGTAGAGAGAGGCAGTGGAAGCCGGCTGGCCGTCGGGGTGTGCATGCCCGTCGCTGTCCGAATTCGCGTGTGCTTCCGGCTCCGCAGAAGTCGCCGTGCCCGCGCTCTTGTGGTCTTGGCCGTTCGCGTCGGCGTTGGTTGCGACCGGAGTCAAGTACTGGAGTGAGTAGTTCCCTTCCACGACGACGCGCTCGCCCGGGTAGAGCCCCTCGATCACCTCGACGACGCGATCGTTCGACACTCCAACCACGAGCGATCGCCGCTCGAAGCGCACTGGGCTCTCCTCGTCTTGCACGAATGCATACAGGTTCCCGCTCTCACCGAGAACGGCCGATTTCGGGATCGCCAATGCGAGGTCGGCACCCCCCGTGACGAGGCTCAACGTGGCGCGCATGTGGGGCCGAAGGCGTTCGTCGGCGTTGCCCACGCGAATGTAGACCGCGAGTGATCGGCTGTCGGGATCGAGCTTCCCCCCGAGTCGTTCGACCACTCCCTCGAAGATTTCGTCGGGGTAGCTCGGAACGCGCACGCGCACCTTCTGGCCGACCGAGACCCGCCCGATCTGGCCTTCGAAGACGCGACCGATGGCCAACACCTCGCTCAGGTCCACGACTTCCAACAAATGCCGATTCGGTTCCACGTCGTCACCGACCACGACGTGGCGGTCGGTCACGACCCCGCTCACCGGCGAGCCATAGCGCACGCGTGGCGGCGGGTCGCCGAGTTGCAGGCTCTCGACCTCGACGAGCTGCTTGCCCTTGGCGACCTGTTCGCCGACCTGGGCGTAGACGGCCGAGACGCGACCCGAAATGCGGCTCGATACCGTCCCCGAGCGCGTGGGGTCGCCTTGGATCTCGCCGATGACCCGCAGCGTCGTCTCGACGGGCCTCAGCTCGACCTCGCCGACTGTCAGCCCGAGATTCCGCTGCGCGACTTCGGAGACTTCGATGGGTCCGCTGATCGCACCCGCTCCAGAGTCGGTGCCGGGTGCCGCCGCGTGGTCTTCGCCTTCGTGTGCTTGCGCGGTGCTGGCGACGCACAGAGCGAACGAGATGGTGCAGAAGAAAAATCTCATGGCGCAATCCCTCCTGGACTCGGCTGGCGCTCCAAATGCGGACTCGCCCCAGCGGCTGCTTCGAATTCGATCGAGGCTTGTCGCAGTTCGCCTAACAATTCGAAATAGAATGTCCGGCTCTCGTTGTATTGGAGCTGTGCCTGCAGAAGTTCTGCGATACCGACGACGCCTTGTCGGTATCCCTGCTCGAATAGCGATTGAGCGCGAGTCGCTTCCGGGAGAATCTGTTCCGCGTAGGCGTCGACGCTCGTGCGCAGTGTCTGGAATCGCAGCTCGGCGCTGCGCAGCTCTTCGTCGATTCGAAGTCGAAGCGCGTCCCGCAAGCGCCGCGAACGGCGCAACTCGGCTTCTGCAGCGGCAATGCGACCTTGCTGGCGGTCCCAGAGTGGCAGCGGAACGGTGACACCGAGCGATAGGAAAGAGTCTTGTTCGGTTCCGATGGGGGCATCGAAGACCTGCCGCTCCGCGTCGTACCCCAGAATCACCGTCCAATCTTCCCAGACTTCCGTTTGGGAAAGTGCACGGTCGGCGTCGGCGCGCTCGATTCCTCGGCTCGCCGCTTGTAGATCGGGTCGCAGATCGAGGCTGCTGGCCTGGAATGTCGGCAACGGGCCCGGGTCGAGATCACCGGTGGGTGTCAAGCCATCGAGCCTCTCCCGTCCGAGCAGCCTCGCCAGTGTTGCAGCAGCCACTCCACGCTCGCGGATCAAGCGCTGCGCGTCTTGTTCGAGGCGCAGACGTTCGATTCGCAGCAGGCTGACTTCGGCGGGAGAAGCCTCCGCAGCCTCGACGCGGCGTGCGGTCGCGTTCTCGACCTCCCGAACGGAGGCCACCAACTCTTCCGTGACTCCGAGTCGTTCGTCCATGGACCGAACCGAGTAGAAGGTGCTCTGAACCTCGGCTACGAGAGTCCTGACGAAGTCGCGCACCTCGGCTTCGGCGGTTGCGACGTGCTTGCCGGCGACGTCCTTCTCGCGTGTGAGCCTTGCGGTGATCGGAAAACTCTGCGAGAAGCCGACCGATCCGAAGCGTTCGCCTTCGCCGCTGAAGGCGAAGTCGTCGGCAAAGTTCAATTCGAGCTCCGGATTCTGGAGCCGCCCGGCTTGGAGCAGCCCCCCTCGCGCTACGTCGATCGACAGGCGCGCAGCCTGCAGATCGCGGTTCGCAGCCAGGGCTTCCCTCACCGCGTCGTCTGCGGTCAGGAAATCGGATGATGTCTGGGACTTCGCGGGATTCGAAACCGCGAACGTCAGTACAGCCAATACAGCCGCACGATAGATCGGTCGCATAGCACCTCCAGGTTCAGAGAAATCCCGGCATGGCCGGGCAACGCCTTCGAGGCGTCGAACCTGGTGGTGATCAAATCAGGAGGGGGCGGCGGGTTCGTTCGTATGGGTGGGCTGGTGGTTGCAGGCGCCGCAGCTGTGATGCGGTTGCCAACCGCGGCACTGCTTCGACGACCGCGATGACCAGCGGGGCGACTGCGACAGTGAACTCGGGTCGCGACTGCCAGGAAGCGAGCACCACGTGGAGTGCGGGCAAGTCGGATGCGCTGTCGCAGCAATCGCTTTCGTGTGAAGAGGAGTCTTGCGTCGAGCCAGAATGTGACTCATCGGGAGCGCCGTGAGTGTTCCCGTGTTCGGGTTCCGCATCGGTGTGTGTGTGCGGCTGAGCGGAATGACTGTGCGCCTCGTCTTCGTGCCCCGCCGTGTTCGATGGACACGACAATCCCGAGCCGGGCACCAGCCAGACTGCCACGAGGATGCTCAATGTCAGGACGCCAACACGCATGACCAGTTTTCGGATCTCCGAGTTCAGTGTGGGCCCGATCGGCCAGTAGCGCAATCGGAACTCCGATCCCCGTGCTTGAGACTGCAGACGCTGCGCGATGGCTCAGTATTCATCTCGAAGCGGCAAACCGAATGCGTACGGACGTGAGCTGCGGGTGCCTTTCACCATCGGGCGAGAAGACGGGGTCGGTCGCCGATCGGTCCGCGCTGCAGATGGTTCGGAGCTCAGGTCCCCGACAGCAGCAGCCGCGTTCGGATGCCTCCCGCTACGCCGTGGTAGGCGCCCGCTCCAGTACCAGCGAGCCAGCCTGCCCAAACGCCTGATGACGCATCGAGCGATTGGAACGCCACACCGGGAACGAGCAGGAGCGTTGTCGGGAACCCGTCCGCTTGAGGAAGAAGGCGCAGGCGCGAGGCTCGTAGCGCCGGAAGAGCTCTTTGAAGGCATCGGTGTCCCCGTCGGCGTAGCGATGCATGAGGGCTTCATCTCGTTCTTGCCATTCTGCATGTCGGGTCGATTCAGACACACGAGGTCCGCTTTCCATCGGTGACAAAAAAACTGCATTGGCAATTCGTATGCCGCACATCGACAGTTCCTCGCACGGGTCTGGGGAAGAAATGGGGTATTTCTTCCCACCCCGCCGCCGCGGGCGTGACGGATCGCTACGATTCAAATGACACCGATCGATCCGAACCGATTCCAAACGGCACGTCGTCGCTCGAACCACGCCTTCGCATTCGGTTGCTGCGCATTCGCGCCATCATCTGCGCGCGAAACCGGGCGGATTCGCCGCCTGCGGGCCCGGTGGGCTTCCAGCTCGCCTCGCGGCCAAATGGATCGCCGAGGTCGAAGCAGCGAAACGCCTGAAGATCGACAATGCGGTACCAGCTGCAATGGTAGCGGGTGCGTTCGGCGGAGAGTTCGCGAATGCGCGCACCTCGAAGTCGGGCGCGTCCCTGGTCCGGGGTTCGCTCGTCGCGCGCGCCACGTCGCCGAGATCGGGTAGTTGATGATCGAGGGCACCGGCGACATCGAGTGCCTGGAAGATGCCGCGCTCGCCGAGCTGACCGAAACGTGTGTCGATTTCGAACAGCTCGTCGCGCAGCGCAGCGGCGGAGTTCGATTGTGCCTCGCCATGATTGGATACGGCAACCGAACCCGCGACAAGCGCAATCGACGTACCGACTGGATGGTCGAAGAGAACCAGCCGTCACGCGAATGCCGACTCGACAGGCAGTCCGCACTCTCTCCGTGGGCGAATGCGTTCGCCCGCTCGCCCGCCATTACCACGAGCTTCAGGTGCCCGGCGCGGTCGGAGAGAGGGAGCAGCGGACATCGATGGAACCTTTTCGCGAGGAGCCTTTGCATTGTGAAGGAATCGGGAGCGTTATTCCGCTCGTCTCACGGGGACGAGCCTCCCAGACGCAGCGCTTGCTCCTGCTGCCGGAGCCAGGGCACGAGCAACCAGCACAAGGCGGTAAAGAACGCCCCGATCAACAGCAGCGCGCGGAAGGCGCCTTCTGCTCCGAAGTACGCGCCCAACAACTCGTAGAGCCAACCTCCGAGTGCACCCGACAGCGCGACCGCCAGATTCGATAGCGACATCAGCAGCGCGAATGTCGTGCCGGCCACTCGAGGCGGGCAGCTGCGCGCTGCAAGGTCGAGCTGCGCGAGCGTCGCCGTCATGTAGGTGACGCCGACCGCGAACCGGACCGCGTAGGCAGAGCGTGGTCCAACCAGGCCGAAGTAGGCGAGCGTCGTCACGATGCCCAGCGCAATCGAGGCGTGGATCAGCCAACGAAACGGCACGCTTCGGCAGTAGTAGCCGTACGCGACACTCGCCACAGCGGCCCCGACCCCGAGCCACGAACTCGAGTTGCCGAACTCCTGTTCCGAGATGCCGACTTCCACCGTCGCGTGCAGATACAAGACGCTCGCGGCGAACGGATTGAAGGACCAGAGGAAGAGAAAGGCGCCGACCGCCATCACTGCTGGGGTACGCGCAGCGGCCCACATTTCGGCGAGCGCACCGCGTGTAGCGGCGTGCGAAGCCGCGCCTCGTGCAGGCTGGTCGGGCTCGCGCACCACGAAAATCGCGATCGCAAGCGACCCCAGCAGTGCGACGCCACAGATCGCGAAGGCCAACTCGGTCTGTCCGCGTTCGGTGAGCCATCCGCCGACCCACCCCGTCAGAATCGTGGCGCCGTACACCGACGCCCATTGAATCGACTGCAACCAACCCGTCAGACCTCGCGGCTGTCCCTCTTCGACCATCAAGGCATCGATCACGACGTCGCTGAAAGCGAGTCCGACGGCGGGGATGCAGAGCACCGCGAGCAACAGAGATGTCGACTCCGGCAATGCGCCCGACACGACGAGGAGCGCCGCGGCGCCGAGCCCCGAAGTCAGCACGAAGTAATTTCGTCGACGCGAGCCGAAGAGCGGAACGAAATCGGTGAGCAATCCGTAGAGCGGCTTGATCGACCAGGGAAGCGCGAGTATCGCCATGAAGGCCGCGATCTGTGCAGCACCCTCGCCGCGGCCCTTGAGGAGCGCGCTCAGCGGCTGGGCAAGCAGGCCCGAAGTGGGCTCGCCGATTCCTTGGACGAAGTAGACGGAGCCGAAGAGCAGGCCGAGAGCCCGCGGGCTGGGCTCGACTCTCACCCGATCGACGACTGGAACGAGTCGTCGCTGACCGGAACCGATGTTTCTTTCGAAAAGATCAGCTTTGCATCGTCGGCAGCGTAGTAGTCTTCGAGCCGCGCGACCTGGCGATATCCGGCGGTCGAATACATGCGATGGGCTGGTGGGTAATCTTCGCGCGAAGAGGTATCGACCCAGACGAGGCGCCCGTGTCCGAAGTACGCGTGCCCGAACTGCAAGGACGGCGTCCGGATCGCAGCGATGCCGAAGCTTCCGATCCCGAAGAGCCTCGCCACGCCTTCGCGGCTGGCGCACGTGGCGACGTTTCTACCGACTTCCTTCCAGCCCGCCGCAACGACTGCGTTTCTCATTCCCGCGTATCTCCACGCGCAGTTCGCGCGACTCGCTTCGCACCCCCTTCCTTCATCAGCGCATTGCTCCGGCGTCTTGCCCGATCTGTCCCGATTGAAATTGCACTCACTTTCACGCCCGTCGCACTCTGTCTGTCTGTGGGTATGTTCGCAGCTGCCCTGGTCATGATTTGCCTGGCGAATGTTTCTGTCGGCTCCACCAATGCAATCATTGCGTCGTTGTTCGCACACGGGCGCGCGAGAGCTGAATTCGCCACTCTGCTGATCTTGGTTCGCTATGTCGATGTCGCGGTTCGCCTGGCCTTCGCAGTCATTTCGTCCTTGTTTGCATCCGGATTCGCGAAAGTGGTATTCGCAGGCGTCCTGATCCAGGTCAAGAATCTGAATCGACTTCGTTTCTTGGAGTGATATCCGCTTTAGCCAGCCCGGCCAGTCGTCGTCGCAAACGTCGGCGCCATCGGCGTTGGAGGTTCCCACGAAAGCGACCAGCAGAACCAAGATGATATTCCACATTGCTTCTCGCCTCCTATTTGGACTGTTAGTTATCGCGTTACCGGCCAGTGTCAGGTGATGGCAATCCTATCGTCCCACAATGACGCACCTTCTGGGGATCTAATTTGCTGCTGGGAGGGGCGAATCGGACACACCGAGGTTGCATTCGCAGATCTAGCCCAGGTGTCCCCCTTGTATCCAGGAACTCTGAGGGGAGGAAACCGCGCCGCGCATAGGCAAGAGAGGAAACGCTTCCGCACAACCTGCCAAGTAGCAGGGGTGGCAGGGTGCTCTATCGTGAAAGTACTGATCCGTCACGATGAGATTGAATGGTTCCGTCCTCGATATCCTATCGGCCGGCAATTGCCGGAGCTGGGCTAGAGACGAACCTGTGGGGTCGAGCCTTCTGCTTCTTGCATTCTGGTGCCTGCATCAGCCAGTGATTTTCTGTTGGTGCTCGCTCATTGCGTTGATTCGGAAAATAGTGTTGCGGCCGATGCAGCACTCCGACACGCTCGGATCCCGTGCCATGTCGCGCGACTCGTCCCGGGTCTCAGCGATCGCGGCGCGGTAGACTGGAATCCCCCGAGAAGGTGTCGAAGCGCTACCGCTACCTCCTCGCCGCTCTTCGATCGCTACAGACTCCGGCGAAAAAGAGGCTTGAGCACCCCATCGAAGATGGAGACCACATCTTCGAGTGCATTCTCAACGTCTTGAAGCGCAACTCGCGCCCCAAGCCGCGCATTCTCGGCAGGCCCAATCCGCTATGAGCCGGCTGAGTGTCCCTGGATGCAGGCGGTTTCATGCCTCACAGATTGCCTTCGCATTCAAGACTACCGAGTACGGATTGTCGAGCACCGCCCTGGATTGGAAGACCGACCTCGATCGCCGAAGTCCCTGCTCGTTGGCACGGAATTTCCTGTTTCCCAACGCAGGGAATTCACCCGTCAAGAACCTCAGATTGCGCCTCGGCCACCGGCGAGTTCCGAGGGTGAAGCCAGATTTGCGGCATTTCCGTGTATTTTCGCTGCAGATCAGGGATTCTCACCCAGAGACGAGTTCGCACCAGACTGCCCGCACCGCCATTTGGTCTGTGGTTGACTGCGCGTCTGCGGCCGACCGCGCTCAGAGAAATTCGCTCGATTCCGTGCGGCTTGGTGGTCGGGCTCTCGCGCACCCGAACGCGATACCGCGGGTTCCGCGCCCGGTGAACGATAGTTCTCAGAATTCGTCCACCTCTTCTCGTTGGAGTCAGAGGTGTCTACACCTTCGAGACATAGTTCATTCTAGAGGCCGTCGAAACTGGCTGTGAGATATTGCTGGTACCCGTAGAAAGTGTCTTGGCGATGTACAGCTGCCTCGAGGTCGCGCTAACGCTGCGAGCGCCACGTACTTCTCGAGCTAGAGGTCATACCGACTGTTCGAGCTACACTCGAGTCATGACCGCTCATCGCGCTTCCACCGCGGACCGCGCCTACTTCCAGAGAATCGCACGGCAGAACCCGTCTCTGTCACAGGACGTGGCGCCCTCCTCGCTCGCGGAGATGTTCGACCGACTCGAGCAAATCGTGCACACGCTTGGTGCGCTGGCCAAACCGGGCATAGCCGGATCGGACGACGGCGACCTCGCGTTTCATCTCGCGTTCCTGGAACGATGCAAGGAGATCCAGCACCGTGCAGCGGAGCACACTAAGATCGCTCGGTGACCTACTCGACGGGCTCGGCATCCGCTGGGTTCTGATCGGGGCACTGGCCGCAAATCGCTACCGAACTTCGCCACGCCTCACGCAAGATGTAGACCTATTGCTCTCCGACGCGGGAGCAAGCCTCGAAACCCTCGAAGCATCACTCCGCTCGGCAGGCTGGGACGTCCAGCGGGCGAGTCCCGAGGCCGAACTCATCCGGTTGCGCCACGCGGAGCAGGGCATCGCGGACCTGATGTTTGCCGGCACGGATTACCAGAAAGAGGCGATCCGCCGAGCGCGCGAGGAGTTGTTCGATGACGGAGCCAGTGCGCGGGTCTTGACACCCGAGGACGTCATCGTCCACAAGCTGATTGCAGGCCGCAACCAAGATATCGCCGACATCGAGGCCATCCTCGCAGCGAAGCAAACACTCGACGAAGACTACATCGAGCAGTGGGCGGCTTACTGGGATGTCCTCGCGCCTTGGCGCTCGTTGCGCTGATACGCCCAAGGCCGGGCAGAGCTCCAGACGCCGAGATCGTCTCCGGTACATCCTGCTGCGCGCGATCACCGGGAAGGCCCGCGAGGTCGACAGGCGCGTAATCAAGTCCCCGGCGATCCCGTCGGCCAAAAACGCCGCACAGGTCGAGCATCAGGGATTTGCGCCCAGAGACGAGTTCGCACCAGACCGCCCCCAACCGCTGTCGTAGAGACTTCCCCGCATGCACTCGGGAACGGTCCGAGAACACTCCGCGATTCCGCGGGGACGTGCAGAACACCCTCGTCCGAGTGCTCAATCACTGCGCCAGCAAGGACCAGCCGCTTGCAGCGAGGGCCGCCAAGGCGGTCGCGCTCCTCGAGCTGATCCAGGCGGCCGTGCCCACGGACGCGAATCTCGTGGCCCGCTGCTTGTTCGATCAGCTCGGCCGTGGCCAGCAGGAGGAGCAGGTTTCCGCCGCACTCGAGGAGCTGCGCCGCGCCAACCTGCTCGCCTACTCGGAGAAGCAGGGATACAAGATCCAGTCTTCGAGCGGGGGAAGAGTGTGAGAACGATCGCCGCAACATCCCGGTGGGTCGCGAAGATCTCATCGGGCACGTCCAAGATGCGCTCAAGTATCTCCTGAGCGAGCCCTCGCGCCCCAAGCTCGACGGCCGGGCCTTCCCCTGGATGGCCTATTTCAGCGATAGCCAGCGCGTAGATGATTTTCTACTCCTCGATGCCCGGGAGCCCGCGAAAGTCACAGTCGACCTCCGGATGCTGCCCCTCGCGGATCGTCTTCCTTTGGAACCTCGCTCGCCAGCGCGGGCAAGCGCTTCCTTCCCGAGTTCTTCTCCAGCTTTCTCGTTACTCAGATCAGCCCCAATGAGCTGCTGCAGCTTCTCGAGCCGATCCTTTCGGCACCGTCACTCAAGTACCTCGAGGACGAGCTCGGCATTCTCTCGCTCGACGCGGGCAAGTACGTCCCTTCGTGCGACGGAGTGGATTGCCAAGCTTGATCGTACTCGCGGGTTGCCTCGCCGCCCTGGGATGTTTGCTTCTGCGAACCGGGCAACGCACGCGCGACACGTAGGCATCTCGCCATTTCCGCGCCATGGCCGTACGCGCGAAAGGGGTTTCGCGCGCGGCGAGCTAGCGCGAAAGAGACGGGGCTCGGGTAGCACGGCTCACGACGGTCGCGATCGACCGCGTGACCGGTTTCAGCGCTTGATGGGTGCTCGGGTTGCCGCGGACGAACTCGAAACGATCTGCCCGATCCGTTCGCCCAGCAGCTGGCTTCCATCCGGGTTGAGATGGCAGCAGGGGTCGATGTAAAGCGGCGAGTTGTTGTCGCTGAAAATCCGTGTGAGGTCGGTGTACGCGACGCCCCGCTCCCGCAGTTCGCGCCCCTTCTCGACCAGCTGGGGGTAGCCTCGCTCGACGGCATTTCGATACATCGAAGTCTCCGACCACGCCCGGTGTCGCTCCTCTTCGTGGAGCGGCTTTGATCCGGGCACGTATTGGTTGGGCTGCAAGAAGTGGTAGTACTCGATGCCGTTCGCTTCGCAGAGTTGGTGCATTAGAAGGGAACTTCGCGCCCAGCCATCTGCCAGGTCGCTGAACAGGGTTTCGTCCGCGTAATCGTACGGCGGGCCGGCCGCGACGTATCGGGTGTCACTCGCGCGGGATTCGAGCAATTGCAGGCGGGCATCGGCTAGCGCGGCGGCGAGGTCCGCGTCTCGTGCTCGCCACAGCCAGGCGGCCAGGCCCGTTTGCGCCCACCTCGCAGAGCGATCGGAACCGGCGTCGACGAACCGGGCCGCCCAACGTGACCTTTCTTCTCGCAGGTAGGTGATCTTGCCTATGGCCGCGCGCACGTTTTGATCCGAGGCACCCTGTGTCCGGCCATACCAGCCGCGCGGAAAGAATGGGAAGACTCCCTTTGGCTGGCTCTCGACCGCCGGCAACGCGATCTCATTGAAGCCATCCAAGTTGATCAGAACATCGAAGTGGGCGCCGAGCATCAGCAAGTAGTTCAATGCCATCAACTGCTGGGGTTGCTTCCAACCCGCGAGTGCCACGCGCACAAATACCGCTTGGCGTCCGGCGAATCGCTGCGCGCGACCCAATTCCGCTTCGAGTGCCTGCACGCCCTGAGTCGACATGTAGTGAGCGACTGAGCCCCCGAAAATCCCGACGATCAGTCGATCCTCGGATGCGCGCTGGATCGGTGATTTGTCGTCATTGAGTCCATATTCGGTGATCTCGTTTTGGTGCAGTCCGTCGCTGAGCTTGCTGCGCGCAATCGGGTTCCCGACGAAACCGAGATACGGATGAATGACCTCCAATCCGCCGAGCAGGCTATCTCGGCGGCTCGGGCCGATTTCGGCTTGCAGCTCGCGCTGCGCCGCATCGATCACGCTGGCATCAAAGGTCGACTCGGAAGCCATGCCGTAGGCCCAGCGCGCCGCCCACTCGATGGCGCCAAGCGTGGCCCCGAACAGGATCGCCCAGAAGACTGCCCGCTTGATCACCTATGGACCCGCCTCGCTCTCTGGTCCCACCTCGAACTCGTGAACCAGAATCGACGACCCCTCTTCGCACGAAACGGCTCAGTCTCTCCTGGCGCGCTGCTCCAAGCCTGCCGGTACTCGTCGGTTGCATCCCGATAGCCCCGGCCGCCTTCCAGATTGCTGACGGACTGCCGGTAGAGATAGACCAGACGGGCGTTGCGAGCCTCATCCAGTTCACTGGAGCCCTGCGCCGCTGCGATCCGGCTCTCCAGCAGACCCGGCGCCACGCTCTTGTCCCAGGCCTGGGCCCAAGCCGGCAACAGCATGCTCAGGCACGAGATGCCAACCAGAAGCTCCACTGTGTGACCAACGCGGTTCCGCACGAACGTTCCTCCACGGCGGATCGTGAAAAGGTACCCATGATATCCTGAGACCTGGAACCCTCACTTAGATCATCTGTTCAGTGGGTCCAAGATCGGCTGACGGCTCGCAAGGCCGCATCTGATTTGCCGACGGCGATCTTCAACCCAGGTCAAGAATTCGCAAGCGGTCCATCAATCTGGATATCCGTTCGACGGGGTTCGGTGATGTTCAGCTCTCCTGTTGACCACTTGCGAGTCGTCCAGCGGTTTTGCATCGGCCGCGAAGGGCAACGGCCGGGGCTGTGATCTCAGAATGAATCGAACATGGGAAAACGCGCCTTGGCATCGATGCACTCATGGAGAAATACAGCCACCCCGATGTCACCGGTCCAATGCGTGTGGCGCGGCGGACTGAAAACCTCGCGGCTGGCTTCCACCTGCCACCGCGCATGCATCGCGAAGGCCCTCGCTCGTTCGAGCCAAATTTTTTCGCCGGTTCGCTCGTAGAGCTTCAAGAACGCAAATCCATTGCCCGACGTGCCATGGCAGAGGTTGGAACCTTTTCGCAGCGGGCCCGCCTCGTGAACGACCTCGCCGGCATCGGTCAGCGCGGCTTCCAACTCGTCCGATGTGTCACGCGGCAACTTGGCCAGCGAGTTGATGATGCCCCGAGCACCGTGGCAATGGTAGAGCCGCCACGGCGCGGCCTGGGTCGATCGTGGCCAGTTGGCGCGGCCGTCTCGACGCGTGATCGTCGTGAGCAAGGTGTTGACGATCCGGTCGGGCAGGGTCCGGCGGATTTCGTTGGGGAGATGATCCAAGCCAGCAAGCAGCGCCGAGGCGGTGCCCGCGAAGCCGTGCACGGATCCCAATCCAGTGTGCCGGGCGCCCACCTTCGACCTCTTGCGCCGCATCCAACATACGTTCGGCCTGTCTCCGATAGAGATCGATCCAGCGTTCCCCTGCGGTTCGTGTGTGCATGTGCAACGCGGCGATCATCTGGCCCGGCACACCCCACATGAGCTCCGACACCGGCCCCGCCAAGGCACCTTCGAGGCGATCGAAAATCGTTTCTACAGCTGCAGCGCCTTCCGCTCGGTGAATTTCGCGCAGCATGAGAAGCGGAATGTCGCCAAAGAGGTACGAACGCTGCAAAGGGTGAGCCTCCGGGAACAGCCGGCGCTCTGCCACGCACGGATCGGGCAAAACGCCCGCGAATTCCGGCGCCTTGCCACCCGCTACCTGGCTGGGCACGCTGAAACGCAGCTTCTTTCACCTATCAGCGACTCCAATCCGAACGGGTCCTTCGAACGAGCAGCCGATTGCATCGAGCGCCGAGAGGATGTGAGTGCGAACTAGACTTCTGCCGGTGTTCTTTCGTGGTTCGTCGCCATTAACTCCGGTTCGGGATCGCGAGCGTGGCCGGTTGAGGCGACACAATGCGTTCGGAGCCAATGGAGTACTTCAGACCACCGCACGTACACTGTCCGAGTTCCAGGCCGATAGGCGCGAAGCTTGCCAGCACCGACAGCAGCGCGCATTACTCGCGGAGCAAGCCCGAGCTGGCTCGCGGCTTGGCAGACGCTCGCTAGCACTAGCGAGGCTGCGCCTCAGACCGACGAGGCATGTTACGCTGTTCCCGACAAGAAGGTGGAGAGCGATCGGCAAACGCTTCACGGCGTGGCAACTCACGAATTACTCTGCCCCGGCGGAGATTGAAAGTTCCCGACACGTGCGGGACTTCGGCCAACCAAGCCAACTGTTGTCCAAGAGCCGTTCCATTCCCCCTGATAGCGACCCTCTTGAATTCTTCGATCGAGGGAGCGTAGAAGTTTGCTCTCGATCCGGAATCGACCCAAACTTGACGCATTTGTCAACGTAAACCTTGGTCAAGGACTCTAGCGCCTCGGCCTCTCGACCGCGCGGGTAGACCCAGTGGCTGCCAGAGCGTAGGCCAATCAGGGCTTCCAACTCGTCGCCGGTTCAGGCAGTATCGGTCTATCACCCCCGGGAGCTGTTGCCAAATGGTCCGCGCGCTCGCACTGGTGCTGACTATCGTGACGGGCGCAAGCGGGCTCGTCTACGAGATCACCTGGCAAAAATACCTGGCGACTCTGCTCGGCTCGCATGGCGAAGCGACTGCGGCAGTCCTCGCGATCTTCCTGGGCGGGCTCTCACTGGGCTACCTGCTGTTCGGCTCGCTGACACGGCGGCTCTACGTCGCGGCTGCCAGCTCCGGCCGACCGCCCCGCTTGCTGCTCGCCTACGGGATCGTCGAAGCGTCGATCGGGTTCTACGCGTTTGCATTCCCCGCGCTGTTTTCGGTTGCTCAAAGCATCTCAGGCTGGTTGCCGGCCGACGGCTCGGCGTTCGCGTTCCTTTTCGACGTGCTTCTGGCGGCATTGTTGATAGGGCCTCCATCGGTGTTGATGGGCGGAACGATTCCGATCCTCACCCAGGCGCTAGCGCGCGATCTGAGCGATGCCACCCGCTTCCACGCGTTGGTGTATGCCCTGAATACGCTGGGCGCGTTCATTGGCGCTCTGGCTGCTGGTTTCTGGCTGATCCCGACCTTGGGGCTGATCGGAGTGCTCGAAACCGTGGGTTGGCTCAACGTGTTCGCCGGCGCCAGCTTCGTCGCGCTGGGGTTGCGCCGCGCCGCGCACAGCCCGTTAGTCGAAGCCAGCCCCCAGCCTGCCTCCATCGATCGCTTCGGAATCTACGCGCTGGTGGCCTTGTTGGTCGGTTTTGGAATGATGACCATCCAGACCGTGTTCATTCGGCTCGGGGGACTCTCGCTCGGCTCCTCGCATTTCACATTCGCAATGGTGGTCGCGGTGTTCGTGCTGTGCATTGCGCTCGGAAGCATCACGGTGTCAGCCCTGCGCAGAATTCCGCCGGTAGTCATCGTTGCGAACCTCTGGATGCTCGTGGCGCTCTTGACACTGCTGTATCCGTTTCTGGGCGATGGTCCCTATTGGGCTCATGTGCTTCGCAGCTTGTTCCGCGATCACCCTGCTGCATTTTATCCATACTATGCGAACGTTTTCGCCAGCCTGCTGGCGGTTCTCGGCATACCGGTGATGCTGTCTGGAGCCGTGCTTCCGCTGCTCTTTCATCATCTTCGGGGCCACGTCGGCGATCTGGGCGCCGTGGCCGGCCGCTTGTACAGCTGGAGTACCGCGGGCTCTCTACTGGGAGCGCTGTTGGGCGGCTATCTGCTCTTCTACTGGCTGAACCTCGATGCGATCTATCGGGTTGCGGTGGCCTCTCTGGCTGCGGCCGCTGTCGCGGTTTCGCTGCTGATCTTGCCGGCTCGTCGGCGCGTCTGGGCAGCGGCACTGATCGTACCGGCCGTAGTGTCGCTGTTGTCATTGCCCTCGTGGGATCCGAAGCGCTTGTACTCAGGGACATTCCGACATCGCAAGCCGCTGGAAACGACGTTTGCCGGTTCGGATGCCTTCTTCGAGCAGCTCGAAGAAATCGAAGTGCGATTTTTCGACGATGACCCGGCCGTATCCGTAGCCGTGATCGATCACCCGTTCGAAAGCACGCGTTCGCTCGCGATCGTCACCAATGGAAAGCCCGACGGCTCGATCCGGATCGATTACGTCACGATGGCCATGGGTGCCTTGCTTCCTGCGCTGCTCGCCGAACGCGTCGAACGGGCCTTCGTAATCGGTTACGGGACAGGTGTCTCGGTCGGCGAGTTGGCCGCTATCGATTCCATTGAGGAAGTCGTCGTCGCAGAGATCTCACGCGGCGTGATAGAAGCAGCACCCCTTTTCGATCCGTACAATTTGCAAGCCTCCACAAACCCCAAGGTGACGATCGTCCGTACCGATGCCTACCGAGCACTCCTGCGCAGCCGAAACACCTTCGACATCATCCTATCCGAGCCCAGCAACCCGTGGGGGACCGGAATCGAGATGCTGTACAGCCGGGAATTCCTCGAAGCCGCACGCAATCGGCTCAATCCGGGTGGTGTGTACGTCCAGTGGTTTCACATCTATGAAACGGATGACCAGACGGTTTCAACCATATTGAGTACCTACGAATCGGTATTCGATTCGGTGGCTGTCTGGAACGCACTCGGCAGCGACTACCTGCTGATCGGCTTCGCTGGGGATGGCGAAACGGCTGGACTCGATCGCATCGCAAATCGCGCCCGCAGACCTGACATCGCCGAAGGGTTGGCGCGCTGCGGAATCGACAACCTGCCGGAGCTGTTGGCTCACGAACTGGTCCCACGCGGCGTACTGCATACATTGGAACTCAGCGAACAGGTGCACACCTTGTTGCACCCGATTCTGAGCGATCAAGCCGCGCGCGCGTTCTTCCGAGGTGGTTCCGGCGGCCTGCCCTCTCGGGCTCACCAGCATGCCGAGCTCGGCTCGAGCACCTCTTTGATTCGAGAGTTTGCGCTGCACACGGGTGGAAAGTTGACCCGCCGAGCCCACCTGCGATTTGCCACCGAAACCTGCGAGCACCGATCCCAGGAATGCTCCGTCGTGCTCGCCGAATGGTTGGCTCGCGACCCGGACTCCGAAGCCGGACTCCGCCTGTTGAAGAACAGCCGACTCCGGCCGGAGTACCGCGGCGTTCTCAACGACGCAACGATCGAGAGCTTGATGGATCTGTTCGACGCGTCACGCGCTGCCGAGCGCACGGTGAGCCCGGCCGAGTCTCGGCAGGCCACCGACTTATTCTCACGTTTCTATCACCATGCGAGCCCGTTCGATCGCGGCGCCTTGCTCGCCATCTGGGAAGCGTGTGCACGCAACCCAGAGGCCGAACAGGAATGCAGGGACGGCCTCGAAGCCACCGAACGGCTGTTGGGCAACCTGCGGGCCGAGCTGCCTGCCTCGCTACCGCCGAAAGCAGGCGCCTTTGGCTCCAACCTGTAGATGCAACCAGCCGAACGCACGTGGCTCCGCCACTGCGCAATCATCGGTGCCCTGATTGCGCTGACGTTCGCAATCTACGGGCAGGTCCACGATCACGATTTCGTCAATATCGACGACCCGATTTACATCGTCGACAACCCGAACCTGGTTGCCGGCCTGAGCTTCGATGCTGTCAAGCGGGCGTTTTCTGAACCCTACGAGACCAATTGGATTCCGCTTACCTGGATCTCGCTATCGATCGATCACGCGCTATTCGGACTCGATCCCACCGGATACCACCTCGAGAACGTCGCGCTCCACGCGCTCTCGGCTTGCCTGCTCTACCTCGCGCTCTGGCGGATGACGGGGTCTCGCTGGCGCAGCGCATGGGTCGCAGCGGTCTTCGCCGTACATCCCCTTCACGTCGAATCTGTCGCATGGGCGACGGAACGCAAGGACGCGCTGAGCGGTGTGTTCTGGATGCTCACACTGCTCAGCTACGTCTATTACTGCGAAAGAGCCGATCGTTCAAAAACTCCCGGGGCTTGGCCGGCGTCCGGTTCGATCGGACGCTATTCGCTGGTGATCGTCTGCTTTGTGCTGGGACTACTCGCCAAGCCCATGGCCGTCATGCTTCCACTGGTGCTGTTGCTGCTCGACTACTGGCCACTCGGGCGACTGAAGGCAGGAGTCGCCACCGCCCTTCCCGATCCAATTCGATTGAAGCGCGCCATAGTCGAAAAATTGCCACTTGTCGCCATCGCAGCCGCCATTGGTGCTGTCACGGTAGCCGTGCAAAGCGATGCAGGCGCGGTCCTCCGGGGCGATCTGTTGTCGGTTCGACTGCGCGTCATGAACGCGTTGAACTCCTATGTCGCCTACATCGCGGACAGTTTCTGGCCCACAAACCTCAGCATCTTCTACCCGCACCCGATGGGTCGTGCATCCGGGTGGCTCGCCACCACCCAAGCGATGGGCCTCGCCCTCGCGACGGCGGGGTTCGCGCGGATCGCGCGAACCAGGCCGTACTGGATCGTGGGGTGGCTGTGGTACCTGCTCGCGCTGCTCCCGGTAATCGGACTCGTCCAAGTCGGCTTGCAGGCGCGGGCCGATCGGTACACGTACTTGACTCAGATCGGCTTGACCATCGCGCTCGCGTGGGGAGCCCATGACCTGCTCGGTCGCACACTGGCTGGACGCAAGGCGCTGGCGCTAGTCGGCGTCGGCTCGATAATCGGGCTCTCGATCGCGGCGTCTCTGCAAGCCGCCCACTGGCGTAACAGCTTGAGTCTGTATGAACAGGCCGTGGCCGCGAACGACGCGAGCCCGATTGCACTCCTCGGCCTAGCCGGCCTGATGGTGCAATCGAATCGCATCGACGAAGCGGAGGCCTACTACACCCGAGCGTTGGAGATCTCACCCGGTATGGCCGGAGCTCACGCCGGATTAGGCGACGTGCTCTCCTTAAAGGGCCGGTTCGATCTTGCGATAGAAAGCTATCGACGTGCGCTGCAGAGATTCCCGCGGCGCGCACGCTGGCGCGCGCATCTCGGTAAGGCGCTCGTTGAAGACGGCCAAGCCAAAGCTGCGATCGACGAACTCGAATCGGCCATCAAACTCTATCGAGATCAGCGAACCCCAGAAGTACACGCGTACCTGGCGAGCGCCCTGGCACAGGATGGGCAGCTGGAGCGCGCGCGTCGCCAGTACCTGAAAGCCATCGCGCTCAGGCCGGCGTATGCCGATGCACACGCGAATCTCGGGTTCGTCTTGATTCGCCAACAGCGCCATCAAGAAGCGCAGACACACCTCGAGCGCGCTCTCGAACTCGACGCCGAGACGGCCGAACTCCACGCAGGCCTCGGCGACACCAGCGCGAAGCTCGGCAAGCCAGCCGAGGCGAAACATCACTATGGCGCTGCGCTTCGGCTGCGTCCTGGTTGGCCGGTAGCTGCGAACAATCTAGCTTGGATACTCGCCACTCACCCAGACCCTCAGGTTCGCGATGCAGAACAAGCCTTGCGCATCGCCGAAACCCTCACACAAGCGCATCCGACTTTCCTGGACACT
The DNA here is from genome assembly GCA_032128375.1 of Deltaproteobacteria bacterium. Lineage (GTDB taxonomy): Bacteria > Myxococcota_A > UBA9160 > UBA9160 > SMWR01 > JAJDAM01. The sequence goes on along the minus strand of JAQBGU010000062.1, from coordinate 19,585 downwards.
GTTGCGGCCGCGCAGGCCGCCAACGGCCGGTTCGACGACGCGCGCAGGAACGTGACCGCCGCCGTTGCGCTCGCACGCGACGCAGGGGAACACGAATTCGTCCGGGAACTCGAAAGCCGACTCACGTTGTACCGGGAAGATCAACCCTTCATCGAGTCACTGCCGACTGCGGACTGAGAAATGGACTCGAGCCCTCCGGGCGCAACCACACGCTGGGTCAATCCGACGACGATGCATCGGCGATGGGCGACGACGTGGAAGCTTTCGCCGCGCAGCGGCGAACGCGCAACTAGCCTGCTCCCAGTCGACGGTAAACGGCGATCCAGGCCGAATCTCTAGCCGACTCCCGAACTCGCGCGAGTTCGCGTTGTGCCCGGGAACCGTAAACGAACTGGTATGTACCACTTTTCCCTGGCTGGAAACCCATGAACTCCAACACGTAGCCACCCGCTGTCATCCGCGATGCGGCCTCGAATACATGGCGGTTGACATCGGGATGGAGCAGCAGCGATGGGGCGATATTAAGCCAGACGACGTAGCGTGGCCGACTTGCTTCCGCCTCGCGACTCGCCGCGCGCTGGCGTGCGAGCACGTCCGGCACCTCCGCCGTCAGCGGGTAAAAGAAGATGTAGCGCGTCGCGCTGCGCCGATTCGCGTAGAAGAAGATCTGGGGTTCGGAACCCAAAATGTAGATCGTCTCTTCTGGACGACTCGTCCGTTCGATGTATTTTGCGATCTCGAGCGACTCGGGGAACGGATTGTCGCCGTAGATACTGCGCGAGCGCATCGCTAGATCGTCAGCGAACAATACGTGCCGATTTGCGCTGACCACGGGTACTACCAACAGCGCACACATCAGCGCGACCCCGATCCATCCAAGGGGCTTCGAGCGATGCGTCATACCCCAAGCGACTGCGCGGCCGGCGGATATCGCGGCCAGCGCGCACAGGGATGGCAGCTGCTGCAGAAAGTAGTGCGGACGAAAGTAGAATCCAAACGACACACCGACGAAACACGCCAGTTGCCAGCCGAACAGAAAAGTCCACGCAGACGTGCCGACGCTGCGAAAGCAGAACAGCGACGACCCCGCCAACAACCACAGCACGATCTGGCTGGGCGCCTGCCGCGCGACGGCTGCAGACAGGCTTTCCAGAGCCTGCGAGATCGGGACCTGCTGCGCATAGTCGAAGTTGTGAAAGAACACAGAGTCGAGGAATGGATTCCACGCGCCCGCCCACGCAAAGACTGCGAAGACGGGAATCGAAACTACGACCGCCCCTGCCAGCAACCCAACCAGCGGGCGCACAGCAGCGATTGGCGAGCCCGTTTTTCGCCACATCGCGATCGCGGCGTAGGTCGCAAGGAATAGTGCATTGGCAACCGCAACCTGTTTGAACCAACAAGCCGCCCCGCCCAGAGCACCCGTAACCAGCCATAGCAGCCAGGTGTCGCGCTCGATGGAGCGCAGCAGGAACCATGCCGAGGCCAGCATGGGGAGCAACATGAAATGCTCGGTGTTCGCCGCGGCACCGAGCAGGTTCGGATCCGAACTCGACACCGCGAACGCCAGGGTTGCAAAGGCTGCCGACAGCTCGCCCGCCAGGCGGCGAACGATGAGAAACAACAACAGCGCCACCCCTGCCGTCCAGAGGTACGAGAACAGGTGAATCACCTCGATCGACTCGCCGAACGCCACGAATGCGATTGCGTACGCGACGAACACTCCGGGAGGTTTCTGGTCGAAGGCGTCGAGGTAGGGAACGCTTCCTCGCAACATCTGCTGCGCGATGTAGGCGTACTCTCCTTCATCGCGCTCGAGAGGTAGCGATACGAAGGGCAGACGAATCAGCACGAAGATCACCGCGCTCAGTGCGAGCACAGCCAGCGCGGCAGCGCGCAGCGGGCCTCCGGCAGCATTGGACACGGGGGGCATCAAACCACCTGCGCCGGGCGGCGCATCGTTGCGAGCACCGCGCAAGAAAGCACGAATGCGACAACCGAGACGATCGTGAACTGCTCCCCGAGGTCTCTCAACAGCAAGCCGGTGATCTGCCACGCCGCGCACGCGGCGAGCAGCCAGACCGCGATCGACGGCCGCCGCTCACACAGCGGGACAGCGAGTACCACGAAGTTGAAATAGTAGCCCGCCGGCGATGTCAGCAGTGGGATCAATGCAAAGCCGAGCGCCGCAGCTTCCCACGACTCAGCGCGCCGAGTGGCGAACCAAAACCATACGAGTGACCCCGCAGCCACTCCGAAGCGGAGGGCCGACGAGAGCCCGAGGCCGATCAATCCGGGTCCGACCTCGTTGTGCCAATAGAGGCTGGTGGTGCCATCGATTCGCCACAAGAACGCTTCGAACCCAGCGACATTCTTGATAATGCCATCACGCACGATAGTGATGTTGTGCAAGAAGTTCGGAACATCCTCGATGCCGCGTCCTGCCAAGAGCAGGCTCGCGATGGTGAGAGATAACGCAGTGATCGAAACACCTGCTGCAAACCGCCGATCTTCTCTCGACCAGACGCGCGTCTCCCAAAATCGTCTCAGCGCGTACACCACATAACCGCCCACAAAGACCGCGGGAAACAGGCGTAGTCCGGCAGACGTTGCGAGCATCGCGCCTGCGGTGAATGCGTGACCGCGTCGCAAGCAGGATATTCCGATCAGCGCCGTCGAAAACCAGATCTGCCGCAGAAACGCGTCTCCCACCCACGTGTAGCTCCATAGGAAACCCGTTCCCCAGACAATGGCGGCCAGACACATGGCTTGGAAACCGAAAGCCCAACCGAACGAGACAAGCGCCGCCAGTACCAACAACGAATCGATTTGGACCAGCATCCGAAGGTCATCCACCGTCGTCATGCGCGTCAGCGGTGTGGCGAGCAGCGTCCAAATCGGAGACGGATTGAAACCGTGATCGTTGAGCAGCCAGCGCCAGACCGGCCCATCGATCCGGTCGAAGAACCAACTCAACTCCGTACCAAACTGCTTCCATCGCTCGGCAGAAAAGCGCGAGCGGCACTCGGCGACGCCACGCGCGGTGATTTCCGCTGCGGGACGCGCTGACATCGTCTGCAGGTCTCGGATCGTATCGAGTTGATCGACCCACCAGCGGCCCTGCTGGTGCGCCGCGGCAATCGTACAATCGTACAGCCGCCCGTAGCCGATTTCGGCGGAGTACTTTCCACCGATGTAGTAGTGGTACACGTCCTTGATGTGCATGTCGTAGCGGTTTCGATCCGTCAGCGAGAATCGGAAAAACGCCGCGACGGAGACCAGAGCAAGCAGCGCCCAGGCGACCTGCCACCAGCGACGGGCACGCGGTGCGACAGCGGGCGCAACCCGTCCCCATACGACCAACGTGAGCGTCGCGACGACGAGAGCCAAGCGCCAACGGTTCAGGGCTCGCTGGCGCTGCAGATCTTGGACCGATTCCAATCTGGACGACTCGAGTTCTTTTTCGAAACGCCTCTTCGAAAGCAGCGCGCGCAGCTGCTCCGCTTTTGCTTCACGGGCTTCCAGATTGCGGACTCCGGCTTCACGGGAAGAAGCAGCCTCGGAGGTCAGGCTCGGCGGAGTCGTGGGATTGTCTGTCCCCTCGACCGAGGCGATCGCCGGGCGATCGGAAGCAGGCTGAGCACCGGCGGCGGGATCGAAAATCGCGAGCACCCACACAACCACAACCAGCCCGGACACAAAACGGCCACGGATACAGCCTGTGTACCGAGTCGTCCCGAAATCAATCATCTGGACACAGCTTGCGGGTTTCGGGCGCAGCCCTCAAGAGAGCCTCCCGCGTTCCATGAGAGCCTTCAGCTTTGAATTTGAGCCTAGCTTCGGATAAGAGCTTTCAGCTTCGGACAAGAGCGTTCAGCTCAGAGTAAGAGCCCAGCCACCAATAGGAGCCTGAGCCGTGGAAAAGAAATAGAGTACGGGATTCCCCGTCTGTGAGGATCCTATGAGTGATAGCGCCGTTCTGTACGAGGAGCGCGACTCGATCGCGATCATCACAATCAATCGTCCGGAGAAATTGAACACGCTCACTGAAGCGGTGGTCCAGGGTGTTGCGGACGGGATCGAGACCGCGACCGCGGCTCGCAGCGTCCGTGCGATCGTGCTGCGCGGCGAAGGCAGGGTGTTCACGGCCGGCTACGACCTCGTTGCGGGTGACGCAGGCGGATGGTCGAACCCCTACGACGCGCCGTCTGTCCCGCCGCGAGCTGGCGCATGGGACCCGGTCCGCGATCTGCAGTTCATGGGCAAGAACGTCGAACGCTTCATGAAAATCTGGCACTGCCCCAAGCCAGTAATCGGTCAGATCCACGGTTGGGCGGTCGGTGGCGCAACGGATCTCGTGTTGTGTTGCGACCAGTTGTTCATGGCCGACGACGCGTTTATTGGCTATGCGCCTTCTCGGATTTTCGGAACGCCGACCACGATGATCTGGGTCTACCGATTGAGCCTCGAACACGCCAAGCAGTACCTGCTCACCGGCGAGGCGATCGACGCGCAGACCGCTTTTCGAATCGGCTTGGTATCGAAAGTATACCCCGCAGCGGAAATCGCCGCGCGCGTCGAAGAGCACGCCCAGCGCTTCGCAAATATTCCAGGCAACCAACTTGCACTGAACAAATTGCTGATCAACCAGGCGTTCGAGAACATGGGGCTGCGTACGACGCAGCTGTTGGGCACGCTATTCGACGGTATTACCCGACATACCGAAGAGGCGTATCGCTGGGCAGAATCGTTCGCCCACAAGGGCTTCCGCGAGGTCATCAGCGAACGCGATCGGCCCTGGGGCGACTACGGTGAGAGAAGCAGGCAAGCAAGCAGCGAGCGAAAGAGCGAAACAGAGTCGGATTGACACGCCGACTTTCAATCGGATTCAGAGCACGAGATCGAGATTCGTTGCTCGGCTGGAGGCACGAAGTGTCCCGGAAAGCCGTCGCTAACCCCGCTTCAGATCCGCAACGATATCGGCCCATTGTTCTGGGTCGGGTGCGCGATTGTGAGTCAGACTGACACCATCGGCGATTGTGGCGAGGCGCTCGGTCAAGCGGCTTGCCATCTCATTGCGTGGGCCAACGACCGCGAGGGTTTCCAGAACTTCGTCGTCTATCAAGTCGCTCATGTCGTCCCAACGGCCCTGCTTGGACAGGCGATTCAACTCGGCGTGGAGTGCGTCCCAACCGTGACATAAAAGAGTCGGCAAATACGCCGGCGTGGAACCGTAGAAGGCCAACTGCTTCTTCGCGGCCAGTTTGACCCGCTCGAACTCGGATTCATCATCGGCTGTGACCGTGAGCGTCGCGCAGATGATTTCGATGTCGGTCCGGCTACGACCCGAAGCGGCCAGCCCGCGATCCAGCGCGGGGAGGGTGTTCTCGAGCAGAGATTTCCGGCTGTTGAACGGATGGGCGAAGAAGCCGTCGGCGACTTCGCCGGCCACCTCCGTCATCAGTGGTCCGAAGCCGCCTGTAAAAACCGGCGGCGGGCCGAATGGGTTGGGGCCGGGATCGAATGCGGGGATCATCAGTGTGTGGCGGTACATTTCTCCCTGGAAGTCGAGTTCGCTCTTCCCCTCCCAGCAATCGAAGATCGCGTGGATGGCCTGGACGATCTCACGCATCCGCGCGGCGGGTTTCGACCACGGCATACTGAAGCGGTGCAGAATATGCGGTCGCACCTGCGAGCCGAGTCCGAGAATAAAGCGTCCGCCACTGATCGTCTGCAGGCCGTGAGCGAGGTTCGCGAGGTTCATCGGGTTGCGCGCGAATGCGATGGCAATTGCGGTCCCTAAGCGCAGACGGGTCGTGGATTCGGAGGCCAGTACGAGCGGGAGAAAAGGGTCGAGTTTCGCTTCGAAGCTGAACGCGCCGTCGTAACCAACCTGTTCGAGATGCGAGAAGATCCGGCGCGCATCGCGCGGGTCCTCCATCGGGGCGGTTGTATACACCTTCACTTCGGGGATCTCGCTTTGCTGTGTGCGTGTGTGTGTGTGTGTTGGCCCAATAGCCTGTTCCCATAGGCCTCGTCAGTCAGAGTACCGAAATCAGATACAGATCCGACGCGATCAGCCCCGGACCGCAGCCCCCCGGATGCAGTAGAGTTCGCCGCCTGAACTATCGGAGGCCTCCATGATCGATGCCCTGTTCGACCTTTCGAAAGACGTAGCCGTCATTACCGGTGGCGGGCGCGGTATCGGTGAAGGAATCGCCAAGACGCTCGCCGCGGCCGGTGCCGCCGTGGTAGTGGCGGCCCGGAGGATCGAGGACATCGAGCGGGTCGCCGCCGAGATCCGCAGTGACGGAGGTCGCGCAAGCGCCGTAGTCACCGACGTCACCGACGAGATCGCAGTTGAATCGCTCGCAAAGGCCGCCATCGACGAATTCGGAGGCCTCGACATCTGGGTCAACAACGCGGGCGGCTCACCACTGCAGGCACCGCTCGCAAAGCTGTCGCGCGCCGATTGGGACGCGTCGCTCACCCTCAACCTCACCGCTGTCTGGGTCTGCACGTCGGTTGCATCCCGTCGCATGCGCGATGGAGGTCGGGTCGTCAACATCTCGTCGCGTGCGGCGACGATGCCGATGCCCGGCAGTGGTCACTACGCGGCCGCAAAGGCGGGTGTCAATTCCCTGACTGAGACCTTTGCGCGCGAGTTCGGTCCGCGCATCCGCGTCAACGCAATCATGCCCGGTGCAGTGCCAACCGAAATCATGATGCAGGCGTTAGGTCTGGAAGAGGATGATCTACCCAACCTGGAGAAGGGGCTGCGTTTGCCAATGAGGCGACTCGGCACCCCCGAGGACATCGGCGCCGCAGCACTCTACCTGGTTTCTCCAGCATCGAGTTGGGTGACTGGACACATCCTCAGCGTCACCGGCGGTATGTAGCCGTGGCCGCGCGTGCGCTCGCAAGACCCACAATCAATCGAAGGATCGTGCTCGCAAAACGCCCAGTCGGAATACCGGACGCAGCCTGCTTCTCAATCGACGAACAGCCTGTAGCAGAACTCGCGGCTGCCGAAGTACTGGTCGAAGTCGACTACTTATCGATCGATCCGTTCATTCGGACCTCTCTCAACGAGGAGAGCTACCACTCGCCTGTTGCCATCGGCGCAACCGTTACCGCTCTCGGGGTCGGCCGCGTCATTGAGAGCCGGGCAGCAGGACTCGAAGTCGGTGACGGGGTGTTCGGCCCATTGGGAATCCAGACGATCGCCCGGCTTCCCGGTGGCATTCTGAAGAAGGTCGACGAGAAACGCGCTCCGCTGACCGCCTATCTCGGCGCGCTGGGGCTGACGTCGGGAATGACTTCGTACTTCGGAATTCGTGAAGTTGGCGCCGTCGTACCGGGGGATACGGTCGTTGTGTCGGGAGCCGCAGGCGCGGTTGGGTCGCTCGCCGGACAGATCGCTCGGATCGAGGGCGGCCGCGTAATCGGAATCGCCGGTGGCCCTCAGAAAGTGGATTACGTCGAGCGCGAGCTCGGCTTGGACGCCTGTATCGACTACAAGAATGAAGACGTGGATGCGCGCCTTCGCGAACTGGCACCGGATGGAGTCGATGTCTACTTCGACAATGTCGGCGGCGAAATGCTCGATGTGGTGCTCGACCAGATTCGGGAGCGCGCGCGGGTGGTGATCTGCGGGGCAATTTCGCAGTACCAGAACATGAACGACGTGCGCGGCCCCAGCCTGTATCTGCGGTTGGCTGAGCGCCATGCGCGAATGGAGGGGTTTGCGGTCACGCACTTCGGCGCGCAATTCGCCGAAGCCGAAGAGCAGCTCGCCAGCTGGCTCGAGCAGCGCAAGCTCGTGTTACGCGAACATATCGAATACGGGGTGGAAAAATTCCCAGCCACATTGCGGATGCTGTTCGAGGGTGGGCACATCGGCAAATTGCTTTTGTGTCCGCGGCTCGACGGCAGAGTAGTCGCTTGACATAGGGCTGGCAGCAGGTGCGTCATCCGTGGCGCTATCTTCGTCCACGATGTCGACCCCGAATCCCGACACGCTCGAGAGTTCCGAGGCTCGCGTGGCGCTGACCGTGTTCGCTTTTCTGTGGGCGGCGGCGGCCCTGTTCGAGTACGCCGGCGCGATACAGCGTGCGGGTGCACTGACGTTCGTGCTGATCATTGTATTCGGGCGTGTGGCCGCCGTGTGGACCCTCGCACGACCCGGCAGCCCCTATCGGCTGCTGCTGCTGTGCGGAGCACTCGTCGCCATCATCGTCGCGAAGCTGCCCAAAGGCCCGAATCACGGCATCCTGGTCTTGCTGGCTTCGGCCAGCGTGATCCTCGCGGCCGCTAGGGTCATGGCCGCAAACCGCAGCTGGCGGGTCAATGCAGGCGAGCTCTACGCCGGCTTCGCTCCAGCGTTGCGCTGGGAGTTGCTCGCATTGTACTTCTGGGCCTTTTTCCAGAAGCTCAACAGCGATTTCCTGCTGATGGATCTGAGTTGTGGTCCGGCCCAGATCTGGAACCTGCATCGCGTATTGGAATTCCTGCCGGAGAGCCAGATTCTCCGGACGTTCGGTGTACACGGGACGTTGCTCGTCGAAGCGGGCATTCCGTGTCTGTTGCTGTTGCGTACCACGCGCTACTTCGGTGTCGCACTCGCCATCGGGTTTCACTTCACATTGGGTGCCAACTACACCGGGTTTTCCGCGATGTTGTTCGCGATGCTCTCGTTGTTCTTGCCCGGTCGCTTCTACGCGAGCTTGAGCAACCTCTTCGGGCGCGCGCCATCCGGCTTCCTGACCGCCAGCCAGCGCGCACTCCGCGCGCTCGATGCTGCACTCGTCATCGGCCTGGGTATCCTGGCTGCTGTCGTTGCGGTGTTCATTTCGCAGGCAGGTTCTCTTCCGAGTGGACCAGCTTGGATCCAAGGCCAGCTCTTGTTGACTTTGTGGTTCGCCTACGGAACCGCGGTCATGGGGCTATTCGCGTTGGGGGCATGGACGGCAAGGCCATGGAGTACCGGCGAGCGCACCCGACTCAATTTTCAGTACATGAGCTTGGCCATCATGCCGGCACTGGTTTTCGCCAACGGTCTGGCACCGCATCTCGGACTGAAGAACACCCAGGTGTTCGCGATGTTCAGCAACCTGCATACACACGAGGGCCAATCGAACCACCTGTTGATTCCCGGCTCATGGCAACGCTGGGACCACCTGGACGACCTGGTCACGATCCATGAGTCGAACGATCCCGTGCTGGCAAAAATGGTGGGCCCGTCCTGGAAGACTTTCAACTATTTTTCGACTTATCTGGTCGACCGACCCAAGATGGAGAGAACGCAACCTGCCCCGCACTGGCGGCTTCCCTATCTGGCGTTGCGACGACGCATCACCGACCTCGCCAACGCGGGTCACACCCATATCAAGCTCGTCTACGAACGCGCAGGTGTGATCCACCGCCTCGAACAAGCGGAGACCGACCCGGAACTATCGAGTCTCGCGTGGTTCGCGAGAAAATTCCTGCTGTTGCGCGCGATCCCCGACACGAGCCGCGGCTACTGCATGTGGTGAGAGCTCACGCTATTCGGATGGAAATATCGCCAACCCGCATCCAGGGCACTCGTCGGTCGTCGCATCGATCAGATCACCGCACGCCGGACATGTAGGGTCATCCCCGTCTGACAGCGCGCTCGCAAAGTCTTCGGGGATATCGGGGATTTCCGAGTTCGTATGTTCGAGGTCGATCTCCGCCGCGTCTTCGACGTCCTCCTCCAGAACGTACACACCATAGGGCAGATTCTCGCCGGGCCTCTGTTGGCCACCTTCACCATCTTCGGCTCCCGCCGCTTGAATACGATGTGGAATGCCAGCCTCCGCCAGCTTTTCCGACAGCGCCTTCGCCCAGCCCACGCTAGAAGCCCGAATACACACCAACTCAGAAATCGGTGGAAGCTCGTCACTACCGTCAGCGCCGAGTTCGCCTGCGAAGACCAGCGGCACGTCGCAATCGGCACAGACAGTCGCTGAGTGGATGTACTCGTCCCGGCAATCAGGGCAGTACTTGGGGGGCATTGCCACGTGGATTCCTCCGAAGACAGCAATATACGTCTCCCGACCGGGCCCGCTACCTTTGCCGGTGGTCCGCTGCGTATCGGGAATGCCAGACGTTACGCAGCGGGTATCGGATTGGGCACAGCGCGCTCTCTCGAAGGGGCGACACCGCCGACGCCGACGTGGAGACGTCGAGAACGCCGAAAGCAGTTTTCTCTCAGAGCGCGCGGAGATGTGCGACCGCGGCTTGCGGTCGATGGAATCGACTGCAACGCTTGTCGCATGCGCGCCCTCACGTTCGACGGATCTATCGCGAAAGTCAGAGATGTAGCCAAGCCCGATCGCGCTCCAGACTCCGCACTGGTTCGCGTAACGCTAGCCGGCGTGTGCAACACGGACCTGGAACTCGTCAAGGGCTACATGGCGTTTCGCGGCACCCTCGGCCATGAATTCGTGGGCGTCGTCGAAGACGGACCGCCGGAGTGGCTTGGCCAGCGAGTCGTCGGCGAAATCAATTTCGCCTGCCAGAGTTGTCCGATCTGCCACGAGGGATTGCAACGCCACTGCCCCTCTCGACGCGTGATGGGCATCCTGGAAGCCGACGGGAGTTTTGCGGAGTACGTGAATGTTCCGATCGCAAACCTCCACACCGTCCCGGACGGTGTGGACGACGACTCGGCCGTGTTTGCTGAGCCCCTGGCTGCCGCTTACGAGGTGCTCGAGCAGGTTCACGTCATGCCGAATCAGGATTGCGTGGTACTCGGAGATGGCAAGCTCGGCCTGCTAGTCGCGCAAGTGCTGCGACAAGCCGGCGCACAGGTGCTCGTCGTGGGACATCACCCCGAGAACCTGGAGATCCTGGCTCGTCGGGATATCGAGACCATCGAGGATTCCGGCTGGACGCCAGGTTCGGCTTCGCTCGTGGTGGATGCGACAGGCTCAGCCGACGGCCTCCTGCGTGCGATCTCTGCGACTCGACCGCGAGGGACCGTCGTGCTCAAGAGCACGACCGCAACCCGGGCCAACGTCGACTTGTCCAAGCTGGTGGTCAACGAAATTCGCGTAGTCGGTTCGCGTTGCGGTCCTTTTCCACCGGCCATTCGAGCGCTCGAAACCGGCAGCATCGACGTCCGCTCGTTGATTTCACACCGCTCATCGCTCAGCGACGCAACACAGGCTCTCGCCAGGGCGGGTGAGACGGGCCAGCTGAAGGTCTTGATCGAACCTTAGAGAGCCCGAGTCTTCGGCCCGCTGGCCTTCGGCTGAGCCCGTGGTTCGAACCGTGCGATTACCGACGCCGCCCTGTCGCTCGAGGCGGCGGCTGACTATCGTATGCGCCTCAAGGAGGGCACGCGATGACAGATTCCAAGAGCGGCGTAGGTGGCGTGGGTGACCGGATGATCCGCGTCGACATGACGACGCAGCAAGCCACCACTGCGCCGTTCCCCGAAGCCTGGCGCTTCCTCGGCGGTCGAGCACTCTCGTCTCGCATCCTGATCGATGAGTGCGACGCCACCTGCGACCCGCTCGGACCGGACAACCTGCTGATTCTCGCACCCGGCGTGCTGGCCGGAACCGCCGCGCCCACTTCGGGGCGCATCTCCGTGGGTGGCAAGAGTCCCCTCACCGGCGGCATCAAGGAGGCCAACGCCGGTGGCAACCCAGGCCAGCATCTGACAAAGCTCGGCTACCGCGTGATCATCGTGACTGGACAACCGGCCGACGCGGAAGCGCGCTTCGGCCTCGAGGTCGACGCCGATGGCGTCCGCATGGTTGCGGCCGACGATCTGAAGGGCCTGTGGAATTACCCCACCTGTGAAAAGCTTTCCGAGCGATACTCCAAGACCGCCTCATTCATCACCTGCGGCCCGGCCGGCGAGCTACGCCTGAAGGGCGCATCGGTAGCCTGCACGGACCAAGACAACCGCTACCCGACACGCCACGCAGCGCGAGGCGGCCTGGGCGCGGTGATGGGCGCAAAGGGACTCAAGTTCATTGCGATCGAGCCGGGCAAGTCGCGCGCCCGGCAAGCGTCGAACGCCAGCGCATTCAAGAACCTGGTCAAAAATTTCAGCAAGAGCTACCTCGATGGGCCCCAGCCGATGGGCAAGGGAACGGCCAACACCGTCGGCATGGCCAACGCGCTCCACACCTTTCCGTCACGCAACCGCACGTCGGGACAGTTCGAACACGCCGCTGCCCTCGATGGTCGCAACATTCACGCGGCGTTCGAAAAACGCGGCGGAGGCATGCACAACTGTTTGACTGGCTGCATCGTCCGATGCAGCAATGTCGTACACGACGAACAGGGTGCGTACGTGACGTCGGCGCTCGAGTTCGAAACGATCACGATGTTGGGAGCGAACTGTGCGATCGGGAAGCTCGACGATGTGGCTCAGCTCGATCGCCTGTGCGACGACGTCGGCATGGACACAATCGAGGCGGGCGCGGCCATCGGGGTCTACATGGACGCCGGTAAGATGGAATTTGGCGATGCTGAGGGCGCCAAGCGCCTCATGCGCGAGATCGCCAAGGGAACCTCTCTGGGCAAGTTGATCGGCGATGGCCCCGACGCCGTCGGCCGGGAGACCGGCCATCACCGCATTCCCACGGTCAGGGGGCAGGCCATCCCAGCTTGGGACCCACGCCCGCTGCAGGCGACGGGTGTCACGTACGCGTCGAGCGCGATGGGCGCCGATCACACGGCGGGTCTGGTCGTCACCCCCGGCTCGCCCGAGGGTAGTTGGGCGGCTGCGTCGCAAAAATCCCAGATGGTCAATGCGATCTGCGATTCCTCCGGCTTCTGCATGTTCCTCGGGGCGAGCGTCGATACGATCCGGCAATTCTACGCTGCCTACTTCGGCGAGGAGTTCGATCCGGACTGGATCGCTGACTACGGTTGGAAAATCCTCGAGCAGGAGTGGGCGTTCAATCGGAGGGCGGGATTCACGGCCAAGGACGACGATCTGCCCGATTGCATGAAGACCGACGCGATCGGTGCGGGCAAGGACTTGGTTTTCAGTGCCAGTGCGGAAACGATCGCGGCAGTTTTCAAGCGCTGCGTTACGGGCGCGGAGATCTGCGAGGGAATCGCGACTGGCTAGACCGATCCACACGAACACGTGATCTGATCGGCGCCGCTGGAAAATGGCTGGAGCAGATGTCCGTCTCACTCGATAAGTGTTTTTCCGCCGGGACTCTGGGCGGCCTCGAGCTCCGGAATCGGGTCATCAAGGCTGCGACCTTCGAAGGCATGTGCCCTGACGGTGTGCCGAGCGAGCGCCTTTTCGCACACCACCGCGGAGTGTCGGAGGGGGGTGTTGCGATGACGACCCTGGCCTACTGCGCGGTCGAAGCGGACGGCCGGGTCAAGCGCGAGATGATGTACATGCACGAGGGCATCCGCCCGGAGCTCGAACGCCTGGCACGGGAAGTTCATGAAGCCGGCGCGAAACTCTCTGGCCAGATGGGCCATTGCGGCAACTTCTCCCAGAACGACGACTTCCAGGGCAAACGTCCGCTCGGTCCTTCAGCCATGCTCAACCTGGGCGGCATTCCCGCTGGGATTCCGTTCGCCGGATCGATGAAGCACGCGGACATCGACCGCCTGGTGGAGTTGTTTCGTCAAACCGCGGGCTTCATGAAATCGGTGGGCTTTGACGCACTCGAGATTCACTTCGGTCACGGTTACGGCCTGAGCCAATTCATCAGTCCCAAGACGAACAGGCGCAACGACGCATACGGCGGCTCGCTGATCAATCGAATGCGACTGCCGCTGCGCGTGCTCGAAGCCGTTCGCGAAGCCGTTGGAGACCCATTTCCGATCCTCGGCAAGATGGGGCTGACCGACGGCGTGAAGGGCGGCCTGCAGGAGGACGAAGCCATCGAAGTAGCCGCCCTGCTCGACGCAGGAGGCATCGACGCGCTGATACCGAGTGGGGGCACCAGCAGCATGAATCCCATGCTGCTGTTTCGAGGCGACAGCATCAAAGACAGCCTGATCGAGCAGGAAAAGAGCCCCTTGATGCGACTCGGCCTCCGGATGGTCGGGGCTTCAATGTTCAAGGAATACCCCTACGAAGAGCTCTACTTTCTACAGGGAGCCAAGCGCATTCGCGACCGCATCAAGCGCGCCAAGGTCGTCTACATCGGTGGCGTGAGTACCCTCGCGAGCATCGAAGCCGCAATGCGCGAGTTCGAGTTCATCCAGATGGGCCGCTCCCTGTGGAAGGATCCCCACTTCGTAAACAACGCGAAGGCGCGTCTCGACTACGTCAACGGCTGCAACCACTGCAATCGCTGCGCTGCTCTGATCGGACACCCCGATGGCGTGCGCTGTGTGTTGAACGCGATCAACTAGGCGCCGCGCTTCGCTTCACCATCAGTTTCCATCGCCTCTCAGCGTCTTCGCCGCTTCGAAGTCTGCGCTGCGCAGATGCAGATCGCGCTGCGGGTACGGGATCTCGATGCCGGCTTCGCCGAGCTTGCGATTGATCGATACTGTGAGGTCGCTGGTTAGCGTCATCCAGCCGCGTCGACTCTCGGTGAAGACTCGCAGCTGAAAATCGAGGGAGCTCTCACCATGGGCGACGAAGAGGGATTCGGGCTCGGGGTAGGACAGCACCTCCTCGTTCTCACGTGCCGCTTCCAGCAGCAGGTCGAGCACGCGCACCGGGTCCGTTCCGTAGCGAACGCCGACCGACACGGTAACGCGACGCTTGGGGTCCGCGAGGGTCCAGTTGATGACGCGCATGGAGATGAACTCAGAATTGGGGACGATTACGTCGGCGCCGTCCAGTGTGCGAATGTGCGAGGCCCGGATACCGATGGATGTCACATCCCCGAGCAGGTCGTCGAGCTGCAGCCGGTCGCCCACACGGATCGGACGCTCGAACAGCATGATCACGCCAGACACGAAATTGTTCACCACATTCTGCATTCCGAAGCCGATGCCTACACCGAGAGCACTCACCAGCAAAGCCAAGCGGTCCGTCTGAAAACCCAGCATCGCCGTGGCGATGAGGAAGCCGACGACGATGATCATGTAGCGCGCAAAGGTACCCAGCGCGTAGGGCACTCCTGGCGCCATGCGTACCCGCGGAACCACCTCCTCGTTGAAGACGAAGACCACCAGGCGAGCCAGCTTGAAGGAGAGCCACAGTGTGGCGATGAAGGCAATCATGCCGCCCAGCGAAAACTGCACCGGGCCGTAGCCAATCTGGGCAGTGACGATTCCACCGATCAATCGGCTGATCGGCCCCGCTGCTCCGACGAGAATCAGCATTCCGGTGACGAAGGCGACGGCCGTCAGTATTCGTAGCGTCCTGGTCAGAACGCCGAGTACGACCCTTCGGCGGGTGTTCAGCATGCGGAGGACCGATAGGGAATGGCTTCCGAGGCCGACCGTGAGCAGGGCCTCCAGGATACCCGCCGCGGCAATGAGGAGGGTCAGTCCCATGTTGCCCAAGAGCGCTACGAGCATCCCCGTCTCGGCGAAGGCTCGATACCCGACCAGCGTGGCCACCAGCGCGACAACAACCGTGACAGTGGTGATGCGGAGCCAAGCAGCGAGCAAGCGGGCGGCCAGTCCATGGCGCAGACCGACCGGAAGCTCTGCCAGCCGCGACGGGCGGCGCAGCAGCAGCAGCCAGATCAGCGTCAGTACGATCAGCGTTAGAAGCACGAATCGGGAGAAGACTTCGGCCCCAGACGTCTCGGCGTAGACCACGAGCAGCGCACCGAGCCCCGCCAGCGTGCGCACGTGGCGGTGAAACGCTCTCGGCAACATCGACTGAAGCACGATCAACCACGGCACGATGGCGGTCAGCATCAGCAGGTTGCGGAATGTCTGCGGTGCTTCGGGTTGGAAGACACGGCTGAAACCTATGCCCACCAGCAAGGCGGCCGCAGCGGGATGCGCGAGGGCCGCGGCGTTGGCGCTTCGCGTGATCGGGTCGCCCTCGCCGGCGCCCTCACCGACGCCCTCGACTGCCCGCCGGGCGTGACGCAACGCAAACCACAACAGCGCAATCAGCAGTACCTGGCCGAATATCTGCGCGGGGTGATTCGCGATGTAGTCCCGGGACTGGCGAGCCTCGCCGAATAAGGACTCCTCTACCAGCGGCAGATCCCGCGCCAGATCCCGCGACAGATCGTCCAGTCGGAGCTTCCAAAACGGCGCCTCGTCTCGGACGAGGAGCGCCGCGCGGGTATCCTGCCGGGCTTCGGCGATGCGCTCGATGGCCGCGTCGATCGTACGCGCGTCCCCGTTGATGCGCGCTTCGAGGTCCTGCGGGCCGTTGCGTGCCGCCTCTAGGGACCGTTGCGTCGCGTCGATCGATTTCAGCGCCGATGCAGCCTGCTCGAGTGTAGCCCGGGAGGCCCCGTGCTCGCGCGACGCGCTGCGGGTTCGTTGCCAGAGTTCCCGGAGCTCGGCGACTTGCTGGAGCTGCTCATCGATCTTCGCAGCGCGATCGCTGAGCTGGGTCTGCCACTGATCCGCGCGCAAGCCGAGAGCCACCCATTCGCGGTGCCGTTCCTCGAGCTCGCCGAACGGGATACGCGAACTCGCGAGCATGCTGTTGAGCGCACTGGACCGCTTTTCGATTTCCGACGCAAACGCCGGAAGCAGGGCCTCGATCTCCCCCTCGGGACTATCTTCGAACCCCTTGCGCATCTTTGCGAGTCGCCTGTCGAGGGCCTCGTATCCGGAGGGGATGCGCCCGACCGGAATCACTTCGGGCACCGGCGCCTCGGCCCGGGGCTGCGGCGGCGCGGTCGGTTCCTGGCCACTCGCCGGCAGCACCAGCACCAGCATCAGCGCGATCAACGCCAACGTGGTGACTCTCAACGAATACGGCGAGGCGAACAGAGGGCCTCCGATTGGGGTCGCGAGTATGGCAAACGCGCAGCCAGTTGGGGGCAGTGAGTCGGATTTTCCGTGCGACTCGGGAAGCTGCGACCCGCCAGCGCCGCTGGAGCCCTCAAGTTTCAACAGGTTCGATCAGCGATGCGAGAATTTTCTGCAGGCGCTGCGGGATTCTGCGCAGGTGGACCGTCTTGCCGCCATGGACTGTGACCAGACCCGGCTTCGCACCCTTGGGCTTGCGGACGTTGGCGATCGGGACCGCGTGAACGTCGGCTCGGCTGGCATTTTTTTGCTTGGAAAAGTGGACCGCGAGTTCGCACGCGTCGAGGACCGCCTCCCCAGGCGGATCTGTTTTTCCATTGGTACGCAAGATCACGTGGCTCCCTGGGGCTCCGTCGAGATGGAAAAACAGGTCTTTGCCTTTCGCTAACCGAATCGAAAGATGGTCGTTGCCGGCGGCGCTACGCCCGACCCAGATCTCCAACCCGCCAGCAGTGCGATAGCGCCGCGGCATGAGCCGGCCCGGAACAATCTGTTTGCCGAGCTTGAGCTCAATCGGGCGCCCGGGCGCAGCGCGCTCGACAGGCATCGCCGGTGCGTACTTGGCGACGAGCTTGCGGATCGGGGCTTCATTGGCGAACGCCTCGAGTTCGTCAACCTTCCCGTCATCCGCTACTGCCCCGAAGCGCTCGCGCAACGTTTCGACTTCAGCACGCGCCGACGCGACTTCCTGCTGTCTCGCACCCGCTTTCGTCACGCTGCGAACGGCCTTGTGATAGCGCTTGAACAAGCGTTCCAAATTCTCAGCCGGGCTGAGCTTGGGATCGAGTGCGATCGAGACCGCCTCGCCGGTCTCGAAGTCAGACACCGTCACCTGAGTGTCACCACGTTTGATCTGCGGTAAAGCAGCCTTGAGCAGTTCACCATCTCGAGCGAGCCGGCTCGCCTCGCGCCCCTCTGCGAGGCTCGATGCCAACTTCTCGAGTTTGCGGTCGAGCCCCTTGGCCTCTTTTTGCAGTGCCTTGGCGATGCGCCGTTGCAGGTTTGCGGCTTCGTCCGTTTCCTCGACAAGGGCGTACTGGCGTTCGAACGCGAACAGCAGTCGATCGTCGGTCTCGCCTTCGAAACGGTCAGTGCCCGCGCCGGGCGGGCGCGACAAGGGCGAAGCCCAATCGCCACCCAGCTTCAGTTCCGGCCGCGTATCAGGCAACGGCCGCAGCGACACCAGTATTTTGCCAGCGCCGTCGAGCAGATACAGGTTGCTCCGCGGCCCCAGGATCGACAGCAGCAGTCCGCACTCGACATCCGCAGTCGTGAGCTGAACCGCGAGTTCTCGGTCATCGTTTCTCAATCGAATCTCGCCAACCCTGGCCCCGTCGACGTGTGCGCGCAAGTACTGCGTGAAGGCGTTCGGCGACGCCTGGCCAGATCCACTCTTGGCTGGCGCACTCAACTGTGAAACCCGGGCGCTACCGGGCCGACACGAGAAGAGAAAATGCCGCCGCTTCGGTCCGGCGTCGGGCTCGCCAGCCACACCGTAGACGGTCAAGACGACGCTCATCGGGTCGGGCGCGACGATGCGCTGGATCTGATGACCTGCGATCATGGCCGACAACAGCGGTGTCGCGCGACGCAGTTCCGTGAGACTCAGCATCTACTTTTGACAACTCCCGCAATAGTGGGTCCCGCGCTGTCCGACCAGGATGCGCCGGATCGCCGTCCCGCATTGGTCGCACGCTTCGCCTGTGCGCGCGTACACCCAGCGCTCGAATTGATACCCGCCATCGCTTCCATCTGGATTGACATAGTCGCGAATGCTCGCTCCCCCCGTCTCGATCGAGCGCGACAGCACGCGAACAATGTTTCCAGCCAAACGTCCGCACTCTTGTCGCGTAATGCGCCGAGCCCGGCGTGTGGGTCGGACACCGGATAGGAACAACGCCTCGTCGACGTAGATATTACCCATACCCGCGAGGACGGCCTGATCGAGCAGCAGACTTTTGATCGCAACCGTGCGCTTGCGGCTTGCGTTGAACAGCGTCTCCGCATCGATTTCCAGCGCGTCGACGCCCAACCGATCGAGTCGCGGATGGGGCTCACCTGCTGCCAGCCACAACAGTTTTCCGAATTTTCGAACGTCGCGCAGAAACACCCTCGGGCCGCCGTCGGCGAAGGCCAGACGCAGGTGGGTGTGCGCGTCGGGATGGAAGTGTCGTTGCTGCTCGGGACTCAGCGCCGCACGCGCAGTCGAAGAGAGTAAACGCGGGCTCGCGGCAGCCTCCGAGAACAGTTGACCAGTCATGCCGAGATGAAGCACCAAGCGGCTAGCGTCATCGAGTTCTGCGATCAGGTACTTCCCGCGCCGGTGCAACTGCTCGACGGTTCGCTGGGTAAGCGCGCGCCTCAGTGCTGCGGGAGGCGTAATGAACAAGTAGCTGTCGCCGGTTGTCTGGACGTCGCAGATTCGACGCCGCACGAGTAGCGGTTCGATCGCGCGTCGCGTCACTTCCACTTCGGGCAGCTCAGGCAATTCGGTCGCTCCGGGACTTCGTGTCGGGGTCGTCGGATATTGGCGGACAATCACCGTTGGGCAACAACGTTCGCCACTCTCGAACCTCTGGGAGTAGCGCCAGTGCTCCGGCCGAGACACAGCGATCGGGGGTTGGCGCGCCCCGCCCCCCCGCGGGCGCGGGGGGGGGTT
>JAQBGU010000061.1:0-44129 GCA_032128375.1 Deltaproteobacteria bacterium | reverse complement strand
CTGCGGCTCGCGTTCAGGCCCTCGACGGCGCGGCGGTTCAGCACGTTCTCCCAGCGCGGATTGGAAGCGTCGGTCGCGTCGAAGTAGTGCTCGAGCAGCTCGCAGTCCCCGACGTGGATCGTCTGGGTGATCATGTCGGAGTAGGAGTACTGCGGAATCGCGGCGTCGAGCAGGCCGGGGTGGTTCTGCGCGTACACGTACTGCTGGATCGCGCCGCCGGAACCGCCGACGCCCACCGTGTAGAGGGGCACGCCGTGGTCCTCGATGAAGTGCTCCTTCAGCATCAGCGCGGTCTCGCCGCCGAGCTGGAGGTTGTAGTGCGTGTTGGTACGCAGGCCGGTCGAGTTCACCACCGCGTAACCGAGCCGCAGTTGGTCGTCCAGCAGCCGTGCGCTCGTGCTCGTCGTGCCCTGGGTGCGACCGATCGCAACGCCGCCCTGGAGGCTGATGACGAGGCGGCCGTTCCAGAGTGAGTCGTCAGGCTCGTTCGGGTCGCTCTCGCTGGTCGGCGCCAGCATCGCGACGCTGTAGATGAAGCGGTTGTTGGTGCCGCGCTCCCAGCGCACGATGTAGGGGGCGGTCTGCCCGTCGAGGGTCGTCGTCATGGCGATGTCGCCGGGCAGCGGTACACCGGGACTGTCGAGGGGGAGGAACTGGCCGCCCGTCGAGCGGTACAGGTAATCGAGGCGCCGCTCGCCGGCGCAGTCCTTGCTCCAGCCCACGATCTCGGCCCCGGCCGTCGGATAGCCCCTCCCATCGCTGGGGTAGTTCCCGTTCCCGTCCTCGAGAGCCACCGGGATGCCGATCTCGTCCTGGTTGTCGACGATCGGTTGCCCGAGCGACGCGCGCGCCGTCGTGCAGACGAAGGGCTGCTGCTGGGGGCCCGAGAAGATCGGTCCGCTCTCCGGGTGATTGGTTGCGAGGAGCACCGCCTTCACCGCGGTGGCATTTGCGTTCCCCTTCAGCTCGAGCAGGTTGCTGCCGAGGGTGAACCCCTCGACCACGCCCACCAGGTTTCCGCCGTCGGGCGCGAGCGAGTCCGTCACGTCCGCTCCGTTCAACAGCAGGACTGCGTTCGGCTTGAGGACACCGCCGGGAAATCCCACCCGCACCAGCGCGTCGCCGCCACTCACCTGATGCGGGGCGCTCGAGAGGATCTCGATCGTCCATGCGTTCCCGCAGGTGTTGGGCGCCATGAGCAGCGCTGCGAGAGCGAGGAGACCGACGGTGGCAAGGCGTGTACTTCGGGAGACGGCGTAGCGACGAGACGGCATTGGGATATCCTCCAGGGGACAGGAATTCCTGTTCCGGGCGGTTACGCTACACCCCGGCCCGTCGGTGTGTCAATCAATCCTCTAGCAGCGCCTTCGCGCGTTCCCGCCTCACCGATGCGCCGCACCATCAATGTACATGCTCTCATGTGTGACATCCTTGTGTGTAATCCATTCGGATGAAAGGGCTCTTCTTTGCGTGAAAGGGGGCGGCGCATCCGCGCGTCTTGCGTGGTGCAGCCCGGAGGCGAGGCGATTGGGGCGGTAGGCTCGTCGAGAGGAGAGTGAGGATGTCGCGAGGCACAGGGACCCGCGTGTCTGAGACCCCGACGCACTCGTGGTGGCCCAGGCGAGAATCGAACTGGCGACACCTTGATTTCAGGACGCGGCTCGCATGCCCGTGGGTGTTCACCCTCGCACTTTACCGCGGAGCCGCAATCGACCGCCTACCAGGCCGTGACCAGACAGAAGCCCTCGGATCCGGTTGCTCGAACGTGTGCGTTCCTTGACGAGTGTGCGGAACTCCCGCTGGAGTGAGCGTGCATCTTGGATGTCGCGCAAGCGATCTTTCACTCTTTCTCACCCAGCTCAAATGCCAGAAATAGACAAGTTTCGCGTGAGGTATCGTCAAGTGTGCGGGTCGTTGTTGTTGTGGACACAGGTTCCTCCTTCAAGGTGTTGTTGTTCCATGAAGGAGGACAGGAACGACCCGCATAGCATCTAACACTTGTCAGATTCTATGCAGGTGAGCCACGGCACCTGAGTTGATCGTGGCTGTTACCCTATTGTGAGTCGCTAAGCCACCCGGTTGACATCTACCGCTGGCCCATTCTCCCAAGCTGATGTCGCCGCAGGAGCGATGCGGCTCGAAAGGACGCGATCTTGGGCTCTCGAAACGCCTCATCCGCGAGCAGCACGAATCCACTGGACCAGCGGGACGATGTTGAGCGCCAGTGCGATGGGAACCCAGATACCGATCGCGGGTACCAGCGGAACACATAAGAGCGGTGTCGCGATGACACGAACGAGTTCGGACCCGACGGCCCAGCGGCGACCGTCGGCGAGTACGCCCGTGTTGAGCAGCGACCAGGTCACGAGGCCAGCAGCCAACCACAGTGCGGCGGGCTCGAAGCCTCCCGCCAGCGCCGGAATCGCCGAGGCCAGCAAGAGCGCTTGAACGAATTGCAACGCGCAGTAGACCGCAGTGCGGCGCGGCAGCGGCGGATCGAACTTCTTCGTCGGCCGCTCGAGCTGTGGTGCAGGACTGAATCCACCCAGGTCTTCCGGGTACCAACCCGGTGGTTTGACGAACATCAGAAACTTGTCGCGAACCCGATGCGTGCGAAGCGCGGCCGATCCGATCTCGATCCAGTAGTGGAAGTTTGCCCACACCGGGTTCCAGCTGCCGAGCTTCTTGGTGATCCCAAACACCACCTCTTCCGTCTCGGGTTCGAAGGTGCCAAACCACTTGTCCCAGACGATGAAACATCCACCGTGATTCCGATCGATATAGACCGGGTTGCGGCCGTGATGCACCCGGTGATGGGAGGGCGTCATGAAAACCGCTTCCAGCGGGCCAAGCCGCGCGATCGTACGCGTGTGGATCCAGAACTGGTAGAGCGTGTCGAACGCCAGACAGGCCGCAAAGATTGCAGGCGGAAACCCGATCAACGCGATCGGCCAGTAGAACACACAGGAAAACAGCGGCAGGAAGGCCCCCTGTCGGAGGGCCACGCTGAGGTTGTATTCCTCGCTCTGGTGGTGGGCAATGTGGCTCGCCCACAGAAAGTTGACCTCGTGAGCGAGCCGATGGTACCAGTAGTAGGCGAAGTCGATCGCAATGAAGCAGGCGACCCAGACCCACACGTTTGTGTCCGACAGATCGAAGAGTCGTAAACTCTCGTGGATCCACGCGTAGACTCCCACGATCCAGACGGCGCACAGGATCGCAATCAGCTGCTGGAGGATGCCGGTCGCCATATTGTTCATCGAATCGGACAACCGGTAGTACTCGCGTTTGTCTCTGCGCACAACGAACAGCTCGAGCCCGATCAACAGCAGGAACGCCGGTGCCGCCAATGCGATGTAGTTGACTTCCAACCTCACTCCGACACTCTCGCCAGAGCCGTGAAAAGGGCAGCTCGCCGGCGGTTTGATGATAGCCTGTGGTTTGCGACCAGCCGGAGCCGCAATTTTCCCGGACGAGCAGTGGGGCTGTTCTCGTTGAGCCCGTAGAGGCGGAAGGACCGACGCGGGTCAGCTGGTTGGGCGCGAATCCACGACAGACGACTCGAGGCGGGAATGCAACCGATACAGAGTTTCGCACCGGTATCGTGCACTAACGCGAACGTGTTGATCCTCGGCAGCATGCCAGGCAAAGCATCGCTGTCGGCCCAGCAGTATTACGCGCACCCGCGCAACGCATTTTGGAAGATCATCGAGCATCTGTTCGGCATCGCGTCTGACGCACCCTACCCAGAGCGGCTCCGGCAGCTGACTGCGAACCGGGTCGCACTGTGGGATGTGATGAACGCGTGCCGTCGCAAATCGAGTCTCGATTCGGACATCGTCGACGCGTCGATCGTTCCGAACGACTTCGCTGCGTTCTTCGAAGCGCATCCGAAAGTCGACCGCGTCTACTTCAACGGCGCGAAGGCCGAAAACGCCTATCACAGACTCGTCTCGCCGACACTAGCCGACCCCGATCCGATCACTTACCTGCGGCTTCCATCGACGAGCCCCGCGCACGCCGCCCTGTCTTTGAGAGAAAAAATCGCGGTGTGGAAGCGGATCACTGGCTGAGCATGCGAGACGGCGTCGTCGCAATCTTGTTTCGCGGAAACCAGGTACTCATGATCCAACGCGGTGCCGATGTCCCGTTTCCCGGTTATTGGGCTCCGGTGAGCGGCAAGGTAGAACCCGGCGAGTCTATCGAGGCAGCGCTCGTCCGCGAGGTTCAAGAAGAGGTCGGCTTCGTGGTGAAGCCGATTTGTCGCGTATGGCACAGCGTGAGTCAAGGTGGGGAGTTTCGACTCCACTGGTGGGCGGCTGACATCATCGGCGGCGCGCTCGAGCCGGACGGACGCGAGGTCGCCGGAGCACACTGGATCGAAGCGCACCAGCACCGTGCACTCCATCCGATATTCGAATCGGATCGTCACTTTTTTGGCGAAGTGCTGCCGACATTGATTCATCCCGCACTCAGGCAGCAGCGAACCCGCGCGGTTCTGTTCGACTTCGACTACACGCTGGCTGATTCGTCGGCGGGTGCAATCGAGTGCGCGAACTTCGCGCTGCGCAGGCTCGGGATTGGCGAAGCCAACCCAGAGCGCATTCGACACACGGTCGGGCTTTCGCTGCGCGAAACCTGCGTACAGTTGACCGCGAACGCCGACCCCAGCGCGATTGCCGTGTTCGAAGCCGCGTTCGTCGAGCGCGCCGACCAGGTCATGGCGCAGCTCACGCTACCGTATCCGGACGTCGCGTCGATCGCAAAGCGACTCTGTGACCGTGGGCTGCGGCTTGGCATCGCATCGACGAAGTTCCGCTACCGAATCGAAGAAATCCTCCAGACGCACGGGCTCGCATCCGCGTTTTCGGTCATCGTCGGGGGAGAGGATGTTGAACGGCTGAAACCGGACCCCGAAGCCCTGGTGCTGGCATGCGAGCGCCTTGACGTGGTTCGATCAGAAGCGATCTACGTCGGCGACCACTTTATCGATGCGATCGCCGCAAGCGCGGCGGGTATTTCGATCGTGGCGGTTCTGACCGGAACGTGCGTCGCGGAAGATTTCGCCAATCGAGCCCCGGCCGCAATCATCCGAAGCCTAAGCGAACTCGAGGTGCACTAGAGCTGGGGCCGAATCCCTTGGGTCGGCGTGACACGGCCCGCACGAAACGCCTGGCCAGCAAATGACCGCGATCGTCACGTTCTCGACTCCAGTCGAAGTTTTGGCATGCTGTCTACCACCGGCCAAGCTCGAAATGGTACGATCACCGGCCAGGCTGCGGGTGAGCGATGCGCTATTCCGTCCAACTGCCCACCGATCGGGTCGACCAGCTCGGCGAGTTCGTCAGCGTTGGCGCCATTTGCGAAATGGCCCAAGCCGCCGAAGCGGCCGGGTTCGACGCCTGCTTTGTCACAGAACATCCGTTCCCCTCGGACGACTGGCTCGACAGCGGGGGCCATCACGCGCTCGATCCATTCGTTGCGCTCACGGCGGTGGCCACAGCAACCGAGCGCCTGCGGCTACACACCAACATTCTGGTTCTCGCGTATCGCAACCCGTTTCTGATCGCGAAGTCGATCGCGAGCCTCGATGTGCTTTCGGGTGGACGTGTGATTGTCGGAATCGCAGCGGGTTATCTCGAGGCCGAGTACCACGCGTTGGGCGCCGACTTTTCGGCGCGCAACGAGTTGACCGACGAAGCCCTCGTCGCGATGAAGCTCGCGTGGTCGGGGGAGTCCGTGCGGTTTGCAGGGCATGGCTTCGAGGCCACCGGCAACACGATGCTGCCCCGACCGATCCAACGTCCGCATCCGCCAATCTGGATAGGTGGCAACAGCAAAGTCGCGATCCGTCGGGCCGCGCGATATGCGCAGGGCTGGAGCCCCTTTCCGATAGCGGCCAGGTTCAGCAACCGCACCCGAACCGCCGCGATCGAGAACCTCGATGACCTGGCAGGAAAAATCAACTACCTGCGCGATTGTGCGAGCGAGGAAGGCCGCGAAGCACCGCTCGACATCAACTTCGTGCCGTTCGAAAACGCAATGAACGCGCGAGACGACTTCGATGCATCGAAACTCGTCGACCAGATTCATGCGCTGGATGCAATCGGCGTGAACTGGGTGAGCGTCGGCGTCCCGAGCGCCACGCGCGCGATGTACATCGAAAATGTGGCCCACTTCGGCGAAGCGGTGATCGCGGCAGGGCCCCGCTAGACAGCATCGAGCCGAATCGCGGGTAGAGCGCCAGCTCTAGCGTGCAGCCGACGACGGATTCTAGTCAGGTTGTTCGAGCCGCGCTTGCGCTCGATCCGACCATCCGCCTGCGATGCTTCCGTCGATGCGAACGCTGCGCGCCTGGAAGCGCCAGCTACCCCCTGACTGCGAATACTCATCGAGATAGCGGCCCCAGTGGTCGAGACCGAGTCGCGTGAGCACCTGAAAATACGAGCGACCGCGAGCGGTCTGCTCGTCGAGCAGATCGATTTGGTGGGTCGCTGTAAAGTGTCGAATGTAGCCACCCGGCTCACTTCGGGTTTGAGCAGCCACTCGTTCGAACATTTCGCGAATCTCGCTGGTCCCGCGGTAGCAATCTGAGTCGACTTCGAGCGTCGCATCATTGGCGAACAGCACCATCACGTCGTCGAGCCGACCCGAATCGCCATTGGCGTTGTAGCGCGAAACCAGGTCGCGAATCTGTTCGCGGGCGTGCAGCTCCCAGCCCAACATGTCGATCTCCCCGATCTCTTGCTTCGTGTGGCTATGCATGACCCAGACTCAAACCAGCGGAGCAACCGATGGGCGTCACCGGATTCGATCACGTCGCCATGCCAACCTCGAACCCCGAGGCGGCCATCGAATTCTACTCGGCGCTTGGGTTCAATTGCCCCTGCATCGAAGAGTATCGAAACAGACGGATCGCGTTCTTTTCGATCCGTTTCGGCGACAACAAGATCAACGTACATGCACCCAAGTTGTGGGAGAACAGCGCATTCACGCTACGCGGACCGACTGCGCGGCCCGGCTGCGGCGACTTCTGTTTCGTCTGGCAAGGCGGACTCGAAGACCTACAGGCAACACGCGAGGCCGCAGCAGCGGTGGTTGTCGAAGGCCCAGTCGAACGCGAGGGCGGTCGAGCGACTGGAACCAGCGTATACACCCGCGGATCCTGACCAGAATTGCTGGAGTTCATCATCTACGAGTGAGCGAGTCGGATCACTCGTCGGACGGGTGCAGCGTGATCCAATTCCGAAACGACCCGGCGGAGCGTCCGACCCCAAGCAGAAGCTGGCTTCGCGATCCGCTTCGACGTGCATGCGAAGGTTTGCGCCGAGAAACCATTCCAGCTGGGCCAGGCGGGTCTTCGGGTTGGGCACATGTAGACATGGCAGGGGTTGGTCTGCGCGAGCAACTTCGCGGCGGACGCATAGCATTGTCGATCGAGCTGACGAACCGACTCCATCGGGCCGCCTAGCCGTTCATCTTCTCCAGCATGGTCGCCATCTGCTGGTGCATCAGGTTGACCGCCTGGAGCGAACGGATCATGACCTTGAATTCGATGATTCGGCCCGCGTCGTTCCAGGTGATGATGTCGACGCCATTGACATACTTGCCGCCCATCTCGGTCTCGAACTCGAGGATTGCGTGGTTGCCGGAAAGAACCTCTTTGGTGTAATGGAATTTCGACTCCGGCCTCGGCGCCGATCCGTCCTTTTCTTCTTCTCGAGCTTTGCTACCCGCGTCGAAAGTCGCTCCGGCTGCTTGCAGATACATCTTCGTCAGATCGATGCCTTTCTGCGGCGAAAACACGATGGGCGAATAGAAAACCACGTCATCTGCGAGCAGGTCGTCGAGGCCCCCAGGAAACTTCCCTCGGACTTGCTGGTGCCATTTCTCCATCCACTTCTCGATCACAGTTCGTTCTCCTTTTGATTGCGGACGCAGCAGATTACGGACTCAGTTCGCCGCCGCGCACGGTTCGCCAGCTCCCCCCATCAGCTCCCCGCGAGCGGATCGACGATCGATTCCGCAAACGACTCCAGAACTTCTGGGTCGGCACCTTGAATCACGATGTAGCTGATGCCGGTGTCTTCGCGTTGCTTCTCCAATCGGTCGCGGAGTTCCATCGCTGAGCCTGTCAAGAAGAGTGGGCAATCGGCGACCTGCTCGACCGTCATTCCGGTGTTTTTCGACAACCCCTCGCGAATCGGTTTGGGATCATCGGTAATCGCCACGACAAATGTCAGCGAGTTGAGTTCGATATCCGCGATTGTGCGACCGGCCGCTTCCGCACCAGCTTCTACCCACGAAATTTTCTCGCGCACGCGATCGAGCGAGGAATCCTTCGGGGTGTCGCGCGTGATCTTCCCTTCGGGAAGTTTGGGATTGATGCCGACGATGTCGGCATGCCGCCCGGCCAGTTTCAGAATTCGCGGGCCACCCCCACCGATCAGGATGCGCGGCCGCTCGCCGTCGGGCAGTGGCGCCGCGCGAGCGATGTTGCTGATCTGGTAGTGGTCACCATCGAAGCTGGTTCTTTCGTTTTCCCACATCGAGCGAATGATCTGCAGCGCTTCGTCGAGACGGTTGATCCGGGTGCCGGGCGAGTCGTAGCGCATGCCCGCCTCCTTGTAGTCGGTCTCCATCCAACCTGCGCCGATCCCGAATTCGTGACGTCCATCCGAAATCGCGTGCAGCGTCGCACTCGATTTCGCCAGGATCACCGGGTGCCGATAGTCGACATCGTATACCAGTGTGCCGACGTTCAAGCGCGTGGTCACACCGGCGAATCCACCAAGCGCCGCGGCGGGTTCCCATTGGTCGCCGAAGTGATCCGGTAGAAACACCGTCGAATAACCCAATGCTTCTATCCGGCGAATGCGAACGCGCCAGTCTGCGATCGGTAGGTCGTGAATCTGAACTCCGAAGCGAAAGGGCCTGGCCATGCTGCCTCCATTTCAGGTGACGAATCGATCGATTCTCGTTTGAGGTACGGATGAGGACAGGGAGCATCCTGTTGCCCGATCGCGA
The DNA here is from genome assembly GCA_032128375.1 of Deltaproteobacteria bacterium. Classification (GTDB taxonomy): domain Bacteria; phylum Myxococcota_A; class UBA9160; order UBA9160; family SMWR01; genus JAJDAM01. The sequence goes on along the minus strand of JAQBGU010000061.1, from coordinate 35,102 downwards.
TCGCAAGGGCAGACTCGCTGATCGAAGACCGTTGAAATTGCATTCGAAACCCGCTCCGCCCGACGGAGGCACGCCCACGGAACGCTGTCGATTTGCACCTACGACCTCGGGCCCTGCCCATCCCGGGACGCTGCTGGCCGCGCTGCTGTGCTGGCTCGACGCGCGCCAACGCGGTGCCAACCTGCTGCTGCGGCTCGAGGATGTCGATTCCACGCGCTGTACAGCGCAGAGCGCACAGGACATGCGAGACGCGCTCGCCTGGTTCGGACTCGATTGGGATGACGAGTGTCTGCAAAGTGAATTCCACGCCGAGCACGCCGCCGCGTTGGACGAGCTCGCTCGCGGGGGCTTCCTATATCCTTGCGATTGCAGCCGCAGCGCGATCAAGCGTGCCGGACTCGCGGCCGCGGATGGGGGCTGGCGTTATCCGGGCCACTGCCGGAACCATCTACTGGCCGACCGCGACTGGCGCAGCATCGATGCTGCGATCCGGCTGCGGCTCGAACCGGGAATCGCCGATGTGCAAGACGAATCGAGCATCCTACTCACACAAGACCCGAGCGTGGAGATGGGCGACCCGGTTCTGCGCAGCCGCAACGGCTCGATCGCCTATCACCTGGCGTGCGTGGTCGACGACGCGCGAGCGGGGATCAACCGCGTTGTTCGCGGCCGCGACCTCGCGCCCTGCACCGCGATTCACACGGTATTACAGAGGCACATGGGCTTGGCCACCCCCACCTATCGACATCATCTCTTACTGCTGGAGAAGACCGGCGAAAAATTCGCAAAGCTGCACGGAGCCGTTGGATGGCGGGACTTACGAACACACTACACAGCCACGGAGCTGTGCGGTGTGCTCGCAGAATTCGCCGGGCTCACGCCGGATCCATCACCGCGCAATCCGGGAGATCTGGTAGACCATTTCGATTGGAACCACGTCCGAATCGACGACATTGCGCTGCAGTGGAATGGGCGCGCGTTGGAGCGGGTGAGTCGCGACTAATTGGCTCGGAATCACCCAGTCGTCGGCTTTCCAGAATCGCTCAGGCGTCGCTCGAGTCCAGAAGGCCTTCGATCTCCGAAAGATCTGCAATGACATGATCGGGTGTGGGCCCGGCGTACTGTGTGAGCGCCGCACCCACATCCGGAATCCGCCGCGTGATCCACACCGTCCGAATCCCAAGCGGTGCTGCACCGCCCACGTCCGCTTGCAGACTATCTCCGACGTGAAGCGTCTCCTCCGGCGCAACGTCCAGCTCGGCGAGCACCGCCTCGAAAATCTCGCTGCGCGGCTTTCGAACTCCGACTACATCCGAAATGATCACAGAGTCGAGATGCGGCCCGATGCCGGACTCATCCAGCAGGTCCAGCGCCATCTTCGAGCAGCTGAAGTTCGAACACAGGCCGAGCCGAACGTGCCCGCCAAGCGATCGCACCACGCCGGTGTGATGCTCGGGGACCCGCACCAGGTCGCGAATCAGCCCCATGTGGGTGTCGGTGAGGGCCTGCGGAAGCTCTGGCGCGTCTATCTCGAGCCGTCTGGCAAGAGCCTCGAATCGCTCGATCGTGGGCAGTTCGAGGCCCTTGGCGTATCGCGAAGCGTGAAATTCCCGATCGACCTCGAATAGCGTATCGAGGAAACGCTCGATATCGATCTTCGCCCAGCTCGCAACCACCTCGTGCAGCCGACCCGCGGTCGTCGGGATCGACTTACCGCGGACTTCGATGCGAGGCAAATCGCGCAACGATAGGTCGACCAGCGTGTCGAACAGGTCGAAGACGACTGCGCGAATCGGCACGCTAGCTCGGCTCGTCCGAAACCTTCACCAATAGCTTGCCGTTGTTTGCACCCGTGAACAGCCGGTTGATTGCGGAAGGCGCGTTTTCGAGACCCTCGACAATGTCCACCGCGTACTTCACCCGGCCCTCTCCGACCCAGCTCCCCATCTTCATCATGCCTTCGCCGAAGCGAGGGATGTAGTCCATGATGATGAAGCCCTCCATGCGCGCACGTTGAATGATCAGTTGCATGTAGTTCGAGGGACCGGGAACCTTTTTTGTCGCGTTGTACTGCGAAATTGCGCCACACAGCACCACCCGCGCGCGCTGGTTGATCTGGCCCAACACATCCTCGAGGATCTGGCCTCCGACGTTGTCGAAGAACACATCGACTCCCTGAGGGCAGGCCTCCTTCAAACGCTCCGGAATTTTTTCCGTCTTGTAATTGATGCAGTCGTCGAATCCGAGTTCGTCGCGGACCCAGGCGCACTTCGCCTCGGACCCGGCGATGCCGACCACCCGGCAGCCGCATATTTTCGCAATCTGTCCCGCCACAGAGCCGGTCGCTCCCGCCGCGCCAGAAACGACAACGGTTTCACCCTCGACCGGTTTGCCGATCTCGAGCATGCCGAAGTAGGCCGTCATGCCGGTAACACCAAACACGCTCAGCGCCGCGGTCAGCGGGAGGCCCTTGGGAAGCACGTTCATCGCCTGGCCATCCCGACCCGCGACCGAGTATTCCTGCCAGCCGAGCATCCCGAAGACAATGTCCCCGAGCTGATAGTTCGGGCTGTGCGAGGCGACGATTTCACCGATCCCGCCGCATCGTACGACCTCGCCAATCTGAACCGGCGGCAGGTAGGACGCGGCGTCGTCGAGCCAGCCGCGAATCGTCGGGTCGATCGACAGGTAGATGTTGCGAACCAGCGCTTCACCCTCACCGATCTCCGGCATCGGGGAGGCGTCCGATCGAAAGCAGCTATTGCGGATCATCCCGACGGGTCGGGACGCGAGTCGGATTTGTCGGTTGACGGAGCTCATGATTGTCGATCCTCTTCGGCTTGGAGGGTGTCGGCCGCGCGTGGGCGATGAGAATCTATACGGGTCGGAGGTCCGCCAGTCAATCAATAGGCGGATCGTCCTGGTAGCCCATCGCGCGCAGCCGTTGCTCGATCGGGTCCTGCGCGCCTCTTGGGTGCGACCGATTCGCTGGAGGGAGCGTACTGCGAGCGCATAGCGTCGCTCAGCGCCGGGGTAGTCACACGACGCTTCGCATGCCCGACCGAGCCAATCGTGTGTCTCGGCCCGATCCAATACCGGTACGCGTGCACGCAGAGTCTCCGCGGCCTGCTGCGGCCCGCCTTTGGCCAGGCCGATTCGCGCGCGAAGAAGTTCGAGGTAGCTGTGCGTCGGGTCCACGCCTCGGGCCACGCGGGTGCTTCTCAGTCGAGTTGCCTGTGAACTGCGCATGCCGCAATGCTGCTTGGTTATTGCGAATGCACTGGGCGCGTTTCAATCGTCGCCGGGGCGATCTCGCTCTCTGGACACGCTGCGCGCCGATCACTTCGGCACACGCGGATAGGCCCGCCAGAACTGCCGCGGTCAGTGCTGACTCCACAAACACATCGCCGCGTATGCACGCCACGGACGCCAGGCCTGCGAGCGGTCACGCAGGGCGGCCGCAGTGATCCGCTTTGGGCCCGCAGATACCGCTTTGAGCAGACCCAGATCCGTAGATGGAAACGCGTCCGAATCTCCGAGCGCCCGCATCGACACGTACTGGGCCGTCCAGTCTCCGATACCAGGAATTTCGCACATCCGGGCGCGCGTGTGTTCTGCATCCGATGCGCCCGAAAAACACAGCTCGCCGTCGGCGACCAGCCTCGCCAACGCGCGAATCGCCGCAGCGCGCGCCTTGGGCAGCCCGATACTTGCGATATCGGCATCAGCCAACACAGAGGCAGCTGGAAACCCATGCGTGAGCGCCTCGTGACACGACGAATCGATCCGCTCGCCGAAACGTTCGACGAGCCGACCCGACAACGTCGTCGCGCCCTTGACGGACACCTGCTGTCCCAAGATTGCACGGACACTGAGTTCGAACGGATCCCAGGCGCCCGGGACGCGGATTCCTGTACAGGAAGCGAGGCGGCGGGCAAGCAGCGGATCCCGACCGAGATCCGATTCGATGATTCGCGGGTTCGCACAAAGGTCGAACAGGCGCCTCGCGGCCTCCACACACCCCGCCAGCTCGAGAGCGTCGGGAATGCGCATGCGACAAATCAACTGATGCATGCTTGGCTCATGGCAGACTTCGACGCTGCCAACACCGGCGTCTGTATTGACGACTCTCCTATAACAGTCGGCATCGACGTGTTCGACGCCGGGAATCGCGCGAAGCGACAAGAAGGTCAACAGCCCGGCCCAATCGAAAGGAGGCCTGTACGGTAGGCGCAACGCGATCTCACCGGGCGCGGCTGCGAGGCGCCGATTCACGTACGCCCGGCGAAGCGCAGTGGGCGGCTTTCCGAATGTTTCGCTGATTGTCTGGTTGAACTGGCGGACACTCGCGAAGCCCGAAGACGCGGCAACCTGGGACATCGACAGCTCAGTCTGATCGATCAGGTGCCGAGCGAACTGCACTCGGCGAGTGCGAATCACCGTCAGGGGAGACGCGCCGAGGTGTTCCGCGAACAGACGTCGCAGATGACGTGATCCGACGCCGAGACGCCGTCCGAGGTCGTCTACGGGCAAGGACATCTGCGAATCTTCATCAATCAGTCGAAGCGCCCGGGCGACAGTCGTCGAACTGCCGACCCAAGCGGGCGTTCCGGGCGCCGTTTCGGGTCGACAACGCCGGCAAGGTCGAAAGCCCGCTTCTTCGCAAGATGCAGCCGATGGGTAATAGATGACATTTTCGGCCTTCGGTAGCGCCACGGGACAGACCGGACGGCAGTAGATACCGGTCGTTTTGACGCCGGCGAAGAACACCCCATCGAAGCGGCGATCTCGCGCCACGCTTGCGCGGCGGCAGTGTTTCCGGTCGAGTTCCATGCGGTGATTGTACGGACTTATGCCGGTCCCCCTGGCAATTTTCGGACATGGTCCTCTGATAGGAAGCACCTCCCAATGAGCCCCGTGGGTCGACCCGCGGGAAGGCATTGTTCGACGCGTCCGTTCTCGTGGGACGAGCGAATCGCTTCGGGTACCGTGGTGCAATCGCGCGGCCGCTCGTAATCTGATGCACTCGTCGCACGCTGGGTCCACTAGATCCGAAGCGTGGCTCGCACAAGGAATCCCTGATGCAAAGCCGACATCTCTCCATCGAGGAAATCTCGGATCGAATCCAGATCGACGATTTGCTCAGGCGATACACCGTTGCCATCGATACCAAAGATTGGAATCTGCTCGATACCTGCTTTACCCCCGACGCACAGGTCGACTACACGACATCGGGCGGAATCAGGGGTTCCTACCCGAAGGTACGGGCGTGGCTCGAAAAGGCACTGGCCGCATTCCCGGTCACACAGCACTACCTCAGCAACACGGTCGTCAATTTGAAGGGAGACGCAGCCTCAGCCAAGACCTATGTCTACAACCCGATGGCGACCGAGAAAGGCGAAGGCGGTCATCACGTTTTCAACGTCGGTGCCTATTACATCGACAAGCTCGTCTACACGCCGGACGGATGGCGTATCGCCGAGCGTTTCGAGCAGCAGGCCTTTTTCGACGGCAGCCTGCCCGAGAACTTCGAGATTCCGAGCTGAGATTCGCACCGGCGTCAAACTTCTGGGTTCTGTGCTCAGGCGTCGCAATCGGGTGGGCATCGATTGCCGCACAAGCCACCTGGGTCGACCAAGCGATCATCGAGCCGACCCGTGCCGCTACCGAGCAGTGGAGTTCACCGCGCGGCAAGCCGGACGCAAATGCTGCACCGATCGACTACTACGTCGATTTCGACGGCTACTACTTCGTCGACTACGCACGGGAAATCGCGCGTGGGCACGGTCCGCGAATTCGCTTCACGCACCTCGACAACGCGCCAGACGGCCGCGAAGTCCACTGGAGCTCCGCATTTCCGTGGTGGCTCGTCGGCGTCGGTGCGGTCACGAGTGCTGTGTCCGGCGAAAGCCTCGACGACGGGATCCGCAGCGCTGCCTACTACGCAAACCCATTGTTGTTCGCAATTTGTGTCACTGCAGCGGGCGTGGCGGTGTGGTGGGTCGTTGGCGGTGTGCCGGCCGGCATGCTCGCATTGGCGCTCGCCACGAACGGAAGGCTGCTGGAAGATTTCGGCTATGCAAAGCCCGACCACCATGGGCTTCACATTGCTTTCGCGTTGGGTCTCGTTTTGTGTTGCTTCCTCGGCGGAGCGGGATGGGTGCCGAACGGGCGCGATTCGCTGCGCAGCGCTCGGCGCTGGATGATCGCCTCGGGTGTTTTCGGTGGTTTGGGGTTGTGGAGTGGTGCCACGCAGATGAGTGTGGTGATCGCCGGCGTCGGACTCGGCGCACTCGTCGCGATGTGGCTCTGCGCACGGGACGAGGCCGGCTCCGAGGGCGAGCGGCTTCACCCAGAACTGTGGCGCGAGTGGGCGCTTTCGGGAGGGGCGACGAGCCTGCTTGCGTTCGCGGTCGAGTACTTGCCGGCTGACGCGACAATGCGTCTCGAGGTCAACCACCCGCTTCACGCGCTCAGCTGGATCTGTGCCGGCTATCTCCTCTACCGCTTCGGGCAATGGCGACGCAATGGACCCGAAGCCTCGCGGGCAAGCGTGGTCGCGATCGCGGGATCGCTGCTCGGGGTCGTCCTCTTGCCCTTGATGGTCGCGTTCGGCCCGCTGCAATGGTTCTGGCCGAAAGATTTCTACATGCTGAACCTTCACGATCGGATCACCGAATTCGGGCCATTCTTCGCTGGATCGCGGTCTGTGTTGGCAAGTGTCGCCACACTCGGACTGCCCGCTCTGGCTGTGCTGATTGCGACCCGTTGGCTGCTGCGTCCGAGGCCCCGTGGCGAACCGGAAATCGCCGATCGCGCGCGGGCATGGGTGATCCTGGTGCCGTGCTCGATGTTGTTTCTGTGGGTGCTCGTGCAAGGCCGCTGGCTCGGACTGTTCAGTGCAGCGGCTAGCTGCACACTGCTGTTTCTGTGCGCCATCGCGGTCGGCCGACTCCGCGAAGGGGGCTTCCGTGCGCCGTGGGCGGCGTTACTCGCTGCTGTTGTGGTGGGTGGACTCGCAAATTTCGGCGCGATCGGAACCCGGCTGCGCGCAAGCACCGATACACCGGCGGCGGCTGGCCGCGTGACCCAGATCCCGCTCGCGATAGATGTATTTTTGCGCGACCTCGCCGCGAACCTGTGCCCGCCCGACCGACATCGGGGCGCAGTGCGGATTCTCACCGGGCCGTCGGAAGCCGCTCGCCTCCACCAATTCGGACGCTGCCGCGGCGTCGGCAGTCCGTTTTGGGAAAACGTCGACGGCGTCCACGCCACGGCCGATTTCTTCACCGCATCCAACGACACCGAGGCACGCCAGATCGTCGCCGAGCGCAAGATCGATTATGTGCTGATCGCCAACAGCGTGCCGTTTGTCGAGTACATGGATCTCACTCGAAACGGAAGCGTCGATTCGAAACGCGTCACACAGACGCTCGGCTACCGATTGATCCGTGCTGCGGCGCCCGATTGGCTGAATCCCGTCAGTTTGCAGCATTGGCCAGCGGCCCGAAACTGGCGCCTCTACCGCGTGGAGCTGGATCGGAGCCTTCATGGAGACTCGTAGCGGCGCGGCGTCACGGGCCATTTCGTGCTCGATCAGCTAGGCGCAGTGTTCGCATCCATTCCGGCGACATTTTTCCGTATGGATTGGCTGGAATTCGTCGGTCTCGTCTCTGGGCTGCTCTGTGTATGGCTACTGATTCGCGAGAACATATGGACGTTCCCCATCGGCCTGGTCTACGCGTTCGTATCCGTAGCAGTCTTCATCGAGCAGCGCCTGTACGCGGATGTGCTGCTGAGTGGATACTACGTGGGGATGAACGCCTACGGTTGGTGGTACTGGCTGTACGGCGGCAACCGAAGCGGGACGGATGACCTGGTACCAGCCTACACGCCTGGAAGTACGATGTTTCAGCTGATCGCACTCAGCATTGTCGGCATCGCGGCCATGGGATGGTTCTTCGATACCCAGACACAAGCAGATCTGCCCTACTGGGACAGCGCGACCACGATCTTGAGTTTCGCTGCGATGTGGATGACGGCGCAGAAGCTCGTGGAGAATTGGATCGTCTGGCTGGTCGTGGATGTGATTGCGACTGGGGTTTACGCCATCAAGGGCATCGAGCTTTACGCGCTGCTCTATGCCATCTATCTGGGCATGGCGGTGATGGGATGGAGAGCATGGCGGCACACGATGACATCGACCGAATCATCTGCCTGACCGGGCCCGAGTCCACCGGGAAGACGACGCTCGCCGGGGCGCTGGCTACGCGCCTGAATGCGACGCTCGTACCCGAAATCGCCCGGGCATACCTCCATGAGAAAGACGGTTATGGGCCAGGGGATCTGCTCGAAATCGCTCGCCTTCAAGTCGCCACCGAGCGCAAGGCGAGAGCGGAACACCGCGGGTTGTTGATCTGCGATACAGACCTGCTGGTCATCGGAATCTGGTACCGGGAGAAATACGCGACGCTGCCGGAGCTACTGACCGAAGAGCTGTCGAAGCGTTCGGCGCGCGGTTACCTGCTGTTGGAGCCCGATCTGCCGTGGACGCCGGACCCACAGCGCGAGAATCCCACCGATCGCTGGCGGCTTTTCGATGTGTATCTGGCTGAACTCGCGGCTTCCCGATTCCCTCATCGGATCGTTCGCGGACTGGGCGACGCTCGGGAAAAATGCGCGATCGGGCAGCTGATGTCGCTGTCAGGTGAACTCTAGCTCGGGTGCTCGTGCGGCCCAACTCGCGAAACGACGCTCGAGCCCATCGATGCCGCTGACGACGTCGATCCGCCCCAGTCGTTGTGCAACCCACTTCGCTGCACGGTTGCGCCTGACGGTTCCGGCGACCGGGGCGCCGAACCTGCCGGATTCTCGGCCGAAATTCTGCATTGGGATACCGAACGGGATCTGGAGCACCTTCGAGCGTGCATGTACACTATCGCGCGAGCCTGACTGGTCGGTCGTGGGTCGGACCTGCTCCCGCACCAGCGGGCGAATCAGCTCTCTTTGTCAGTCATGATCGACGATTGGACGGAGGTGTGATTGGTAAAGCCGCTGGCCGTCACCGTGTTCATGCTGCTCGGAGCCTTGCTCCCCGCATTCGGCGATGCGGCGGCCGAGTCTCCGGCTCGTGCTACGGCACCGTCACGATCCGCTTCGTCAGAAGCGGGTACCGACCGGGTTCATCGACGGAACTCGAGTGGAAGCCACCACCGCGGGCGTCGACCTGTGCCGAGCTTCGACAGGCCGAACATCATCGTCGTCTACACCGACGATCAGCGTTGGGATTCCGTGGACTCCATGCCAACCGTCAGCAAAATGGCGGACGCAGGCGTGCGGTTTACCAATAGTTTCGTCACGTCCCCGGTTTGTGGCCCGAGTCGCGCGAGCATGTTGACCGGCCAGCCCGCGAGCGCGTTGGGGGTGACTTTGAACGAGGGCGCGTCGAGTCAGTTCGATCCGAGTAACACGTTCGCGGTAACGCTCCAGCAGCAAGGCTACCGGACTGCGCTATACGGCAAGTACCTGAATGGGTACCGCGATCAGTTTCCCGAAGTCGCGCCTGGTTGGGACGATTGGCGGGTGTTCCGTGACGGAATCCGGGACCTGTTCAGTTCTGGCTCGCTCTACCTCAACCCGGTTATGAGCTGGAACGGGGAATTTCGCCGGGAGTTCGGGTATTCGACGGACTTGATTGCCGACTACGCGCTCGATTACATCGAGGACAACACCGACGCGCCCTTCTTCCTGATGCTCTCGTTCTGGGGTCCGCATGTTCCCCTCGTCCCAGCGGCCCGGCACAGCGGCGTGTTGACCGGGCAGGCCCCCGAGAAACCCCCGAGCTTCAAGGAAGCTGACATGAGCGACAAGCCGTCGTACTTGCGGGCTGTCGTGGGTTCCGAGGACTTGGACCCGATCTGGGATCAGGGGTGGCCTGCGTATCTCGAGATTCTGTTGAGCGTGGATGAGGCAGTGGCGGATATCTGCGCGAAGCTCGATGAACTCGGTCTCGCCGAGAACACCATCATCTTGTTTACGTCCGACAACGGTTTTCTGTTTGGGGAGCACTGGGTTCTCGGCAAGGGCGTGCCGTATGAGGAATCGATTCGCGTCCCTCTCATCGTGTGGAGCCCGCGCCTCCCACACCGAGACGTCGACGATCTCGTGCTGAACATCGATCTCGCACCGACTATCGCCGAACTGGCCGGAGGCGAAATGGAGACAGAAGGGCGCAGCTTGGTGCCGTTGATCCTCGGGAAGAATCCGCCCTGGCGGCACCATTTCGAGATCGAAGCCGAACCGGGCTTCGGGCTCATCGAATCGTATCGGGCCTTTCGTTCTGAGGCGTTCAAATACATCGAATGGGACGATGGTCACCGTGAGATCTACTTTCTGCCGCTCGACCCATTCGAAGTGCGCGGCTTCGATCTGAAGCGAGGTCGCGCAGGTTCGAGCGCGAGCGGAAGTTCTCGGCGATGACTCGAGGTCGAAGCCTCAACATCCAGCTCCTAGCTACCACGGTCAATTCAAGCGATCGTCTCGAACCAGAGCGGCGATTTGCCCGACCCCGTACCCACATTCACGGATAGTCACGGCTATCTCAGTGGTCGGAACGGCCCCATATTCCGCGCAGCTTCTCTGATGACACTCGGATCTGTTCGCGGATCTCATCCCGGTCATTGCCCTGTACGAGCTCTGCGTGAGCCCACGAGTACTCGCGGAGCCAGAATGCGCTCAGGCAATCTCCCACACGCTGCCTCGTGTTCTTGGCTCGAGAACCCAGAAACTCCGTGGCTAGCTCGTCGAGTATCGCGTTGTCCAGTGAGAGTCCCTGGTGGAGCGACACGAGATCGAATACCGGATCATTCTCGCCGAGCCATTCCCAGTCCAGTGTCACCCATCGCCCTGTGTCCGAGACAATGATGTTCCAGGGATTGAGATCGTTGTGGCACGGGGTCGTCTGCCTGGGATTCCAGACCCAATTTGCGGCGAATTCGACGATCGATAGTTGCGGATTGCCAAGCGCCAGCTGCTGTCGCGCCAGCGCCACTGGGTCGTACATGCGTGGGCAGGTCGCCAGCCCCGCGTGCAGCGCCTTGACGTACGGCACCAGCGCGTCGGGATCCACGTCGACGTCGGCGAGTAGCGGGCCGGACAACCAGCGACTGATCATGACGCCGGTCAGCGGATCAAAGGCTTCGACGTCTGGAACAAACACCCGCCCGGGAGACTGGTAGAACGCGTGTTCGAGTTTTCGATCGATGTATGGACGGGCCTGCTGCGGAACCCGCAGAACGTAGCGCTGCCCGCGGTGGCGAAACTGGTAGTTCTGGTTGCTGTAGCCCCCCGGCAGGAACTCGAAATCCGCAAGGTCGGCCGCGCGCCACGCGGGACGCAAAGCCAAAACATTCCGCGTCAACGCTGCAAGATCGTGCACGGCCTCAGCGTACTCGTTTTCTCGTCGAATTCCCCGGACGTCACTGGCGGGCATTGCCCAGCACCGTTTCGGTAAGCACGCATTCCTCGCACAATTGTGGAAGCGAACGGTCCATTGATCATCCTATAGTGAAGGCCGACTGCACACGATGTGCATTCGACCCAGGGACTGTCTAGCGAAGACCGGTTGGTTCGAGGCTTGAGGCCGAGGATTCGGGATGCCCATTCTCAGTCCGAGTATCGGAGAGCGCTGCGACGCAAACGGCGTCAATCCTGTTGCAGAATCAACCAAGCCTACGTCCGCGTTTCTCATAACACTATTGGGCGTCGTCGTGATCTACGGCATCACGTTGGCCCTGATGCCTGCCGACGGCTTCTGGATCAACGACAACGGATCGAAGTTCATTCTTCTCGAGAGCATCGTCGAAAGCGACTACCAGGACTTCTCGATCGATTGGCCCGGTGCACGCCTCGATCCTCACTTCGACTACAACCCGCTTCCGGTCCCCTTTGGCCGCGTCGAACAGGGTCGCCTGTTCTCGACCTTCTCGCCGTTCTTTCCGATGCTGACATCATTTCCGTATCGCGCGATCGGCTCGCTTGGCCTGTACGTTCTGCCCCTGCTTGGTGGTTTGCTGACGCTCCCCGCCGTATGGCTGCTGGTCGGGATGATCCTGCCGGAGGAATTCAACCGGCGCATCGCCCAGCCACTGGCGATTGGCATTGCGGCGTTCGCTACACCGATGTGGTTCTACAGCATGACATTTTGGGAACACACGCCGGCTGTCTGCCTGACGACCTGGAGTGTCGTGTTCGCTGCTCGTTACGCGGTCTCTGGCAAGCGCTGGGAGATCGCGGTCGCGGGTTTGCTATGTGGCGTGGCGATCTTCTTTCGCGACGAGCTCTACCTGTTCGCCGCCGTATTGGCGAGCGCAGCGGTTTTCGCTCGGCGGAGCCCTGGCGATGGCGCCTCGTTCGCGCTGGGATTCCTGCCGATCGCCGCACTCCTGTGGTGGTTCCAGTCCGCAACGCTCGGAAGCGCGATCGGACACCACCTCACTTCGCTGGCACCGTTCGAGGGTGGTTTGCGCGATGTGCTGGCCGATCGATGGACGGCAGCGCGCAACCTGCTTCTGGCGAGCCACCGCGACATCACGGTATCGTTGCCGACCAGCCTGCCCTATCTCGTGCTGTGGATCCTGTGCCCGCGCGTTTCGCGCGACACCTTCTTGTGGCTCGTTCCCGCAGCAGCCGGCATCGCTGTAGTATCTGGCTTGGTGGTGCTCGTGGGTCACGTCTCTGCGCCGAGCCCTATGCGCTGGCTTCTCGCTTCCGGCGGTCTGTTCGCGACCACGCCTGCGGTCATCCTCGCGTTCGCACGCGTCCGCGACGAGCCGAATTCGCCGGGCTCTGGTTCAGACAACGCGCGGAGCCGTATCCAGACTCTGTTGTGGCGCGTAGTGCTGTTCTACCCGCTGGTCTACGCGTGCCTGACTCCCGAACTCCACTCGAACGGTATCCACTGGGGATGCCGGTATCTGCTTTCGGTGTTTCCGCTGCTGGCCGTGCTGGCGGCATCGACGGTCGCACGCTGGTGGGACATCTCAGCCGGACATTCCTTCTACTGCTACCGGTCGGCGATCGTGCTCGCGTTGACCGTCACCGTCGTCACGCAAGCTTACGGGCTGTGCATCCTGCATGAAAAGAAGCAACACTCGGCCAGACTCCAGCGGATCGTCGCCGACAGACCCGAACCCGCTATCGTCGCGCAGGGATGGTACGTGCCCCAGGAACTTGCACGGGTGTTCTTCGATAAGCCGATGTTCAGCGTGAACAGCGCGGCGGACCGCGCGCGTGTTCTTCGAAAGCTGCGGGCGGCCGGATACGACGACGTGCTGCTGGTGTCGGCCCCACCCACGCGGGGAGAGGACCACACCGGTAGCCGAATCCTGTCAGATGGCGCGCTTCACTTCATGACCGTCGAGCTGCGAAACATCCCGCTGCAACAAAGCCCAACGCCGTGATGTGGGAACAGCAGCGCAAGTCGACCCTCCTGCTGTTGATCGCCAGCATTGCGGTTTCGCTCGGGGTCGCCGAAGTCGTCGTACGCGCGGTCGATGTCGGCCCCTCGATCCAGGTCATCTTCGAGGAGAACTACCAACTCTCGGACAATTCCATCCTCGAATACGAGTTGCGACCGGGCTCGAGCTACAAGGGTGTCACAATCAACTCGTCCGGCTTTCGGGACCGCGAGTACACACGGGAGAAACCACCGGACGTACTGCGGATTGCGGCCATCGGCGATTCGGTGTCGTTCGGACTGTGGGTTCCACAGCAGCAATCGTACCCGAAGCAGCTCGAGGTACTGCTCAATGAACAGGCGCAGAATCGGGCGGCGTCGAAGGTCCGCTTCGAGGTGCTCAATTTCGGTGTCACCGGCTACAACATCACCCAGGTCGTGGAGCGTCTTCGCACATTGGTGCTGGACTACGATCCCGATCTCATTTTGTACGGCTACGTGCTCAATGACCCCCAGGCCGACAGCCTCGAGGGAAACACACTTCGAGACCTTCGCAGCTTCGAGCAGCGGCGGATGACCGAACAGCTCAGCCGGGGAGCGATGCGTCTGCTGCGCCACTCCCGGCTCATCACGCTGTGTGCGATTCTCGTCCGCGACTGGACCCGCCCCGACGGAAGCTACGCGCGCCAAACAGCCACCGGCAAGCTCATCAACCGCGCCGACGACCTCAGCATTCCCGTGCGCGCTCGCGGCGACTCGGGAGGGGCGGCCTATGCAGGGGGGGATTCCGCGGGTGAGTATTTCCGGTCGCTACACACCCAGCCGGATTCGCACCAGCGTTTCGCCGACGGAATTCGAGAACTCGCGGACGTCGCGCGCACGGCGGACGTCCCTGTCATCGTTGCGATCTTTCCCCTTTTCCTCTCGCTGGCCAACTACCCGCTCGAAGACCTGCACGAACTCATCAGCGTTCGAGCACGCGCAAGCGGGCTCCAAGTCGCAGACCTGCTCCCGGCGTACGCTGCAGCAAAGCGGAACCCCGAAACCCACAGAACGCTGGCCGTCGACTTCATGCACCCAAGCCCATATGGACACAGGGTCGCAGCGATGGAACTAGCTCGTGCCATCAGCGAATCGAGGCTCTGAAATCAGACCCCCTGTATCGCGGGAGCGTCAGACGAGATCGAAAGGCCGATCAGCAACACTGCGGTGCGATGCCTGGTAGCCATCACCTGGATACTACATCAGGTATGCGGGCTCTGTTGCGTAGCATCGGATCGTAATCTCGATCCGAGCCCGCCGGCCATCGCGATCGCAGGACCTTTGGAACGGAGTACCGAGGGCCAGAGCAAGCGCTTTGACTCGCTCGTCACGATGGACCAACGGGTCGTGTTCGCCGAGCGCTGGTCGCGGATTGCGACCGGTGTGCTGATATTCTCGGCCCGTAGCGGAGGTCCCACATCGCCAACCCTCCCGACTCGGCTTTGCATATCCGGATCAGTCATTTAGGATACGCCGGTGGCCTGGACCCCGTGCGTCGCATTGGCGTCGACGGAGCCGTTTCGCGCCAGGTTCGAGCAGAGTCCGCGAAGCCTGTCAGCGAATCCAGCCTCGAATCCAGGAGAGGGTCCTTGATCGAATTCCAAACCGTGGCCGCGATGCTCCAGACGGGCAGCGCTCGCGCCGACGCCATCTGCGCGCCGGAGAGGGGGCCGCTTTCCTACGCCGCATTGCGCAGCCAACTGGAACGGATCGTGGTCAGCCTGAACGAATTGGGGATCGGGCGAGGAGATCGCGTCGCAATCGTGTTGCCCAATGGACCCGAGATGGCGGCTGCGTTCGTCTCGGTGTCGGCTGCCGCGACCACGGCACCGCTGAATCCCGCCTATCGCGCAGAAGAGTTCAAGTTCTACCTGGCGGATCTCGACGCCAAGGCGTTGATCGTCGCTGAGGGCAGTGATTCCGACGCAATCGGGGTTGCGCTCGAGTTCGGGATTCCCGTGATCGAACTCGTCTGCAACGCGGACGACCCGGCCGGGCATTTTGAATTGCGCGGCCGCGCGGGGTGCCGTTTCGCCAGCCCGGCTGCGTCGGGTGGCTTCGCGAAAGCGCAGGACGTGGCGCTGGTTCTACACACGTCGGGGACGACTGCGCGCCCCAAACAGGTACCGCTCACGCACGCCAACTTGAGCGCTTCTGCTGGAAACATCGTCGAAACTCTGCGGCTGACGGCGGACGACCACTGTCTCAACGTCATGCCGCTTTTCCACATTCACGGCCTGGTAGCGGCCATCCTCGCATCGCTGCGCGCCGGCGCGAGTATGTATTGCACCCCAGGATTCAACGCGTTGCGATTCTTCGCCTGGCTCGACGATGCGAAGCCCAGCTGGTACACGGCCGTACCGACCATCCACCAGGCGATTCTGAGTCGCGCGAACCGGAACGCCGCAATCATCGCGCGCCGACCCCTGCGCTTCGTGCGTTCGTCGTCGGCGTCGCTACCACCCCAGGTTCTGAAAGAACTCGAAGAGGTCTTCGGCGTGCCGGTGATCGAGGCGTACGCGATGACAGAGGCCGCGCACCAGATGTGCTGTAATCCGCTACCTCCGGGCGAACGCAAACCCGGTAGCGTGGGACCCGCCGCCGGACCCGAAGTCGCGATCATGAATTCCGAAGGCGAACTTCTGCCGGCCGAGAGGCTCGGCGAAATCGTGATTCGCGGCGCCAATGTAACGGCGGGCTACTGCAATAATCCCAGCGCGAATGCAGCCGCCTTCACGGGCGGCTGGTTCCGCACCGGGGACGAAGGCGTCATGGACGCGACGGGCTATGTCCGCCTCACGGGGCGGCTCAAAGAAATCATCAACCGGGGAGGCGAGAAAATTTCGCCGCTGGAAGTCGACGTGGCCCTGCTCGATCACCCGGCGATTGCGCAGGTGTGTACCTTCGCGATACCGCACGCCAAGCTCGGCGAAGACATAGCAGTGGCGGTCGTGCTGACCGAAGGGGCGGAGGCTACAGAACGCGAGATTCGAGATTTTGCTGCGGAGCGACTGGCGCCCTTCAAAGTGCCCAGAAAAGTCGTGTTCTGCGATGAAATTCCCAAGGGCGCGACGGGCAAGATCCAACGAATCCATCTCGCTGACAAACTCGGACTCGGTTAGTTGCGAATCTGCATCTTTGGCGCCGGCGCGATCGGGGGCTACCTCGGGGCTCAACTCAGCGCGCAGCACGACGTGACGCTGATCGCACGGGGTCCGCACCTGGCCGCGATGCAGCGCGACGGCCTGCGCCTGCGCATCGATGGCGAGCAGCGCATCACGCGACCGCGCTGCACCGACGATCCCAGCGAGGTCGGCCCTCAGGACTACGTGATCGTCACGCTCAAGGCACATTCGGTTCCGGGGGTCGTCGACCAGCTACCGGCCCTGCTTGGCCCGGATACCTGTGTAGTCACCGCGGTCAACGGAATCCCCTGGTGGTACTTCTATCGTCTCGACGGTCCCTTTTCGGGTCGCCGACTCGAGAGCGTGGATCCGGGCGGCCGGCAGTGGGATGTGATCGGCCCCGAGCGAGCGCTCGGCTGCGTTGTCTATCCCGCCTGCGAACTCGTCGAACCCGGTGTGGTCGAGCATCAGAGCGACAACAAGTTCAGCATCGGTGAACCTGACGGCGAAAAGAGCGACCGTGCACGGCGGCTCACAGAAGCGTTGGTGGGTGCCGGATTCAAGGCACCTCTGCGGTCGCAGATTCGCAACGAGATCTGGGTCAAGCTTTGGGGAAATCTCTGCTTCAACCCGATCAGCGCTCTCACGCTAGCCACACTCGACGAGATCGCAGCCGAGCCCGGCACGCGCGCGGTCGCGCGCGCCATGATGGTCGAGGCTCAGGCGATCGGCGAGAAGCTCGGGGTGCGCTTTGCGGTCGACGTCGACAAACGAATCGCCGCCGCGCAGGCCGTCGGCGCGCACAAGACATCGATGCTCCAGGACCTCGAGCGCGGTCGCCCGCTGGAGATCGATGCCCTTGTCAGTGTCGTCCAGGAGATGGGGCGACTCGTCGAAATCCCCACACCCACCCTCGATATCGTGCACGCTCTGATTCGACAGCGGGCACAGCACGTCTGACCGTCCGCTTCCGTATGGATCGTTGAATCAGATCGGGTTCACCCAGCACCGCAACGGCACTTCTCTCAAGCCGGCCAACAGGTTGTCGGCGGCGATTTCTGCCATCCCGTTGCGGCTCGAGACCGTTGCGCTGCCGATATGTGGAGCAACGACGCAGTTTGGCAAGGCCAGCAGCGGGTCGTCGGGCTCCATCGGTTCCGGATCGCTGACATCCAGGCCCGCAGCGAAGATCTCCGAATCCTTCAACGCGCGGTACAGGTCCACTTGATTGTGGATTGGGCCACGCGCCGTGTTGATGAAGACAGCGCTCGGCTTCATCTTGCGAAACGTATCGCTGTTGAACATGGCTCGCGTCGAGTCGTTCAGATCCGTGTGGACGGAGAGGAAGTCGGCTTCAGCGAGCAGGGTCTCGAAATCGACCGCCTTGGCGGCAAGCTCCCGTTCCGCTGTCTCGTTGCGGAACTTGTCGTGATAGAGAACTCGCATCCCCCACCCGCCGTGACAGCGCCGGGCCAGCGCCATCCCAATCCGCCCCATGCCGACGATGCCGATCGTCTTGCCCAATAGATCCACGCCGATGTGTTCGAGCGGTTCCCATGTCTTCCACATGCCACGGCGAATGGCATCCTGGCCTTCGACGATTCGGCGCGATGCGCTGATCAGCAGCGCGAAGGCCATATCGGCCGTGGCCTCGGTCAGCACGTCCGGCGTGTTGCCGACCCGGATGCCCCGCAGCGTTGCTTCGGCGACATCGATGTTGTTGAAGCCAACCGCGAAATTGCTGATCACCTTGAGTTGGGGACCGGCCGCGTCCATCAGGTGCGCGTCAATTTTCTCGGTGAGCAGCGACAATACGCCGTGGCAACCGGCGACCCTTTGCAGCAGAACTTCGCGCGACGGTGGCAGCGGCTCGCGCCAGACGTCAGCATCACACGCTGCGGTGATCCTGTCTAATCCGGCTGCGGGGATCAGACGCGCAACGAACACGCGCAATTTTGGGGTTTTGGACATCTCGCCCTTGCCGAGCGATGTCGACAGTTCATTCCTATCAGTTCACTCAGGCGGCTCGCAGCTTCTGAACCGAGGCCAGCTCGATGCAGCAGGCGAGTACCCGCACCGCCTGCTCCAGTTCGCTCATGGGCGGGAAGGTCGGTGCCAGGCGAATGTTGCGGTCCTCAGGGTCCCGACCGTAGGGGAAGGTTGCGCCGGCGGGCGTGAGTTTGACCCCGACGTCCCCGGCGAGCGCAACCACCTGTGCGGCGAGACCGGGGAGTGTGTCGCAGGAAATGAAGTAGCCGCCCGCGGGCTCGGTCCAGTCAACGATGCCTTTCCCCCCGAGTTCTTCAGCCAGAATTTCGAGCGTGCGCCGAAACTTGGGCTCTACGATCGCGCGGTGTTTTTGCATGTGCGCGCTCAGATCCTCAGAGGTCGCGAGAAAGCGCGTGTGACGCAGCTGGCTGAGCTTGTCGGGTCCGATCGTGGAGGCCGATAGGTGTCGTGAGAAGCGCGCGATGTTGTCGGCGTCGCTGCCCAGGAAGGAAATACCAGCGCCTGCATAGGTGATCTTCGAGGTCGACCCGGTCACGACCAGGCTTCGCGTGGTGCCGAGGGCTCGACACTCGTCCATCAGATTCAATAGGGGCGGCGGGTCGTCCGCCAGGTGGTGGACCGCATAGGCGTCGTCCCAGATGATCCGGAAGCCCTCACCCGCGATTCGCGCCAGGCCCGCGAAGCGCCGCACGACATTGTCCGAATACGTGTGGCCCGTGGGGTTCGAATAGCGGGGCACACACCAAATTCCCTTCACGAGCGGATCTGCAGCGGCGAGCGCTTCGACGGCGTCCATGTCGGGACCCTCCGGCCCGAGGGAGACGTTGACCATCTCGATATCAAAGTGCTCGCAGATCGTGAAGTGACGGTCGTAGCCAGGCACGGGACACAGAAACTTCACTTTGCCCCGGCTCGCCAACGCCTCGTCGCGCCAGCTCGTCGCCGGTCCCGCCAGCCCGTGGAGATGAGCGAGCCCAATGTACTGGTACATGAGCGTGAGACTGCTGTTGCCGCCGACCAGCGTTTCCTCGGGCCTCAGGCCGAGCAAGCGTCCGCCAAACTCGCGCGCCTGCGAAATCCCCGCGAGGCCGCCGTAGTTGCGCACGTCCGTGCCGTCTTCGAGTCGGTAGCTGCCATCGAGGGGCTGGTCGAGCCCGACGCTCAGGTCGAGTTGTTCACTGGAGGGCTTCCCGCGTGTCAGGTCCAGATCCAAATCGAAGGCGCGATAGGCTTCATACTGCTTTCGCAGTTGGTCTTCGCGTTCTTTGAGCTCCGGTTGGGAATAGACATGCATGCTCATTGGGAATGCCTCTTGGTTGGTTTTCGTTCCTGCTTCCGCGTCGGGTCGGTCACCTGATACAGAAGACGCCCTTCTTGCGTCGGAAGAGCATCGCGAACCTCGAGCGTTATCGAGACGGGTTGCGCTCCCGGGCTCAAGCCGTGCTCGTCATCTCGGATCGCATCGCATCGCCAGATTAGCACGGCGATCGAACATCCCGAGGTCTTGCGATTCGAGGGATCGAATGTCGGCCTGCGGAATCCAGCGGTCGAGAGGAAGCGAACCGACTCACATCGACCGGCGATGGCCGTGGGTCGTGGGACCTTCGGCGCGCTTCAGTCGTCGATCGCCGCGGTGACGATGGTCTGGAAATCCTGTCGCAGATTCATATGCTCGTAGGGACGAACCTGTGTCATGAGGAGTCCAAACAGCCGCTCGGCCGGGTCATTCCACCAATGTGTATTGAACCCGCCTCCCCAAGTGTACGAACCTTCGGTAGGCATTACGTGAGCGCGACCGCGATCCAGCGTCACGCCCAGACCGAGACCGAAACCGTTTCCCGGCCCACCTAGCGGCATGGGTCGGTCGCCGATGTGGTTCATCGTCATCAGCTCGACCGTCTTTCGGCTGAGCAGCCGCGGCCCGCCCGGCCTGCGCCCGCCGTGGAGGAGCATGTCCGCAAAGCGGAAGTAGTCGGCCGCGGTCGATGCGAGGCCACCTGAGCCCATATAGTAGACGCCCGGCTCGCTGAGCCAGTAGCTTTCGAGCGTGTCGGGCTCCGCGGGCTCGATACGGTTCCCTCTCCCCGGCTTGTAGGCGACACAGAACCGGGCCTGCTTTTCCTTCGGCAGGAAGAAATGGGTGTCCTGCATGCCCAGCGGACCGAAGATGTGCTCATCGAAGTAATCAGCCAGCGTCTGGCCGGAAATCAACTCGACGAGTCGGCCCACGATGCAGGTCGACCGCGAGTAGCTCCAGACCTGGCCGGGCTCGTTGTCGAGCGGCACGGTCGCGAGCCGGTCGACAAAGTCGCCGATCACTTCGTCGCGCTTGCGCACCCGCTTGGCCGCTGCGAGCGCCGGAGCATTAGGCCCGAAGCCGCCCGCGATGCCTCCAGTATGGGTGAGCAGATGGCGCACGTTGATCGGGCGCTTCGCGTTCGCGAGTTCGAATTTTCGGTTCGGTGTCTGGTTTGCAACCTCCATCTTCGCGAAGCCCGGCAGCCACTTCGAGATGGGATCGCTCAACCCGAAGCGCCCCTGCTCGTAGAGCTGCATCAGCGCGACCGACGTGATCGGTTTTGTCATCGACGCGATGCGGAAGATGGTATCGGCCCGCAGCGGGGTCCCGCTCTCGACATTGGCGTGGCCTCGCACTTCGCAGTGGACGACCTGGCCACGCCGCGCAACGAGTGTGAGCGCGCCCGGTATCAACTGCTCCCCGACATAGCGGTCGATCATCGGGCCAATTCGCGTGAGCCGTTCGGCCGACAAGCCAACGTCCTCGGGGGACGCGACCGGCAGATCGGACGGAAACTCAGCGAGTACCGAGTGTTGCGCGTCGATTGGCATGGGATCTCTCCAATGGGGCGGGCTTCAGCTTACCACGAGGAGTAGGATCAGTTGCTCGAGCGATCATCAGGAGAAGAGCATGCAGCGTTATGGAATCACGATCCCGTTTGATGGGTTGCCGCTACTCGAACAGCAGGATTGGGTCAAAGAGCTCGCTGATCTCGGCTATAGCGACTTCTGGAGCGCGGAATCAGGCGGTAACGACGGCTTTACACCGCTGATACTCGCGGCTTCCTGGGTCCCGCAGGCCCGAGTCGGAACCGCCATCATCCCCGCCTACACCCGCGGAGCAGGGACCCTCGCCAGTTGCGTTTCCTCGCTTGCTGAGGCGGCTCCGGGGCGCGCAGTGATTGGCATCGGGTCGTCGTCCAATGTGATCGTCGAACACTGGAACGGGATGGAATTCGACAAGCCCTATCAACGGGTTCGGGATACGGTGCGCTTTCTGAAGCGCGCCCTCGCCGGGGAGAAGATCACCGAGAAATTCGAGACCTTTTCGGTCGACGGCTATCGCCTGGGGCGTTTGCCCGCACAACAACCCAAGATCATGATCGCCGCCCTTCGCAAGGAAATGCTGGGCCTGGCTGGGAGGGAGAGCGACGGCGCAATCCTCAACTGGCTGACGGCGGAAGATATGAAGACCGTGGCTCCTTACGTCCACGCCGGGGGAGAGGGGCGTGAGTTGGTTGCGCGGCTATTCGTGATCCCGACCGAGAACAAGGAGCTGGCCCATAAAATCGGGCGCCGAGCGATCGCGGCGTATCTCAACGTCCCGGTCTACGCGGCATTTCATCACTGGCTCGGTCGCGGCGACCAGCTCCAAGGGATGTGGGACTGCTGGAAAGCCGGCGACCGCAAGAGTGCGCTCGAGGCGATCCCCGGCGAGTTTGTCGACGAGATCATCATCAACGGTTCCCCGGAGGCCTGTCGAGAACAGATCCAACGCTACGTCGACAACGGGCTCGACACGCCGGTACTACAGGTGTGGCCGTCAGATCTCGAGCTTCGTGAAGCGACGCGGAGATTGGCACCCAACCGCTAGTCCAAACGACATGAACCCCTGCTCTGCGATATGACACTCTCCACTGGCTCAGGCCACTGGCTCAGGAACTTCCCAGCGAGCCCAAGGAGCAATCGATGCGTCAATTCTCCGTATTCTCAGCCACAGTGCTGCTCTGCCTGACGATCGCCGCGCCGGCCGTCTTCGCCCAGCCAGCTGAGCGAAGTGCGCTAGAAGCTTCGCCCGGGTCCGAATGCACGGGCGGAACGTAGCGACCGACATCGATCGAATGATCGTGGCACGCAGCCCTGGAAATTCCGCGCTGCTAGAGAAACTCCGTTACCGGGCCGAGCCTGGCGACGGCTTCGTCGGATAGCAGAGAAACCTCACCACCGAACTGTTTGACGTAGAGCGCGACCTTCGCGGTTTCTTCGATCATCGCGGCGCGGGTCGCGGCCCGTCGAAGGTCTTCTCCGACCGCCATCAGGCCGTGGTTCTGCAGGATCGCACCGCGGCTTTTCAGCATCGCGTCGAACACCGCATCCGCCAACTCCGCCGTACCGGGCAAGAACCAGGGCACGGTCTGGGTGTCAGCCAATACGACGGCGTCGGTATTGATGGGATCGAATTTCTGGTTGCAGATTCCGAATGCAGTGGCGACCGGCGAGTGCGTGTGGACAGCGCCGAGCGCCCCCGGGCGCGCGTCGTAGGCGCGAAAATGCATTCTGTACTCGATCGACGGCTTGTTGGAACCCTCGACGACGCTTCCGTCGGCCCGGATCCGCACCAGGGAATCCGGCGTCAACCCGCCTTTGTACAGGCCGCTGGGCGTGATCCAGATCGTTTCCCCGTCCGCAGAGCGGTTGCTGACGTTCCCACCGGTCGACGTCAAATGTCCGGCGGAGAACAACTCCTGGACGATCTGAACGATCAACTCCCGCGCCTCGATATCTCCTGCCATGCGGTCGCCTCCTCTATCCCACAGTACCGGGGAAGCCCCCAAATACTAACCGCCCGGCAGCCATCGGGGGCTTTTCAGGTGCCCCATCGGTTGTATGCTCGGCGCGATTTCCGGGAGAACAAAATGTCCGCCGAGCAATTCGAGTTCCAAGCCGAGACCGAGCAGCTCCTCGACCTGATGATCCACTCTCTGTATTCCAATCGGGATGTTTTCTTGCGCGAGCTGGTCTCCAACGCGTCCGATGCGTTGGACCGGAGGCGTTTTGCGGGGCTGACCGATGCCGAACTGCTCCCGGAGGAGCCGCTGCGGATAAACTTGCACATCGACAAGAGCACCCGTGTGCTGTCGATCGATGACAATGGCATCGGAATGAGCCGAGACGAAATCATCGCCAACATCGGGACGATCGCGAAGTCCGGGACATCCGAGTTCCTGAGGGCGCTGAAGAAAAGCACGCCCGAGAAAGCCAATGCCGAGATCACGAGCGAGCTGATCGGACAATTCGGTGTCGGTTTCTACGCGAGCTTCATGGCCGCTGACGAAGTCACTGTCATCACGCGCAAGGCCGGCGAACCGGACGGGACGCGTTGGGTCTCGCAAGGCGCCGGCAGTTTCAGCGTCGAACGAGTCGCGCGCAAAACAGCCGGGACTAGCGTCATGCTGCAACTGAAGTCCTGCGAAGGACCCGACGGCATCGCCGACTACGCCGACCGCTGGCTGGTACAACAGATCGTGAAGAAGTACTCCGATTTCGTCGCGTATCCGATCTACTTGGAGATCGTAGGCGGTGCCGACGAAGCCAGCACAGCCTCGGCCGGCCCGGCGGAGCCGCTGAATACGATGAAGGCGATCTGGCTCCGACCGGCGGACGAAGTGGAAGACGACGAGTATCGCGAGTTCTACAAGCACATCTCTCACGATTGGAACGACCCGCTACTGCACCTGTCCAGCCGCATCGAGGGCAATTTCGAGGCACGGGCGTTGCTGTACCTGCCGTCAGTGGCACCGTTCGATCTCTATCACCGCGAAATGGCCCACCGTGGCATCCAGCTCTATGTCAGGCGCGTGTTCATCATGGATGAATGCCGCGACCTGATGCCCGAGTACCTGCGCTTCGTGAAGGGTGTCGTCGACGCCGAAGATCTTTCGCTCAATGTGTCGCGTGAGATGTTGCAGGCGAATACGCAGATCGAGACGATTCGAAACCATCTCGTCAAGAAGGTGCTCGATGCGCTGATCGACCTGCAAAAGAGCGACGAGGAGAAGTACCTCCGCTTCTGGGCCCAATTCGGTCCGGTAGTCAAAGAGGGGCTGCTCGATTTTGCGCAGAAGCGCGAGCGAATCCTCGAGCTTCTGTTGTGCGCGTCTACACACGACGACACGGCCCTCACATCGCTGTCGGCGGTGATTTCGCGTCAGCCCGAAGAGCAGGAGGTGCTCTACTACCTCACCGGAACTTCACGCAAGCAACTCGCCAACTCGCCACATCTCGAAGCCTTCCAGGCGCGCAACATCGAGGTGCTGCTGTTCACCGACCACGTAGACGAAGTCTGGCTCGAACAAGGCGCACCCGATTTCATGGGCAAGAAATTTCAATCCGTGCTCAAGGGTGACCTCGACCTTACGAGCGGCGAAGAAAGGGAACAAGAACAAGAAAAGCGCGGCGACGAGACGGCGAACTTCAAGGATCTGCTGGCGGCGTTGCGCGTCGGTGTCCAGGACAAGGTGAAGGAAGTCCGGCTTTCGAACCGACTGACCTCGTCGCCAGCCTGCCTGGTGCTCGACGAGGGCGACCTGTCGCCCCAAATCGGTGAACTGCTGAGGCGGTCTGGCCAGAACGTCCCGGACATCAAGCCGATTCTGGAGATCAATCCGACCCACCCGCTGCTCGAGAAATTGAAGACCGTCTGTGACGCGGACGGGAAAGACCCGCGCCTGGCCGACTACGCAGACCTGCTGTTCGAGCAAGCGCTGCTGGCCGAGGGCGGCAAGCTCGACGACCCAGCCGCGTTCAGTCGGCGGGTCGCGGAATTGATGTACGCGGCGCTGTAGCCAGCGGGGCCCCGCCGCCACAGAGCACAACCGCTCGTCAGATCGCCTCCGCGCATCCCAACCCCTAAGCCATCGTCAGACCGCCGCTCACCGAGAGCGTCTGCCCGGTGATGAACGCCGCAGAGTCGCTGGCGAGAAAAGCGACCGCTGGCGCCACGTCCTGCGGGGTGCCGAGCCGCCGCATCGGGGCGGCATTTCTCAATGCCTCGATCACCCGTTGGCCGTTGTCGCGGGCTTCCGCGATGTCGTTCAGCAGCGCAGTGTCGTTGGGCCCGGGACAGACGGAATTGGCTGTGATGCCGTTTCGCGCGAACTCGCGCGCGATGGTCTTGGTAAACGCGATTACACCGCCTTTGGCGGCCGAGTACACCGCCTCGAGCGATGAGCCGACGCGTCCCGCGTCGGACGCGATGTTGATGATCCGACCGAAGCCGGCTTCGACCATGTGCGGCAGCACGGCTCGCGTGACACGTATCGCGCCGTGCAGATTGATGGACACTACCTTTTCCGTGAACACCTCGTCGGTATCGAGAAACGGAATGAAGCGATCCCAGCCCGCACAATTCACGCAGACTTCGACGGAACCCGCCCGCTCGATCGCATCCGACACCGAACCCGGTTTCGTCACATCGACAACGAGCGCGAAACCGCCGACTTCGCTCGCGATCGACTCTGCACCCGCGGTATCGAGGTCGGCCACAGCGACTCGGTGGCCCGCCTCAGCCAGAGCGCGGCAGATTTCGGCACCGATGCCCCCCGCCCCGCCCGTAACCAGAGCTATGCGCGCTCGCGCCATACTGTCCTCCGCTCACTCAGCCGCCCGGCCTAGCGAAATTTCGAAAAGTCCGGCTGCCGCTTCTGTGCAAAAGCATCGACCCCTTCGCTCGCCTCGGCCGTTTCCAGGTAGAGATCAAGCGCTGCGAATGACAGCGTGCCGATTCCGGCGATCGACTCCGAATCGGCGTTGAACGAGTGTTTCAGCACGCGTAGGGCGGTTGGACTCTTGGCGAGCATCTCGTCCGCCCAGCGACCTACTTCTGCGTGCAATTCGTCCATCGGCACAATTTGATTGACGAGCCCCCACTCGTGCATTTGTGCAGCGTCGTACTGGCGGCACAGGTACCACACCTCGCGGGCGCGCTTGTCACCGAGGATGCGGGCCATATACGCGCTGCCAAAGCCCGCGTCGAAAGAACCCACCCGCGGCCCCGCTTGTCCGAACTTCGCATGCTCGGCGGCGATCGACAGGTCGCACAGCACATGGAGTACGTGTCCCCCGCCAATCGCAAGACCATTGACGGCTGCGATGATCGGCTTGGGGAGGTCACGCATCGTGCGATGCAGGTTTTCGATTTCGAATAGACCCGTTTCGGTAGGCCCATAGTCACCGGTTTCGGCGCGCTGCTTCTGATCGCCGCCGACGCAGAACGCGCGTTCGCCGGCGCCCGTGAGCGCGACGACACCCACCGAGGTATCGGCCCACGCGGACTTCATACAGAAGATCATTTCGTCGACGGTTCGAGCGCGAAACGCGTTCAGTCGATTCGGGCGGTCGATCGTGATCCACGCCAAGCCGTTTTCGATCCGATACGTGACGTCGGTGAGTTCATCGAGCTGCATTCGGGTTGTCCTCGCTTCGATCGGTATCTCGCAGTCTTCTAGCAGCGTACATCGGTTCGGGAAGATCGGGAGATCCGTCGAGAGTTGTGCGACTGTTCTGATCGAAGACCCCAGAGAGACTGCGCACTCGAGTGCCAGCTGGACGCCTGCACAGGGGAAAATCTTCGCGCCAGGGAGGTTTCATGTCGGGTATGTTGCGGACCATTTCTCCGGTGGATGGGCGGGTCTACGTCGAACGCCCGCTGGCAACCGGCGAGGAGATCGATGCCGCGTTGATGGCAGCGCGCGAGTCGCAGAGGCATTGGCGGCGCATCCCGGTCGCGGACCGCGCGGCGGTTTGCACGCGGATGGTCGATGCATTCGTCGCCCAAGGCGATGAGATCGCGCGAGAAATCAGTTGGCAGATGGGGCGCCCGATCCGGCAGGCGGCCGGCGAAGTTGCCGGCTTCGAAGAGCGCGCTCGCCACATGATCGAGATCGCAGCCCAATCGCTCGAAGATATCGAGCCCGCGGCGCTGCCCGGGTTCTCGCGCTTCGTGCGGCGTGAACCGCTCGGCGTGGTTCTGACGGTGGCGCCGTGGAACTACCCCTACCTGACCGCGGTCAACTCGATCGTACCGGCGATTCTCGCCGGCAACGCGTTGATCCTGCGGCACTCCGCGCAGACGCCACTGTGCGCGGAACGAATCGCGCAGGCATTCGCCGCCGCGGACGCGCCACCGGGGTTGTTCAGCGTGTTGCACACCAGCCATGCCGACACCGAGCGGTTGATAGCCAGCCCCGGCATCGACTTTGTCGCGTTCACCGGTTCTGTCGCCGCGGGTCGATCGATCCAGCACGCAGCGGTCGACCGGTTTATCGGAGTCGGACTCGAACTCGGTGGCAAGGATCCCGCGTACGTCCGGCCCGACGCAGCGCTCGATCACGCAGTCGAAAACCTTGTCGACGGCGCGTTTTTCAATTCGGGTCAGTCGTGCTGCGGGATCGAACGAATCTATGTTCACGAATCGGTGTACGACGACTTCGTGGGCGCTTTCGCCGCCAAAGTGCAGCAGTACCGTCTGGGCGACCCGACTGATCCCGAGACCAACCTGGGCCCGGTCATCAATGCGAAGGCGGCCGACTGGGTCCGCGGTCAGGTCAACGACGCGCTCGCCGCCGGGGCACGCGCTCTGATCGACACTTCCGCATTCGCGTACGCCACGGACGACAGCCCGTACCTGGCGCCCCAGGTGCTCGTCGACGTCGACCACTCGATGCGCGTCATGACCGAGGAGAGCTTCGGCCCGGTCGTCGGCATCGAGAAGGTCAGCGGCGACAATGAGGCCGTGGAGCGGATGAACGACAGCGATTTTGGATTGACGGCCTCGGTGTGGACCCGTGACGAACAGACGGCGCTCGCACTGGGCGATCGCGTGGAGACCGGGACGTGGTTCATGAACCGCTGCGACTACCTCGACCCCGCCCTCGCATGGACCGGTGTGAAGGACTCGGGGCGGGGTTGCACGCTATCGAGCGTCGGCTTCGAGGCGTTGACGCGTCCGAAGTCGTTTCACCTGCGCGTCACTCTCCCCGACTGAGCCCCAAACACCGCCCGTATCGCGTTGGCCCCCATCAGCGAATTCCGACCGCATCTCCGTTGCCCGACTCGATCAGCTTCGCCGAAGACAAATACAGGCTCTTCGAAACGAAACTCGCCGTGTGGTTCGCGCACTCGCGCAGCCAATCGGCTTCGAGCTGACGAGCCGTCTGCAATTCCTCATCGTCACCAGGCGCGAATGCCAGCAGGTCGATCACATGCAACGCGAGCTGCAGTTCTCCCGTTCTCTGTGGGGTCGGTGATCTCGAGCGGCTCGGGGATCGCGCCGATCGGCATCCGAAATTGGATCTCTGCAAAGCGAAGCTGGAGCGGCGCAGTTTCGCGGTAGCGGCGAAAGCGCTCGACGATCCGCTCGTGTGCGATGAGTCGCGGCGCTCGGTCGCCGCGCCTCGGCCGCATGTTCCTGCCACAGCGGAACACCCGTTTGTCGCCGAGATGGCCATGCGAATAGCGGATTGCCATCAGCGGCGCGTCCGTCTTGTCACGAAGGCTCTCGATCATGGCCTTGGTCTTGCCGCGGCCGGGACCGGCATCGACGAGCACGACGCCAGCCTGTGTTTCCACGGCGAGCGCATTGCCCTGACCATCGAGCAGGTGGACTCCATCGGCGACAGATTCCTCGACGGCTCGATAGGCAGCGGATTGTTCACTTCAGCCATTTTCTCCAATCGACCGGGGGCATTTTCACCCGTAATGTGAGCGAACTGTGATCTACTTCACTGTTGCTCGCCAGTCGCAGCAGCACCATTTGTCGTCCGGCCTCCTTTCCTGCGATCACCGGCTTTGCAGCTTTGCAAATTGGATGGCAAAAAGAGTGCATGCCGCCCAGCAGCGCCTTATGACAGCTCGCGATCTGGGCCCGACAATCACCTCGAGGGGATCGCAGATCCGAGGCGTCTGGCAGCTGGCCTGGCCGTCGATCGTGACCTTCGCGCTGCAGTCCAGTGTCGGCCTGATCGATCTGGTCTTCGTCTCGCATCTGGGATCCGACGTGGTGGCCGGCGTAGGGGTCGGATCGCAACTGCAGTTCACAGCGCTTTCGATGATCGCGGCGATCGCTACCGGTACGGTCGCACTGGTTGCGCGCGCCACCGGCGCCGGGGATCAGCCGCGGGCCGATTCGGTCGTTCGCGCATCATTGATACTCGCGGCCGGTCTGGGTCTCGTGTTGACGGCCGCGGCGCCGTACTGCGACGCATACGTTTCGCTGTTCGGGGTCGAGCCGGAAGTCGTCGCGATCGGTGGATCCTACCTGCGGATCCTGATGTTCGGTGGTGTGCCGCTCGCGATCTCGATTGCGTTTGCCAGCGCGATGCGCGGCGCGGGTGACGTGCGTACCCCACTCGTGGTCGGCCTGGTGATGAACATCGCCAACGTCATCGGCGACTACATGTTGATCTTCGGGCATTGGGGCGCACCAGAGCTGGGCGCCGATGGCTCGGCGCTTGCGACCGTGCTGTCGTACACACTCGCTGCAGCGATCTACGTTGCTCTGTGGCTGAGTCATTCATTGGTTCTGAAGCCCGTCGGGCTGCGCGACCGGATCGACTTCGACCTGTGCCGGCGCGTCGCGCAAATCGGAATCCCGACCGCCCTCGAGCAGCTCGCCTTCCACATGGGGCTGTTCCTGTTCGTTGCCGTCTTCGCGGATTTCGGTACGCATGCCGTATCGGGCTATTTCATCGGAGTTCGCGTCATCGCCTTTTCGTTGATACCGGGCATGGGGTTCCAGATCGCAGCGGCGACTCTGGTCGGGCAGCACCTCGGGGCCGGCGATCCCGAAGCCGCCGCGCGAGCCGGCTGGCACGCGACGCTGGGCGCCGCCTGTGCGATGTCGGCGCTGGGCTTGATGATTGCGCTGGGGGCCGAGACGATTGTCAGCTGGTTTGGAGCCATATCTGCCGCCACGGCGTCGATGGCGGTGACGTTCTTGATGATCGTCAGCACCGCGCAACCCCTGATGGCGCTGGAGTTCGGTGTAGGGGGATCGCTGCGCGGGGCCGGGGACACGCGCTTTCCGCTCTTCGCCACGCTGATCGGGCTATTCGTGTTCCGGTTGGGCGGCGCGCTGGTCGTAATTCACGTTTTCGAAGGCACGATCGCCGCGGTTTGGATGTGTCTGGTGGTCGACTATGCGACGAAAGGCGCGATCCTCGCGGAGCGCTTCCGACAGGGCCGCTGGAAAACAATTTCGATCTGATCGCGAGTTCCGCGCGTCCCAGCTCCCGCGGCTCGATTGTGCGCAGCAAGTCGAGTCCCCTTCTCGGTTGGCGATTGGCCGTCTTCCGATTGACCAATTGACCGCCTCTCGATTCCAACGCGATTCCAACGCGATTCCAATTGTGAGCCGCCGCCCGGACGCGAGTCTTTCGATGGGGTCTCTCATTCTCGAATTCTCGGACTTCAGGTCCGACGATGGGGTGCGCGCCCTGAGAGATTGCGTTGGGGGCCGAGCAGCGGCTCAGGGATTGGATACGCGCTGGTTGAGACAGATCCGGTCACACCCGTTCCGGTCTTCGACAATTTTCCCCGAGATCAATGGATAACGGGGGCTCGATGGTTCGCTCCCCGAGTCACCGAACTGGACGGGACCCGTCCCAGTCGGCGCGGCCGTCCATGACGTGGGCGATCTGGGCGACGTGGGTCATCTGAGCGCAATGCCCACTTCACACGCGAGCGAGTTGATCTTGCTCGGTGGCAGTGGCGTGACCGTATTGTCGTTCACAAGGCGCATGCCGGTAAGCCGCGATTTTTCGATCCCGGGTTTCCCGATGATCGCGGTCGCGCCCGACGAGCGGAGCATGGGCGCCAGTATCCCTTGATTGATCCCGATTCGTATCGGGCTGTCGGGCCGCAGCGGGTCGTAGATCAACAGGTCGGGTGCAGCCAGGCGGCGAGCCCTATGAAAAGCGCTCCCAGGCTGCCTGTCGCGAGATGCCGAGGGCATTGCCGATCGCTGCCCAACTCACTTCTCTTCTGTGTAGTTCGTCGACTCGTTCATACAGCAACCCGTGTAGCGACTCCGCCGCGACCTTTGTCGCCTTCAACGTGAGCAGAATCTCCTGATCCGAAAGGTCGCTCAAGTTGGCAAAGGGCGGCGTTCCGTCCGCCTCCAATATGTCGTGACACAATCCCACGCAATGGCCACAGATGTGGACCTTTGGCCCTGCCAGGAGCTTGCTCACTTCGGCCTCGCTCTGGCCGCAGAACGAACAGTGCAGGTTCTGACTTCTTCGCGCCATCGTCGCTCCTCCTTTGTACGTCAAGTCCACCTTGACACATTTCGGTCCCATGTCAAGGATACCTTGACGCCGATGTAGTGGACAATTCGCTTGAAACGCGGTGGCGACGCCATGCGTGGCAAACCGGCTTCCTCGGCGCCCGAGACCTCCCGACGCGACCTTCTCGTCGATTCCGTTGCGCCAACCAGGCCCTGCATTGAGCGGCGCCCGGGGCGGTCAGGTAGATTCGACGCGCATCCCGACTGGAGCCCGATCGTGTCCTCAGAGCAGACCAGCGCACCCGCCACCGCTGGTAGCGCAAGCATGCGCGGCGCGCGGCGCGCGATCGTATCGGAAGAAGTCGACCTGGCCCTGTGCGGTGGCCTTTCGATCGCGGTGTTCATACCGATGTTGCTGCTCGGCTTCCCGGGCGCCGACCCCCTCGAACCGTTTCACGTGGCCTCTGGGCGCCTCGGCGCCGATCTGCTCGTCTGGACCGCGGCCCTCAACTTTCCGCACTTCTTCGCCTCCTACTGGCTCGTGTACCGCTCGAAAGAGACCCGTCTGCTCCATAAGTGGGCATCGATCTACCTGCCGTGCCTCGTCGCTCTGGTCTGCGGTATGGGCGTGTTCCTCAGCGCAAGCGGCATCACGGGCCTCGGTGTCGGACTCATCGCCTTTGCGAGCGGCTGCTACCTGGCCTGGCATTACACCGGACAGAGCTGGGGCATGATGTCGACTTTCGCGATCATCGAGCGAACGCCGTTCACCGCAGACGAGCGTCGCTGGCTCCGCTCCAGTCTGAATATTCTGCTGGCGTGGCACGTAGCCTGGGGCTTCGACCTCACGAGCGGTCTGGGCGCCGTCCACGACGCGGTCCACGCAGTGTTTCCACTGCTGACCAGCGCGATCGGCCTCGCGTTCGCCGTGGGCAGCGTGGGGTTCATCAAGATGTACCGACGCATCGGGCGCATCCCGGCCGCGCGGATTTTCGTACCCTGGCTGGCAATACACTGCTGGTACGCGCTCATGGCGCGCTACCCCTTTTGCATCATCCTGGTGCAACTCGCCCATGCGATCCAATACCTGCCGTTCACCGCGCGGTTGGAGTTGAACCGCGCCCGGGCCGACGCGGCGTCGCCACGCCGCTACGTGATCGGGGCCGTGGTCTGCTTCGTGCTGGCAATCCCCCTCTTCTTCGGGGTTCCCCACCTCCAAGGCAAATTCTTCTATTGGGTCAACGCTGCGCCCGTTTCCGCGATGGGACTCTCGGTGGTACTGCTCGGAACCGCATTCGTGGTCCGGCGCCACGCCGTTCCGGTGCGGATGCTGTCGCTCGGCGTGGTGGCTCTCGTCGGCGGCTGCGCGCTCTTCTGGTTCCTGGTCGTCTTCGTGTCCCAGGCTTTGGGGTCGCTCCTCTCACTGCCCCCCGCCGCGGCCGCAACCGCCCGGATGATTCCGGCGTTCCTGGCCATCCACCACTACTTCACCGACGGGGTGCTCTGGAAGCTCAGCAACCCCCAAGTTCGGCGAGATCTCTTCGCGCACCTCGAACCGTAGAACTGCTTGCTGGCGGCGATGCGACCCGCGCCGAAACGCTCTGCTCTTGATCCGCACCGCCGTCCGCGGCAGCATCAAGCGTGAAACGCTTCTCCGGTCGTCAAAGCGGGAAGTCGTTGGATGCGTTGTCATCGTGAACGCGCCTCTTTGGCGACGCGGAGGTCGCGACGATGAGTGAGGCCATTTCCGAGCACGGCATCCGGAATGTGTCACGTATCAGAGCGATCGCAATCCGTGCTCTACACACTTCGCGAGCTGGCTCGGAAGCGACACGTCACAGGACACGTCGGTTCCGAGGCGACGGCAAGAGCCTCGTGACATGACGCTAGGTTGTGGTACGTCCCCCGATGGAAGCTTTCCTCGGACGCGCGGCATCGAGATTGCCGGCTGTGTTGCGCTTTGTCTGGGTTTCTTCGCCCTTTACGCGAATTCCGTCGACCTGGAGGCGACGAACACGTACTTCTACAACTTCTTGTTCGATGCTGATGCCTTCCGAGTGACGAGCGACGTCCAATACGGGCAGCATCCGACCATCTATGAGCGCCATCCGCTGTTCCTCACGGTGATCGCGCCAGTGTCGGACGCACTGGTATGGCTGGGTAGTTCACGAAATGAGTCGGTTCGCCTCGTGGTATCGGCCTACGCTGCCTTGGGCGTCTTTCTGTCGTGGTTTCTCTTCCGCCGAATCTGCAGCAGCTCGCGCGACGCGTTTCTTTTTACATTCCTCCACGGTGTCGCAGCCGCTCGGTGGCTGATGGCGGCGATTCCGGACACATTCGCCGTCAACGCGACCTTCATCTGCGTCGCGTTCTTCCTGAGCGAGCCGCGCTTTGCGCAACCCATACGACGCCCGCTCGCGTTCGGCATCAATGTCGTGGTGTCTGCACTGGCGATCGGGTTGACAGCTCCCAACGCCGCGTACGTTGCGCTCGCGCAGTTGAGCGCCAGCTACCGGGCGCACGCAAGCCAGCTGCGCCGGATTGGCTCCCTACTCGGGTTCGTAGCCGCAACGGCCGCGGTCCTCGTGTTGATGATCGAGTTGCAAAGTTCGGTGTTCACCGAGCGCATCCGGCACGAGACGGATTACACCCGTGTGCAAGCACTCGTTTCCCGAAAGGACCCATTTCTCGACTTCACGCGTCCCTTCGTTCCTGCTGACGTGGCGGCGGAGCTGAGATCGTTCACCATCGATACGCTCGTCGCCCCCAGACTCTCGGTGGAGGTCGTGGACACAATCGAGGGTCCGCAGCAGATGGTCCAATTCGGCAGCTGGGCGACACCGCTGTACGGGATCACGCTGGCTGTGTTCCTGGGCTTTTTGGTACCGCTGCTGCCAGGCAGCACGCTCGGCAAAGCGGCCCGTAGCCCTGATGCACGGCTTGCCCTCGCCTTCATCCTGTTCAACCTCGCGCTTCACTACGGCTATCGGGCGAATGGCCAGCCGGTGATTTTTTCCGCCCACACGGCCTTGCCGCTGCTGGTTTTGATTTCGCACCTGTATGCGTACAGCCAATTTTCGGTTCGACACGCGATGTTGCTGGCGGCTTGCCTCGTGGTCACGGCCAACAACGCGTGGATGTTCGTCGACCTCGACAAGGCGCTGCG
>JAQBGU010000060.1:0-39701 GCA_032128375.1 Deltaproteobacteria bacterium | reverse complement strand
GCAGACGACGCGTGGTCACCCTCTCTCCGAGGTGAGACCGCTCGGCGCACTGCGTTGACTCGACATCCATCTAGGACTTGAAGATGCAACGTACCCAAAGTCGGGGTGCGGCCGTGTGCTGCACTCGAGGCGGCGTAAGTGATCTGGCGATGCGCGCCCCGTGTCGCTTTCTCTCGTCGAAAATGCAGATCGTCATCGCCTTGGCGTGCGGAGCCATACTCGCGCTGGCAACGCCTTCGTCCCGAGCGCGTGCCGAGCCGACGGGCGCTGCGTCGATCGACCTAGCCGAGGCGCTCGAAAGAGCCCTCGCTCACAACAAGGATCTGGCGGCCTTCGAGTTCCGGATCGCCGAGCAGCAGGGCCACCTCGAGCAGGCCGGCCTGCTGCCGAACCCCGAGTTCGAGCTCGTTGTCGAGGACGCGGCCGGGAGCGGCATCTACGAGGGCTTCAAGAGCGCGCAGACGACGCTCAGCCTTGGATGGGTGCTCGAGGGGAGGGTTCGAGCAGGCAGAGTGGGCGCAGCCCGGGCGGCTGCCGCGTTCGTCTCCGCGGACGCCCGAATCCTTCGCATCGAGGTTGCCGCCGATACGGCCGAGCACTTCCTCGCAAGTCTCGCGAGTCAGGCTCGATTGGAGAAAGCCGCGGAGGCCATCTCACTGGCGGAACAGACGGTGGAAGCCGTCGCGCGACGCGTACGAGCGGGCAAGGCGCCGACTGCCGAGCTCATTCGCGCGGAGGCCGAGCTGGCCATTGATCTTCTGTCTCGCGACGACGTGACCCACGAGCTATTCGCGGCCTACCACCGGCTGGCTGCACAGTGGGGGGAGACAGAGCCGCGGTTTTCGCACGTCGCAGGCGATCTGCTGGCCCTTCCGGTCGTCGAACCCTATGTGGCGCTTACGGAAGCACTCGGACGGAACCCTCTGTTCGAGAGATACGCGACAGAGGAACGGCTAGCGAAAGCGAACCTGCGGCTCGCCGAGACCCGTCGCTGGCCGTCGCTGCGGCCCTTTCTCGGCGTGCGCCGACTCGAAGCCACGGACGACACAGCGCTCGTTGCTGGGGTGAGCGTTCCGATTCCGCTGCCGAACAGGAACCAGGGCCAGGTCGCGGCGTCGCGTGGCTCGGTCTCGCGCACTCGCGCCGAAGCAGACGCGGCGCGCGTACGGCTGCAGACCACGCTCTTCGAGCTCTACGAAGAACTCCAACACTTCGGCCACCGGGCAGAGACGCTGCGGGCCGAGGTGATCCCGCGGTTGATGGAAGCGTCGGACGGGACTCGCCGGGCCTACGAACAAGGCCGCTACGGCTACTTCGAGCTTCGCTCGGTACAGACGGATCTGTTGCGCGCCCAGAGCGAGCTGGTCGAGGCGAGCGCTGGCGCGCACCGCCTCGTGATCGCACTCGAACGTCTGCTCGGGGATCGGGTGGTAACGAAATGAGGTGGGCAGTGAAGACACGAACCAGCTGGACGTTGATCGGGACGCTCGTGGTGGGGCTTCTCGCATGCAGCGAGTCGAATCGCCAATCGAGCGACACCGGCGGTCACGGCAAAGCAGAGCCTGCAGCCGAATCCAAGGGACCGCACGGCGGACGATTGCTCACCTCCGGAGACTTCGAGGTCGAGCTCGCGATCTTCGAGCGCGGTATGCCGCCCGAGTTCCGCGCCTGGGCTCGCAATGGGGAGCAGTCGATCGATGCGGCCGACGTGTCGATCGACGTCCAGCTGACGCGGCTCGGCGGCGGGATCGATGAGATCTCGTTTGCCCCTGAAGGCGATTACCTGCGCGGCGACAAGGTCGTCCATGAGCCTCACTCGTTCGAAGTGTCGATCTCGGCGGAGTATGAAAGCGAGAAGTACACGTGGCACTACGAGAACTTCGAGGGCCGCACCCGGATCACACCCGAGGCGGCCCGGAGTCTCGGCGTCGAGACGGCGGTCGCCGGACCTGCCGTCCTCGCGGACACGGTGACCGTGTACGGGCGCATCCGAGCCAACCCCGAGCGCGTGCGCGAGGTGCGGGCGCGTTTCGACGGGGTGGTGCGCGGCGTCCACGCCGACATCGGAAGCACGGTGGCGAAAGGCGATCGGCTGCTCACGATCGAGAGCGACGAGAGCCTGAACGCCTACTCGATCAGCGCGCCGATCGGGGGCGTCGTCACGCAACGCGATGCGAACCCTGGAGAGCAGACGAGTGGTCGATGGCTTCTCACCATAACCGACACCTCATCGGTGTGGGCCGACCTCTCGGTCTTCCCAGGCGACCGGGCCCGCGTTCGCAGAGGGAACCCGGTTTCGATCGCTTCCGTGGCGGGCGGCGATTCCGTGATCGGTGAGATCTCGACCGTCGAGGTCGTGGCCAACGCGGACCAGTCCGTCACCGCGCGCGCCGTGCTTCCCAATCCCGAGGGCCGGCTCGTGCCGGGAACCTTCGTCAGCGCGGAGATCACGGTGGGCGAGCACGAAGTCCCGCTGGCCGTTCGGCGGGAAGGACTCCAGGCCTTCCGCGACTTCACCGTGGTTTACGCCCAGGTGGGCGACCAGTACGAGATTCGCATGCTCGACCTCGGCCGGCAGGCGGGAGAGTACGTCGAGGTGCTGGGCGGAATCGAGCCGGGCGCGCGTTACGTCACGGCGAGCAGCTTCGTCATCAAGGCCGACATCGAGAAGTCCGGCGCTTCGCACGACCACTGAGGGAGCCCCGCATGCTTGATGCGATTCTAAAGCACTCCGTGACCTCCAGGGGTCTGGTGCTGTCGGCAGTGATCCTGATCGCGGGGTTGGGAATCTGGAGCTTCACCAGGCTTCCGATCGATGCGGTCCCCGACATCACGAACGTCCAGGTCATGATCAACACGGGAGCAGCCGGATACACGCCGCTCGAGGTCGAACAACGGGTAAGCGTTCCGGTCGAGACGGCGATGGCTGGACTTCCCCAGCTCGCCTACACGCGCTCGGTCTCGCGCTACGGGCTCTCGCAGGTGACCGTCGTCTTCGAGGAGTCGACGAGCATCTACTTCGCGCGGCAGCAGGTGAGCGAGCGGCTCAACGAGGCGAAGGCGAACCTGCCGCCCGGGCTCGACCCGACGCTCGGTCCGATCGCCACGGGCCTGGGTGAGATCTTCATGTTCACGGTGGATGCCGAGCCCGGTGCCGTGAATCCGGACGGAACCCCGGTGACGCCGACCGATCTGCGTTCGGTACACGACTGGATCATCCGGCCGCAGCTGCTGCGCGTGCGCGGCGTCGTCGAGGTGAATCCGGTCGGTGGCTACAAGAAGCAGGTGGTGGTCTCTCCGGATCCGGCGAAGCTGCTGGCATTTGGCGTGAGTTACACCGACGTGCTGGACGCCTTGCGCGAGAACAATGAGAACCGCGGCGCCGGCTTCATCGACCACAACGGCGAGCAGTGGCTGCTGCGGGTTCCGGGCCAGGCCGACCGGCCCGAACAGCTCGCCCAGATCGTGGTCCGTGAGCGGGACGGCATCCCCATCCGCGTCCGCGACGTCGCAAGCGTCGGGTTGGGCCACGAGATCCGCGCGGGCGCCGCCACGCAGAACGGGCGCGAGGTCGTCATGAGCACGGTGTTCATGCTGATTGGCGAGAACAGCCGAACCGTGGCCAAGGCCGTGGGCGAGAAGCTCGAGGCGATCGCGCCAAGCCTGCCACCGGGCGTCACGGCGACGGCCGTTTACGACCGCACGGATCTCGTCGACAAGACATTGGACACTGTCCGCACGAACCTGTTGGAGGGGGCGCTGCTCGTCGTCGTCGTGCTGCTTCTGCTGCTCGGGAACCTGCGCGCGGCGCTACTCACCGCGGCGGTCATCCCGATCGCGATGTTGATGACGATCACCGGAATGGTACAGGCCGGCGTGAGCGCAAACCTGATGAGCCTTGGCGCGCTCGACTTCGGCCTGATCGTGGATGGCGCGGTGATCATCGTCGAAAACTGTCTGCAGCGACTGAGCCAGGCGGGAGATCGCGCGGGGAAGCTCTCCGATCGCGTCTCCATCGTCTTCGACGCAACGCGCGAGGTGATCCGCCCGGCGCTCTTCGGCGTCGCGATCATCACGGCCGTTTACATCCCGATCTTCGCCCTGAGCGGGGTCGAGGGGAAGATGTTCCATCCGATGGCGATGACGGTCGTGATCGCGCTCCTCTCGGCGATGGTCCTCTCGGTGACGTTCGTTCCGGCCTGCGTCGTGCTGCTCTTCCGCAAGCCGGTCGCGGAGAAGGAGAACGTGATCGTCAGCAGCGTCCGGTGGCTCTACCGACCGGTGTTGGCCTCCGTGCTGCGCTGGCGTTGGGTCGTGGTGGGCGTTGGCGCGCTGTGGCTGGTGGTGAGCGGACTCCTCGCGACGCGGCTTGGGACGGAGTTCGTTCCGAACCTCGACGAAGGCGACATCGCGATGCACGCGCTGCGTATCCCCGGCATATCCCTCGAGCAGGCGGTCGCACTCCAAGAGACCCTCGAGGCGGAGGTCCGAACGCTACCGGAGGTGGAGCGGGTCTTCGCCAAGCTCGGCACCGCAGAGGTGGCGACGGACGCCGTCCCGCCGAGCGTGGCCGACAATTTCGTGATCTTGAAGCCCCGGAAGGACTGGCCCGATCCGCGCAAACCCAAATCGCAGGTGGTGGCGGAGCTCGAGGCGGCCGTCAACCCTATCCCGGGCAGCCGCTACGAATTCCTTCAGCCCATTCAGATGCGCTTCAACGAGCTACTGGCCGGAGTGCGAGCCGAGCTGGCCGTCAAGGTGTTCGGGGACGACTTCGATCAGCTGATCGCGCTGGGCGGCCAGATCGAGGATGCAGTCGCCCGGGTTCCGGGGGCCGTCGACGTGGTGGTCGAGCAGTCGACCGGGCTTCCGGTCCTAACGATCGAGCCCCGGCGAGAGATCCTGGGACGCCTGGGCCTCTCCATCGCCGGCCTGCAGGACCTGGTCTCGACGGCAATCGGTGGGACCGTCGCGGGCCAGATGTACGAAGGCGATCGCCGGTCCGACATCGTGGTGCGCCTCGCGGAGGACCTGCGATCGGATACGGATCGTTTGGGTGGGCTGCCGGTTTCGTTGAATGATCGAGGCTATGTGCCGCTCCGCGAGGTCGCGACGCTGAGCGTTGCCAACGGCTACAACCAGATCTATCGGGAGAACGGCAAACGGCGGGTCGTCGTGAGCGCGAACGTGCGTGGCCGCGACCTGGGCTCCTTCGTGCGGGACGTGCAGCGGGCGGTGGAGGCACAGGTCGACGTGCCCCCCGGCTATTGGGTCGAGTACGGGGGCACCTTCGAGCAGCTCGAGTCGGCGACGAAGCGGCTGGCGGTCGTCGTGCCCGTGACCTTGCTCCTCATCGGCGGCCTGCTCATGCTCGCACTCGGATCGGCGAGGGATGCCGCCGCGATCTTCTCAGGGGTTCCGCTGGCGCTCACCGGCGGCGTGCTCGCGCTTCTGGTGCGCGGCATCCCGTTCTCGATCTCGGCGGCCGTGGGCTTCATCGCCTTGTCGGGCATCGCGGTGTTGAACGGCCTGGTGATGGTGGCCTTCATCCGGGATCTCCGCCTGCACGGTCGCTCGCTCGAGGAAGCTATCGTCGAGGGCGCGCTGGGCCGGGTGCGCCCGGTCTTGATGACCGCGCTGGTGGCGGCGCTCGGCTTCGTTCCGATGGCGCTCAACACGGGGATCGGCGCAGAGGTGCAGCGGCCCCTGGCGACGGTGGTGATCGGCGGGATCGTTTCGTCGACGTTCCTCACACTCTTGGTACTTCCGGCACTCTATCGCTTGCTACACGCGGGAGATACCGAGGAGTCCTGAGAAAACACCAGGACCCATTGGGACCCCCGATGCGCCGCTGGCCGCGAGAATCGATTCGGATCCACCGCGTAGCTCACTGCGGGCAAGTGCATCGCCAACCTGAACCGCTTCGGTAGGCGGGGAATCAGGATCTTGAAGCTGCTGCGCGATCGGACATCCGATATCACGCGAATGCGGGCTCCTCACTGCTTCATCGCGCCGCGTCGCGACGAGCTATCGTCGCGCACCATGTCGAATCCGAGGGGCCGGCGCCGGTGAGTGAAGACGCGACCCGCCACCTCGGGCTCTTTGCGGCGACGTCGGTGGGCGTTGGCGCGATCGTCGGTGGCGGCGTCCTCGCACTCGCCGGCATCGCCTTCGCCACGGCCGGACCCGCGGCCATCCTCGCGTTCGCCCTCAATGGCGGCATCGCACTGCTGACGGCGGCGAGCTTTGCGGAGCTCGCGGTTCGCTTTCCTCAGTCCGGCGGCACGTATACCTATGCCAAGCGCGTGCTGTCGATCGAGGCCGCGTTCGTCGTGGGCTGGGTGGTCTGGTTCGCGTCGATCGTTGCCGGTGTGCTGTATGCGCTGGGCTTCGCCGCATTCGCGGCCGAGGGCATGGCTCGCCTGCTCGAGATCTTCGGACGCGACGGCGGGTGGATCGGAAGGCCGCAGCTGCGAGTCGTCATCGCCGTTGGGGCGACCGCGCTGTACAGCGGCGCGTTGATGCGCAGCGCGAGCGGCGGGGGTCACACCGCCACGATCGGCAAGCTCGTCGTGTTTGCGGTGCTGATCGCGGGCGGTGTGTGGGCGAGCTTTGGCGTGCCTGGTGGAGAGCTCCTGCGGGAGTTCGACTCGTTTCTGCCCAATGGCCCGGTCGGGTTGATCCAGGCGATGGGATACACGTTCATCGCGCTTCAGGGTTTCGACCTGATCGCCGCGGTGGGCGGGGAGGTGAAGGATCCAGCGCGCAATCTGCCGCGCGCGATCTTCCTCTCGCTTGCAATCGCGCTCGCTGTCTACCTGCCGCTGCTGTTCGTGCTGGTCACCGTCGGCGCGCCGACCGAAGGCACGATCGCGGAGGCTGGCGCGGCTCATCCGGAGACGCTGGTCGCTTCGGCGGCCGAGCGGTTCCTCGGGCCGGCGGGCTACTGGCTCGTGATCGTCGCCGGTGTGCTGTCGATGTTGTCTGCCCTCCAGGCGAACCTGCTCGGCGCCTCGCGGATCGCCTTCAGCATGGCGCGCGACCGCACGCTGCCGCGGCCGCTCGGGCGCATGCGCGGGGCGAGCGGCACGCCTGCTCTGGCGGTGGGGGTGACCGCTGCGATGCTCGCGACGCTGGCAGTCGTGGTGGGCGACGTGTCCGCTGCAGGCGCCGCATCCAGCCTGATTTTCTTGATTTCGTTTGCGACGGTGCACTGGGCGGCGATTCTGGCGCGCCGACGGTCGGGCGACTCGAGCCTGCCGATCGTTCCGCTGCTGGGTGCCGTGCTATGCGTCGCGCTGGCGATCTTCCAGGCGTTCGCCGTGCCGCAGGCCGGCGTCGTCGTGTTCTCGTGGCTCGTCGTCGGATGCGCGTTCTACTTCACGTGGCTGGCACCCGGGGCGAGTCTCGCGGATGTCACCGCGGAGGCGCGCGACCCGGACCTCGCGCGGCTGCGCGGCCGCAGCCCGTTGGTACTCGTGCCGATCGGCAACCCGGCGAGCGCCGCGGGTCTCGCCGGAGTCGCCGCGACGGTGCGGACGCCCGGCGTTGGCCGAATCCTGCTCCATTCCGTCGTGCGCAAGCTCGACGAAGCGCCGGACTCGGAGCACCCCGCGCTCCGCGATGCGCAGGTGATCCTCGGCGAATCGCTCCAGCGCGGATTCGAGCGGGCGACTGCGGCCGAGACGCTCTTTACGATCGCCTCCGATACCTCGTCCGAGATCGCTCGCGTGGCGCGCGAGCACCGCTGCGGAACCGTGGTCATGGGAGCGCCCAAGCTCGAAGAGCCGAACTCCCATGTGCGCCTCGAGAGTCTGCTCATGCAGATCGACGCCGACGTCGTCGTCGTGCGGGCGCCGCACCGCTGGCGTGTCGCTTCCGTGCGGCGCGTGCTCGTACCGATCGGCGGACAACGCGATCACAGCCGCCTGCGCGCACGAATGCTCGCGAGCTTGAGCCGCATGGACCGATGCGAGGTCACGTTCTTGCGGACCGTGACACGCTCCGCGTCGCCCGAGGTGTGGCGCCGCACCGAGCGCGAGCTTCGAGAGATCGCGCGCGACGAAGCCGAGGGCCAGTACGAGGTCGTCGTGGAGGAGGCGGAGGACCCTCTGGCGGCGATCGTGCGCCGCGCAGCCGACACGGACTTGTTGCTGATGGGGCTGCAACGCGACCCGAGCGCGCGGCACGCGCTCGGCAGATTGGTGCTGGCGGTGGCAGCGCAGAGCAACGTCCCGCTGATCCTGATCGGCGGCCGGCGCGGCCGCACGCTGCGGCGCGGCCCCAAGCCGTTTGCCGCCCGCCCTCAGACCTGATCCTGCGCGTTTCGATTGCGACCCCTTTGCAGATTGACACTTTTCGCTGTGGTAAACCACGTCATCCATCCGGCTCGCCCGGTAGTATGATGCTCGAATTGACCGTTCTGACTTCGTCCCGGGCCGCCGCAGTTTCGAGGCGCGCGAGTTCGTATGAAAGGAGCGCAGCCGCGCTGAACGTATTAGGGGCACGGGTGCCGATCGCGCGACGGCGCGCAACTGCGCAGGCACTGTAGGTAAGCCGGATCGACCGTCTGATGGCATGCCCTAAATGCGATTGATGCCGTCTCCTGCATCCGGGACACATGGTGCTCGCCGTCCGGAGATTCCGATTCCACTGCCGATTCGCCTACTCAGCGAGCACCGCAATCAGATGTCGCGCGACGGACCGCGCGGAATGTGCGAGCTGGTGGCTAGTTCGGCGGAAGTGTCGGCGCAGTGAGTTGTCCGTCACTCGGACCGATGTTATGCAGCTGCTGTTTCGCTGCCCGGTAGTCCGCGTAAGCTTCCTTGGCGCCGGCTGAGGCTCTTCGTATGAGCTTGGCCGGGAGCGAGCGAGTCCCAGCTTCCGAATCGACGTCGAGTTGTTTCGAGGCGGAAAGCCAGTTGTCGAGGTTGGTCCATTCGTCGCGTTGCGGCGACAAGGCTTCTAGATCGACTCCGCGCAGCGGGTAGCCCGTCCATCCCCTCAGCAGGACATAGTAGATCCGCCCGGGCTCCAAGTTCGCGTGAATGAGGTTCGGCGCCCACATTTCGCCGTTCACGCTATAGCTCCAGCTCGAGAACGTATGGCGGCCTGGTGGAACTTCAGCGACCGCATACTGGCGCGGGCCGAAATGTCCGTAGTAGCGGCTCTTCGCATCCACGACCACGGCGAAGAAATGCCCCGCGACTCCCGGCCTAAGGAAGACCACCGTACTCAGCTCCTGCGACGGCACGATTGGAGTTCGAGCGGCACTGACGACGGAATGTTCGGGCATCGAGATACACCCGGCTGCCAAGAGCAGCGCGAGCGCACACGCCGCGGCTCGTCCAACCGGGGCGCGACCGCTCGGCCAGATCACGGAGA
Source organism: Deltaproteobacteria bacterium (assembly GCA_032128375.1). GTDB lineage: Bacteria > Myxococcota_A > UBA9160 > UBA9160 > SMWR01 > JAJDAM01. The sequence continues at coordinate 30,317 of JAQBGU010000060.1, read as the reverse complement.
TCATTTTTCGCATCACGACGGAAATACTCCCGAGCAGGCTCCACTTCACGGCTGGCGAACGTCGCCGGCGGGTCGCGGGGCTGGTCCTCGATGTTCTCCTCACCTCACTCGGACCACGTCTGCGCACGTGGCGAGCAGCTACCTTGAGTTCTAGCTGTGATACCTGCGCCTAATTGTGTGTATCCGCAGGATTCGAGTAGGATTGCTCGGCCGCTGCTTCCCGCTTCTTCCTCTCCACGCATGCGGAGATGATTGAGTTCTGCTCTCGGCGCGCCTCTGCGCAGCCGGCGTCGCAGACGACGTTGCGCACTGTGTTCATCGGAGTCACGACGCAGGGTGGAACGCAAGCCCCGGGCGGCCCCTTACCGTCAAACGTTCCGATCCCGCGCTGCGCGAGGTAGGACGGAACCTCGGTTGCACATTCGTTGAGCAGACTCCTCGCGGCCTTCACTCTCCGCGGCCCGTTGCCTGCAAGTCCATCCTGCCAGGCGGTTCCAGCTTCTGGTGTGCGCAACTACTGAGCGCCCCCATCGCGAGCGCAAGCAGTCCGACAGTCGCTAGCCGGCGTACACAGCGTAGACACGATCGTCCGTTCATGGAGCGTCGCTCCCTCGTGATTGCGCCCCTCAGTATCGTCGATCCGAGCCGCTGGAGGGAAACAAACTAGCCAGTGAGTACGATCTCCCGTCAACAAGAGGATAGATACTCCGTTACCTGTCAAGCCTTCACGGCGAAAAACTTCTCACCGTCGAAGTCCTGATCGTGTCGGAGCATGCCATGGATGGCACGCAAGAGCTTCCGCATCACGGTAGCGAGCGCCTGCATCTTCGTCTTTCCCTTCGCGAGCAGCTTCTCATAGAAGGCCTTGAATGTGCGGCTCCCAGCGCGTGGCGACTATCGCGGGAAGGGAAAGTGAACGGCGCAAATGCGCGTTTCCCGTCTTGCTGATTCGGGCAGGTATCGAGTCCGGCATGCGCGATCCACTGCCGGGTCGTCATGTCCTCAGACAATGTACCCCGCTCGGCGAGTAGCTGGATCCCTGCGGCAACCGCGATCCCTTTGATCGACGTGATGTACGGAAGGCTTTGGTGAGTTCGGTGCTCTGCTCGATCACGAGGAGGGCTTGTCTTCGGAGTCGGCTGATTCGAGACTCGAGCAGCTCGTTCAGCTCGCCGATGTCTTGCTTCACGAAGTCGCCGAGTTCTTTGCTCTGCCGGTTCGCATGGAGCCGGTTCCTTTCCGGAGTCACGGTCTTGCTCATTGCTTCGATTCGCCGCGAGAGGGCGCGTAGCTCCAGAATCGAGGGAGTGGGCGGATTCCAGCGAACGAACGGCATTCGCATACAGAACTCGGGAATCGTCTCCGCCCCTGAGGCCGATCGTGGTCGTACCCTGGCGCGAGACGGTGAGCGAGCTTCCTCACCGCGGGCAATTTCGGCCAGAATGCTTGACTCCGAGCTCCATCTGTAGCAAAACACCATCGGTGGATTGATCCGATGTGGGTTCCCCGAGACGATTCCGGGGCACATCGGCGCGATCCCTCCGTCACACGGAGCCTTCGCCGGCCCACGAAGCGCTGACTCGCAGGAGATTGTTGGATGGGAATGATGAAGGCGACCGTGGGTGGTAGAGGTCGCGCTGGACTCGTGGACGTTGCGTGGATCGCGCTGCTGGCGTTGGCCACGGCCGCCGCCCCGGCATCAGCCGCGACGACACTCGTTGGCCTTAATTTCGAGAACGCCACTGTGGGAGATTCGACGGCGACGGCCTCAACGGTGGGGCCTGGCATATCCGGGGTCGTATTCGGCGGAACCAAGGACGATTCGGAGGTCTTCCTTCACGGCGATCTGATCTACCGCAGCTCTGCATTGTTCCCGAACACGACCAACGGCGGTTTCTTCCCTTTCTTCAGCTTCACGACCAGTGTCCCCTACGACCTCGGTTCCCTGTCATTTGCGGGCGAGCAGAACGACGTGGTCCAGGGCACCCGCGACTTCAAAGTCCTGCTGAGCCCTGTCAACCACCCCGCGCCAGCAACGGGGGATGTGGCGGACGGTCTGGCTGGCTATTCGCTGCTCACGACGATCGCGGTGCCCTATGGCTTTGCGCTCGGGTCGCCCAACTTCGCAATCGATCTCACGGGTACGACGCTGGCGCCGGGCACCTATCACATCGCCTTCGCGGTGGCGGTACCCGAGCAGATCGGGGTGGGCACGACGCAGCTCTTCATCGACGACCTGGTGCTGTCCACCGAAGCTCCGAAGCAGGTCTTCATCACCAGCACCTCCCACCAGGGAGACCTCGGTGGCTTGAGCGGTGCAGACGCGATCTGCAATCAACGTGCGAACGGCGCGGAACTCCCCGGCCGGTATCGCGCCTGGCTGTCGGACAGCTTCGAGAGCCCCAACACGCGTTTCTCCAGCTGTGCCGATTGCCCCTACGTGCGCACCGACGGGGTTCCGATCGCCTTCGGGTACGGCGACCTGACCGACGGCAGCTTGTTGGCCCCGATCGACGTTGACGAGTCCGGCGTCCAGCTGACGCAGCTGCGCTTTGTGTGGACGTCGACGCATCCGGATGGCGAGTTGATTGACACCCCGCTTCTCCGGAACTGCTCCGACTGGACGTCGTCGGTGGGTGAATTTCTGGTCGGCGACGCATTCGTCGGATTCTCGACCGCTACCGACGAGAACTGGACTCGCGACCCCCTCGGCGCCGGGACGACCGTTTGCTCGAGCAACATCAAGCTCTATTGCTTCGAGCAGGGCGGGGACAGCAAGGGCGTCTCTACTGACCCGTTCGACTCGACCCAAGGCACGGTAGTGACGGCCAGCGACACCGCCACCGACGCCATCAACGCGTTCCGCACCTCCGGGGGCTTCGAAGACGGCAACGTCTTGATGCGCAATGGCGGCATCGGCAGCGTCAGCTTCATCGAGTTCCAGACGACGGCGCCGGTCACGATCCGCGGCGTGCGGCTGTTCGCGCACAACGACAGCGACGAGTGTTGTCTGCGTCGCTCGATCGGCGGCTTCAAGCTGCTGGCCGACACGGATCCGGCCGCGGGGTTCGAGACGGTTGCCATCGACGTTCCGATCGACCCCGACTACAGCGCTCAGGCCGGCAACGAGGCGCTCGACCCGAGCAACCTGGAACTCGAGCTGGCCACCGCCGGTTCGGTGCGGGCTCGGAACTGGCGGATCGAGGTGACCCAGGGCACCGCCGTCGGCGAGTTCGAAGGCGCACGGCTGGTCGAGGTCGACGCGATTCCGGTTGCCGACGAGGACCTCGACGGAGTCGAAGACGCCGACGACAACTGCGTCGACGTCGAGAATCCCAACCAGCAGAATGCGGACGGCGACTTGTTCGGCGACGCCTGCGACAACTGTGCGGCGGACGCCAACGACGACCAGGCGGACGCGGACGCAGACCTCTACGGCGATGTCTGCGATAGCAACGATGCCGGCGCGAACGAGGAACTCATCGTATCCCAGCCCGCTCCCGTCCGGCCGGGCGAGCCGCTTCCGGTCCAGGCCAAGTTCCAGAACCCGAACGAGTTCGCGATCATCACCGTGCGCCCCGACTGTTTCAATACCGGGTTCGAAGTGCGCCGATGCGACTCCGTCGACGGCTGTGACGGTGAAGGGGAGCGGCTCGCACCGACGTCCCGCCTCCCAGCGCCCTACAAGCTGGCGCTCACGACCGAAGATCCCACGGGCGACCTCATCATCCTGCAGCCCGAAGAGGCGTTCGTGGTGACCTGCGACCTCGCGGAACTCTTCCCACCCGAGGAACTCGCGTCGGGAGATGCTGGCGTAGAGGAGATGTACGAGGTCAAGGCCACCTACGCGAACGACCTGCGCGACCCCGACTGTGTCGATCCCGCGGCGGATCCCGATGAGTGTGTCGAGAATCAACCCGACGAGGTCGTCGAAACTTTCGTGGGTGCCGTGACGTCCGAAATGGCCGAGGTCGTGATCGCCGGGGAGCCCATCCTCAAAGAAGAGCAAGTCGACGGGACCTGCAGCATCTCTCCGTCGCTGTGGTATCCGCAGTGGATCGCGGTCCCGGGACCGACCGTCTCCGCTCGGATCGGCCGATTGGTCGGTGCCGAGGTCGATCTCGCGACACTGCGGATGAACGGCACGCTCGAGCCCGTCTCGGTGAACGTTTCGGGCGCGGACGTAGTCGCGATGTTCGAGCGTAGCGCGGCTATCCGATCGCTCGGCACGCTCAACCCCGGCACGACGGTCTTCCCGCGCGTCACCGGCTCGTTCGTCGAGGAATCCGCGTTCAAGCTGTTTCGAGCCGAGTGCTCGGTCGAGATCGAGGCGGCGATTGGGGTGGAGGTCGACATCAAGCCAGGCGAAGACGTCAACGTCATCAAGCTCGGCTCGAAGGGCAACATCCCCGTCGCGATCCTGAGCTCGGAGACGTTCGATGCCAGTACGGTGAACCCGAACTCGGTCGCGCTCGCGAATGCGGGCCTCAAGATCAAGGGCAACGGTCAGGGGATCTATAGCCTGGAGGACGTCAACGCCGACGGGCGCGTCGATCTACTCGTACACATCCTGACGCAGGGGCTCGAGCTGACGGCGAGCGCGGAATCCGCCGAACTCGTAGGAACCACGCGCGACGGTGTACCCATCTTCGGGGTCGACACGGTCCAGGTGAAGCAATAGATGCTCGCGAGAGGTGGAAAGATGATGTCGAGATTCGAATGGACGGCAAGCGTGACTTGTGCGCTCGTTGCCGGGATGGCGGTCGCCGCCTCGCCGGCCTGGAGTCAGAGCCCTTGCGCCGAGGTCGCCGCAGGGGACTCCGATGCAGACGGCTTCGATGATCTCACCGAGTGCGGCGGGATCCAGCTGCTCGCGGGGCTGAAATTCGTCGACAGCGCTGGCATCCTCAGGGATTCCGTTCCCGGCTGCTTCGGGACCGACTTGGCCCCCGAAGATTGCTTGGATCACACGCGCCAGGACCTGTTCGTGATCGTCGTGCCCTCGAACCCATCGGGGCTGCCGGATGACAACATCCTGTCGTTCACGACCAAACCGGCGGCCGAAGGCGGCCTCGATGTGTCGGTGCACGTGTTGAATGCAATGGATCCGCTGGGGGACCGGACGGTTTCGTCGATTTCAACCCAGAAGGCTGTGCGCATCACGGAGTCGCGCGACGCGCCTGGCGACAAGTTCGGGCTGGCGAACTACGGATCGCCCAACGGGCTCGACGGCTCGACGATCTGGACCAGGCGCATGGAGGAGTTCGTCGCCGCCGAATGCGCGACCACCCTGTGCGAAACGGACAAGGGCGACTCGGGCGTCGAGCAGGTCACGGCCGCACTGATCAGCTGGGTGCTCAATCACGAGGTGGGCCACCTGTTCGCGCTGACCGCAACCTACAACAGCCGCTTCGGCGGCTACCACCTGAAGGCGGGAGAAGACGAGGTCATGACCCAGTTCATCGGTTTCAACACGACAAAGAAGTCCCCAAAAACCACCACCTTCTTCATCCCCGAGTCCTACTCCGATCGGAGCCGGGCCGACAAGCTGCTGCGGTAGCTAATTCACACAAGGAGTCTGTGACATGACGATCTTCCAGTTCCGATACACGGCCGCCCTCGCGGCGACCCTTCTCGCGTTGGGCTTCGCATCGACCGCCAAAGCCCAGTCGGCCGCCGACCCGAACGGCGAAGCGCCGATCGGCATCGAGTCGAAGAAGCCCGCCAAGGGCCCCTCACTCGCGGGTGTTCTCAGTGTCAAGCTCGTGAACTCGAATGGGACGAGCGCGGAAAGTGCGGAGCTGGTGCTCCGCGTGCGCCGCGGATCCGCACTGGCGACCTTCTACGCACCTCTCGGAGGTCCTCTCCTGTTCGATACCGACGTGGAGAAGGCGCAACTTCAAGACGATGTGCTCGGTGCGTTTCGCGACGCAGTGCTGGGATCATTCTTCGCCGACGAATGCGGTCGCCTTGGCGATGCCTGCCCGGACGTCGAACTGTTGCTCAAGAAGGCCGATGAATTCGGCTTGACCGATGACGGTGTCGCCAACCAGTTCGTGATGCTGGACGTCATCGTCGCCACGTCGGAGCCCCTCTAGCCATCTCGGCATTCCTCGGATGAGCGTGCCCGGCGCAACGCCCGCCGCCTCGCTCGTCGGAGCTGTGACTGCTTCGCCCGTACGCCTGGCCGGCATACGGGCGAAGGCGGTTCATCTCGCGTTGGCCGTAGCCACGTCCTGGCGCCCGATCGTCGTTATTGGATCCACGCCCTCTGGTGCCTGATCATGGTGCAAGTGCTGGAAGATGTCGACGGTGAGAGTTTCATGCCCTCGATATTCGCACGGAGTCGCTCCTGCAATCCCGCCGCGGTGTCGCGAACACTCAGGCAACTACTCGAACGGGATCTCGTGCGCAGCAGCATCGGCGAATCGGATGTCGGCCGAAGGGTCTACCGCCTAACCCCGAAGGGACGCCGAGCACTGGAATGGCTCACCGCCCGACGCCAGCCAGCGATCGCGACCATCTGGAATCCAATGCGCCGCACCGACCTGCCAAGCTTCAGCCGCCTCGCAAGCGACCTCGCTAGCCGCCTGGAAGACTACACCGAGAAACAGTACCTCGCGTTGCTGGCAGTGATGCGGCTGCGCGGGGGCGCGAGTTCGGTGTTCCTCTCGCGCTTTGCATCCTGTGCGTAAGCGCCCGCGCGGCGGCCCGAGTTCGCGCTCCAGCTCGAGCTGGCCATCTTCCCACTGCGTGGAGCGTTCCCTACAGCGCCTCCTGCGAGCATCTCGAACCCGCAGCTGGTGATAGCCACGATGCTACTGGCTGTCGTTTGTCTCGCGACGGACGGTTCGCGAGATGCAGCGCAGACCGAGAGGCATCGGGAACGATCGAAATCCCAAGCAACACCCTCCAGGGACACGAAAACCTGTCCACTCTTGGCGTCGCCCTGATGTAGAATCGGGGTGCCACATTGCACATGGAGGATTCTGTGCAGTGCCCTGCCTGCCACCACGATAGTTCCGACGACGCGAGATTCTGCGCAACATGCGGCACCTCCCTGAGTCCGGTCTGTGAAGACTGCGGCGCGGTGATGCCTCCGGCGGCGCGGTTCTGTCCAGCTTGCGGCGCGGCACGTCCGGCAGCCGTGTCGCCTGCCGCAGAGCGCCGACACTTGACAGTTCTATTCTGCGACCTCGTAGCCTCGACGGCTCACGCCGCCAGTCTCGAACTCGAGGACTGGCGCGAGCTGGTTCGCGGCTATCAACGCGTTGTAGCCGAGGCCATTGAGGGATTCGAAGGACACGTGGCGCAGTACATGGGTGACGGCGTCCTCGCGTATTTCGGTTACCCAAAGGCCCACGAAGATGCCGCCGAGCGGGCGGTGCGGACTGGGCTTTCCATCGTGCGTTCCGTCGAGAAGCTGCGCTGCGAACCCCAGATGGAGCCCTTCCGCCCCGTAGCTGTCCGAATCGGCATCCATACCGGCACACTGGTCGTGGGCGAGATGGGCAGAGGAAGTCACAGCGAGACGTTGGCACTCGGCGAGAGCGCCAACATCGCAGCGAGACTGCAGCAGTTTGCGAAATCCGGAATGGTCGTGATCAGCGGAGAAACGCTCGCTCTCGTACCAGGCATATTCGTCACCGAAGCAATGGGCGAGCCATCGCTCAAGGGCGTCTCGCATCCCGTCGCTGTTCACCGCGTCATCGAGACCGGCGGAGTTCGTGGTCGCCTGGCGCTTTCGACGAAGCTCACGCCATTCGTGGGTCGAGAACAGGAGAAGGACTTACTCTGGCACCGCTGGGAGCGGGTCCTCGAAGGCGACGGCCAGACGGTGTTGGTGACCGGTGAGGCCGGCATTGGCAAATCGAGGTTGATCCTCGACCTGCGCGAGCGGATGGCGGGGGCGTCCCATCTCTGGCTCGAATGCACCGCCTCGCCGTACATGCGGGCAAGCGCGTTCCATCCTCTCGTCGAGCTTCTCGAACAGGCGCTCGAGTTCAGACCCGAGCACAATGCGACGGACAAACTGAAGGCGCTCGAAGATGGCCTCCGGCGCGCACGAATCGAGAATGAAAACTCACTGCCGCTGCTCGTGGATCTGTTGAATCTTCCCGTCGCAGACGAGGACAAGCTCGCATTGATGACCCCGCAGATGAGGCGCGGCGGAACCATCGACGCGCTTACAGCTTGGGCGCTGGCACAGAGCCGGAGCCAGCCGGTGGTGTTGCTGGTAGAGGACCTACACTGCGCCGATTCGTCGACCCTCGAATTTCTCCGTCAGCTGATCGATCAGATTCCTTCGAGTCAGGTGCTCATGCTACTCACAGCGAGACCTGACCTCGAAGTTCCCTGGTCCAACCCTAAGAACTTTGCGACTGTGACGCTCCACCGCCTGCGACGCAGGCAGGCCAAAGAGCTCGTCGAGTCGCTCGAGCCGTCCGGCCAGCAGCGAGCGCATGCAGTCGAGCAGATCATCGAGCGCGCGGACGGCATTCCCCTCTACCTCGAGGAACTCACGCGGGCGATTTGGCAGTCCCCCGATGGCTCCCGGGCGATCCCCGCGACGCTTCAGGACCTGCTCATGGCACGGATCGATCGGCTCGGGCCCGCGAAAGAACTAGCACAGCTCGCCGCGGTGATAGGTCGCGAGTTCGACTATCGGTTGTTGGCGGGTGTAGCGCCACTAGCGCCTGAGATGCTGAACGAGCGCCTCGTGCGACTGGTGTCGTCGGACCTGTTGGTCCAGCGCGGTGCTCCGCCAGATGCCTCGTATGTCTTCCGGCACGCACTGATTCGGGAGGCCGCCTACAGCTCGCTGCTGCGCGGTCCGCGCCGCGAGTATCACGATCGCGTCGCGCAGACTCTCGAGGAACTTTTCCCCGAACAGGTTGCCTCTAGACCGGGAGTCCTGGCCTACCACTACGAGGAAGCCCGCAATACGGCTGCGGCAATCCGCTACTACGAGCTGGCGGGCAAACGCTCGACGGCGCGGTCCGCCAATCAAGAAGCGGTCGAGCATCTTCGACGCGGGCTCGCGCTTCTTCCGGATCTCCCGGCGGGGCCCGAACGCGACCGCTCCGAACTCACGCTGCTGGTTTCACTGGGACCCGCGGTAGTGGGGATTAGCGGAGCGGGTGACCTGGAGACCCAACGAATCTATGCGCGTGCACGCGAATTGTGTGGCGATGGTGAGGAACTCCCGCACGTCCTCGCGGGACTGTTCACGTTCCATCTCAACCGAGGCGAGATGGAACGCGCTTTCGAACTCGCCGAAGAGCAGCTCGAAGTAGCAGGCCGCATGGACGACCCGGGGGCGCTCATGCGCGCGCACTGGAGCTTGGGACAAGCGCTCTGCATCCGCGGCGACGCGTCCCGCGCGGCCATCGGACTCGAACGCGCCGTGCAGCTCTTCGATCCCGGGCGCGATCGCATGCAGAGTCACGATCGTGCGGATCTCGGCGTCGCGCTGCGAAGTTGGCGGGCGTGGGCCCTGTGGCTCGCCGGGTACCCCGACCGCGCGCGAGCCTCATCGGAGGAAGCCGTGGACCTTGCGCGCCGCTGTGGACACCCTTACAGCCTCGGCCTGGGCGCCGTCCTCTACTTCATGAGCCGGGATCGCGAGAGGGGAAGAGAGACGGCCGAGGAAACCATCGCGGTGTCACAGGAGACGGACGTTCCCATCTACCGCGCGGTTGGCCAGCTGGTACGCATCTGGTCCGCCGTGGACGACCCACTCGAGCAGGACGCGTACGAGGGGATTATCGAGCTGTACCGCGGTGCCCTCGGCTCCGTCACCGGAATGGGTAACCAGTTCGGGCGCCCGGTGGCCGCAGCCGGCTTGGCCGAAATCCTGCGCGATTCTCATCTGCGCTCGGAGGCGATCGAAGTGGTGGAGTCGGGCCTCGAATTCTCGGCGCAGACGGGAATCGAGTTCTTCTACGCGGATCTGATGCGAATCCACGGCGAGTTTCTGCTCCGGGAGGACGAGCCGACCTCGCGCGAGCGGGGTGAACAGCTCCTGATCCAGGCCATGGAGAAGGCGGAGAAGCAGGGAGCCCGATCGTTTCAGCTCCGGGCGGCAACTCGCTTGGCGCGACTCTGGTGCGACCGGGGGGAAAGTGATCGGGCATGTGAGATTCTCGAGCCTCTCTACCGCGCTTTCACCGAGGGGTTCGACACCTTCGACCTGAAGGCCGCCAAGGGACTTCTCGATGAATGTTCCGGTTGACGAACACTGGCGAAGCAGCACCCGACGAATCGAGGTGAAGATGAAACGGCGATGGCTCGTACTCGACATGATCCTGGTCTGAGTGTGCATGGGACTGCTCAGCGGTTGTGCGGGAGTCGTTCGGCCGAATCGCTCTGCCTGTAGTTCGCCGGACCCCGACAACAGCGACACCCCCTGGGAGACGACCGTTTCAGACCAGCGCGCCGTGCCGTGGCCAACGAATTGCAAATCGCTGCTCAAGGGTTGTCGCAAATGGCCGGCCACCAGATGACGGTGAGGGTAGGCGCGCACGAGGTCGAGAGCTTCTTCCTGTTGGGGGGCCCCCGCTGTGGGACCACTTCCATAGCGAAGATGCTGCGCGATCACCCAGAAGTGTGCGTCTCACGCCCCAAAGAGACCTATTTCTTCTACAAGCCGCCAGCCGACATTGCGACCGACAGCCTCCGGGCGGAATTTCTGCGGCGCTACTTCCCACATGTTGGGCGACACCACCGTGTGATCTTCGAGGCGACACCTCACCACCTCTACGACGACAACGCCATCGAACTGATCCTGGCGTTCGACCCCGAGGCACGCTTCGTCGTCAACGCGCGCAACCCGATCGATCTCGTCGCTTCTTACCACCGCCGCATCCTGTTCACCATGGACGAGGACGCGAAAGATCTCGCCGCGGCGTGGGCACTACAGCAGATGCGTCGGCGCGGCGAGCGATTGCCGCGACGCTGCCGCGACCCGCGCGCGTTGCGGTATGGCGAAATCGGCTCTCTTGGCGCGCGCTTGGAGGCACTCTTCACCCTCGTGGGTCGAGAGCGCTGCCACGTCATCTTGTTCGACGATCTCGCCACGAAGGGGCGTGAAACCGTCCAGGCGCTGGTCCGTTTCATCGGCGTCGACCCGGATGTGAAACTCGAACTCGGTCACCGTCGCGAGAACGCGGGCTACCGCTTCGACTGGCTCCAGCCCTGGGTGATGAACCCGCCGAGTCTAGTCGCACGCCGCGTCGAGAAGTGGGATCGCACCGGCAAGGGGCGGTCGGGATGGCTGAAGCCGCTTCGCAAACAGCTAAGGCAGTGGAACACGCGCCAGTTGGAACGTCCCCCGCTCGAACCGGAGTTGCGGCGCGAGCTACGTGATTTCTTCGCGGCGGATGTCGAAAAACTCGCGAAACTCCTCGGGCGCGACCTCAGTCACTGGCGTTAGGGTCCGCGGCCAGGAACGCGTGGAAGTCGTCATCCCATTCCGCGAAGAGACCGTACGCTTCGCGGACGTACCCCGTTCGCTTGAAACCAGCGAGGAAGATTTCATTGAAGGCGCGCCCCCACAGCCTCATGGGCCGGCGGAAATCCACGATCAGCACGACGCGCATCTCGTCGCTGTCGTTCCAGATTTCGTGGTCGATGGTGTCGTCGAAGACGATGCTCTGCCCGTCCTCGTAGTGGAAGACCTCGTCCTCGATGCGGATTCCGCACATGTCGCGTTTCTCAGGGACCTTCACCCCAATGAGTGCCGTAATGAGGCCCTTCGTGATTCCGCGATGCTTGGGAATGCGGTAGCCCGGCAGCAGGATCGAGAACCAGGCGCTCTCGAGTCCGGGGACCTGCGCCACCAGATTCGCGGTCTGCGGCAGTAGCGCACAGTTTCGATCCGCCCGCTTTCCGAAGCCATAGAGGACGAAGCTACGCCAGAGATCGCCGTTTGCGATTCGCGCCTGATCGGGTGAGAGGTCCTGGATCAGTGGCAGGCGATCCATCAGTTCGAGCATGGGAGCAACCTCGTCGCGGATGGTGCGAAAGTTCGCCTCCAGAGTCGCGATGCTGGGAAACAATGAGGTCTCGAAGACGTGGGGATCGCCGATCTTCGACTGCTCGCCCAAGAAGTGGCTCATGCGGCGGACGAGCCGCTTGCCAGCCTTCTTCACCTTCTTACGGCGCCGTCTGCGGAAGCGCTCACCGCGGGTTTCGTGTTCTCGGTTCGGAGCCGTACTCATGGGAGCCTCGCAAGCGTCTGGTCGTCTTGAAATGCTCGTTTCAGTGCGCGCGCCTCGCGTTCGACGTGCCGGGCTTTCATCGCGGGATAACACGGGAGAAAGACGAGCTGTGAGAGCATCTGTTGCGCGCATACAGGCTCGAGCGCTCGCCGCCCATCGGGGGTGCGTACCACCTTGAGACTCACACTGGGGGATGCGTCGAAGCCTCGTTCGCGCATTGCCGCGACGAAGGAGCGGGGATCTTTGGCCAGGACAGTGCAAGCCCAGAAGGAGTGGCGATCGCTGTTCGCGCCTGGACAGACGCCGACGTCGCGCACGCAATCGACCAACACGCGTGCATGGTGTACGCGTGCGTCGAGATCATGCTGACGCCAGCGCGTGAGGCGCCTCTCGATCACCGCGAGCATTGGTGCACATGCACGCCGGCGTAGCGACCTCGCCGACTTCTGTTTCGCGATACCGCGTACCGAATCGGTGATCGAGATATCGAGATCCCGTCCCATCAGGCCCGCGATTCCCACCAGCGCAGTGTAGGGGACCCGATACGCGAAGGCCTTGACGCCGCCAAATTTGAGAATGCGCATGAAGTATGCGCGCCGCGATTGCACCGGATAGCGCTGCTGCTCGCCGCGCATCCTTGCAAGCAGTTCCGGATCTCGTATTCGAGCCAGCGCACCGCCGAGTGCTGTCGCGGTCTTGAGCGGGCCGAAGCTGAACAGCGCGGCGTCTACCTCGGGGTGCCCCGTGTCGCCGGGGCCGTCAAAGGCCTGCGCACAGTCCTCCACCACAAAGAGCCGATGACGCCTCGCGAGTTGCAGAACCGGTCCAAGATCGACGCGACCACCGAACAGATGCGCGACGACGAGCACGCGCGATTGCGGCGTGATGGCACGCTCGAGAGCGTCGAGCCGCGGAGCCGCATGGGTGATGTCGAGGTCAACGGGAATCGGTACGAGATCGAAGCGCTCGGCAGCCTTTATCATTCCCTTGATGTTGATTGCGGAGAAGAGAACTTCGCTTCCCGGCGGAAGATCGAGGACGCGAAGCAACAGATCGAACGCGCTTCGTACCGAGTAGCAGGCCAGCCCGCCGCCGTCTGGGGCCCATCGCGCTTCGAGCCTGGCCTGCGCGGCGTCGCGGTTGCGGGGCAAGAGCGAGACGAGTGCGCCAAAGGCGAGATCGCTCCAGCGAATGTCGAAGCGTGTTCGGGCCCACATCAGAGCAGAGGCATTATACACACTGCTCGGCTTTCGAGGCAATCGCGGTTGCCGCCCACGGCAGGTCGGGGTATCGGACGTCGAGGGGGTCGGCGAGAGGCCGTCAATCACAGAATCACTCCGAGTCCGACGACGCGAACGAGCCCGTATGGAAAGATGTCCAACGTGGGTAGCACGAGCATCCCGAAGATTGCGCGTGAGCCACCAGCGACGACGTGATCCCGCACCGCCGACGGCAATCCAGGCGTTCGAACTGCTGGCAGCACCGGCAAAGGGCACTCACGATGACACATCGGAGCGATGGGTACCCCGGTGCGCTCGGCGCACAGATCCCATTCGAACCGCGCGGACATCGGGTCGGGTTCCGGAATATGCCCCCGCTAGCATGCTCGAAACCCGTCATCGCATCGGACTGCAACCAACAGTGCCGGTTGTGTTCGCCGAGTCGCCGGCCGGCATCGAAACGCAGGCTGCGCGCACGTCAGGAACCCGTAGGGGGCGGATAGCCACCGCAGCCGAGTTGTCTTCAAAGAGCCCGCGCCTTCTCCAACAAGTTGTCTTCGTGCGCGAAGTCGACCTCGAACCGATCGCGCACGCCTTCATGCTGGAACCATGCAAAGGTCTCGGCCATGCCCTGTTCGAGGGAGTGCTCCTGGGCGTAGCCGACGTGCGCCTCGAACTTGCGGGTGGAGAACAGGGAATTCTCGCGCCAATCGACCAGTTGCACGCCCTGACGCGGCATGAGCGGATACGGCATACACGCATACGCCTCATCGGTGAGCCGAGAGCCGAGGTGGATCTTGTTGGGCTCCACACCGACGATTCGCGCGAGGGTGTCGACGTATCCTTCGTCGCTGTAGTACTCGGTCGAGGCCAGGTTGTATACCTGGCCAAAGGTGCGCGGCACGAGTGTCATCGCGACGAGCGCCGTCGCCTGGTCGCGTACATAACTCATGTGACTCAGCGTGGTCCCGTCGCCGGGGAGCAGGATCGTACGCCCCTCGAGAAGCCGGACGAACATCAGCGCCTCACGGTACAGGTTGGGATTTCGCGGGCCGTATACCATCGGGTAGCGAGTGATCGAGACCGGAAAACTGGCGCGGCTGTGCTGTTCCAGCAGGTAATTTTCGCAGATTGCCTTGTTGCGACCGTAGCGGTTGCCTGGCAGCTCGCTCGGGTTCTGCGGGTCGTCCTCGCCCACGGGCAGGATGCCGCGCTTCGGTGCGTAGACGGCGGCGGAGCTGGCGAATACGTAGTGGCCGGTGCGGTCCAGCAGGATCTCGACCGCGCTACGAACATCTTCGAGCACATAGGCGCTGGTGTCGTGAACCGCGTCGAAACTACGTCCGCGAAGCGCCGCGCGCAGCGCGTCCGTGTCGCGGCGGTCACCGTGAAGGCGCTCCACGCAGTTCGGTAGATCGACGGGCGTCACACCCCGGTTGAAAGTCGTGACATCGTGGCCGGCGACGAGGAGGCTCTCGATCAGCGTGCGTCCGTTGAAGCGGGAGCCGCCCATTACCAAAACCCGCATGCAGCCCTCCGATCGCTTCGGCCGGCCTTAGTCCGCATCAGACTAGAGAATCTCGACACAGAATCTCGACACAGAGAGGCGGGTGATCAGAGAGACCGCATGCCACGTCGGGACAGGGACGGCATACGACGTTCAGCAGCTCGCGCGAGGCGAGGACGAAGTCGAGCCCCTTGCGCACAATGCACCTGGCATGAGTCTGTCCCATCAGTCGCGCGAGGTCCCGATCATCGGCGCACTCACACGCCATCAGATTCAGGTCCCCAGTGAGGATGAATGGTTTGTGGAGGCTGTTTGGCGCGGTGATCAGCTCGGTGATCTGCTGCCCTCTGGCGTCCCAGTCCTTCGGCTCGCGACCAGAATCGAGATGCGTATTGCACAGCCAGCCGAACGGCCACTGGGTAAACGCCGCGCCCTTGCGCGCGACCCAATCGCCCTTGTGCTTCGATGTCACACTGTATCGGAGCGTAACCGTATTGAGGGGCTCGTCGTTTGCGAGGGTCAGAAGCCCGGAGTACGGCCACAAGCCGGTGAAGGGGAAGAGCCAACCCCGCGGCCTGTGGCGCCAGCCGTACGACCAGCCCTTGCGCAACCGGCGGACGTCGACCCCAAGCCACGCCTCCTGCAGGCACACGAGCTGCGCATCGGATCCGCGGATATATTCGGCGCACGCCTCCATGCGGTTCCAGCGGCTCGGCCGCGATCGACCGAACGCAGCCGCCAGAGCGCCGCCGATGACCCGAAACACGCGCTCGATCGGCCCGTAGCCGTGCCAGCAGAACACTCTAATGGGTACTCTCTTCATCTGTGCGTCATTATACACCAGGAAGCAAAGACGGCGTCCGGCTACCCTCGCAGGTGTCGCGCAGGCCATCGGGGCCGCAGATCGGTGAAAGAAGCAACTGAACGGTCGGCTCAGCTACGAGCTCGAGCCCCAATGGCGCGATGGTACGACCCACATCTTGGTGGAGCGCCACGAGTTACTCCAACGGGCTTGCCCCACTGACAAGCGTCTTCGGGCAGCGATTGAGCCCAGGACGGGCAGCTCGCACGCGCTGGCGTAGCGCGCTTGGGCTAGCGATCCTGGGTGCCTCGCCGGAGAACGATCACGACATTCCGTCGTCGGGCTTCAGACGGGCGGTGTGAGTGCTCAGGCGGGCAGAACGCAGCCGCGCTTCGCGTCATCTACTGATTCGGCGGCGGGCAGTAGTCGCCGTTGGGATCGGGCTGCTCGGGAAGCTCGACCCCGTCGTCGGGCCATTCGGGCCAGCTCGAGAAGTCGTTTTTCGCGCCCCAACGCGCGCCAGCCTGGAAGAGAGGCTCCATGTACTTCGGGTGGAAGTTCGAGCCCTTGAACTGGAGCTCGCACCCGTCGGTCGCATAGCGGATTCTGCAGGTCGTCTGTCTTACATTTTTTGGGCGCAGTCGAATTCGTGCATGCCAGCGCCGTGGCAAGCACGGCGACGAAGGCTGCGATGGCAATGCTTCTCATCGACTAATTTCCTCCGGCTCAACAGGACATTCGGGCTCGCCGAACGGAACGAGGGCGGGTGCACCTCTCCGCTTCGACGTGCACGCGGGCGGGGGCCTCGATGGCAGCGGGCGGCTCTTGATCCATTGCCGCGCGATGTCGATCGATCGCATCGCCGCGCTCTCGCCTGCGCCGATCTCCATCAGACCTATTCGAGTCCAAGAATCTCCACTGGCTCAATGTCGTCAGCTGGCTCGAAACCCAACACTTTCCCGTAGAAATACAACTCGGATTCGAGCGCGCGTTTGATGTTCTCGGCGCGCCGAAAGCCGTGTCCTTCAGCTTCGAACAGCACGTATCCGACCGGTATGCCCTTCTCCTTCAACGCCGCCACCATGCTTTCCGCCTGGTTCTTTGGGACAACATTGTCCTCGCTGCCCTGGAAGAAGATCACGGGGCTTGCCAACTGGTCGGTGTGATGGATCGGCGAGCGCTCCTCGTAGACCTGCCTCGCTTCGGGCCAAGGCCCGATCAAGCCGTCGAGATAGCGACTTTCGAACTTGTGGGTGTCGCGCGCCAACGCGGCGAGGTCGCCGATTCCATAGTGGCTGGCGCCCGCTTTGAACAGGTCGCGAAATGTCAGCGCAGCCAACGTGGTGTACCCCCCAGCGCTCCCGCCGCGTATGCACGCGCGCTGCGCGTCGATGCGCCCGCCCGCAGCGAGCGCCTGCACGGCATGCACCGAATCGGCCACATCGACCAGGCCCCAATTTCCCTTCAATCGGTTGCGGTACTCCCTCCCGTAGCCGGTGCTCCCGCCGTAATTCACATCGACGACGCCGAACCCGCGGCTGGTCCAGAACTGAACCGCAAACGACATTGCGCTACCGGTGGCGCCGGTGGGTCCGCCGTGGCTCAGTACCAGCAGTGGCGGTAGCTCCCCGTCGGGTGCGCGAAAATCGCTGTTCGTCGGAGGGTAGAAGAACGCGTGCGCGGTGCGTTCTCCTTCGGTGGGGAACTCGATGGATTCCGCGACCGAGATGTAGCCAGGATCGATCGAACTGGAAACCGACTCGCGCACGACTTCGACCCCGCCGGCGGATAGGTCCATCAACAACACGCGCGGCCCGTGAAGCGGTCCGGCACCGAGTACTGCGAGCCGGTCGTTTTCGCCCGATATGCCCACCAACGGAAGAACCCCTCCCAGCTGGCTCAGTTCGGTTTCGAAGCGGGTCTCCGTGCCTGCGTCGAACACACCCAGACGATGCTCGCCCGCTTCGACATAGCTGCATATCCATCGCCCGTCCGGTAGTTGCGCGTAACTCTGAGCGCCGAGCGACCAAAGTGGTCCGCCGAAGTCGTTTTTGCGATTGGATTCGGCCGTGTGCTGGTCGCCATCCCAGCGATACAGGTTGGTGTATCCGCTCCGGTCCGACAGATACATGAGATCGCCACTCGCAGACCACTGGGGTTCGCTGGTGGATTCTTCCGGGCCGCCAGCGACTTGCTGCAGGTCGGCTACACGATCGCCGTCGAGCTTTGCGACCCACAGTTCAGTTGCGTCCCAGGGCATGGCCGGGTGGTGCCAGCAGATCCATGCGAGTCGGCTGCCGTCGGGTGAAATCCGGGGGTACGCGTAGAAGTCAGCGCCTTGCACCAGCACTTTCCCCTCGCTGTCGCCGCTGTTCTTGTCGAGGGGACTGTCGAGCGGAATGGAAACGATCGTGTTCTGGGCTTCGCCGCTGGGTCGGTGATCTTCTCGCACCGCGTAGAGACGCGCGCGAACCCGGTCGAACGCAAAGTCCGCGAAGCGCAGTGATTGGGCGGGTGTGATCGGGGTAGGCGACTGTCCATGACCCGCGTAATACACGCGCTGGTCGGTGAAATCGACGAATACCAGCCCCGATTCATCTACCTGGTACGCGCCCCCACCGTACTCGTGCACGCGGCTGCGAACGTTGAATGGCGCAGGGGTGATGTCCTGGATCACGCCCGATGCGTGCCTGTGTACCAGCACGACACGACCGGCCTCGCTGGGCCTCGCCTCGAGCCAATACAGGTCCGAGCCGACAACACGCAGGCTGCTCAGCCCCACGGCGCTCGAGGTAATCAGTTCCGCGGTGATCGGAGAGCGCCAGCTACCACAGGGAGCGAGGGTTTGATCCGGCATCGGTACAGAGTGTAGGCGGCAGCCGGGTGCGAGGCTCATGGATCGAGATCGGCACAGATGGCGCGTTCGCTAGGCATGCACCAACATCGCGCGAATCGCTGCGAAGTCACTAGCATCCATCGAATCACCTGGAACTTGTCTAAAAAATTGCCGCTACCCAAGCACGGCTGCGAAGGCACCCGACGAAAGGCGCGATGACGCATGCCACAACTGCGGAGACAGCGAATCGAAGCTTCGTGATCCGCGGTACACGCGTGTGGGATGGGGTTTCGGATCGCGTCGATCCGCGTCCGCAGGAGATTCGGATCGAGCGCGGTCGAATCGTCGCTATCGGAACTGACGAATCGAAAGTCGAAGCCGAAGTCTGGACCGCGCCTGTGGGCGCGACGGCTTTGCCCGGCCTGATCGACGCGCACGTACACTTGACTCTGGACCCAACCATTTCTTCGCTGTCTGCCCAGCTTTCGATTCCGGAATCCATCGTGGCGGCAGGCTCTGCTACGCGAGCCGAGCAGATGGTTCGCGCCGGGATCACCACGGCGCGAGATCTCGGGGGTGGACGCTGGCTCGAAGTTGCATTGCGCGACCGTATCGATGCCGGGGAACTCGCGGGGCCCCGCCTGTTGTGTGCCGGTCAACCCCTCACGCCACCAGGCGGCCACTGTCATTTCTGGGGCGGTGAGGTGGACGGCGCTGATTCTTTCCGTGCAGTCATCGATCGCCAGATCGAAAAGAACGTCGACTGGATCAAGGTGATGGCGACTGGCGGCGTCAACACCGAGGGCTACTCGATCCGCGAAGCACAGTTCGCACCGGCTGAACTGGCCGCGATTCGCGAACTCGCGCAAGCATCTGGCCTGCCGGTGGCCGCGCACTGCCACGGTACCGCGGGTATCCGCAACGCGGTCGAGGCGCGGGTCGCGAGCATCGAGCATTGCTCATTTGCCGGCGAAAACGGCTTTGGCGACGACTTCGACGCGAGCCTGCCCGCCGAAATGCGGCGTGCGGGGATCTGGGTGTCGCCAACGGTCAATGCGGGATGGGAGCGTTTCACAGAGCGCGACGACTCCCGGTTTTATCGCGACGTTCGACACTACCTCGCGGCGTTGCGAGAAGCGGGCGTTCGACTCGTGGCGTCGACCGATGCGGGCATCCCAAACGTCGCGCATAACGACCTCGCGCGGGCGCTGGTCGTATTCGCCCGCTATGCCAACTTTTCTTCGGTCGAGGTACTTCGCAGTGCCACGAGCCACGCTGCTGTGGCGCTCGGCCTATCAGACGAAACAGGAGCCCTTCGCGTTGGGCTGGCTGCGGATCTACTCGTGGTTCCGGGCGACCCGACGCAGGATCTCGCCGTCCTCGCGCGACCAGCGTTGGTCGTCGCGCGAGGGCGTCGCTTCTACGCACCGTAACAAGCGATCCGTTGGGGCTCGCGGCCGCTGTCGAGAATCGGTAGACATCGGGCCAGTCGGGTAGAGATCCGTCTATCTAGAGGAAGCGACCATGAGCCCCTCCGATTTTTCCGCACTGCTGAGCCCCGGCCGGATCGGCTGTATCGAAATCCGCAATCGGATCGTGATGGCTCCGATGGGTTCGTATCTCGGCGGAGCCGACGGCCACATCACTGAACGGCACAAGCGATTTTACGAGGAGCGGGCTCGGGGCGGTGTCGGGTTGATCACCACCGAGGTCGTCGCGGTCGACTACCCGCGCGGTGCGGCGATGACCCGCCAATTGGGGTTGTCGGACGACGCATTCATTCCGGGGTTGCGCGATCTCACCGATCGGGTCCACACGCACGGTGCCAAGATCTCGGTCCAGTTGCAGCACGCCGGAAAGGTCTCCGTCAAGGATCTAGCCGATGGACGACCCTTGAGTGTGCCGTCCAAGGGCGTCATCGCAATGGAGGGCGTACTCGACGATCTGACTCGCGAAGAGATCAATGCCATCGTGAGGAACTACCCAAAAGTCGGTCCGGGCAACCTGTTTCTCGAACTCGACGATGCGGAGATTCGCCGCATCATCGGAACCTTTGCGAGCGCCGCAGAGCGGGCGAAACGCGCCGGCTTCGACGGGGTCGAAGTCCATGCCGGACACGGTTACCTGATCAATGAGTTCTTGTCCCGACACTGCAACATGCGTCAGGATCACTGGGGCGGCGTGCTCGAAAACCGGGCGCGCCTGTTGGCCAGTGTGCTAGTCGAAGTTCGCGATGCAGTGGGTGACGACTTCGGCGTCTGGGTCAGGCTCGACGCCGAAGAGGTCGACATCGAGAACGGAATCACGCGCGCGGACGCGATCGAGACCGCGCGAATCGCCGCAGCGTCGGGTGCAGATGCCATTCACGTCAGTCGCTACGGAAAATCGAGTGGCATCGGCTTCACCTCGATGATCGTTCACGAGACTTCGGAATTGCTTCCGTATGCATCGGCAATCAAGAAGAGTATCGACATCCCGGTCATCGCCGTGGGTCGCATCCTGCCCGAAGCCGCCGACCGCGCGATCGCGGCGGGTGAGGCGGACTTCATCGCAATGGGCCGCCAGCTCCTCGCCGACCCAGAACTCCCGAACAAACTCCGCGACGGGCGTGTCGACCAGATCCGACCCTGCATTCATTGCTACACGTGTGTGGGACAGATCTTCATCAATGAACCCGTCAAGTGTGTGGTCAACCCGGCCTGCGCGCGTGAGGCAGAGTTCGAGATCGAGCCGGCGACCACCACGAAGCACGTTCTGGTAATCGGTGGGGGGCCGGCGGGGCTCGAGGCTGCTCGTGTGGCCGCGCTGCGCGGTCATCGCGTCACGCTGTGCGAGCGTGAGGACCACCTGGGTGGGACCGCGTTCTTCTCGTCGATGGTGTGGGAACCAAACGGCGCGCTGGTTCGGCACCTGGAAGGCGAGCTGAGACGATTGGGAGTCGAGATCGAACTAGGACGCGAGGGGACACGCGCGTTCGTCGAAGCTTCCGGCGCGGACGCGGTCGTGGTTGCAACCGGGGCGAAAAGCGAACTGCCCGATATCAAAGGCGCCGACGGACGCCATGTATTTGGCGGCACTGCGCTGCGAAGCCTGCTGTCTGGGACGAGTGCTGATTCGAAGCTGTCATTCGCGCAACGCGCGCTAGTGAAGGCCGGCCAGAGACTGTTGAATATCGGTGAGCATCCGGACCGCGTGCGCGAGCTGTCGAAACACTGGATGCCACTGGGCAAGTCCGTGGCGATCGTGGGAGGTGGGTTGGTGGGTTTGGAGCTCGCAGAATTCCTCGTCGAGCGCGGACGCCATGTGACCATCATCGAATCCTCGCAAGCGTTTGCGCCGCAGATGGCGATTCCACGGCGTTGGCGGACCCTGCATATCCTACGCGAGCACGGAGCGGAGCTGCTGCTCGGTGCGCGGGTGCTCGCCTTTTGCGAGGCGGGAGTCGAAATCGAAGCCGCAGATGGCGGGCTTCGGATGATCGAAGCCGATCAGACGCTGATCGCATCCGGCGTAACACCCGATACCGCACTCGCCGACTCGCTCGAGGGCATCGCGCGGGAAGTGCACTCGATCGGCGACGCCCTCGACATAGGTTATATCGAGGGCGCGATCTCGAGCGGGGCGCGGGTGGGTCGAGCGCTGTAGCGATGTGGAAGCCCTCGCCGCGAAGTGGCGATCGCGCAGCAGCCAGATGATTCGAAAAAGGGGTAGAGTATTGGGGAACTTCGAGGCGCCGCGCGCAGCTCGATGAACCTTGTCTCATGAAGATCGAAAACGAAGCGGAAAGCGGAAAGCCGAAAACCGAAAGCCGAAAGCCGAAAGCCAAGAGGACACAAGGCATGGAGTATTCAGAGCCCGAGTACGCTGAGATCACGCCCGAATTCAAAGCGCGGATGGATGCGTTTCGGGACGCGCACAAGGGCGATCCGATCGGGAACGTCGGCGACCGTATTCTGTTCGAAGACGATGATGTCCGAATCTGGGAAATGAGGCTCGAGCCGGGTGAGGCGAGCGATCTTCATCGCCACGATCACAACTACTACCTGGTCATCTTCTCTGGCGATTTGGTCGCAGGTGTCATGCCCGAAGCGGGCCCGATGGGAGACGGATTCATTGGGAAGGTCCCAGCAAAAGGCAACACCGTGCCTGTCCCGAAGGGCAACACCGAGTGGGCATTCAACATCGGCGAGAAGACCTACTACGAGATCCTGATCGAATTGAAGAAGACCTGATGAGCCGGCGCCATCTTCGTTTTTCTGGCGGGCGATCGGTTCCAAGGATACGGCCTGCAGCTGCGTCTTCCGCGCTGGACGTGGGGCTTGCGCTGTCGATTCCAGCGACGCTGTTCTTGATGTTTCCGGCGAGCGCGTTGGTTGCACTGGGGCGAAACCGGTAGCGGATGAGCGCTTGGCGGGTCTGCGCTTGGCGATTACGGGTGCCGGCGGGGTTGAATGTGGGTTACCCGGAGCGTGGCCCGCATTCGCCAACGCCGCGCCTCGCGGGGACGACCGGCGGCCTCCCAGTGGTACGCGATCAGGTTCGCGCGCTGTCCGAGTGCATCGCCGCTGGCCTCGATCGCAGACGCCACCGCGCTGTGCAGCTTTGCGCGGCGTTCCTGCAAGAGCGCGTTATAGGCGACGTCGCGAATCAGCACATGATGGAACACCCATGGTGCGTTTGGGTGAAGCTGTGGGCAATGGATGAACTGGCCCGCCTCGAGTCTGTCGAATGCCGCCGCCACGAGCTCGTGTGGAAGTTCCGAGATCTGCTCGAGGATCGTGCGTTCGAATCGACGGCCGATCACGGACGCAATTTGAAGCACCTCCTTGTCCATGTCCGGAAGCCGATCGATGCGCGACGCGAGAATCGGCTGGAGTGTCGCGGGAATCTCGAGCGGTGCCTCTGGATCGATCAGGCCGTACGCGCCCCGCGCGCCCTCGAGCTTTCCTGTTTCGATCAGCGCGCGGATCAGTTCCTCGATGAATAGCGGATTGCCCCCGGTATCACTCAAGACACGGTCTCGCAGCTCGTCGAGCGAAGGGTCGTTTCCAACCAGCGCGTCGAGCAGAGCATTCCCTTGGTCTCGACCGAGCGGCGATAGACCGAGCTGGCGGTAGTGGGGCGAGTTCATCCAAGCGGCTCGGTAGTCGGGCCGAAAATTCAGCAGCAGCAGGGTTCGCGTGGTCGAGACGGAATCGACAATCGCGTCGAGTACGATCGCGCTGTCGTCGTCGACCCAATGCAGGTCGTCGATGAGTACGATCGATGGCGCATCACGGCTCTGCGCTCCCACCAACGCCACGAGTAGTGCAGCGATCTTCTCGCGACGTTGCGATGTGGAGGCCGGCGCGCGCGATATTCGGAGGTTTTCAGCGTCGATCTGAGAAATTTCGAGACCCAGAAGTTCGAGGACTGTCGACAGCGTGTCCGCGAACTGCGAAGTCGCAAAGATCGGGTCGCGCGCGACCCTGTTTGCTGCATCGCGTCCGTCGCTGGCTTCTCCGAGTGCGAAGTAGCTGCCTAGGAGTTCGATGATCGGGAGCCACGCAACCGACTGTCCGAGCGACGAGCAATGCGCCTCGAATACGCAGACGCCCTGCGATCGACAGCGAGCGACGAATTCCAGCGCCAGGCGGCTTTTTCCGATGCCGGCGGGCCCTTCGATTCCGACGACGAGGCCACCTTCGTCGTACGCACGCTGCAGCGAGGACAATGCCGCCTCGCGTCCGATCAATGGCGAAAATCCGAGCGCTCCCGCCCAATCGAGCCGCGTTCGCAGCATTCCGGGACGGATCAATTCGTAGACGGTCACGGGCGCCTGGCTCCCGTGCAAGCGGTGGTCACCGAGGTTCGCCAGTTCGAAATAGCCGTCCACCAGTTTCGCGGTGTTCTGTGTCAAACAAGTCGTGCCCGGCTTCGCGAGTCGCTCGACCCGCGAAGCCAAGCCGACGACATGTCCCTGAGCGGTGTAGTCCATGCGCAGATCGTCACCGATCTTGCCGACTACGACATCACCGGAATTCAGTCCGATCCGCATCGTGAACGCGATACCGTGACTGGCCCGGAGCGTCGCATCGAGTGGTTTCAGCGAGTCGAAGATCTCGAGTGCGGCATGGCAGGCGCGCTGGGCGTGGTCCTCGAGGGCAATCGGTGCGCCGAATAGCGCCATCACCCCATCACCGGTGAACTGGTTGATGGTTCCCCCGAGGCGGTGAATCGATTCACTCAGGATTCGAAAGAACTGATCGAGAACCCGATGCCATGGCTCGGGTCCGAGTCGTTCGGCGAGAAGCATCGAACCCACCACATCTGCAAACAGAATCGTCACGAACTTGCGCTCGCCTTCGAGGGAGGCGCGCAGCGTCAGGATCTGCTCGGCAAGATGGCGGGGCGTATAGTTGATCGGATCGCGTGCCGATCGCGTCGGTCGGTTCCCGGTATCGAGCGCCACTCCGCATTCGTTGCAGAATCTGGCGGTATCGGGGTTCCCCTGTCCGCATGCGACGCAATCCACTGAGCCGCCCTTCTGTTCGCGCTGCCTTCAGGATGCAGCCTGGAGTCTATCATCGACTGCGTCGGAGTCGGCTGGGTTCGCCCGCCGAACGCGCGCTGCGACATGGCTGGCTGCGGCGCGGGGGAATGAAGTCGAAGACGCGGTTCTGTCCGCGGCAGATCGCGCGCGTGTGTACGCGACCGGGAAAAGATTCCGCCCGATCAGGGGATCGATGTGTTATTTCACGAATTCATCGCAGATGACATCGCTTCGGCTTCCATTTCGACCGGTTCGCGATTCGGGCGCAGTGATTCGCCGACAGCCGGCAGAACCGCTCAGAACAGGCCGGTCGGTGAGCGTCCGGGGTTCCTGCTCCGACGCAATTCGCGTTGCTCCCGTCGCCGTCGCCGCATCCGCGATTGAAGGGAATTTCGCAGGGTCGCGATCGCTCCGTCGTTTTTCGGGCCTTTGGACCGAAAGGCGCAGAACTTCTCGTAGGCCTCGATTTCGTGCACCAACTCCGAGACGACGAGTTCGACCATGATTGCATCATCGAGATAGCCGATTCCTGGGATTCGATCGGGGATCAGGTCGTCGGGGTTCACGAAGTAGGCAAGCGCGCTGAGCACCCGGGCTCGGTCTGCGCCGGCCAACCGCCACTCGGTGTCCTCGAGCATGTCGATCAGGAGTCTGAGCTTCCCGATTCGATCGGTGACGAAATCCGGCGCCTTGGCACCGGCGACCTCGTTGACCAATGAGGAAGCGGTCAAGAGGATCAGGGACTCGTCTGCCCCGTGTTTTCCCTTCCCCGCGGTCTGAAGACACTTCCGAAAATACTTCAGATCCTTGTCGCTGAGTTCGAGCACGATTTTCAACATGGCAGTGTCTGATCTCCCGATCGAGTTCGCAGTCGCATAGAATACGACGGATTCGCGTCAAAATGAACCTGGCAACGCCCCTGCACGCGTGAATATTTGGCCGGAGCCATCCGCATCCCAAGCTCCCCCGGTCCGAACTCGCCGTGTCGAGGCCCGCAGGGGTGTCCGCTATGTTTCGGCCGGCACGAATTTCGAGCCCTCACAGGTTCAGGAGCATTGCGATGATTCTCGGCGTCCACCACCCAGCGCTTTCGGTTCCCGACATGGAAAAGGCACTCGCGTTCTACTGCGGCGTGCTTGGATTCGAAGAGGTCATGCAAGCGGAGATTCCATCCGGAATCGACCCGATGAATACCGCCTTCGGTGTCTCCGATGCGGGTTGCCTGGTCCGCATGATCAGGAAGGGCAATTCGATCATCGAGTTGTTCCAATTTTCGGATCCCGATACGCCCGTTCAGGATGCGAACCGGCCGGTCAACCAGCATGGGCTGACCCACATCTGTTTGGCTGCTGACGACTATGAGAAGGACTACGCGCTGCTCGAGTCGGGCGGCGTTGTCTTCAATACGCCCGCGATGGGCGAGCCAGGGTCGCGCTGGGCGTATGGACGGGATCCGTTTGGAAACGTGGTCGAACTGCTCGAACACGCGGTAGCTGGGCCGACGTCGTTGCGTTTCGAAGACTGATCGGAGCTCGAATCGCCGGGTGCGTGATGCGCGCACGAATTCCCTCGCGTCAAGAGATACTCGTTTGGTGATCGTGGCTCATGGCTGAGAACCGGTCGCCAGATGATGCGCGTGCCGTGTCGCGTCATCTGATCTGGATCGCAACGTTAGTCGTGGTGCTCTGGGCGAAATCGTGGCACGCGGGTCTGGGCACGAACGATTTTCCAGGCCACGTCGGCCTGCTGTCTACGCTTCGCAATCAAATCGCCAGCGAGCACGCGTTGCCCCTGTGGACAGCCGATTGGTATCTCGGCGCCTCGATGCTGCTCACCTACCTCCACCCGTTGTTTTCGTTGGCAGCACTGTCGCCGTTTGCAGCGGCGTTTGGACCGGTCGAGGGGTTGCGGATCGGTGTCACTTTCTACCTGGCGCTGTCCAGTATCTCGATGTACGCGTTCTGCAGGGCGTTCGGCCGGTCGGGTTGCGGTGCCGCCATAGGCGCATTGATTTACGTGTTGCATCCGTCGGTGTTCGTTTTCGTCGGCGTCTCGGGACAGCTCCACCAGCCGGTGACGATGGCGATCGTTCCATTGGTGTTCTTGGCTTGGCTGCGGCTCGCCGAGCAGCCGACGAGCCGTCGCGTCATGTGGGCGGCGGTTGCGTCGGCTCTGTTGTTCTACGACATGCAGCGTTTCTGGTTGATCTTCCCATTTGTGCTCGCGCTGTACGCTGCAACGGCAGGTTCGAAACCGCGCGATTCGCAATCGCTTCGCCGGGCGGTGATTGCCGTAGGCACAGTCGCTGCTGTGATGGCGGCGTTAGTGTGCTTCCCGGCAGTGCCGGGTCTAGTCGAACGCGATCTGCTGCAATGGCATCATCCGGCTTCATTGGATCTGTACCGCGAGCGGAACTCCCTTCCTGGCCTGTTTTCCCTGGTGGACCGCAACGGGGTGCTGGCGCGCGGACTCGAAGGGTTGTCGCCCGCACGTTCCGCGTCGCTACCGGGCCAGTGGTACCAGGGACTCGTAGCGCTCTTGCTGGTCGGGATGGGTGCTGTGCTGTCCACGCGCGACGCTGCGGCCAGATTCGCACGGTCGCGACTGGCGCTTGCACTCTGCTGCTGGACAGGCACGCTGTGGTTGGCCATGGGAGTGCACGCGATCGGTCCGCACCAGGTCGAAGCGCTGCGCGACGTCATTGGTGCCGGGACGCAAGGGCTGAGTCCGGCTGCATTGCTCGGACACGCAGCGCTCGGCCTCGTCATCGTCGCTTGGCTCGGTTTGGTGTGCTTCGTGACTCGCGCCGCAGCGTTGGATCGCTGGCCGCAGTCGAGGTTGCGGGTGAATGCCGCAACCGCGGTCGCGGTCGTAGCGCTGCTCGCCCTTACCCCGTTCGACTACCTGGCACGTTGGATTTTCGTGTATGGGCACATTCGCGCGCCTGGGCACTTCGGGTTCCCGTTACTTGGCTTCTGGCTGGGTGCGGCGGCCGCCGTAGCGACACCGTTTTGGGATCGGCTGTTCGCGACCCGGCCGCGCCGGTTGGGCTTCGCGATGGCGCTCGTATCGCTGCTGGTCGCTGACGTGTTTCCCTATCGAGATCGGCTCGATGCAAGCTACCCGGCTGATGCCGTTGCTGAGCAACGCGAGGCGTTCCGTGCATTGAACGGCAAGCCCCCTGGTGGCTTGCTCGATACCCGACAATACAATCCGCTCGCCAACATGCTGGGGGTTGTCGAGACTGATCGCCGACTCGCCTGGGGTTGGCTCGACTGGTCGAGCACGCGCTTCAGCAGCGAACTCATAACCGATGGATTCTACGGCGCGCTGCGTCAGGCCGCCACGGATCCCCGCGCAACCGCCCGAAGCATGGAGACCGCCGCCGGGCTCGCCGGGCTCGCAAATGTGCGCTTCGTCAGTGCACTTGGATCGATCAGCCCACCGCTTCCCGCTTCGTTCGCGTTCGCGTCGCGGTGGAAAACCGATGCGATCGAGATCCACGAGAACCTCCGAACCATTTCCTATGCGCACTTCTATCCGGAGCTGGCATTGGTATCGGGATCGCCGCGGGAAGTCCTACCGGTACTGGCACGCTTGTCTCAGCGCGGCGTCGCCTCAGCGACGCTCACAGAGCCGTCTGCGCCAGTTCCGCCGGCCGAGTCGATTGGCTATTGGTTCGGCGATCGCGCACGGACCTTGGCGCCGCAATCGGCGCAACCCGCAGCGCGGGTACTGGCGCGCGAGACCGACCGGATGGCCGCGGGTTACTCGTTCGCCGAACCCTGCACCGTTACCGACCAACGGACTCGGCGGATTGAGCTGCTATGCGAGTTCGACCGACCTGGATACCTGGTCATCGCCGAGTCGTGGGCCCCGAGCTGGCGCGTCAGCGTCGACGGCGCGCCGCGCGATTTGATTCGATTGAATCACGCATTTCAAGGCGTCCGCGTCCGGGTCGCAGACGAGCGGGTCGAGTTCAGCCATCACGCGAACCCATTGGTTCGCGCGAGCCTCTGGGTATCGGGTGCCAGCTGGCTGGGTGTCGCGGTGTTCGCAGTGATGCAGCTGATGGGGCGACTGCGCCGCCGATCTTGAATTCTGCGAACTGACGGAGTGCTACTCGATATAGCCGAGGTCGCGCAACCTTTCGCTTGTCGACGGGTCGAGTTCCAGTTCGCTCGGAGCGTCCCAGTGCAGGGTCTCGCCGCTGGAATACGCCTTGTTCAACCGGTTGAGGAGACGGGCGAGCCGCTTTGGTGCGGCTTTCGCTGCCGGCTTCGGCGCCTGTTCCAAGGGATCGAGGTTCAGGTCGTAGTGGAGCGCTTCTTTCGTATCCGTGCGATAGGTCACCTTCCAGTCCGGACCGCGCAACCCGCGCTGTAACCCGAAGTGAAGTAACTGCGGTCGTGTGCCCTTGCCGCCGGCCTTGAGAGGACCTTCGAGATTGTGGCCGCTCGCTTCCGCGAGCGGAGCGAGTCCTGCCAAGCCAATCAGTGTGGGTGCGACGTCTTCGAGCCCGGCTACCCCACCGATACGGATGCCGGGCTCGACAACACCGGGGTAGCGGACGATCCAGGGGACCCGCAGCGATTCGTCGAATAGCGTCTTGAAATGAGACTTGTTGCCGTGTTCGTAAAATTCTTCCCCGTGGTCGGCGACAAGCGAGATCAGAATCGGTTCACTGCGTTCTCTCTGGCGTAGCGCCACGAACAGCCGATCGAGTTGCGAATCGACCCATCGAATCTCGCCGTCGTAGAGGGCGCGAATGTGGTTGAGATCGCGTGTGGACATTCCCGCGTGAACTGCAGGGTTGTGGTTCAGAAACCTCGCGTCGAGGTTACCGGTGTAGTCGGGGTCGAACATCGAATCGTACGGGGCCGGTGGGTCGTAGTCGAAGTGAACATCCCAGATGTGGACGAACAGAAACCAGGGTTGTGGCCCGGCGGCGTCGTTTTTCATCCATGCGAGCGCGGCATCGACCACCTCGGACGCGGACCGGTCCCGGTGCGACCGCTGGTGAGCGGCTGGGGTCGGAGGAAAGGCTTCTGTGTCGACGCCTTGGAAGTTCACGTAGGTTTCGAAGCCCCGGTCGACACCATAGGCGCGATCGAGAAACGGCGCCGAGACGAACGCGGCAGTCTTGTAGCCGAGCTCGGCGAGATGCTGAGCCAACGGCCGGCGGGCGGAATCGAGCTT